>JBCCHB010000042.1:0-103884 GCA_039028975.1 Chloroflexota bacterium
GAGATGGTTATGCCAGGTGATAACATCAACATGAAGGTTGAGTTGATTTCACCGGTAGCTTTGGAGACTGGTAGTCGCTTCGCCATCCGCGAAGGGGGACGAACCGTTGGCGCTGGGGTTATTACTGAAATTTTGGAGTAACGGTTTTTGAGGGAGGATCGGCTCTGATCTCCTCCCTCTTTTTCATTTCCCATATGACGAATTATATGGTGTCCAGCATACATTGAGGGGCGTAGATGGCGAAGCAGCGGATTAGAATAAAACTTAAGGCATATGACCATCGTGTGCTGGATGCTTCTGTAAAGCAGATCGTGGATGCAGCAGAACGCACCGGTGCTCAAGTTGTGGGTCCTGTGCCTTTGCCTACACGTATAGAAAAATTTACGGTAATGCGGGCTACTTTTATTGACAAAGATAGCCGAGAACAGTTTGAGGTTCGAACCCATAAGCGATTAATAGATGTGGTTGAACCAGGTAGTAAAACCATTGAGAATTTGACTCGTTTGAATTTACCAGCAGGTGTGGATATTGAAATTAAGCTTTGATGCGATCTATTATCCATAATTGCTAGACTTTCAATTGGTGTATTGAAGAACGATAGTAATGGCTTAAACGAATTAAATATTGAACTAATTCAATGCAGGATGATGAGGCCTTGGCTCTTTTAAATTAAGAATGCCAACCGACAGTCCTGGGAGGTTGAGATGCGAGGCATATTAGGAAAAAAAGTTGGAATGACCCAGCTTTTCGATGAGAATGGCGCGGTCGTGCCTGTTACGGTCATCGAAGCTGGACCTTGTTACGTAACCCAAATCAAAACAGCTGAAACCGATGGTTACAATGCCGTGCAAATTGGCTTTGATGAAGTCGTTGAGCGTAAGCTAACGAAAGGTCAACTTGGTCATTTGCAGCAGGCTGGTGCGCCTCCCCTTCGTCGCCTGCGAGAATTGCGTTTAAATAGCGAACCAGGGCATTCCTTGGGTGATGTTCTTAAGGCAGATGTTTTTTCTGAAGGCGATTTTGTCGATGTGAGTGGCATATCAAAGGGTAAGGGCTTTGCCGGTGTTGTTAAAAAGTATGGTTTCGGCGGTGGCCCCAAAACACACGGTCAGTCTGATCGCCATCGTGCAACAGGTTCCCGTGGTGCAGGTACAACCCCAGGTCGCACGTTCCCCGGAGCAAAGGCCCCAGGACAGATGGGGAACCGAAAGGTTACAACTCAAAATTTGAAAGTTGCTTTGGTTGATCCAGAGAGAAATCTTCTGGCAGTCAGAGGTTCGGTTCCTGGTCCAAAGGGTGCGCTTATTCTTGTTACGGAAGCAGTAAAAAAGCGGTAGATTGCGTCGTTTCTCCCTCGCAATCGTTAAAAATCGTATACTACACCAATACTGATACAATTGACATAGGCTAGGTTTGAAATATACCGTGCCTAGGGAATGATATGTTACCTGCTGTTTGGGTTATGTGTTCACACGTATTTGTGTCTGTGAAACCCATATTCCATTAGTTAGCTAGTGGAAAACATATCATTGGCTCTTCTAAATCGGTGACAAGTTATACCATCTGTACTTTGAGTAAAGAGGCCCTCCCGGCTTTAATTTGCCTCTGGTATGTCTGTGTCCAATATATGTTTATGTTAATTGTATCTAGTCGTGTGAACTTAATAGAATCAGTCGATCATGATGAGTTTGATTTTGTCATATCGGATGGATAGAGCTGTCTTCCATATACGGGTGTGATGCTGTGGTCTACTGAGAATAACTAGGGCGGGATTCGGGTATGTTGCTGGATTCCTTTTAGACGTCATAAGAATCTGGAGATTTGACGATGTTGGTTACAATGAAAGACCTTACCGGAAATCAGATTGGTGAAGTGAATTTAGATGATTCAGTATTCTCAGCTCCGGTAAATAAAACTTTAATGCATCAGGCACTTGTGCGACAGTTGGCCAATGCCAGATTGGGAACGCATAAGACCAAGGGACGAAGCGAAGTTCGCGGTGGTGGACGTAAACCTTGGCGTCAAAAAGGTACTGGAAGGGCAAGACAAGGGTCAACCCGTGCGCCAAACTGGGTTGGAGGTGGAACGGTCTTTGGGCCACAACCTCGTAAGTATACTAAGTCGATGCCACGCAAGATGCGGCGTAGCGCCTTACGGAGTGCCTTAAGTGTAAAGGCTACCGCAGGTCAGATTGTCATTGTCGATAACCTGACTATGGAGACCCCAAAAACTAAACAAATGGTTCGCATTCTGAGTGCTTTGGATGTGGCACATGAAACTGTGCTGCTGGTTATGGCAGAACGCGATATGGCTCTTGTTCGCAGCGCAAATAATTTACCTCAGGTAAAGACCTTAAATGCGGCTTATCTGAATATCCGTGATCTTCTTGGTTATGACACGGTGGTCGTTTCATCTGACGCAGTTGCTTATATTGAGGCTTGGCTTTCTGTGGATGGCTATACTGGGCATGATGAATTAATTGACGAACCTGAAGAAGCTTCCGATGTCACTGACACAATAGACAATGATTCAGAGGGTATTGAGGAGCCGGTGTCATCCATGGAAGATGGGGAGCCGTCAGATGAACCAGATGGTGAACCCAGCGCTGCAAAATCTGAAGACCATGAAGCTAGCAACGATAACTCCAGTACATCCGCCGAGGAGTAAACTATGCACATTTACGAAGTATTGAAACGACCCATTCTTACTGAAAAGACCATGATCATGTCGGATAACGACAACAAATATACCTTTGAAGTAGATATGCGTGCCAATAAGCTGCTGGTTGCGCAAGCTATCGAAGAGACGTTTGGCGTTGCCGTACAGGGCGTCCGCCTAATGATTATGCCTGCCAAGACTCGTCGAACAAGACGGGGCGTTGGGATTCGTAAATCTAAATGGAAGAAGGCGATTGTTGATGTTGCACCCGGGGATACAATTCAGTTATTCGAAGGTGTATAGTTTGTGGTTTAAGCAGATAAAAAGTAGCTCTCCGATACTTGAAACATGACTGACAATTTAGAATTGATCATGATGATTTGACGCAAATTCTAAATTGTCGTCCGAAATATTGAGATTTTAGGAAACAGCCATGCCTGTCAAAGTATATAATCCAACTTCGCCTGGACGACGCAATATGAGCGTTTCCACGTATGATGAAATTACTCGAACTAAGCCCGAACGTTCATTGCTTGCACCATTACGAAAGCGGGGCGGGCGTAACAATCGCGGCGTCGTCACCGTTCGACATCGAGGTGGAGGCCACAAGCGTCGATACCGGATTATCGATTTCCGGCGAGATAATTTTGGCGTAACTGGTAAAGTTTTGTCGATCGAGTATGATCCAAACCGTAGTGCTCGTATTGCCCTTCTTATGTTTTCAAATGGGGAAAAGCGCTATATTTTAGCCCCTGTTGGTCTTCAAGTTGGTGATGAATTAATGTCAGGACCCGATGCCGAAATTCGGCCAGGGAATGCACTGCCAATTCGCAGTATACCATTAGGTACGCTGATTCATAATATTGAACTATATCCCGGCCGAGGTGGGCAACTGGTCCGTAGTGCTGGGAATTCGGCTCAGCTTATGGCCAAAGAAGGTACAATGGCTCAAGTTCGTTTGCCGAGTGGCGAGGTGCGATACATTAGCATGGATTGCTTGGCTACCATTGGGCAGGTATCCAATCCTGATCACGGCAACTTGAATATAGGAAAGGCAGGGCGTAAGCGATGGTTGGGTAAGCGCCCATCTGTTCGTGGTGTAGCCATGGATCCTGCTTCTCATCCTCATGGTGGCGGTGAAGGGCGTTCGCCAATCGGTATGCCCGGCCCAAAGACCCCGTGGGGTAAACCAGCTTTGGGTAAGAAGACCCGACGAAATAAACGTACCGATAGATTCATTGTTCGGCGGGGGACCAAAAGAAAGTAACTGCTCTAGGGTGCTGTGCCATATCCAGTATCGGGCTAAATTAGAAACGAAAAAATTTCTCATTACGGTCTATTGATGACTCATCAAGCCGTTTATGTACGGAATCAGATATCGGAGGTGGACGGATGTCTCGCTCAATGAAAAAGGGTCCTTTTGTGGATCTTAAATTGCTGAAAAAAGTTGAAAAGATGAACAGCGCTGGTGATCGCAAAGTCATACGGACATGGTCTCGTGCTTCTACAATTTTCCCCCAATTTGTTGGCCATACGATTGCCATACATGATGGCCGCCGCCATATTCCGATTTATATCACCGAAAACATGGTTGGCCACAAATTGGGTGAGTTTGCGCCAACGCGCTCCTTCCGCGGGCATATTCGATCAGAAAAAGGGTCGCGTTCCCGTTAAGTTTAAATAAGCGACTGTTCTTTTATAAACGCAGTTTTTGGAAAAGCTTTAATAGGTATTCTAAATTGTAGGTAGATGTTGATAGCTTACATGGAATAACCGAAAAGCTCTATGAGTGGCTGAGCGGTTGTAAACGTTGTGGGCAGGGAACTCAAACTCTACCTTTCAATGGAGGTAGTTTGGGATTTCAAACGAACCCCAGACTTTTAAATGGTTCAGTCTTGTGGGCATGAGCTGATAACAATAGGCAGGAGAAGCGCATGGACGTGCGAGCTGTTAGCAAATTCACTGGGATAAGTGCTCAGAAGACGCGCTTGGTGGTTAATGAAATGAGAGGTCGGCAGGCCCAAGAGGCAATGGATATTCTTCAATACATGCCTCAGTCGGCTGCCAAAATTGTTTACAAAACCGTCAAGAGTGCTCTTGCAAATGCAACAGAAAATTTTGGCTTAGATCCTGATGACATGTATATTTCTGAAATTTATGCAGATGAAGCACCGCGTCGCCGTTGGCGTCGGTTTGGTGCTCGAGGTCGATTTAAGCCGTGGATTCGTCGTTCTTCCCATGTTACGGTTGTCTTAGAAGAACGTTTTGATTAGATTGGACGAACAATGTTGGTATTTTGAATAGGAGGAAATCACTTGGGCCGAAAAGTACATCCGATAGGTTTTCGTTTAGGAATAATTAAAGAACATAAGAGTCGTTGGTTTGCTACGGGCCGAACTTATACCGAGCAACTTGGTGAAGATCGGTCAATCCGTAATCTTGTTCGGGGTGAATTGCCAAAGGCTGGGATTAGCAGTATTGAAATAGAACGTCAGCCTAATCAGGTTCATGTGATTATCGATACGGCGCGTCCTGGTGTCATTATTGGCAAAAAGGGACAAAGCGTAAATCAGCTCCGTGTTTCACTGCAGAATTTAACGCAAAAGAAAATCAAAATTGATGTTCGTGAGATTACGAAGCCAGAACTAGATTCACGGCTTGTGGCTGAAAGCATTGCAGAGCAGCTAGAACGTCGAATTAGCTGGAAACGTGCAATGAAACAGGCCGTTGTTAAATCAATGCGTGCCGGTGCGCAAGGTATAATGATTGCTGTTTCTGGTCGATTGGGTGGCAGTGATATGGGGCGCGTAGATAAGGTTAGTGATGGCCGAATCCCTCGTCATACATTGCGTGCTAATATTGATTATGGCACAGCTGAGGCCAATACGACGTTTGGCGTCACCGGTATTAAAGTTTGGATTTACCACGGTGAAATTCTGCCAGGTGAAGAGTTCCAAGATCGCTTGGCAGCAGAGGCGAATTAGAATCTGGAGAAGAGTACTATGTTAATGCCAAAACGTTCGAAGTTTCGTAAACAGCAGCGTGGACGAAACAAGGGCTTAGCCCAAAGAGGAAATCAGATTGCCTTTGGTACCTACGGCTTGCAGACCTTAGACGGTCACTATATTACCAGTAGGCAGATCGAATCAGCCCGCCGTGCCATTATGCGTTACATCCGTCGTGGCGGGAAGGTTTGGATTCGTATCTTTCCCGATAAGCCATATACTAAGCGTGCCGCCGAAACTCGAATGGGTTCTGGTAAAGGCAACGTAGAGCATCATGTTGCCAAAGTTAAGCCTGGTCGTGTGCTTTTTGAAATGGCTGGTGTTCCGGAGGCCGATGCCCGTGAGGCCTTACGTTTGGCTTCTCATAAATTACCTTGCCGTACACAATTCGTCTCTCGTGACAGTGCTGGAGTGTAAATATTAAGGTTGGCTGATTGATAAATTCCGAGATTTGTCATTCCTGATGCCTTCTCGAATTTTGTTATTTGGGAATCGGGTGTTGACGCCTGGGTTTTATTTGAAGCCTCGTTAGTAGTGCCAAGCTCCCTTTGTGCTTCAGGGTGATAAGTTACTCTTTGCTTTTCTGATATCCTCTCAAGGGATAGTTTGAGAAGGCCTTTATTAAAAGCTAATTAATAAGTACGAATTGTGCAGGGCCATTACTTTAGTTATTGAGGTGAGTCGTGAATGCGAACGAATTACGTAGTAGAACAAATGCTGAGTTAGCGAATATATTAGACGATTCGTACCAAGAGCTCTTTAATTTGCGTTTTCAAAAGGCCAGCGGCCAGTTGAAGAATCCTGCCCGTGTTGGCCTGATTCGCCGCCAGATTGCTCGTGTTAAGACAATTCTACGTGAGCGCGAGTTTGCTCAACTAGCTGTCTAGGGGGAATAAGCAATATGCGAGAACAGCGGAAAGCACTTATCGGTCGTGTAACGAGTGATAAGATGGATAAGACAGTTGTTGTAACGATACAGCGGGTTACCCAACATCCGCTTTACGGGAAAATTGTAAAAGTTAACAAAAAGTATAAAGCGCACGATGAGAATAATGACGCGCAGGAAGGCGATGTTGTACGGATTCGTGAATGCCGACCGGTAAGCAAAGAGAAACGCTTCTTTGTGGAAGAGATCATTGAGCGCCCTGAAATTGTTTAGTAAATCTTATGAGTATTTAGTACAAAGATTTACACCCAGCTATCTAGAGGGATAATATGATTCAACAAGAAAGTAGACTTAAAGTTGCGGATAATACCGGTGCCAAAGAGTTATTGACGATCCGTGTTAAAGGGGGAAGCGTTCGACGGTATGCGGGTGTGGGTGATCAGATTGTGGCAACAGTAAAATCAGCTTCCCCAGGCGGAAATGTAAAAAAAGGCGAAATTGTCAAAGCCGTTGTCGTACGCACTAAGCGAAAATTGCGCCGAGCTGATGGCAGCTATATTCGCTTTGACGAAAATGCAGCCGTAATTGTTGATGACAATCGTAGCCCACGTGGAACGCGTATTTTTGGACCAGTGGCCCGCGAGTTACGTGATAGTGGATATATGCGTATTGTGTCACTTGCGCCAGAAGTCCTCTAAATGATCTGGGGAAGAATTGCATGAAGGTAAAAATAGTAAAGGGTGACCAGGTAGAAGTTATTTCAGGCGAAGATAGCGGGATTCAAGGCGAAGTACAGCAAGTAATCCGCAAACGAAACCCTGATGGATCTTATGATCCCAATCGCGTCTATGTACTTGTCGCCGGGGTGAACATGGTCACCAAGCATCAACGTAGGACGGGACGTGTAAGCACCCAAACCGGTATTATTGAACGAGAAGCGCCTATACACATTAGCAATGTTGCGTTGGTTGGTTCAAATGGTGGTCCAACCCGTGTGGGGTACGAAGTGGCCTCCAACGGTGAAAAGACACGTATTGATCGTCAAAACGGTCAACCGTTGCCTAAGCCAGGCGAGTAGAGGTAATGCCACTAGCCTGCATAGATGGCCAGATAGGCTAATGTTTCCGTGTAGACGGAACTTGCTCTCATGAAAGTGGGGATACGCTCTATTTTCTGGACACTTTGGGCTAAACTGGACAAAAGTCGGGAGAAAATTTTACCGACGGACTATGACAGGATAAAGGGTTTAAAATGAGCGAAAATAATTCAACCCCCCGACCAACACCGCGTTTAAAAGCGCAATATATGGAAGAATTTGTCCCTGCAATGGTGAAGGAGTTTAATTACAAGAACGTCATGCAGGTTCCTAAGATCGAAAAGATTTCGGTTAATATCGGTTTGGGGGAGGCGTTAACCAATAGCAAGGCTATTGAATCTGCTACAACTGATATGATGATCATGACAGGGCAGAAACCAGTTGTGACTCGTGCTCGCAAGGCTATTGCAACATACAAACTTCGTGAAGGCATGCCCATCGGTATCATGGTTACGCTTAGGAGTAACCGAATGTGGGATTTTCTTGATCGTTTGATTAATGTTGTTTTACCTAGGCAGCGAGATTTTCAAGGAATTTCGCCTGATTCTTTCGATGGACGTGGTAACTATAGTATCGGCCTGCGAGAACAATTGGTTTTTCCTGAGATAGATTATGACAATATTGATAAAATTCGCGGGCTAGAAATAACAATTGTAACAAGTGCACAAACGGACGAAGAATCGAGAAGGTTACTATCTTTGATGAGTATGCCCTTCAAGCGCTCTTGACTTAGGAGGTAATGTGGCAAAGAAATCAATGGTTGCACGTGAATCAAAAAGAAAGCACGCTGTGCAGATACGGAATCGTTGCCAAATATGTGGGCGACCACGTAGTTATATGCGGCGGTTTAGTTTGTGTCGAATTTGTTTCCGCCAGGAGGCCCTTGCCGGTAATCTACCCGGTGTCGTAAAATCGAGCTGGTAGGAGAATGCAGCTTTGGCGGTTACTAACTACAATTTTCTAGTCAATAACTTTTATAGATACTTTGATTAAGTGTAGACATACTAGAAGGTTGCAAGAGTAAAGTAGGAGCTTAAATATGTTAACTGATCCAATTGCTGATATGCTGACACGTATCCGTAATGGAGGGATGATTGCTCATCGGCAAGTTGCTATGCCTAGTTCTAAGATTAAGAAGGGCATTGCGAAGATTATGTTAGAAGAGGGCTTTATTGCCGATTATCATGTAGGTAATGAAAGCCCTCAACCGAACTTAGTACTCTCCCTCAAATATTCTGGTCGCCGTAAACCTGTTATTACGGGTTTAGAGCGGATTAGCAAGCCCGGACGGCGTGTTTATGTTGGTTATCGGGAAATTCCGTGGGTACGCAGTGGCTTAGGAATTAATATTATTTCAACGCCGAAAGGCCTGTTAACAGGTCGTCAGGCATTCCGTCAAAAAGTTGGCGGAGAAGTTATCTGCAATATTTGGTAAGGAACGATCACAAAGGATTGGGAATTATGTCTCGTGTAGGAAAAAAGCCAATACCGATTGCCAATGGTGTGAAAGTTGACATTGATAAAGGTAATAGAGTTACTGTAACAGGTCCCAAAGGGTCACTGAGTGAACAAGTTAGCCCTGATTTAGATATTCTTCAGGAAAATGGGGAGCTAATTGTCAAGCGACCTACCGATCTTCGGCATCATCGGTCACAACATGGATTAGCCAGAGCGTTGATAAACAACATGGTTATAGGTGTTACACAGGGGTTTACACGCCGACTGGAAATTCAAGGAACCGGCTATCGTGCCGAGCAGAAGGGCAAAAATCTAGTACTCCTTGTTGGTAAAAGCCATCCAGTTGAGTTTGCCCCGACCTCGCCTGATATGCAATTTGAAGTGGCCAAGGATGGTCGCTCTTTTTCCATTAGCGGGATCGATAAATGTGCCGTAGGCGAAATTGCGGCGGTTATTCGTAAAGCTCGTCCGCCTGAACCGTATAAGGGGAAAGGGGTCCGATACGAGGGTGAATATGTTCGCAGCAAAGCTGGGAAGTCTGGTAAAGCATAAACGATTATACTCATTTCTATTTGAAGACCGTGGCTTGTTCACTCAGAAACATTCGTAATGAGAACCACAGTTTTCAGGAACGGAAATGGCTTGGTTATTTAAAGGATGATATCCGGACGAAATGTGCAAGTTATTAAGGACTCGTTCTTTAAAGTGATCTCAGTATAATCTGGATTAAGGATCTTAAAATTATGGCGAAGCTAAACCGCGTACAGTTGCGTAGACTACGTCAGCGACGCGTACGAAAAAAAGTTCATGGAACAACAGAGCGCCCAAGATTGGCCGTCTTTCGTAGCAATGAACATATATATGCGCAGATTATTGATGACGAAAAAGGATTAACATTGGTATCTGCTTCGACAATTGATCGCAATTTGCGCAGTGAACTAAGTGAAAAAGAGCCACAAGAGCAGGCTAAGAGCGTTGGGATGGCTATTGCCGAACGAGCAAAAGAACAAGGTGTTGAGCGCGTGGTGTTTGATCGAGGCGGTTTTCCATATCATGGTCGCATTAAAGCCTTAGCCGATGGTAGCCGAGAGGCAGGACTGATTTTCTAGTCTATGGACATGCTAAACTGCGGTTGTTTTGAAAACCGTAGCTTTCTAATATCCTACCAGAAAGACCAAAATACGGCTTCAAACGGAACCCTGTATAATTAGAGATACTTGGAGTGAAATATGGCGCGGCGAGAAAGACGAGAAAGACGTAAAGATCGCGACGATGATCGCGAGGAATTAGATGAGCGTGTAGTTCACATTGCACGTACGGCAAAAGTTGTCAAAGGTGGACGCCGTTTTGCCTTTCGCGCCGTTGTGGTTGTTGGCGATCAGAAAGGACGCGTTGGCGTTGGGGTCGGTAAAGCGCGGGAAGTTCCTGATGCAATTCGCAAGGCCTCTGAGAGCGCTCGTAAAACGATGGTGAGCATTCCTTTGTTGGGTACAACCATTCCCCATCCAATCAATGCTCGGTTTGGTGCAGGTAAGGTATTATTAAAGCCAGCCAGTCCTGGGACGGGTGTAATTGCCGGCGGAGGTGTGCGTGCCGTGGTTGAGGCTTGTGGTGTTAAGGATATTTTAAGTAAGTCATTGGGAAGTGACAATATCTTAAATGTGGTGCAAGCAACCTTTGCAGGCCTGCAAGAACTTCAGGATTACAAAATAGAAGCTGAGCGAAGGGGAATCAACCCAAAGCGTATTGCTCCCTTCTGGCATAAGGAAGAGGCTTATGGCTAAGAAATTGAAAGTCACATTAGTAAAGAGCCCTATTGGATACAACAAAAGCCAAAAAGGAACTGTCCGAGCGCTTGGACTACGAAAGTTAAACCAAACGGTTGAACAGGATGATACGCCAGTTATCCGAGGAATGTTGCGTAAGGTTTCTCATCTGCTCAGTGTGAGCGAAGCATAAACGTAAAAATTGTGCATGGCCGACAAAGTGATCTGCCAAAGACACGTTACATGATACATAAAGGAATTCTATCATGAAATTACATGACCTGCGTCCCGCTGAAGGGTCTACTAAGAAGCGCAAGCGAGTAGGTCGCGGAACTGGTTCTGGCAAAGGTAAAACTAGTACGCGAGGTACCAAGGGGCAAAATTCTCGTTCCGGTGGTGGTGTTCGCCTTGGTTTTGAAGGTGGTCAACTTCCGCTTGTGAAGCGATTACCCAAGTTGCGCGGTTTCAACAATCGGTTCAAGATCTATTATACCCCAGTTAACCTTGATGATGTTACGGAACGCTTTGTTGGCCAAACCGAGATAACACCAGAAACGCTTCAAAAAGCTGGGTTGCTAAGAAAAAGCAAAGACCCAGTTGTTATTTTAGGGCGCGGTGAAGTAAATCAGGCTTTAACTGTTAAAGTACACCGTGTAAGTGCTAGCGCCAAAGAAAAGATTGAAGCTGCTGGGGGTACGATTGAACTGATTCCAACCAAAGTGAATCGAAACTTACCACGTTCCTAATGGTATGTTCTGACGATATTTTGCACTAACACAATGCGATTGTTAACATTAGAGAATAAATATACGATGCTCTACATGGCTTGAACAGCTACCGCATTTTACTAAACAATCGTATTATTGCATTGACAGGAGTGATGCTTCATGCTTGAAGCCATAAGAAATGCGTTCCGACTGCCGGATTTACGTCAAAAACTATTAATTACGTTTGGGATTCTGGTTTTATATCGCTTAGCAGCCAATATTCCTTTACCTGGCGTGGATCGGGTTGCATTGGCCCAGGCATTTAGCGGTGATGATCAAAACGTTTTGCTGAGTTTTTTAAACTTTTTTAGTGGTGGTGGTCTCGCTCAAATGGGGGTGATGGCTTTGGGGGTTTACCCATACATCACTGCATCTATTATTATGCAATTATTAACCCCTATTGTTCCAGCTTTAGAAGAGCTGAGTAAAGAAGGGGAACAAGGACGCCATCAGATTAATCAGTATACATATTGGATGACTGTGCCGCTTGCTATGCTACAAGGGATTACCCAAGCTACTTTGCTCAATCGGCAATTTAATATTTTGACCGATTGGGGATTTAGTGGCACCGCATTATTGGGGTCTCTAACGTTAATTATTGGTATGACGGCAGGTACGCTCTTTGCTGTCTGGCTTGGGCAGCTTTTGACTGAACAAGGTATAGGCAATGGCGTTTCTCTCATTATTTTCGCTGGCATTTTAGCGGCAGTTCCATCGCAGATTCGAATCATGTCTTCTAATGCCATCATGCTCATTCTTTTTACCGTTGTCACAATTTTAACGATTGCGTTAATTGTGTGGGTTCAGGAAGGGCAGCGTAGAATCCCTGTTCAATACGGTAAACGCGTTCGTAGTACCCGAGGGAATCGAATGATGATGGTTGGTGGGCAGAGTACCTATGTGCCTCTACGGGTGAATACGGCAGGTATGATTCCGCTAATCTTCGCCAATAGCCTGCTAATCCTACCAGGTACGATTGCGAGCTATTTTGTTCAAAATGAAGGATGGTTTGGACGTGTGGCCGAGGTGATTAGCCGGGCCATGACTCCAGCAAGTGGCTGGTATTGGTTACTGTATTTCCTACTCACTGTTGCCTTTACGTACTTTTATACTGATGTAATGTTCCGGCAGCAGAATTTGCCCGAAACGTTGCAAAAGCAGGGTGGCTTTATCCCCGGTATTCGACCGGGACCCCGAACGGAATCTTATTTGAATGGTGTTTTGGGACGAATTACCCTTGTTGGTGCGCTATTTCTCGGTCTTGTGGCTGTACTTCCCTTTCTTGTAGGCCTTATCGCGAATGTTCTCTTTGATGGAGCAGGTGCACTCACCAATTACAATACGCTAATCATTAGTAGTACGGGGCTTCTCATTGTCGTTGGTGTGGTTTTGGATACAATGAAACAGATCGAAGCACAGTTGATGATGCGTAACTATGAAGGGTTCATTCGGTAATGTCGCGAAGATACATCGTTCTTTTGGGCGTGCCCGGTTCGGGCAAGGGTACGCAAGCACGTCTGTTAGAAGAGAAGTTACAGGTACCACAAATTTCAACAGGGGATATATTCCGCTTTAATCTGAAAAACTCAACGGAGCTTGGCCTATTGGCCAAAAGCTATATGGATCGTGGCGATTTAGTGCCAGACGATGTAACAATTCGTATGGTTGAGGATCGGCTTCAGAAGGAAGATTGTCTCAGCGGTGCCATTCTTGATGGCTTTCCTCGTAGCTTGACCCAAGCAAGCGCCTTGGACAAAATGGTTGAACCCTATGGCGGTATCCACCTAACTCCTTTGATACAGCTTGACGATGAAGAGGCTATTGAACGGATCACTGGACGGCGCGTCTGTCGAACGTGTGGCGCTATCTATCATATAAAGTATAACCCACCCAAACATGAAGGAATTTGTGATGAAGATGGAGGGGAGTTGTACCAAAGAGAAGATGATAAGTTAGAGACCGTTCGCAATCGTTTGTACGTATATTATAAGCAGACTTCACCATTAATTGGGTATTACTTTGCCAAAGATTTATTGGTAGAGTTGAATGGTTCATTGCCTATTAATGAGGTAAATCAATCGCTTATTGAGTTAATTGAAAAAGCGTAGGTATACGACGACAAAGTCTGGATTAGTGTACAGGGTTTTTCTTTCGGCTCGGTGACATGTATAAGTGCTTGGGAATTTAGTCGAGCCAAAATTCCTCTTGGATGGATCGAGTAATGGGGTTTGCCTGGTATGAGTATGTTTAAACGCAAAAAACGTAAATTTTTACAGAAAAAACGTACTAGGAATACCAATGAGCGATTGGCACCAGTCTATAAAACTCCCCAAGAGATAAAGATTATGCGAGAGTCGGGTCGAATCGTTGCCCGTGTACATGCCGCATTGCGCAAGGCCATCGAACCAGGCGTTTCTACGTGGGATCTCGACCAAATTGCCCTAAAGACTTTGAGCAAATATAACGCTACCTCTAGCTTTAAGGGGTATCGAGGATTTCCGGCCCATATTTGCACCAGCGTAAATGACGAGCTTGTTCACGGTATTCCCAAAAAATCTCGGAAGCTTAACGCTGGCGATATTATTAGCATTGATGTTGGTGCTTGTTATCGCGGCTTTATTGGTGATAGTGCTTGGAGTTATGCTGTAGGGGATATTCATACTGATGCTATAGAACTTATGAACGTAACGGAGCAGAGCCTTTTTAAAGGGATTGAGCAGGCTAGCTCCGGGAACCGTATTGCTGACATCAGCCGAGCTGTTCAGAGCCACGTTGAACAAAACGGATTTTATATTGTCCGGGAATATACGGGGCACGGAGTTGGGCGTGATATGCATGAAGCCCCTCAAGTTCTAAATTATGTTTCAGATGATTTAGATGGTAGCCTAGAGTTGCGAGCCGGACTGGTGCTAGCTATAGAGCCTATGGTCCAGGATGTGACGAATGAAACAATCACTTTGAGAGATAAGTGGACCGTAATTAATAAAAAACGTGGTTTAGCAGCTCACTTTGAACATACTGTTGCAATTACAAATAATGGCCCTGAAATATTGACTATACCTTAAAAAAGCGGTATACTTATTTAGTTGTGCCTTTAAAGCTTAGATAAACATTACGAAACCCTGGCGCTATATAGCAGGGTCGTTTATTCTCAGGAAGATTTATTGGGAGGTGAGAATTATGAAAGTTCGAGCTTAGGTCAAAAAAATGTGTAAGAATTGTCGCGTGATTAAACGTCGAGGCGTTATTCGTGTGATATGTACGGATCCAAAACATAAGCAACGGCAGGGCTAACCGTTTAGTTGGTATATCCTTGAGCCCCGCAAATAGTTGAGCCGAAAATTAGACCCTGTTTGGATCGTCTGGTTCTTTAGCAGAGTTGTTCTCAATGAAGAATTTACTAGGTGAGTAGCACTTTCGCAGCGATGCTTTCTAACTGGTGAGACGAAGCAAAGGTTAGTTACCCCAAGGTTTCATTATTTCGGAACAACTTTGCTGATGAAACTTTGTTGAATATAATAGTCATCCCATATAGCGAATAGTATAGAAGGAATAGATAACGATGGCACGTATTGCAGGTGTTGACATCCCACGTGACAAGAGGGTAGAGATCTCACTGACATACATCTATGGGATCGGCAAAACAACAAGTAAGAAAATTTTGTCTGAGACCGAGACTGATCCGAACATTCGAGTGAGGGACCTGGACGAATCTCAATTGACACGTATTCGTGAGTATATCGACCAAAACCACATCGTTGAAGGTGATTTGCGTCGTGAAGTGAACATGAATATTAAACGTCTAATGGAGATCGGATCCTATCGAGGCTTACGACATCGTCGAAATTTGCCAACCCGTGGCCAACGCACGCGTACAAATGCGCGCACTCTGCGTGGTTCGAAAAAGACAGTTGCTGGTAAGAAAAAAGCTCGTAAATAATTTGTTGTTTTGTTGTGTGTGATTCATAATCTTGCGGCTGGTAATAGCCAGCAAAAGGTTATTTTTCCCTATCAACTATGATAGTGTTGAGTAAGCTTATCGAGCGTTTTAACCTTCTTTTTTTGTTACTCAGTTTCCTTTGAAGGTTGCTATTTGGCCTCTGTTAGAATACTGGGAACAAATGTGATTTTCGAATTGACTGCGATGTGGCCGATTTTTGAATTGGACTGTGTAATAGACCTGGATAATATGAATTTTATGAAACGGAAAACTAGTGAGGAACGATAATGGCACGACCGCAGCGTAGACGGGATCGTAGAGGGGGACGGCGAGAAAGAAAGCATGTGCCTCGCGGCCAAGTACATATTCATGCTTCGTTTAACAATACGATTATTACCATCACAGACATGGATGGTGCTACATTAACATGGGCTAGTAGTGGAACTGTTGGCTTTAAAGGTAGCCGTAAGGCAACACCATTTGCTGCCCAACGCGCTGCCCAACGCGCTGCTGAAGCTGCCCGTGGTGATTATAATATGCGGGAAGTCGATGTATATGTCAAAGGACCTGGTCCTGGTCGAGAGGGCTCTATTCGCTCGGTTCAGGCCGCAGGAATTCAGGTTGTATCCATTACGGATATTACACCTTTGCCGCACAATGGTTGTCGTCCTCCTAAGAGACGGCGAGTATAAAGCCGAAGCTAGTTTTTCTATGCTCAATATATCTTCTCAGAATCTGGGGGAATGATGGCAAGACACACAGATGCCGTATGTAAATTATGTCGCCGGGAAGGCGAAAAGCTATTTTTGAAGGGTGAGCGTTGCCTTAGCCCAAAGTGTGCGATCGAACGTCGGGCATATCCGCCAGGCGATCACGGTCGTCAGGCTGCATTTAGACGAAAGATGTCAGACTATGGTACTCAACTGCGCGAAAAGCAAAAAGCACGTCGTATTTATGGCGTAATGGAAAAACAATTTCGACGTTATTTCAAGGAAGCAAGCCGACGTAAGGGTTTGACCGGCACCAATTTGCTTATGTTACTTGAAAGCCGACTGGATAATGTTGTTTATCGGTTAGGCTTTGCAGAGAGTCGGCCACAGGCTCGACAGTTGGTGCGTCATGGCCATTTTGAAGTAAATGGTCGCAAGACGAACATCCCATCGTTTTTAATGAACGTGGGTGATGTCGTCACTGTACGCGGAACAAGTGGGTCTAAGACATATTTCAAAGAACGCTCTCAGGTTTTGCAGGGGGGACATAAATCGCCAGATTGGCTTAACTTGAATTCCGCAAATTTGAGTGGTTCGGTTGTTACTGAGCCTGGGCGAGAGGATGTTGAGATTCCTCTGAACGAACAATTGATTGTTGAATATTACAACAGTCGCTAAGAATATATCTCATCTATACTCGGATCCGTTCCCAAACGACCGCAGTATAACCTTTTATCTGATGAGCGAAAAATATTTTATTGGTTTCTGCTCGATAAAATCTAAACGGTTGTTGAAGGGGTTCGGTCGAGGAGCCCTAAGGTTGATAGTTTTGGGCAGATGAACCAGATTTACATATTTTCAGGATAACTTTTATTCTGGATATGTCCACAACAGGGAGGGATTACCGTTGCTTAATATGGTAATGCCGAAGATAGAAACTGAAGCGCTTTCTCAAAATTATGGACATTTTATTATTAGTCCTCTGGAAAGCGGTTACGGAATTACACTCGGCAATTCTCTAAGACGGGTTCTACTATCTAGTTTAACAGGTGCAGCAGTATCCTCGATACGAATTAGCGGTATTCATCATGAATTTTCTGCTATTCCTGAGGTGCGTGAAGATACAACCCAGCTAATATTAAATATTAAACAGATTCGACTGAAATGCCATAGCGAAGAACCGATACGTATTCATGTTGAGATAACAAGCGAAGGACCTGTGACTGCTGGGGATTTGGTTTGTCCTCCAGAAGTAGAGATTGTAAATCCTGACCTTTATCTGCTAACTGCTGATTCTAACGACGTTGACCTTGATATTGAGATGGTTGTCGAACCAGGACGTGGATACAGTCCTGCTGAAGAGCGTGCAAAGTTGCCTCTTGGCGAAATACCCGTTGATGCTCTCTTTAGCCCAATCAAGAAGGCCGCTTATAAGGTTGAGCGTACTCGTATTGGGCAACAAACAGACTATGATAAGCTTAACTTAGAAGTTTGGACTGACGGGACAATTCATCCTGAGGAATCGGTTCGTAAGTCTGCCAACATCTTGGTACAGTATTTAACTCTTCTTGCTGGTGCTGAAACGGTTGTTGTTGAACAGCCAGAACCGGATGAAGACGTCATCCCAAGCCGGGTTGCTGATGCGCCAATTGAGGAGTTAGAGCTTACGGTACGTGCTTATAATTGTTTGAAGCGGGCCGGTATCACGAAAGTTGGCGAGATCCTCAAGCGTATGGAAAAAGGCGAGGAAGAGATGCTTGCCATCCGTAATTTCGGAAAGAAATCTTTGGATGAGCTTGTTGAACGCCTTCACGAGAAGGGCTACTTTAACGTTCCTGGCGTCGACCTGACACCCTTCATGAATTATCAGGCCGGGACTGAGGGCGGTACAACTGAAGAAGAAGTTGCTTAGCCTTCCGTTTGTACATCTTGGGATGAATAGCTACATAGAGAGTTTTTGGTAATTCCTTTTCACGATTTGGTTTAGGACGTAATTATGCGACATCGAATATCAGGACGTACACTTAACCGCGATACGAGTCATCGTAAAGCGCTATTTAGAAATCTCATTAAAGATCTTTTTGTCTACGAACGTATTCGAACGACTGAAGCAAAGGCCCGTGCCATCCGTTCTGATGCTGAAAAATTGATCACAAAAGCAAAGCGTGGTTTGGCTACAAATGGGAATCGGGTTCATGCCCAACGACAGGTTGTAGCTTATCTAAATGATAAGGATATTGCTAAAAAAGTATTTGACGATTTAGCACCTCGTTATGTTGATCGTAGAGGGGGCTATACCCGAATGGTAAAAATTGGTAAACGCTTTGGTGATGCTGCTGAAATGGTCATTCTGGAATTGGTTGATTCCGAATTAGAGTAACCACTATAAAGTACAAGTGTCTGCAGATACGCTTCATGTTGCGGCATTGGTTGCCTATGATGGTACTGACTACGCTGGTTTTCAGGTTCAAAATAACGCATCCACGATTCAAGGCTCTTTGGAGTTAGCTTTATCCAAGATTACAGGTTCTCTCTATCGGCTTGCTGGCTCGGGACGAACAGATAGTGGTGTTCATGCTCGGGGTCAAGTGGTTACAGTTTCTGTACCTTGGAAGCATCCTATAGAGAATTTACAGCGAGCATGGAATGCTCATTTGCCTTCATCAATCGTTGTTCAAAAAATTGCTGCAGCCCCTGAGAATTTTCACCCGAGGTTTAGTGCCAAATCTCGTACATACCGATATTTTATAGAATGGGAACAAAGGGAGGAATACAATTCCTTGCCTTCTTATTCACCATTATCGGATCGGTATGCGCTATTTGTTCCTAAATCATTGGATGTGCAGGCGATGCAAGATGCAGCTAAGCTTTTAATCGGTACTCAGGATTTTGCCACATTTGGTCATCCTCCTCATGGCGTTAATACCGTTAGAACGATTCGCAAAGCTGAATTTCAGTGCGTCAACACAGACCTACATCCTTTGCAGAATAGCCAGAGAAACCGGTGTGTTTTTACGATAGTTGCGAATGCTTTTCTGCGTCAAATGGTGCGTAATCTCACTGGATCTTTATTAGAGGTTGGACGTAGGCATTGGTCGCTAGAAAAATTCCATTGCGCAATTGAGACGCGTGATCGAAGGCTGTCGGCACCACCAGCACCACCTAATGGATTGTTTCTGGAATACGTAGAATATCCAGACTACCCAAACTTATTTTCGTAAACAATAACGACTTTATAGATGGCCAGAAAAGTTCTGTCCTCCCTTTTCGGGATTTTCCAGAGTAGATTGGGCAAGAGTCGGGACAAGACTTTTCTGGCGAAGTATATTTGTAGCAGAGGAGAATCGCGTGTGAAGACGTTTAGTCCAACCGCTGAAAGCGCTAAAGCCGAGCGAGAATGGTGGGTCGTTGATGCGACCGGTATGACGCTAGGACGCTTGGCTTCTGAAATCGCAAAAATTCTACGGGGTAAACATAAACCTACTTTTTCACCACATGTGGACGTAGGCGATTTTGTGATAGTAACAAATTGTGAACGTATTCACGTAACGGGTTCTAAGTTGGATAGTGTTAACTATTATCGACACTCGGGCTACCCAGGCGGTATTCGAAGCCGTACAATGCGTGAACAGCTAGAGCGGTTTCCAGATCGTGTTCTTTTTGAGGCTGTAAAGGGCATGGTCCCTAAAAATAAGCTAGGTCGTGCTCAAATGAAGAAGCTACGCATTTATGCAGGATCTGATCATCCCCATAGCGCGCAAAAGCCCAAAGTGCTTGAATTCTAAGAAGAGTCTGAGGAAATAATGGCTGAATATATAGAGACGATTGGTCGACGAAAATCATCCACTGCTCGTGTTCGTATCTATCCAGGGACAGGTGAGATAGTTGTAAACGAGTTGCCTATGGAAACATACTTTGGGCGTTCGCTGGACCGTATGATTTTAAAACAACCCTTGGTTTTGACGGGGACAGAAAACTCCTACAATATTAGCATTCGTGTAAAGGGAGGCGGGGATTCCGGACAGGCTTCGGCTGTACGCCACGGTATTTCGCGTGGTTTGTGCGAGCTTGATAGTGCTTTGAGACCATCTCTCAAGGCTGCTGGGTTTTTGACCCGAGATTCTCGCGAAAAAGAGCGTAAAAAGCCAGGTTTAAAGCGCGCCCGTAAGGCTAAGCAGTATACGAAGCGTTAACATGTATCTGGAGAAGTCTCCAGCTATGCTCTGATTATTTGCAATATACTATAGAAAGCCTTCGACTTTTAGCCCTGCAGTGGTTGAGAGTTGAAGGTCTTTTTATTTTCCATACTCTTATGATTATCCGCACCGGTATTTTATCCATTCCTGATTGGGACGAGCGAGCGATTCTGGAAGTGCGAAACCTATTACGTTCTCACTTGCCTGGTGCCGTGATTGTTGAAGAGACTTTTGCTCAGAGCCAACGAAACTGGATTGAGGAGATTCTCCGACGTTGGGCTGATGAAGAGGAAATCGGTCTGATAGTAACCATTGGGGGGACGCTACCTGCTCCAAGCACTAGCGGACGCGAAGTTGTTCCGGACGCAACATTTGCGGTGCTAGATACCTGTCTCCCAGCATTGCCGGAAACCATGCGGGCTTATGCAGCAGAGCAGACGGAGTTGGCTCTGTTAGACCGCAGCATGGCTGGTATTCGTGGACGTACCCTGATCATTAATTTACCCAGTGGTGCTGCCGCAACGCATCTATTTCTGGAGGGAATTTTGTCCATTATTGCCCCGATTTTGTCCCACCTGCATGAACGACCAGATGCCCCTCAAATCGATCAGGACCTTGAAATCATAGAAGATAGTGACCTAAACCAGCCTTTTCTACAACAAAATGATCAACAGGATACACAACCCGATATAATAAAAACAACCGGGTCCAGCCCTGTTAAAAAGGGCTTAGACCCGGCTGAATTCGCCGAATTTTTGAAGCGAAGCAAATCTTAACAAGTACAGAATTGAGTAGAACTTACGCTACAACCAGCTTTTCGCGAGTTTCATTGATGGCACCAAGAAGCTGGACAAACGAATCTTCAAATTTTTTGACCCCTTCTTTTTCTAGCTGCTCGGTAACCTCCTCCAAAGAGATCCCCGCATCCGTTACCGCTTGGATGATGGCCTGCTCTGATGGCAGATCTTGATCAATTGTCTTGGCTACGCTTCCGTGATCTTTGAATGCATCTAACGTACTTGGAGGCATTGTATTCACTGTATGAGGTCCAATGAGCGTATCAACATAGAGGACATCGGAGTACTCCGGATTCTTGGTCCCCGTACTTGCCCAGAGAGGACGCTGCAATTGAGCTCCTTGAGCCTCTAATTTGCTCCAGCGCACGTTAGGGGTTGTCTGGCCGAATTTTTCCTGGAATTGAGCATAGGCTAATTTGGCATTGGCAATGGCCGCGCGACCGAGTAGCGGCTTTACGTTGGCCGATTGATCTTCATTTGCGCTGATTTGCTCCGTTAGTTGACCATCGATGTTGACATCGACTCGGCTAATGAAGAAGCTGGCAACGGATGCTATATGATCGATGGGCTGGCCATTAGCATGGCGATCTTCCAAGCCTTGAATGTACGCATTTTTTACTTCTGCATAGCGTTCTAGTCCAAAAATGAGCGTAACGTTGATATTGATTCCTTCACTAATAAGCTGCCGAATTGCAGGAACACCGGCTTGCGTTGCTGGCACTTTGACCATCAAATTCGGGCGATCTACGGCAGACCAAAGTCTACGGGCTTCAGCAATGGTTGCTTCTGTATCATAGGCTAGGTCTGGCGAGACTTCAATACTGACATACCCATCATATTTGGCTGTACTGTCATAGACAGAGCGCAACACATCTGCTGCTGCTTGTATATCCGCAATAGCTAATGTCTCAAAGATCTCTTTCGCTTCCTTACCAGCATTGACTAACCCTTGCAGATCAGCAGCATACGCATCACTCCCCGTAATGGCTTGCTGAAAAATGGTTGGATTAGATGTGACACCCGTAACACCATCCGCTACCATAGTTGCCAACTCACCAGACTGAACCATACTCCGTTCAATGTAATCCAACCAGACGCTTTGACCAGCTTGCTGTAACTCTTGTAGTATTTGATTGCCCATCGTGTAGTGAACTCCTTGAAATTGTAAATGCAGCTCCGTTCGTATTGTTGAATACTAAACGGTGTATGTAAAAAAGTGCAGTATGCATTAGTACAAAAAAATATTATAACGTGAGATCCTAGAAAGGAGCAACCTCTCTATTTTGTAGGCTACAATGTAAATTCACGGATAGCTTCCATATAGATGGCCAGACATTAGCTGCTTGCTGCGAATGACACGATTGTAGCAAGCGATCATTATGTCAGCGTCAGTGAAGATGGTCTTAATGTTACAAGATCGTTAATTCATACCTTGCTTTACCTGTTTTGATGGCAATATATCGGAGCAGAAATAATTCTCATCAATCTCGCCGAGTTGGGCCTGCTGTGGTAAGATCAGGTCTGGCCTAAATCCGGTAAACGTAAGGACTATCTTTCTGGGCGAACACTATGAGCTACAAGGTGCTATTTTGAAGTATCCACCATACACAAATGAGGCTTTTCGGTTGAGCCTAGTTGTGCCAATGTACAATGAAGAGGAAGCGATTCCGCTCTTCTTGACGCGTGTCATGCCTATTCTCGAAAGTGTTACCGATGACTACGAGCTTATCTGTATTAATGATGGAAGTCAAGACCAAACACTATCACTCCTGATGGCAGAGCATGAGCGGAACCCCCGCATCAAGATTATTGAACTAACTCGGAATTTCGGCAAGGAAGTAGCCTTAACGGCAGGCCTTGATGCTACTAGCGGTGATGCCATTATACCTCTCGATGCTGACTTACAGGATCCACCTGAATTAATTCCCGAGCTTGTCGATAAATGGCGAGAAGGGTTCGACATGGTTGTGGCCGTTCGCAGTGACCGGAGCAACGATACCCTTCCCAAGCGATTGACGGCCAATCTATTCTATCGGGCCATTGGGCAATTGGGAGAAGTCCCTATTCCAGCCAATGCCGGTGATTTTCGCCTCATGGATCGGCGTGTCGTCGAGGCACTAAAGCTACTGCCAGAACGAACACGCTTTATGAAGGGGCTATTTGCCTGGCTAGGGTTCAAACAGACAGCCATCAGCTATTCACGACCTAAGCGAGCGGCCGGGGTTGGCAAGTGGAAAGCTTGGCAGTTGTGGAACTTCGCTCTAGACGGTGTCTTTTCCTTTTCAACGCTCCCTTTGCGTATCTGGACCTATTTTGGGATATTGACCGCGATTGTTGCCTTGGGCTATGGTGGTTATATTACGGTTCGGACCTTTTTGTTTGGCATTGATGTACCAGGCTATGCCTCCATCGTCGTTATGATTCTCTTCTTTAGCGGTATGCAGATGATCGGTCTGGGTATCATTGGCGAATATTTAGGTCGGGTCTTTTTGGAAGTAAAGCAGCGTCCCCAGTATCTGGTTCGTGACATGATTGGATTTCATGAACAAGCCATACCCAACCTACATACCAATAGGCCTTATCCCATAAGGCATTACGATTAAGCTAGTCAGTGATGGTGACAGTCACGGCTAAGGTGATAGTCGCCTGAGGGTATTTCTTAGAATTAGGTAAATTTTTCTATCACTAATAAACGCACACAAACCTTTTTGGAGAAATAACGATTCCCATGACCGAACCCTCTACCCAAATGGAAAACGAAACTGCTGAGAGCCAGCCTAGTGGGAATCAACCTGCTCAACTGCAAAGAACAGTAGGCTTCTGGGGAGCCATCCTATTGGGGCTAGGCTCGATGATTGGTACTGGTGTCTTTGTAAGCATCGGTATCGGAGCCTCAATTACAGGAGCAAGCGTGATTTTGGCCGTCATCATTGGAGCTGGCGTAGCCATCTGTAACGGGCTGAGTAGTGCCCAACTCGCTGCGAACCATCCCGTAAGCGGTGGCACCTATGAGTATGGATATCGGTACCTAACCCCATGGCTCGGATTTATAGCAGGCTGGATGTTTCTTCTGGCCAAGTCGGCTTCAGCGGCAACAGGCGCATTGGGGTTCTCTGGCTACCTCCTGACTACCATGGGCTTAGAGATGCGCTGGCTGCAAATTGGGCTGGCGTTAGTGGCTGTGGCTGGACTGACTTGGATCGTGCTGACGGGAATTCGACGATCCAACATAGCCAATACCATTATCGTTGGCATTACTTTAGCTGTTCTTCTTTTCTTTGTCGTTGCTGGAGTCGGAAGCATAAGCAATAATGGCGTAGCTGGTGGCATCCGCTTTATGCCGCTCTTTGGGCCATCGGAGCCCAGCAACGCTGGAGGATTTGCCGCTTTTATCAGTGCCTTGCGCCAGTTTCTCTACGCCAGCGCGTTGATGTTTGTTGCATACACTGGGTATGGCCGTATTGCCACTCTGGGCGAAGAAGTAAAAGAGCCTGCACGTACCATTCCCAGGGCGATCATCACCACCATGATTATCACCATGGTTCTATATATTAGCGTTGCCGTGGTAGCAATTGGCACTCTAGGGGCGGAGGGGCTAGGTCAGGCAACTCTGGATGCAGTTGCTCCGTTGGAGGTTGCGGCGCGAACCTTTGGTATCGGGTGGGCACCTCTTCTCATTGCGATTGGCGCTATCACGGCCATGTTGGGGGTACTGCTCAATCTCATTTTAGGCCTCTCTCGCGTATTATTGGCAATGGGACGTCGTGGGGATATGCCTTCCGTAGTAGCGACTTTGGACCCAAGTGGATCGACACCTACCGTGGCCGTCATTGTTATGGCTGTCGTAATCGGTCTTTTGGTGCTTGTGGGCAATGTGCAGACAACTTGGTCCTTTAGCGCATTTACTGTGCTGGTCTACTATGCGCTGACCAATCTCTCGGCTCTACAACTCGCTGACACAGAGCGACTTTACCCTCGCTGGATCTCCTGGGCAGGGCTGACGGCATGTATTTTGCTGGCATTTTTGGTAGAGCCACAAATTTGGTTTCTTGGCTTGAGTCTGCTTGCTGTAGGGTTGCTGTGGCACTTTGGGATTAAATTGAGGAGTTAAGGAATGAGCCGAAATAGCTTGCGCGTTTCAATCGGGTTTAGCCCTACCAAATGACCAAGTTATGTAATTCTCGTTCCTAAATCGTTACGGCGTTGAGGATATATAATAGCGCGCAACGCGAAATCTGCGCTTACTGTAACTTGCCAAGAATTTGCGCCTTGGCCGTACGGGCCGAGGCACTGTAAGCTGGCTGTGCATTCAATTCTGTGACGGCTTCGGTCACCTTACCTGGTAGTTGTGGGTTTCCTCCATATGTTTTGGCCAGCGCCAGCGCGTCCGTATACCATAGATGAGCATTCCGATGCTGTTCTAAGGCAAAGTAGGCTAAACCGACTTTAAAACCGGCTTCAACATGTTCCGCTTGAGCTGTTTGATTGTCCATCGGTTGAAAGGCGTTAAAGGCCCTAGTGTAGTCAGCCAGCGCAACAGTGTATTCCTCCTGAGCAAAGGCGTCATTCCCCCGTACAATATGATACCACCCCCAAGCTCCGCCAATAAAGTAAGTTGCGGCAACATCCCGTCCTATGTGCCCTAGCGCAAATGCGCGGTCCGCATCGGGCTGGGCGAGCTCTAGTGCTAGCCTTGCTGTATCTTCATCGCCATAGCGAAAGGCCCCGAGGCCAATGGTGTATTTAAACCACGCTCGTATGGACCAGTAATAGCCATCAGTAGCTTTCTGCGGTGCTGTTTCGAGTGTCTGTTCTAATGCCGTTTCTAGAGCCGGTAGTAGTTGAGCTGCACTCTTTTCAGTCGCTAGCCAAATAGGCCAAAGGCTGTTTCGAGCATCTTTGTAAGCCTGATTTTCTGCTGGTACAGTCTTCAATATAAGTAGGCTGTACCATTGGGCTGACCGTTGGATATCATTGGCCAGCAATGCTAAACCAGCCAGTTGACCTGCGCCAACGACATCTACATGAGAGATATCAATTCCCTCCAACTTGCTCTGGTTCTCCTGGTAGAGCCGGGCCGCAACCTGCCAGTCACCTTGCGAAAATGGTTGATGAGCATCTGCTAGAATACTTAGCGGAGACTCGGGCATAAGCAGCTTCAAGCCTTCAGCCAATAATTCAATCAACCCGGTCTGTTTCGGCGTCCCTGGAGTGGACTTCAACTTCGTATCATATTGACTTTTCAGTAGAGTGTCTGCACCCTCAATGAGGGGAAGCAGCGGGACTAGTGCTGCCCACAGCTTCTCTTTGGTCGCTTCATCACCCGCTTCAATCGCTTGTTCAATCAGGGTTAATGCGTGGAAGATGGCCAGCCGCCCATATTTATTGGGTTCATATTGAAAGGCAATAGCCGACTCTCTTCCCTCTATCTCTATGTCTCGATCACGCCTATCGCCAGATTCTAGAGCATTTTGGAAGTCTGCCAACGCGGCAATCAATCGGTCAATCTGTTCAGCCTGACCTTCTAAGGAACTACTTGGTAGGATGAGGGAGAGAGCATACCCAATGCGTGCTCGCATATGGATGTAGTAAGGGTATAGATAATAATCGGACGATACCAGATTAATGGCTTCTGTATAGTTGTCGATGGCCAGTCGATATTGAGTGACCTTTTCAAAACCTTCGTCTACACATCGAGCTCCTAACAGGAACTGCACTTGTGCCAGCGAGCGATAGGTAAAAGCCAGATCTTCCTGGGATTGCTCAAATTCCAGCCCCTCTTCAAAGAGCCGTGCCGACTCTTCCCACTCTGTACACTGCTCTGTCGTATGCCTTGCTTTTGCCCAATGAACGGTTGCCAGCGCTGTTGTAACCTCTGGACTTTCGCCGCTCCTTTCTTGGATTGTTGCAAATGCTACTTCGGCTTGCTCATATAATTCAATCTTTTCTTCGCTAGATGGAACATCCGATGCAGATTGTCTTCTTGCAACTGATGCGGGGGGGCTAAAGCGGGCCTTCTCATAGCTTGTATAAGCTAGACCGCGCAGGGCCTGAATTTCAGTATCCAATGGTATTGCTGTATCTGTAATAACCATAGATTGGGTGATCACATCCGAAAAAAGCGTAATGGCTTGGTCAAATTGATCCTGCTCAAGGGCCAACCATCCTTGAAATGTTTCGACCTTTAGTTGAAATGGCGGATTATCAATGCTGTGCTGTAGAGCCATTTCATACGCATCTTCAGCATCTGCAAAACGCTTAACGGTCTGGCTTGCAACCCCTTTCCACAGATAATATTGTGGGTCTTCTGGATTTTGGCTGATGGCACGCGCATAATCTTCCAAGACAGCCGCGTATAGATCCAAATCGGGTGGTTCATCCTTACTTCGACAAGTAGGCATATTTCCATTTGCTGCCGTGGCAGATTGCTCCTCTGCTATTTGAGTGTCGATAGCCGAAATGCAGCGGGCGCGAGCCATGGCCCGCCATGCATAGAACTTTTCCTGACCTCCATCGCATTGATGATCTCGTTCTACAGGGCAGACAATTGCAAGCAACTCGGTATAGTTTTGGATAGCCGCATCATGATCCCCTTCTTGACTTTGAAGTGCGGCCAAATTCTTCTGGGCCACGAACCAAGGTATTGTATCTCTCTGAGGAATCCAAGGATCTGATAGCTTCAACTCCGCCAAGAGGCCATACCCTTTCTCTTTCGCTGCTAACCAATCCTTTATGGCTTGGGAGAGACCAATAGCTTTTAACGTATCGGCCGGATCGATTCCCCACATCCGTGTTTTTCCAATTTCAACAGCCCTCTCATAATTTTGAATCGCTTGCTCCGTATTATCACGGTCGCGGGCGGTATTACCGATAACGAAGTTGTGGTATGCGCGTACATCCCGCTGAAGCACGCCTACCAGCAGAATGGTAACGAGGAGCGTCAACCCCAGGCTAACTAAACGTGGCCAGCGGTCGTAATAAGGTGAAGAGCCATCCTTTAAGTTCCATATAACGAAGGTTGCTGTGAACATACAGAGCAATACAACCAACGCTGGGTAGAGATCGGGGACGCTAAAGAGGGGGCGGAACCGAGTCAAGACGAGCAATAGGCTTACGAATAGCCCCCCTCCTATCACAATCGTCGGCAACTGGCTAATTCGTGCCGTATAGAGCAGGATTTGTAACGGGCGCAGAATCATCCACCAAATCGGCACAAGCACCAAAGGAATGTAGAGATAAGGGTAGAGATCGGCCAAGCTGTAGGATGTCCCCAGCAGATCCACCCAGATGAACCTATCCGCCTCAAACCACGTCGCAGCAATGATGACAGCCAGCAAGAGCAGGTTAAGACCATAAAGAAGTCCCACCCAGCTACGTAAAAAGGCGTAACTCAAATCTCGCTTAGGGATTGTGGGGATGGCACTTTCAGAGTCAGTATAGCGCGCTTGAATCTTCCCCGTTAAACTCGCGTAGCTAGTCGTCAAACCGGGGACAAGCAAGCTGTAATCGCGACTACAAAGTGCCGTACCAGAGTACTCTGGCAGAGCATCATTCCAAACCCGAACATCGGCACGAACCCATTGGGTAACCTTGTCCCACGGAATCCGTATTCTCTTGTCACTTACTCTAGCTTCAATTGCTTCTTCTGTGACAATAATTTCTTTTTCTTGCTGACGCTGAAGTCTGCTTAGGGGAGTAAAGATAATAGCCCCAATACCAAAGAGAAAGCTAAAGAGGAAGAATCCCATGAGTAACAGAACGCCAGAGATCAATTGGGCGCTTGCGTCATTGGTATGTTGAAGTCTGGTATTGGTTACGCCGAGAACCGACGGCGATACCGGTTGGGTGGGATCCAATAGCTGTGGCACATCAACCGTTAGCTCTGGCTGCAAGCTCAATGCTGTATCCAGATGTAGGGTCATGAGCAGACTTAACACAATCACAGCAAAGATAGCGAGGGTGACCAGCTGGAGAAAAGAGGTTAGCCAGGGATGCCTGTAGCCAATCTCATAGACCCTTTCCTGCAAACCTGTACTAGCCTCTGTTAACTTCGTACGGGCCGTAGCTGCCCAGGATGCGCTGCGGCTTTTGGCTTCATTGATCTGTTGCTCCAACTGTTCCGTTAGGCTTGTTGCTCGCGCTGACTGTTGACGAAACTTATATCCTTCTAGGGCCTTGGTAAAATGATGAATACTATCATTCGGTCGCTCTGTCGCTATATAGGCTTGGGCAAGCCAAGCATGGATGTCTGCAACTATCGCTTGATCCTCGATACTTTCTACGGCCGGGAGGACACCCTCTAAAATTGAAATGGCCAGGTCATGCTGCCCCGATTGAATTAATGTCCAGGCCAGCCCGATGTTGACCCTTGAACGTTGAAAATCGGTCAGTTTCTTGCGGGGATCATCGAGCATTCGGCGGAAGTGGTGTTGAGCCTGATCCACATCACCCATTCGCATGAAGAGGATGCCAAGATGTTGGTCGGCAATTTCGTGTTCATGGATAGCATCAGGCCGCTTCTCGAAAATCACGTCACTGCGTTCATAGTAATCGACTGCCTTTGCAAAGAGCCGGGCTACAATCCAGTCCAAGTTGCGCAAAGTTGGCCAGAAGTTAGGATACCAGACGCGCATACCCAGGAAACGACTTAGGTAAACCACAAGTGGAATGTTGAAGAGGAAGGCAAGTATGTTATAAAATCGCTGTAATAGCGTGTTTCGGGCAGGTTCTGTCAGAACTGTGCCACGCAAAGAGCGAGCAAACTCCACATAGCCCTCACCCAAAGCAAGCATGGTATACGCTTGTTCGACTTCAAAATCATCTAGCTCATTGTGGCTAAGTTGATTCTGATGAGATTGATTCTGGTGAAGCTCACTGCGAGCATGATCACCAGAATCGGCCGCTAGTCTTGTAAACCCATCTAGTGCCAATTCAAGCTGAGCAATCCCGTCTGAATATTGATGAGTATGAGTCAGGGCTGCTCCATAAGCCCGGATAATTCCAGGGGCTAGATTTTCTGGCAGATTGGGATCAAAACGCAGGGAACGGCAATCATCCAGGCTCTCTTGCCATTGGTCGCGCAACTGCATGGCTTGTGTTTGATAGTGGGTACGTAGCACGTGAAATTGGGCTAAGGCATCGCTAGAAGGTAGTAACGGATGGGATGCGTCTGGTTCAGAAGATCCATTGCCGTTCTGACCACCCTCGGCACTGCCCGCCAACCCACCTCCTGCTCCACTTTGGCTCGCCTGCCCAAGCCGCTCCAGCAAGGTATGAACCTCGTCTACCATCTCTAGCAAATTATCAATGGCACCGACCTTCCGCCACTTGTAGAATTCTCGAAAGATCTGCTGTAGCTCTCTGTTTGCTACCGGAAGATCAACAAAAAAGTGATGATAAAGTTGGGGGTATCCATCAATGATTGAGTCGTATTCAACAACGGACTGAGGGATACCAGATTGAGGCAAGCCAGCATTTTGCTGTTGTTGCTCGTAATAGTCGTATGCATGTTGATGGGCAACCAGATAGCCGCTTGGGTTTTCCTTTATCCAAAGTAAATTGAGCAGCATCCGTTCTTCGTCACGTACGCGATAGGTGGGTACGTCTGCTGGAAGTACAGGGACAATAAAAGAAGAATATCGCTGGGTAAGTCGTTGGATGATGCCCTCATTGCGGTCATCATCTTCATGGCGAATGGCGCTGAAGAGTAAGAGATCAAACCAGTGGGGAATGGCCGCCATATGAATAGACTCAGCCATCTTGGGATGAGCCTCGGCGATAATTTCGGCTAAAAGTTGCTCAGTCTGGTTCATGTATACTCAGCTCTGGCAAGAGGTGGGAAAGAAAACAGCTTAGTTTAGTTGAGAATAGCTCAATCAAAAAAGTCGTCGTCATCGTTTTGTGTAAGCTTAGCTTGATCTGCCATGAGGGCTAGAATGCCTGGGACACCACCACTAAAGGTTAGGGCGGATTGGATGTTCCAGCGTTCATTGTCTTCAATAATATTTCGGCTATGCATAAAGTCCCGAACATACCGCTCATTAAAGGCGTCCAGCCCAGTTTTAACGATGAGAGAGTCAATATTTAGATCAGAAACATCCGGAACCTCTCGTCCCAAAATCACGATGACCATATCCTGTAGGCGTTCATCGAGTAGCTGCACCAGGAGTTGACCTGTAATGAAATCGGCTGCAACCTGAGGTGCCTGCTCAATTGCATCAATCAGGAAGATGACTTGTCCGAAATCTCGAATCATGTCTGCAATACTATCGAAAAAAGCGTCATTGATCAACCTCTCGGCCATCTGCTGTTCTACAACTGCTGTGGAAGTAAGGCTCAACCCCTTATCTACAAAGAGATCGATACTAGTTATCTCGGCTTCATCAGTGCTCTCAATCTCCACGAGATCGGCAAAGGACTCGTGCCAGGCAATTTGACCCCGTTCTTCAGCCAATTGATCAAACAGCTCTGTCATGGCATTGCGACGCGCAAAATGGACGACTAGTCCATAGGCTTTGTCAAAGAGTATACTTCCTTGTAGATTGTCAAACTCAACCCCCAGCATTCGTGCCAGCCTTCGTAGCTCGTTTAAGTCGTAAAACTTTTGGATAAGTTGGGCCAGCACCGCCAGTCGCTGTCCGCTGGTTGTCATCTGGCTGCGAGTTGCATCCGTCACGTGGTTGATGACGGTATTGAGATGGTGAAAATAGTCTGGCTGATCGAGCCTGTCTCGAAGGAGACGAATGAATGCGAGGTGATCTGTGACCTTAAGCTGATCTAGAGGATTGCGAAAGTCAATACGCACGACTGGCAAATTGACTTCGCTGCGACGGCAGTGACGCTCCATTTTGATGGCAAGCCATGTCTTTCCCATCTTTTCTGGCGAAGTGATGAGCATGACTGCCTGACGGGTCTCCGGCTGAAGTAACTTCTGAAAACCGCGATATTTACGTTCTCGGTCTACAAAGAGCGCTTCTTGATATAGCACAGGGAATAACTTTATCCAGTACAGTTAGGCACAAATACTTGCCCGGGTGTAACAAATTGACCTCAATAGTATCTCATATGTTCGACAGAGACTCTGAAGGCGCAAGATATATTGTGCACCTGCCGAATCTAACTGAAATTTCGAAGGGCCAAAAAAATTTCCGATAGACTAAACTGAGGGCTTGACTTATGCTAGAATTCATGTAGGGTTTGACGAGCACCCTTGAAATATTGTTATAGTTGGAACGTCTTCTCACCCAACTCTTTGTCCTTACCTCGGCTGCGCAAAAGCGCCATAATTGGGCCAAATGGAATCCCTTCATTCCACGCGGGCATCAACGAATTGGGATCTCCGGCATGGTGGAGGGCCACCAAATTCCAGTTTTCATCAAAACAGGGTGATCCAGACGAGCCAGGCTCTGTATTCGTGCGATAGAAGACCCGAGTCTGGTTCTCGTTCAATTGGGTGACAGCTTCTGTATCCAGCGCTAGCTTAAGGGGAGCACCCATCGGATGTTGGGCAATGAAGATAGCCTTCTTCTCTAAGAAGTTATGATTTTCTACAGGCTTCATCCATCCACGCTTTGGGGCCTGCGGATCACCTGAACCCCCTACTGCATCATTACCAGGGGACTTTGCTGTGCGCAATAAAGCATAGTCTAGTTGATCGGTGGATGGAGTGCCCCCTTTCGGCATCGGTCTTAGATCGAATGGACTATACTGACTGGAATCGACAAGCCAATCTTCAGCCAGTGTGTAGGTTACGCCTTCATTTGTAACTTGGTTGTTGGATATCCAAGACTCGCTAATCTGAATATTGTCCCCTAGCTTAGGCAAGATATCTTTGCTCAACATTTTATAGTCAAAACGCAGCAGAACTTTGTCCGGTTCATGGCCTGGCGTTTGTTTAATCACACTCTCCATAACGTGATAGTTGGTCATCACAACATCTGACCCAAGTAGAAATCCAGTGCCAGCATGTTGGTTGTTGATCAGAATGCTGCATACTTGCGATTCGAGGAGTCCCAAGGCACTGCGCCAGGTTGCAATATCCAAAAAACTGTTGGATGCCTGGATAAGCTTTTCCAAGTTAGAACGGTTAGGCGTATTGGTTGGGGCCAACGAAAAGTACTCAGCTAGTGCCAGTAGATCACCATTGTTTGGTTTCATCTCGTGGGCACTGAGGATAAGCTGGTGGGTCCACCACTCTGATTCGGCTTTCCCAAGTACCCGGAAGAGTACGGTATCGTAATCTTCACCAAACGCGATTCTATCAAGGTTCTGATTTAGCTTAAAGCGTAACAACCGTCTCAACTCTTCGATAGTAAACGCGTTGGCTAATGTATTCTGTACTAGCTGAAGATCCGCACCATCATCTAAAAGCATTTCGATTTCCCCTTGATCTCAAAACAAAGTGGTTTGACGAGACATAATCCGTAGTCCGCAGTTGCATGTTCGTCTGTCGAGAGTCGGTCTGGCAGACATCAAGCATATCGCAATAAGACAAATTATACTACAAAATTATACTATAAACGTAGACGCATGTAGATATGAAAGTATTTCACTCTTCTTGCGATCTATTTTCTGTTGGGCAGGTCACTGATTCGCAACCAGATAAGGTGGCGCTTGAAGAACAAGCGAGCCTCTACCTTAGGATGACAAGTCATGGATATTTGCTTGACTTTGAATATTTTCCCTTTGCCACGAGATGCCCAATGACCAGGGAAAAATGATCAAAACTTGAGTCAGATACAAAGAATTCTCACATTCAAGCCCTCTGAACCGACAGTGGCTATCAGTAAAGCATACATTGCATCAATAACCAAGCGCAATGACTTTGATATTCTCTAGATCGACTCTGGACTAAGCGACTAGACGACTTTGGACTAGACGACTTTGGACCAGACGACTTTGGACTAAACGACTACTACTGACTATCAATCATCAATTCTTCTAATTTGCTGAGGAAGTTGGGCCAAAATGTGGGGGTGGGCGGCAATGATGGGGTGCGGGGTGTTATTTCCATCCAAAAGTGAAAGATAATCGATGGATGTACCATCTATATAAGCAAGCCTTCCACCTGCTGCTTCTATTATCGCGGCGCAGGCCACCAGATCCCAGATGCGGGCTTTGGCGGCAAAGGTGGCTGCAGCTACTCCCCTGGCTGTGTAAACGAGGCTGGAGCCAATGCTGCCAAGTGTCCGCGTACTGCGAATCTTTATCTGAAAGTTGGCATGGGCAGTGGCATTGACAGCCAAAAAGCGTTTGGGCAACCATTCAGAGCAGATTGTCTTCTGCTGGCGTTTATCATTCCAGTAGAGATGACCTTCGGGCGATGCATAAGTCAGATCATCAATAAGTGGCATGTAAAAGAAGCCAAGGAGCGGTTTGCCCCGATAGAGCAAGCCAATTGAAATGCCCCATCCGGGCAAGCCTAATGCATAAGAAGTTGTCCCATCTAACGGATCAATTACCCAAATATACGAGGATACAAAGTCATCTTCAGCGGCCTGTTCTTCCTCTCCGATAAAGTTATGATCTGGGAAGGCTGTACGAATTTCCCTTTCTAGGTACTGCTGAATTTCTGTATCGGCGACCGTCAAGAACGAATTATCTGCTTTGTATTGGGGGGAGACGTTATGATAATGGGAGAGGGCAATCTGTCCCGCCTGGCGAATCCACAGGCTGACTTGCTGAAGAATGTCTGTTGGTAGTGAGTTAGAATCATTAGCATATAACACAATACTTCTCCTAAAATTCATCGATTCATTGTTCTGTCGCTTTATCTTTCCTTCTGCCTTGCTCATGACTTTTCCCTAGACCCAAGCGAAAGACAGTCTCCATCTGGTCAATGAATCATAAGTATGGTATATGTTAGTGAAACCCACCCAAAATTCCTTTAGCACCAACTTAGCTCTGGTTGAAGATTCTCTGAGATAGTTGGCCGCGTTGTTACAAAGCTGAAATGTTATCAATATGTCAAATGAGTATAATGATGGAAATAGATCCATTGATAGTCGTGAACGCAAGCGTCTCCCACGCTGGATGCAGTTGCCTACTACCTATCGGCAGCGAGAAGCTTCTCAGATCGCTACATGGATAGAATCCGGCGCAAGTGGCTGTGTGGTTGGCCTAGCAGAGTCGGGCCGTTCGAATCTACTTACCTTCCTCTGCCACCGTCGAGACGTACTAGAGGAGTATCTCTCCCGTGGCAGGCAGGTTACCCTGATCCCTATCGATCTCTTTAATTTGCCAGCCAATGACCTGTCAAACCTCTATCGGACCATTCTACATGCCTTCTATTGGGAGAGGGATTGCGTGCCACCTGACCTTCATGCTTATGCTACAGAGTTATACATGGCCAACAGAGCCTCTGTAGACCCATTTCTGCCCCAGATGGCGACTTATGACCTGCTTCGTGCCTTTGAGGATGCTGATCAGCAGGTCGTCTTAGTTCTTAACCGCTTTGACCGTTTTTGTGCGACGGCCACACCCCAGATGCTCAATACCTTACGCGGTCTGAGAGACTCATTCAAAAGTACATTAACATACATCGTGGGAATGCTGCAAGAGGTCATCTATCTGGCTAATGAAGCAGAGGTAGGTGACATGTATGATATTTTGGATCGCCGTGTCTGCTGGGTTGGTACAATGACCGATAAGGACGCAGGCGAAATGTTGCTGCGAGATGTTTTGCCCAAAGAAATTGCGCCCACCTCGGCAGAGATGAATGCCATTTTGCAGCTCAGCGGATGTTTCCCGGGGTTGATCAGAACGGTTGGCTTTTGGTGGCTGAATAATGCTCGAGCCAACGCTAGCAACGAAAAGATTCCCATTGAGGGTTGGCAAGATGCGCTGTTACAAGAACCAAGTATTCAGTTCCGCCTTGAGCGCATCTGGAATAGCTTAACCCAGGAAGAGCAGTTGGCGCTTTCAGAAACTCAAAAGTTGGAGCAACAGCTCATTCAAGCCGGTTGCTTGCCTTCACGATTCGCATCACCAACATTGACATCATCGACGGATGCCATCCATTTGCCCTCATCCTCAACAGCTAGCCCAAAGCTACCCGCTGCACTCAAAAAAGCGCTAGAGGGTCTGGTCAACCACTATGGCTATGCGCTATCTCGCTTGGCAACAAAGGGGCTGTGCAAACAGGTTGACTCGATTTGGACTATCCAAAGCCGCCTGGTGGCCGCCTTTGTGGAAATTCATAAAGGGCGAGCCAAAGGCCGCATTTGGGTTGACGAGCAGACAAAGCAGCTACATCAAGGTCAAGAGACCCTTCAAGATGTAACAGGGCTACAACACGCTATTTTGGCATTTATGGTGCAGAATGCCAGAGCTCGTCTCACCTACGATGATATTATTAGCAATGCTTGGCCTGAAGAGGAGCAGCGTGATGGGATTTCGGACAACGCATTGCAGGTCCACATTCGTAGCATCCGTAAGCGGATCGAACCCAACCCGGCCAAGCCCAATTATCTAGTTACCTGGCGCGGAACGCCCGGGGGATATATTTTTTACCCTGAAGGTCGACCTGAATAACGATTAGTGAATGAAGGCATGAGTGAGAGGAGGGGATGAATCTGAGGAGGGATGATGGCCCGATATTGTACTACCAAGACCGAATAAATTCCGTGGATTCTCACCAAATATTAAAAAAAACTTATCAATTCAACAACCAACTATTTGCCAAATTATTGCATCGATACCATTGCATTACAAAAAGTTTACGAGGTTCCAATGTATCTCCCCATTGAAAATCCAACCGATCTGATTGTAACTCGCCCAGTGCATCAGGTGCTTTCCCGCCTCTTCACTGGCTATCGCCATCTCGTACTACAAAGGGAACTAAATAAAGGGTTTAGCGGCGGGCGTGTCATCCAGGTAAGACCGGTCAATACATTGGGGCTACCAGAACTACCCCTTGTGGTCAAAGTAGCAGCGATTAGCCAAATTCAAAAGGAATGGCATGCCTATGGCGCTCATGTCAAAAATCGCTTACCTGGCGTCCCGGATATCCCTCGTCCACCTGCTTATCTGCCTCAGGCTGGTCTTGGCGGAATCTGTTATAATTTGGTTGGCTATGGTATCTTTGAACTGACTAATCTTGCGGATTATCTGCGCTCCGATGGGGTTCAGGCCATGGATATGCATCGCACTGTGGAGCACATTCGGCGGATGATGCACTTTATCTGGGACTGGAGTCAGGAGCAATCAGCTTTCCGTCCTGATTCTAGTTATGATCGGCTATTGCCTGTTCACCTACTTGTTCATCATGATACGACCGTGGCTGCTAAGGCGCCTCGGCTTGTAACACCCCACATGCGACCGGACCCTCCAATCGAACCCGGTGAGTTTGTCCGCTTGCGGAGCTTCGCTGTGCATAAAGCCAACTGGGCCACTCACACCATTACGCTAAAACGCCCTTACGTTCGCTTCAATGAGAGCGATTACTTCGTGCGCTGTCGTTCGCTTCATGATGAGCGTATTGCCGGTTATCATGTCGATGAAATTGGTCCAGAAATCTGTGGTGTAGTAACCGAAACCAGAGAAAGCCGATTGCGAAGCGAGGTAATCAACGCATTTGCGGATGAGATTGATCCGACCCTGGATACCTTCGCCCTACCCGATCCATATTTAGGATACCGCCTTCCCAATCCGCTGAGTGTCTATGAACAGGTTTTGAGCACGACTCGTCCCGTTCGGGTTGCACCGATTCATGGTGATCTAAATCTTGATAACGTTCTCATAGAAAAGGAGACGGGCAAGGTTCATCTTATTGATTTTGCCGAGACGCGACACGATCATGTGCTGCACGATCTGTTGCGGCTAGAGGCTGAGGCCATTACTAAGCTACTCTCCAAGTTGATAGCAGATCGGCACCTTAACCCTATATCTACGCTTCTTTCACTCTATCGGCTACTTCATGAGGAACTGCTAGGAGAGCATGATGATGAACATCCACCTGCGTCTGCCAATCTAAGCAGCATTTGGATTATGCTCTCTTTTGTGCGCCGCACAGCCCGCACTTATCTATTTGATCCCACGGATGTGAGTGAGTACTACCAAGGTCTCTTCATCTACATGTTGGGCTACATGAAGTTCAAAAATTTAAACACAATGGCCGAAGCCCCCCTACCTAAGCAGCTTGCGTTCTGGGGTGCGGCCATTGCCTACGTGTACATGACTGGGCAGTTTGAGCAGTATCTGTATCACATTACTGAATCGAATGGAGAAGTAGTTCAATAGAGTTGTTCTGAATTCAGGAATGAGTGGGTGACAGGTACTTCACCCATTTCAGCAGACAGAAAGCATAGCTGAAAAAGTACCTGTTACCTGTATGTTTTGGTGTTCCAGAACAACCCTAATATCGATGGCCAGAAAAGTTCTGCCCTTCCTTCTGGGAATTTCCATGAGTTGTTTGGTCAAGAGTCGTGATAAGACTTTTCTGGCGCGGTATAGACGTTATCCAAAAAGGGCTTACGATTCTTTACTGTGCCGCAAATGGTAGATAGATTTTTGCGTCAATCTGCTCGCTGATGGCTGGCACAGAGTTGACCGGGCTACTGGCTTCTTCCTCTCTATTGACCTCTAGATTGGCTGATGTCTCAACCATTGGTTGGGTTTGCTGACCGTTGATTATAGGTTCCGGTGCTTCTGAATCTACCACAATGCGATAGATGAGGGAACTAGCCGTGACTTGGTTCGAGCTTGAGCCATCTTCAAGGAACATTTCGTCAAAGTAGATGGCAGGTTGACCATTGAGAGTTGGATTGTCGATAAGAATATAGCGAATATCCGTCAGTGGCCCAAAATCAGCGAGCGGAATCTGAATGTATTGCCAACCTGGATTAAGATTGCTCAACAGGATCTTAAAGCTGGTCTGGTAGGCGCTGTTCATAATCGCTATTGTAATGGTCGATGTGCCACTGGCGTCTCCATGGATCCAGAATGAGAGATATTGATACCCGGTCGGATCGATTGACTGATCCGATAGGAGATAGTATGTACCCCAAATCTCGTTATACTGTAACGAAAGGGAAGCGCTACCGGCGTAGATTGGTGAACCATTGTTCAAATCCCCGCTAACGTTACCCCATGCTCCACTGGTCCATCCTGCTGGTAATGCGTCATCATAGATTGTGAATCCGCTCCCAGGACCTGAAGGCGGCGTTGCGGTTGGTGTGGTAGTCGGTGGGTTGATCGGTGTATTGGTTGGCGTAGCCGTGGGCTGTGGCGTTGATGTTGGCGTAGCCGTCGGTGGGTTAACAGGTGTATTGGTTGGTACCTCTGTTGGTGTTTCTGTAGGAGCCTCAGTGGGTGTATTGGTTGGTGACGTAGATCCACCAGATTCAAAGACAATCTGATCCAGATAGATGGTTGGTTGAGCCACTGCGTCAGGGTTATCCAACAACAAATAGAGAATATCGCTTAAGGCGCCAAAATCTGTTAGGGGGATTCGTATCTCCTGCCAGCCAGGGGCTAAATCTGTGAATCGTATTCTATTGCTTGTTGCGTAGGCGCTATTCATCACTGCTACCCTTAGGCTGGCTGAGCCGCTCGGCGCGCCATAGACCCAAAAGGCCAGGCTGTCATACTCCGCTGCATTGATAGCCTGGGATGTATTCAAGTAAAGAGTCGTCCACGGTCCGTTGTGGGTCAGGGCTAATGATGCTGAGCCAAACTGGACAGGTGTACTATTGTCTGTTTGGTATGTGACATCCCCCCACGCCCCTATGTTCCATGCTGGCGCTACCACATCATCGTAGAGAATCAAACTTGCTTGCCCGCCCGAACCAGGCGTCGGAGTAGGTGGTTCAGGTGTAGCTGTTGGCGGTGCAGGCGTAGCCGTCGGCGTCCCTGGTGTCGGTGTATTCCCAGAAGTTCCGCTAATGGTAATTTGGATCGATTCGCGTATGCGCAGGTAGGCGTAGATCTCTTCAGCCGGTGCCACCCAAATACTTTGGTCCCCCCCCGCACCATAGGCGTTGTCAATGTGGGCCATTACGCTGTTTAGAGCACTCTCTTTTCCACTATGAGAGAAGGTGTTGTACCAGAAGTGCTGGGTAGGGCTAGCATGAGCGGCCATCCAATCAATAATCGAAATGGCTTCCGCTGGATCGTCCAACTCAATCGGATTCCCACGGCCAATGGCCATCTCAAAATTAAATGATTTGGCTGTCCGGCCATTGCTGGTAAAATCGAGTGTATTTGGATCAACTATCAATAGCGCGTCATTGCCACTCTCATTGAAGATGGTAAGCGTTGTCCCCTGATTCCGATGTTGAAGAATGTAAGGGTGATAATTAGCGTCAAAGCAGGGTGCTGCAAATGAGTTGATCACATAACCCGGCTTGGGCGAATCTGGAATGATCTCGTTGATTCGATTATAGCCATCCAAAATTTCGTTTTCATAGTCGACGCCATAGCAGCCATGGTCATAGGTGTGATTGCCTACCGCCCAGCCATTCCCCAGCAGTTGGTGAAGATTGATCTTGTCTAGAATCCACTCTTGGTCCCTTGTGTCACTAATATCGCTAGCGATCATGTAAACGGTAGCTCTATAGTTGTAACTATCGAAGATAGCAATCGAATCCATCAAAAAGACGTTGTCATCCATCCCATGGGACCAGGCGAATGCTTTGTCGTCCTTGAGTGAAGCGATGGTTGCCAAACCACTAAATGAAGTGGCGTCGGGTCCATCTAGAGATAGCTGTACTGATGTACCATCGGTTGTAAATGTAAGGATGCCCGCGCCTGCATCGTAGAGATACGACAGCGTATCTGTACCATCTTCAATGAGCGTAATATTTGTGACATTACCCACAGGGAGCTGTAGCGTTATGTCATGATAGTTGAGGGCGGGTATGCTGGAACGATCCAACGAAATGGTGTACGTGGATGATGTGGCACCAAAAATGTTTACGGGTAAAGCAAGCCAAACAAAGATCAGCCACAGGCTAACAAAGATAGGAATAATTGCTCGCCGCGCATCGGTAGCATTGGCGCGGGCCGAACGATTGTCAGAATTTTCGAGACCACGATGATGGGAAAGGTACTTAGGGTACTCCACAGACTATCTCCTTAACAAGCGCACTACCGATAGGACGGAGCCTTATATAGACGGCCAGATACAACTCTTATACCCGTGAGGATAGATGACCAGAAAAGTTCTGTCCCCCCTTCTCGGAATTTCCCAGAGTGGATGAGTCAAGAGTCGGGACAAGACTTTTCTGACGGACTGTAAAAAGTGTGCAAAGAACTGCGAGGCAAAACTCGTGGGAACAGTGGTGCTCTACTCTATATGATTGAGCGGAAGCCTGCATTAACAACTGCACTGAATGGCATATACCAAAAAAATGTATGCCAAACCAATCCATAGTAGTATATACTAAACTAATCCATTTTGGACCTTACGAATTTTAGACAATCTGGTAAAGAGTATAATGCAATTGGGCACAGATTGAGTATAAAGGATTTCCACAACGTCTACCCCTGTGGTAAAGTTTGGTATCGATATTGTCTCTCAATTCGCAGCCGTTGGGATTGCTCCAATCCTACGGGGAAATCCAGCCCTCTTTTTTGACACGCTGCACCGATTCACGAAGGATTCTTAAATGGCAACTGTCAACCTGATAGAGTATGAAGATGCCTCACCAGAGGTTCGAGCTGTCTATGAGGATATTCAGGCGACTCGCCAAACCCAAGTAATCAACAACTTTTGGAAAGCCCTTGCTAATCATCCAGAGACATTAGAGCGAATCTGGACCACTCTAAAAGAAGTCATGGGACCAGGCGAGCTAGATCCACTAACCAAAGAGCTTATCTATATCGCGGTCTCGATTGCCAACAACTGTGAGTATTGCATCCACTCCCATACGGCTTCAGCCTTTGCCAAAGGAATGAGCCAAGCCCAATACCAAGAACTGATTGCCATTGTTGGCATGGCACATCAGACAAATGGCATTGCAAACGGCCTGAAAGTACCAGTAGATGATCTATTTTTGAAAGGACAACCATGACGACATTGGCATACTTTGAAGGAGAAATCGTCCCCTATAGCCAGGCTACAGTAAGCATTGGCTGTAATACGCTCCACTATGGGACAGGGTGTTTTGGTGGGTTACGCGCTTTTTGGAATGATGATGAGGAGCAGCTTTATCTATTTCGGCCTCATGATCACTTTACCCGTTTGCTCAACAGTGCCAGGTTGCTACTCTGTGAATTAGATTATACAGTTGAGCAACTGGTCGAGATTACTATCGAGCTGCTCGCCCGAGAAGGATGGCAGCAGAATGTCTATATTCGCCCTATCGTTTATAAAGACGATGAGATCTTCCGCGTTTGGCTCCATGACGCCAATGACAAGCTTGCCATCTTTAGCCAAGCCATCGGTAATTACATCAAGAACGAGAATGCACTTGATATTTGCGTTAGCTCCTGGCGACGGGTAGATGATACGGCTATGCCTGCCCGCGGTAAAGTGAACGGTACATATGTCAATAGCGCTTTGGTCAAAAGCGATGCTGTACTCAGTGGCTTTGACGATGCGATTGTACTGAACCAGGATGGTCATGTGGCCGAAGCCAGTGCAGCCAATTTTATGATGATTCGAGATGGCGTGGTGATTACACCGCCCATCACCAGCAATTTGCTCGAAGGCATTACCCGTCGCACAGTCATGCAACTGCTTCGGGATGAGTTGTCTTTGGAGGTAGTCGAACGGGAGATTGATCGCTCTGAACTCTATCTAGCCGAGGAGGCCTTCTTCTGTGGCACGGGTGTCCAAATTGCATCCATCGGCACAATTGATCATCGCAAAGTAGGTGATGGCCAGATCGGTCCTATTGGCGGTCAGTTGAGCGCTCTCTACCAACGTGTTGTGACAGGAAGAGTCAGCGCCTATAGAGACTGGTTGGTGCCAATTCCGGTGCCCGAATTCGCGTAAAAATAGAGGCTTTTTTGGTAGCTCAGATAATTTTGTAGGGGCAAGGCACTTCTGCCTCTACAAAAACAGCGTCACCTCCCTACGATCCTGAAGAACCCAAATGAAGTTAGAGATAATGAGATACGTTTTATGGTTTTGTGGGATATTGCTCTTGCTCTGGGGCGTTATGGTTCAACCGCTAAATAGCGGCTGTGTTGAATACAGTCGTTTCCGCTGGTGTCTGCCGGATAGAACCAGCGGTCGTTTTCAAACAGAACTCACCATAAAGAGGCTGAACGTTGATGATAATGCCATTTCACAGACGACCTTCAATCCGCTTACCCAGGGTCACTTGGTCTCACAGTCGTGGCAAGCTGCAGAGCAAAAATTGGCGTCCAACCTAATTCTGGATGAGTCTACCTATTCACAGGCTATGCCAGCCTTCCAATCGCCCGCCCAGCCTCTGCTTGCTTGGAGTGTGGCTCCGGATGGTGCGGTTTATGTGCTGGATGCGCTCTTGTACGTCTATGAGTTGGCCCCCAGCACATTGAGTCCCGTTGCCCACTCGATACGACTCGGTTCCGTAGTGGGGGGTGAAGTGGCGGCCATGGCTGCGGACAACGAACGGATCTATCTTTCTGGCCCTGTGCTGGGCCAAACAGTACTTTTGCGTCGAATTGATCTCACCGTTGAGACAACCCTTGCCGCAACGCTGAATCGACGCCCCCCTGGCACGCCAACGTCTGCCCTGATGGCTGTCGATCCAGGACGGCACCTCTTTCTGGTAAGCGAAGGAGGTGTTACTGCGTCGGGTTATTCTCGGAATGCACTTTGGGCTTATGATTTATCCGATTTGACCCAGCCTCCAGAGGCATTGATCCCGGCAAGTTTAGGAGAAGGAACGGGCTTTGCAGAGCCGCAAGGTCTGGTCATTGATGCAGAGGCACGCCATCTCTTTGTGGCGATTTTTAGTGCGCCCGGTACGTCCCCACGGAATTCCCGGGGGATTGGCTTGATTCATTTGGATTCATTTGAACGACTGGAGGGCGTGGATCTAAAGAACGGTTTTAGCTACGATTCATTGCCAACCATTGCCTCAGCAAGCAACCTGCTGGCCATGACCTCAACGCCCCGTTCTGGCTGGGAAGTCTTGCACCTCTATGATCGAGCAGCACTACCGTTGAGCAATCAGTCGCAAGAACCTTTGGCTGCTCTATCGGGCCTAGGTGGTCAACCAAAGATTGATCCCCAGGGTGATTGGCTCTATCTACCTCAAGAGCGCGGGCTTTGGGTTTTGCGCAGCCACGATCTGAGCCTTGCCTCCATCTTTCCCTTTGTGAATGACCATCCCACCGATTTACTTATATCGCCAGATGGCAAGACGCTTTACCTCTTTGGAAATGGGTGGCAGAGTGCCTTATCCACAGCCGAGCTGCATACAATGGGGATTGCCACGGTCCAACCCTTCCCAGAAAATTGGGCTTCGGGGCCATCTCGCCAGAACCTGATTTTCACATCGCCCCAGGTGGCAGAGGATGGAACTGTGTTGCGACCATTGGGGGGGCCTCATAGCACCTATCGTTCGCTGGATGGTGGGGTCAGTTGGAGACCGCTGATCAACATCAACCCTGAAGGGGGTCCATCCCAAGAGCAGCGGCTGGCAGCCAATAGCACTCGCTTTTCTCTTTCTCCCGATTTTGTTCAGGATCGCACGCTGACTGCGGCTAACGGTGCTGTCATGCGCTCGCTGGACGCAGGCGAAACTTGGCACTTTTGGGCACCACGGATGGCATTTGCCTCGGACCGTAGCGGCAATCGAGACATCTTTACCGCTGATGAACAGGGTGAGGGGTTCCAACAAATCACTGCCAATCCGGCCAATGACGAGACTCCAGCTTGGTCGCCTGCCTGGACGCGTATTGCATTTGCATCCGATCGCAGCGGAAACTGGGATATCTATACGATTCGGGCTGATTGTGCGCCTCAATTTCCAGAGGATGAAGTTGCTTGCGATTTGCGCCAGCTTACCGATAATCTGGCTGATGATCTGCTGCCTGCTTGGTCACCAGATGGCCGGGCCATTGCCTTTGTCTCCATGCGTGATGGCAATCCCGAAATTTATATGATGGAATTGGAGAGCGACACGACTCAGCGTATTACTTGGCATGATGGCGGGGATTGGCGCCCTGCTTGGCTGCCGAATGGAACCCAACTTGTCTTTACCAGTGATCGCAATGGCAACAATGATCTCTTTATACAAAATGTACGCCAAGACCGTACGCTGAACTTTTTCCCCGTTGAACGGTATGAGTATTTCACTGCTCGACCCATTGTAGAAGGACCAGCCGACGAACGCGATCCGGCCATGACGGCTGCTGGACACTTGCTCTTCTGGACGGATGAGGTTGTTGCAGAGCAGATTGTTATCGAGAAGAGCACAGAAGACCAAGCTGATCAAGGGCAGGCTACTGATGGCGCGCCTATTCAAGGCATGATTACCGCTTTGCCTAGATTCGGTAGTAGGTTCGGCAGTGACCCTCAAGAGAGAGTTCATTATTCAATTGGGGAGGGCGTTGTAGGGCATCCTAGCGGTTTACCGAACCCCACCGAATATAGTCGATTGCTCGCCTCCATCCAACAAGAAGGTGATGTCGATATCTATCGAATTGAGCGGGAAAATGTCACTCCGCTAATTACGGGGCCAGGTTTTGACGGTCACCCTGCTGGCACGCCGGTCTGGTGGGATCCTAACTTTTCATGGTGAACATTCAGGAACGGGAATTAAATAACTTGAGCACATGAAGGGGCTACACCCGATTGAAACGCGCAAGTTATTTGCAACTTATTCCTTAACTAGAGCTGTGTATGGCAGTTGTTTGGAGAACGATGCTATTTGGATGTTCTATACTGCGGTCGTTTGGAAAACCATAGTTTTCCAAAGCTTTACTAGGCTAACCAAACTACGATTTCCAAACAGTGCTGAGTCTAATAGAGAAAAACTAGGGTGGTGAAACGGAAATGAGAGTATGGGCAAAAACATGATTGTTCGGTCTGTTGTTCAAGAAGATTTTGACGCGTGGAAGGTACTTTGGGACGGCTACAATACTTTCTATGGGCGTTCTGGGGCAACGGCTTTGCCCTATAGGATTACGCAGATGACGTGGGCTCGCTTTTTTGATGGCTATGAACCTGTTCATGCTCTCGTAGCAGAACGGTCGGGTGAGCTGGTGGGGATTGTCCATTATCTGTTCCACCGAAGCACAACCATGATAGAACCCAACTGTTACCTGCAGGATCTCTTTACTGCCGAAGAGGCGCGCGGTCAGGGCGTGGGCCATGCACTGATTGAAGCAGTCTACCAGCGAGCTAAAGATGCAGGATCTAAGCGAGTCTACTGGCATACCCACGAGACAAATGTAGTGGCCATGCGTTTATATGATGATGTTGCTGAACAGCCTGGTTTTGTCATGTACAGCAAAGCGTTGACGTAGCATGAGCCTGATTTTAGAAACGTCTCGCTTGAAAATGCGATCATTTCAGGATAGTGACATTCAGACGTTTGCAGCCTACCGCTCTGAACCTGATGTAGCCAAATATCAGAGCTGGGATGCACCTTACCCCATAGAACAAGCCACCAACTTGGTTAAAGCTGTAAGAGCCACTCAACCTGGCACTGTAGGGGAATGGTATCAGGTAGCCCTTGAACGCAAAGAGGGGAATGAACTGATAGGCGATTGCGCGTTCCACATTTTGGCCGACGAGCCACAACAGGCTGAAATTGGCTATACCCTCGCTTCCAAGTACCAGGGGTATGGCTATGCGACGGAAGCCGTCACAAGGCTACTTGACTATCTATTTGGCGAACTGAATCTCCACCGCGTCCGTGCGACTTGCGACGTTGATAATTTGGCATCTAGTAAGTTGTTAGAGCGAATTGGTATGAGGCGAGAGGCCCACTTTGTAGAAAATATTTGGTTTAAGGGGCAATGGGGGAGTGAGTATCTATATGCACTATTGCGGAGTGAGTGGATTTTATCGTCTGATAGTGCATCGAATATCTTCTCATAGGAACTCCAAACTTTTTTTGCTATAATTGACATGTTCGGATACCTAGTATCAACAGATTCAATAGAGTCCTCAGATTTTCTTCTATTTAATTTGTGCGATCTGTTGGCGAAACTCTCTTTCTGAAAAACTATACCTGGAAGAATCAGTTATATATAGGAAGCTGAAGGACTAAAATATGAGTAGCGCCATTGCAATACGGGGTGTCAAATGCTTGAATCCTGCGTATTTTCTATGCAGGAAAAAGTGCTAAACTTTATTCCATCTTTAGATACGTCCATTTGACGAGGTATCGCGGGTATACATCTGCTATCGTTTGCTAGTACAATCCAGGAAGATGATCTGCAGCTAATGAGCAATGCCATTGAATACGGATGTTATACTTCCCATTTGAGCCGTTCACAGTATCGCAGGTCTATGCCGGAGAGAAGTATATAGGAAAAAGTATATATGCCAGCAAAGGATGCATTTCATGAGGCTGTAGTCGATGCCCTCGATAAAGAAGATTGGGAAATTACGGAGGATCCTTTCTATATCGAGTTTGCCCAAGTCGAGATGTATATAGATTTGGGTGCAGAAAAGCTACTGGCTGCAGAAAAAGAAAGTCAGAAAATAGCTGTTGAGATCAAAAGCTTCCTTGGTTCTTCAGCTATTTCAGAATTTCATACGGCTATAGGCCAATACATGAATTATCGTCTCGCATTGGGTGACTTACATCCGGACCGAATACTAGACTTAGCTGTTCCTGAAGATACGTATAACGAATTTTTTGTACAACAATTTGGGCAACTTGCTATAACGCATTATAAACTGAAGCTCATCGTTTATAATGTAGCTCGAAAGGAAATTATTCGATGGCTAGAGTAGATGAATATGCAGAATGTGTGCAAGGATACCTCAAACAATATGCATCGACCAAGCATTCGATTCAACAGATAGAGACACAGACAATTTTTGACACTGAGCATCACCACTACCAGCTCATGAACGTTGGTTGGATTGATAATAGACGAGTTTACGGCAGCGTACTACACATTGATATCAAAGATGATAAGGTCTGGATCCAACATAACGGAACGGAACTGCCAGTGGCCGAAGAATTAGTTGCACTCGCGGCCGTACGCTCGGTCTCGTCGGCGAAAGCGGTTGCGGAAAGACGACAACCACGCTGGCGCTGACTCGTCTATTGCCTGCGCAGGGTCGCATTGTGACAGGTCAGCTTCTCTATCAGGATGTGGATCTACTTCAGCTTTCGGAAGCTCAAATGCGAAGGTATTGGTGGAATAACCTGGCCATGGTCTTCCAAGGTGCCATGAATGTGCTCAACCCCGTGTGGCGGATCGGCGATCAGATTGCAGAATCTATTATACTCTACCAGAATGCGGACAAGGTGACGGCCCACGAGCAAGTTGAATCCTTGCTGGATCTGGTAGGCATTGCCCCTCAGCGGGCACGCCAGTATCCCCACGAATATAGTGGAAGGATGCGACAGCGGGCCATGATCGCTATGGCACTGACCTGTTCGCCTGACATCCTGATTGCTGATGAACCAACTACGGCGTTGGATGTGATGATCCAGGCTCAAATTCTGGAGTTGCTGCAGAATCTCCAAGAGCAGCTAGGGCTGGCCATCGTCTTAGTGACCCACGATCTGGGGGTTGTGGCCAAAGTGTGTGACGATGTCGTGGTTATGTATGGTGGCAAGGTAGCTGAAAGCGGTCCGGTCGACCACATATTTAACGCTCCCCAGCATCCGTACACCCAGCGCTTAATGCAAGCATTCCCAGATATTGACAGCCCTGACGGCAGTCTCACCTCTATACCGGGTCATCCACCATCATTGGATTGGCTGCCACTAGGGTGCCGCTTTGAGCCACGCTGTCATCTGCGTCAGGATGGCTGTCTGCAGATGCCACAATCGAAGATGGTTGGGGCAGATCATCGGGTAGCCTGTCATCTGATCGGATGATTTTAAATTCATGATCCTCCTCACTACCAAGCTCCATGTTCCTAATCCAACAGGCAACATCTTGCCTCGCAACCACCTCTTTGAGCGTTTAGATAGAGCCGTAGATAATGGTCATCGGCTCACAGTGGTGACTGCACCGGCTGGCTTTGGCAAGACAACGCTGGTCACAGCTTGGCTTGGCCTACACACTCCTTCCACTTCCCACCATGAGGTAGCTTGGGTCTCTCTCAACGATGGAGATAATGACGCCGCTCAGTTTATGGCTTACGTGGCTACAGCTCTTGATAAGGCATTCCCCAATCTAGCCCAAGAAGTCTTATCCCTCCTTCAAATGCCCCAATTGCCAACCATAGAGACCATCCTGACTACGCTGATCAATTACATCGATGACAGTGAGCATCAACGGAGCATCCTGCTTGTGCTGGATGATTTTCACCTCATTGAAGATCAGACAATCCATGATGGACTCTCCTTTTTACTCGATCATCTGCCACCCAATTTGCATATCATTGTGACAAGCCGGTCAGAGCCACCCTTGCCCCTATCCCGTTTGCGAGTGCGCAATCAGGTGACAGAGATTAACAGCGACGATCTGCGCTTCAATGCTGATGAGATTGGTGGTTTCTTCCAAGTGAGGGCGGGAATCGAACTGGCTCAACGTGATGCCTCACTGTTGGCAGAACGGACAGAAGGGTGGGCCGCCGCCCTGCAATTCGCGGCACTCTCTTTGCAAAACGGAGCCGATAACCGGATGATCCAAAAGGTTATTGGTTCCCTAAATGGACGCAACCGGCAAATTGTCGACTATCTGTTGGCCGAAGTACTCGAGCAACAACGACCTGACCTCCAGCAATTTTTGCTGCGTACTTCGATCTTAGAGCGCATGACGGCCGAGCTGTGTACATCCCTAACCGGGCAGTCAAATGCTCAAGCTATGTTAGAAGCGCTAGATCGGGCTAATCTCTTTACCATTCCTCTGGATAATGAGCGACTTTGGTACCGTTATCATCACCTCTTTGCCGAGCTGCTGCGCAATCGACTGGAACAGCAAGCCGCGCTAGAAGAGGTGGAGACGCTTCATTTGACGGCAAGCCACTGGTTTGAGCAGAACGGGTACGTGGATGAGGCGATTGATCATGCCTTGGCCGTACAGGATGAGGTGCGCACTGCTGCGCTTATTGAACCTCAACTCCAATACTTGCTATGGGGCCACGGAGTGGTTTCGCGGCTCTGGCGCTGGCTGGATCAGCTATCTGACGAGACCCTGCTGGCCCATCCTCGATTGGCCATTGCGGGCTGTTATTCCCACGTCCAATCTATCAACGTGGATGAATTTGAGCGCTATTTGTCGATTCTTGAACGAACGCCTGATTTACCGCCGGGTGTGTATGCGCAATACCTTACCGCGAAAGCTCTACTGACTGAGGCCAAAGGAGATGTAGATGCAGGGAAACACCTAGCCCGGCAAGCCTTGGATGTGTTGCCTGATGATGATCCAGAGACCAAAGCCATTGTTCTCTTTGAGTCACATATTGTATTAGAGCGCTACCAATCATGGACAACCATACGTCCATGGATGGTCGATGCACTGGACGCGGCCAAAACCAGTAATAATTACTATGTTGTCGGCTATCTCATGCGTTTTCTGGGCTGGATAGCCATGGCCCGTGGTGAACGTCACCATGCCCTAGAGCTAGCCCATGAAGCATTGGAATTGACTAAGAATCAAGGTGGCCAGATGTTACCGGCTGCTGGCTTTGCCCATTTGAATTTGGGGGATATTTACCGTGAATGGGATGAGATTGAAAAAGCGACAGAGCACTACATGACAGCCATTGAAATCGGTAAAAAGGCGGGGCTGGCTGATGTCGTCATCGACGGCTCTACATCCTACATATTCCATCTGCTACGACAGAATAAATACCAAGATGCAGAACAAGAGAACGAGGCATTCAATCAGTATGCTCATCAGTTGCGTCGATGGGGAGGGCGCATTGAGAAGGAGATCGCTAGGTGGGATGCTCTAGTTGCTCTCTACCGTGACGATTTGGAGACCTTTGGTCGTTGGGCCGAAGAGACTGGTCTAACAATCGAGACGGCTGCAGAGCCAATCGATCCCATGCAGATTGCGCCCCACCTCGTTCGCTACTTACTGGCACTTAGCGAGCAGAATAATGATCTCTCATTACTTAGAGGAGTTCCTGAACTACTTGAAGACTTGATTAAAAGGTCACTGGCAATCGACTATATTAGCGCCGCCATCTGGTATGGCGTTCTGCTCATCCGTACCTATCAACAGCAAGATCAGATAGAGAAAGCTATCAACACGTTGACCCAGACTCTAGAGCGGGCAGAGCCGGGTGGCTTTATCCGCGTCTTCGTCGAAGCGAGTCCACAGATGGAAGCGCTTTTGCAGAATGTACAGACTCAAGGAATTCACACAGCATATGTAGCACAGCTGCTCCAAGCATTTGAAAGTGACCGCACTAACGTAGCGACAAATGAGGGGGAATCAGTCCGCCAAGTATCCTCTGTTACAACACCCTATGCTATCACGGTTAATGAACTCATCGAACCCCTGACCGAACGAGAAATCGAAGTGGTACAACTTGTAGTGGATGGGCTGAAAAATGCCGAGATTGCCGAAGAATTGACTATCAGCATTGGCACGGTTAAGCGTCATCTCTCCAACATCTATGGCAAACTAGGGGTTGAGCATCGAACGCAAGCCATAAAGCGGATTCAAGAGTTAGGCCTCTTCAATAGGTAGAGTGATGCAGGTAAATCAAAGCAGATTTAGAAGCCATATTCGTTCATTCTCTTCTCCAATTCTTCTCTCCAATCATTCTCTACAACCTCTCTCTACAACCCCTCTCACAACCGAAATCAACCCCAAATGATCCATTAGTGGGATGTGGTTTCGTGCAAACATTCGTATAATCAACTCGATAGTTGTGTTTTCTGACAGTTGTAAATTTGACAAGGGTTTGCGCAGTAAAAATGGTCAAAGTTGACGAAATATTAGCTTCATGACGCTCATTTTCATAGTCAACGCCGCATTTTGACCTACGAAATGTTGGATTCAGCTACTTTAGAGCATTGAAAACACATCTAATTAGCCTGAAATCAGCCAAAACCGGTTGAAAACCTTGTCAAATCTGAGTAACGCTCAAAACACAACAGTCGAGTAATCAAGTTAATTCACAAATTACATTGGCTGATCTTAGCTATCGATGGCCAGAAAAGCTCTGTCCTCCCTTCTTGAGATGGTTCAACCGGATCTCACGAGGTTGACAGAAAAAATGAACAGGGATTAGCCAGATTATTAAGATTAGAAGAGAAAACTCTTCGTACTCTTTAAAATCCTTGTTCCATAAAGTTGTCAACCTCATGAAATCCCAAAAAGCCCTTGAGATTTCCCTGGGTGGATGAGTCAAGAGTCGGGAAATGACTTTTCTGGCGAAGTATAAGACAGTCCACTAGTAAGATTTTGTCCAGAGTTTGCTTATTAAACCATATCCATTAGAGCGAATACCGACGGAGGCATCTTATGTTATCAACCTCTCAACCAGAACAAGCGCAAGAAGAGCAAAAGAGCTGGGCACTCCCCTTCTTCACCGTCTGGGGTGGACAAGCCCTCTCCATGCTCGGTAGTCGAGCGGCCAACTTTGCCCTCATCTGGTGGATTACCCAAGAGACCGGGTCTGCCGTGATATTAACAACATTGGCCATGGTGGCTTTTCTTCCGATGATCATTCTAGGCCCCATTGGTGGTGCGCTGGTAGATGGCTGGAATCGCCGCCTGATCATGATCGGTGCCGACTTGGGAATTGCCTTAGCCACGGGGGGGCTAGCCATCATTTACTTAGCGGGGCAGATGCAGCTTTGGCACATCTTTGTGGTGACCTTTGTCAGCACTGCCCTCGGCGTCTTCCACGGAACCGCTATGATGGCCTCAACATCGCTCATGGTGCCAGAAGCACATCTAACCCGAGTGCAGGGTGCCAACCAGATGCTGCAAGGCTCCATGAATATCCTTGCTCCGGCCTTGGGTGCCCTGTTGGTCTCTCTTATGCCCCTACATTATATCTTGGGCATCGATGTATTGACGGCTGCTTTTTCCATTCTGCCTCTATTCTTTATTGCCATTCCGCAACCGACAAAGGCTGGAGAGCCAAAGAGCATGGCTAATGCAGAAGAGACCAAACAGAGTATCTGGGAGGACGTTCGCTTTGGCATTCGTTACATCGTGGCTTGGCCTGGCCTGATGTTTGTGGTAGGTGCTGCTATGCTGCTAAATCTGTTGCTCAACCCTGCATTCACGCTGCTTCCGTTGCTGGTAACCGAGCACTTTGGTGGTGGGGCAGTCCTCCTGAGCTGGATGGAAGGGCTGTTTGGTGTTGGCATTATCAGCGGTGGACTCCTGATGGGGTTGTGGAGCGGTTCCAAGCGACGGATGCTGGCCTTGCCCTTAGGTGGCATAGCGGTTGGTATAGGTGTATTGGCTTTAGGAACGATTCCTTCCACCTTCTTTTGGGTCGCCTTGGTTTGCCCCGTGCTTGTCGGGCTGGGAATTGCCAATCTGGATGGGACGATTTTGGCTGCCTTACAAGCCAATGTGGAACCAGAGGTGCAGGGTCGAGTATTCACCGTGCTCTCAAGTGGTGCTCAAGCTATGACTCCTATCGGCCTGATTCTTGTCGGTCAAATCTCTCAGCGTTGGGGCGTACAGGTTCCCTTTATGATGGCCGGTCTGCTCATGTCCGTGATTGCCATAGTCCTACTCTTGACACCGGCCGTGATGCGGCTGCATGAAGGGAACCCAAATAAACAACCTACTGAAAAAGATACGCTTGAAAAGACGCCTGTTCTTGCACCAACTCCAGCGAGTTCGGCTACATAATCAATTCTGTATTTGTGTAAACGAAGTATAAGCCAAGAAAGAGATCCCCTGGCACATACGTGTCCAGGGGCTTTCTCTTTCCTGAATTGAGTGCTAAAATTGTGAGTAGTCTTGGGGTAGAGGATAGTACTGCTTGACTAATGGCTGTTAAGGAGAAGCTAGATGGCAATCACTGGTGAATGTTTTTGCGGCACAGTAAAATATCAGATCGAAGGCAAGCTACGTGACGCCCGATCCTGCCACTGCTCTCGCTGCCGAAAAGCGTTTAGCGGACAGGCATCAGCATATGCCTTGGTAGATCCGGATGAATTCAGTTGGACATCCGGAGAAGATCACCTGACATCCTATGTTGGCGAGCATGGCTTTGGTCTGCAATTTTGCAAGATCTGCGGTTCGACGCTTTGCGGCGTCTACAACGATGTACTACACGGTGTCACACTAGGGTGTGTTAATGGTGAGCCTGATGTCGAGTTGGGCATGCACATATACGTTGGCTCCAAAGCAACCTGGGAAATAATCCCCCCTGGTGTACCTCAGTATGAAGAGGGGCCGCCAGGAGAAGCCTAATAACAGAACTGAAAAACTTCACTCAAAGGAGAAGTATACTTGAAGGAGGGATAGGTATGCTTAAACAAAAATTAGCCAACAACGAAACTGTCATCGGCAGTTGGGTCTCACTGACCGACCCGACAGTGGTCGAGATTCTTAGCCAAACAGGGTTCGATTTTTTGCTGGTAGATGGAGAACATGGTCCCATAAGCGAAGATGTGCTCAATAGCACCCTGATCGCAGCCAAAAGATGGAACTATACTGCGGTCGCTTTGAAAACAGGTGTTTTCCGAAGTTCTACCAGAGTAACCAAACACCTGTTTTCAAACGGAGCTGAGTATAACATAATTCATGAACCAATGTGCTTCTGAAGAAGTCGGATTCTCTAGCCAACGTCTCCAAGTCATCGGCCAACAGATGGAAAAGTATATGGCGCAAGGTACCCTGGCCGGGGCCGTTAGCCTGATCTGCCTGGATGGCAAAATCTCCCATTTTGAATGCTTTGGCTATCGGGATGTGGCCAGCCAAACGCCCATGACTAGAGATTCGCTCTTTCGTATCTACTCAATGACCAAACCCGTGACGAGTGCGGCTCTAATGGTGCTGGTTGAAGAAGGTATAGTAGCGCTTCATCACCCAGTCTTGCGATTCTTGGTATAAATATAGTTGGCCAGAAAAGTTCTGCCCTTCTTTTTTTGAATTATCAAGCGCAGACTGAACAATAGCCGAGATAAGACTTTCCTGGCGAAGTATATAGCCATTCGAAGAATAATTTCCCTATCGTTGATAGCAATTTAGCCAGTCACAGCCATTCCGACAGAGTGAAGACAAGCCGAATTGCTGAAATGCTAAAGTGCTGAAACGCTGTTATATACTGGTAGAAAAATGAGCAAGAAGTCAAAATCAGTCTATGTAGTGGTCAAAGGACATGAGCCGGGCATCTATACCCAATGGTTTGGCGATCAAGGTGCCCAGGAACAAGTGACAGGTATCTCTGGTGCCATATATAAAGGCTTCTATAATCGGGATGAAGCGATGGCCTGGCTCCGAGAGTTGGGCGAGGCAACCCTACAATCCCATGCTCCCGAGTTGCTGAAACTTATCAATCAGAGTGCTAACGCGCCTCAAGGGGAATCCAAATTACCTAACGCTAATCATTCTCAAGCGACTAAATCGAAACCTGCTGAGTCTAAACCAGCCGATTCCAAACCTGCTAAATCGAAGCCAGCCAAGTCCAAGCCTGCTGAGTCTAAACCAGCCAGATCGAAGCCCGCTAAGTCGAAGCCCGCTAAACCTAAGTCAAACAAGTCGGAACAGGTTCAATCAAACGAGGTCGAGGCTTTTCTGAAGGCCGATAAGTATGTAATTCATACCGACGGCGGGGCCATCAGAAATCCAGGTCCAGGCGGGTATGGCGTGGTGTTGCGTTACCAAGAACATACCAAGGAACTCTCTGCTGGCTATCGCTTAACCACCAATAACCGCATGGAGTTGTTGGCCTGTATTGAAGGCTTAAAGGCTATCAAGCTGGAGCGCCAGGTCATCCTCTATAGCGATTCCAAATATGTGGTAAATGGCATTCAAAAAGGATGGGCTAGGCGCTGGCGCTCCAATGGTTGGATGCGAAACGAAGAAGAAGAGGCCATCAACTCGGATCTATGGGCAGAGTTGCTGGAACTATGTGAACGACATCGGGTGCAATTGATCTGGGTCAAGGGCCATGCGGGTAATATGGATAATGAACGGTGTGATGAGTTGGCGACTGAGGCGATTCAGGGAGAGAATTTGCTCATCGACACAGTTTATGAGGAGAAACAGAGCGGAGGCTGAGCCTGTCGAAGCCGACGCGGACCAAGTTACGGTTTTCATTCCGATACATGCGCTTATACAATCGCATCATGTATCATGATCTTGCTGCAACCCGTCAACATGCAGCTAGCAGATATAAGTATACTTCACCAGAAAAGCCTTGTCCCGATTCGTGACCAATCCACTCTGGGAAATTCCGATAAGAGTGGACAGAACTTTTTTGGCCATCTGTATATTGCCCTCTTTGTCGATCGAACTATGCAAACCCAATTCACCAACACCACCCTCTGCTACATCCGTTCCAACGACCAGACCTTGATGCTGAGACGCGCCAAACGTGATTCCATGTATGGTAAATGGATTGTACCCGGTGGCAAGTTCGAGCCAGGTGAGACGCCAGAAGAATGTGCAATTCGCGAATCCCTTGAAGAGACTGGCTTGACGCTAAATAAGGTTGATTTGCGGGGTATATTGACCTTTGTCAACGACCGTACGTCGCCACGAATCAAGACGACGACTTGCTTTGTCTTTGAATGTTTCGACTTTCACGGTGCATTACAGGCGTCTGATGAAGGAGAATTGCGTTGGGTTGCAGATAGCGAAATGACGTCATTGGATATCCCCAGGAGTGACCAAACGTTTATCCCCTGGATTTATAATGACAGACGAACATTCTCAGCTAAGTTTAGAGCGGGTCTGCAAAGCGTTGTTTTCTTTTGAAGAAGGTTGAAAATCGTAAGTGCTGCTTGAAGCTGCCCCGGACTCCATGCGGCTTCAAGCAGCACCTACGGATTAATTGATTTCGCCTACATGTTGGCTACTCCCCCAACGTTCTGCCACTCAAATACCCAATATAAGCCGGAATCAATGGCAACACACAGGGGCTTAGGAAGCTAATCAGACCAGCGATAAAGGCAACTGGCGCACCTGTGATAATGTTTGTGCTTATGGCAGCACCAGCCTCGGCATTCGCACCTAACAATCCGCCTGCCGCCTCTTCTAAGCCAAAGACAGCCTCGTTGAGAAATGAGAATGCACCTGTCAGTGCCGTTAACTGATCAAACCAGAGTAAGTAGGCCACGTAAAGCAAGAATGCCCCGCTAATGAGGCTTACTATCCCCGCATGTTTATTGAGCTGGCGCAACAGGTTGGATGCCCGACCAAATGCGGCACCGGTTAATAGAAAAGGAATGCCCAATCCCAGGCTATAGACGGCAAGCAATATTGCCCCTGTTGCTGCGGTTGCGCTATCGCTGGCAACAAATAGAATGCTGGCTAGAATAGGGCCTACACAAGGAACCCAACCCGAGCTGAAGCTCACGCCCATCAGGACGCTACTCAGATATCCCCATCCTTTATTGACGTTGTGCATTTCACTGACGCGTTTTTCTGTGTAGAGTAGCGTATTAAAGAAGTCGAAGATAGTGACGAGACCTGCTGCCAGCCGATTGGTCTTTACATCAAACTTATTACCTATCCATCCCGTCAATTGACTAAAGAGGCCTAATGTGGTCAGTGCGAAGATTACCAACAGAACAGCACCCCCTCTTTGAATAAAGGGCAGATAGCGAGTAAGGCTCTGACCAAGGAGCCCTGCGGCCGAACCTAACAGCGTAAAGACCAAGCCAAAGCCAAAAACAAACGCCGCTGCATGGAAAAACGTTGTCATATTCGTGGTGGCGCTTCGCTTTTTCTCCTCACGCGTCTTCATCTCATTAAGATCCATAGTTGCCTGTGTCATGTTTGAATTCCTTTCTATCATCTGTTGATACTTTAGTAACAGCGTATGTTCTATGTGACGCATTCACACCATCATTTCTTACCAGTAAACCGGTTTCCGATGATAAGTAAGAATACATCCACTTACCTCATCTTAGGGTCATAGGAGAAACACGATAGGAATCGGATTTAGAAACGAAAAGTGAATCATTCGTCTATGGGCCGCTGATAAACATTAATCTCTTCGGGACTCAAAGAGGTACCGTACTCAAAGAGGTACCGTTGGGTTGAGAGCAAGATCATTCAAATGACTTTATCTGGTCATCTAGACGATAAGTAATATGAGGCAACAGATGATTAACGCACAAAAAACAACGGATACGAGAAGGTACGTACTATGGGGACTCGTTGCCCTATTGCTACTCGCTACATATGGAATCTTTACCCTTTGGAGCAGCGAGAGCAACAGAGGAACAACGGTTGTTAGCAGCCAACAGAGCATCAGAGAAAGTGAGCGGGGCTCAACAGATGATTCAGCAAAGGGAGAGTCATTCGTGAATGATGAAAATATTACGATCTTTACCGAGGACGACCGGCCATCACGAATTCGTTCTGCGACGGCTGGTTGGAATACAGATTGGACGCGACGCACCATTCAATATGATGAGCTGTTGTCAGGCGGTCCACCGCGCGATGGGATTCCATCGCTCGATAACCCAGCTTTTGAGACCTATGCAGAAGCCGCCCTCTGGTTGGCGAATAATGAACCAGTTATCTCCGTAGAAATCAATGACGAGGCTCGGGCATACCCATTGCAAATTTTAACCTGGCACGAGATTGTCAACGACGAAGTCGGTGGCGTGCCGGTTGCGGTCACCTTCTGCCCACTCTGTAACTCGGCTTTGGTCTTCGACCGCCGCTTTGATGGGGAAATCTTTGAATTTGGGACATCAGGGCTACTGCGTAAGTCCGACCTCGTTATGTATGATCGGACGACCGAGAGCCTCTGGCAACAGTTCACTGGCGAGGGGATTGTTGGGGAACTGGCTGGCCGCCAGCTAGACTTTGTGCCATCCAGCATTGTAAGCTTTGCTGATTTCCAAAAGGCCTTTCCCGAGGGTGTGGTGCTCTCTCAAAACACAGGCTTCACTCGATCATACGGAACCAACCCTTACGCAGGGTATGATTCAATTGACTCGTCTCCATTTCTCTTCGACGGCGACCTAGATGGACGCCTCTTACCTATGGCCCGGGTTGTGACCATCTCTTTAGCGGACAGAGACCTAGCCTATCCCGTAGAAATGCTGGCTGACGTTGGCGTAATTAATGATGTGCAGGGCGAGCAAGCGCTTGTCGTCTTCCATACGGATGGTACCAGCAGCGCTCTTGGTGCCGGTGTTATTGCTAATGCCGAAGACGTGGGGGCAACCGGCGTCTTTGATCCGACGGTAGATGGACAAGTACTCACTTTTACAAAAGACGGGAACCGCATTTTCGATGAGCAGACCGGATCGGAATGGAACATACTCGGGTACGCCATCAGCGGAGAGCTTGCGGACAAATCTCTGACACCCATCGTCCATGCGGATCATTTCTGGTTCTCGTGGGCGGCCTTTAAGCCGGATACGATTGTTTATAGTCAGTAGGCCCCGGTTACTACTATCAGTAGACCGCTATGGGGTGGGCGTTGCGGTCTACTGAATATTGAATGAAGTAAAATAGATTTTCTACTTCTGGGATGTATCAAGGAAGACCCACCCTATGTTAACAGTGATGTTCAACATTAGGCCTAAATTGATCCAGTATCGATGACATATGCGTGCTCTCTACAGAGGAGCCTTTTGAGTCGATGCTGCCTCTCAGGGTCGGACGAGCACCTACGCATGTCCATAGTATAGAGCTGTGTATCAATATGTGTCGCCCTCTTGAGCATTGAGATCAAGCGCCAGTTTCGCATTGAAAGAAAAGTTCGCCACCTGAACAACTCTTCGCCATACTGATTCGTGAATGCTAGATTGATTGGCACTATCCCGCATCTGTCGACGTTGTAGAAACCTGCTTTTTCTACATTAAGCGTCACTGATACCCCTTCCTGAGCAAGGTCACCTGCATGGGGAGATTTACACATGAGCAGTGGTTTATTATTATGTTCGAGGAAGAAAATTCCAGGTCGTTCCATAAGCCACATCGAATTAACTAGCAGTCGTACATTCCCGTCCAAGGGCACACGGGATGGGAGATCTCGCTCTGTGAATACCCGCCAATATGTACACAAGATTTCAAGAGTTTCTATGCGAATAAAGTCGAAGACCTCCACTAGAAGTACCCACAGGAAAAAATATGGTCTGGTAATGAAGTATTCTCTCAGCTTAGCAATCATCACATCCAGCACCTCTCGATCTGCATGAGGGAACAAAGCCGAGAGTATCCGCTCAAGTACAGCAAACAACCCTTCTGGAAGCTCTCCTGCGATTTTTTTACGCACCAGATAGATGCATATGGTGAAGATGGTGGCCGCTAGGATGGAAGCCATCCCAACAAATCCTAGCCACATCAATAATGACCAATTAGGCAGCGCAATAATGAAAGAAAGACTAAAAACGGTTACAGTCAAAGATAGCGGTACAGCGATTGTTTTGTTTGAGGGCATGGGAGGGCATCTCCTTAACAACAGTAGGCGAAATTCGAGATCAATTCGTTACGGAGTATTTCTTTGGAAAGCGGGATTTTCTTTGAATTGCTGTTCAGCTTTGGCAAGTAGTTTTCTGAGTCGGTTATACTCAGACGCATACATTCTTTTCCCTGGATCGGTTATTTGGAAATATTTTCTACGATCGTCCATGGCATTCTCAGGTGGTGCGGTGAGTTCGATCCAACCTTTGGCACGCAGTTCTTTTAGGGTCCTATACACCGTTGCGGTAGGGATATGGGTATCCATTTCGTTCTCTACTTGTGTCATGATGTCATGACCATGCAGTTTTTTCCCACCAAACAGTTCGGATAGGATATGAAAGATAAGTGGAGAAAGTGGCATTTGAATTTGCTCGTCAGAATAAGACTTTTGCTCTTTTGGAGGTTTAAAGAAGTTAATAATAGTGCGAGATTGTGTTTGAGTCATTACTAGCCTCACGTTGGTACATCAATTGGTTACTACGACAGAAACAATCACAAGTGAGAAGTTCTCACCCTATAGAACCTCTCACTTGTGAGAATAATATCAGAATTTAGGATGATTGTCAAGGGGACGGAATCTTACAAATTCCTCACTGAGGAATCGTTTCTTACGCCATAAAAAAGTCACTTGGAAAGAGCCACCCTCAAAGACTTAAGCTATTCCAAGTGACTTTTATCCTCTTTTCCAAGCGCAAGGAAGCACATAACTGAAACTAGATCGATGGAGCAAGATCACCTCATCCGCTGGCAGTACCAGGAAAGAAATGCTACTTCTCATCATACATTCTGATGCAGGATCGTCAGTCGGGGTGAAATTCTACTGGTGGACTATACTGTTCCGACATCAGTCAACATCTCTTCCATCTCCTTTAGCTCCTGATGTTTGGCCCATCCCAACGGGGTTGACTGATACACCTCATCTTGAATCGTCAAATCCGCCCCTTGTTCAATCAGAAAGCGCACCATCTCTGCATGATTGTTGGAGACGGCCCAATGGAGACCAGTGCGTTTCGAATGCTCATCCATAGGCATGGAATTGATATCGACTCCACGCCTTAACAAGAATTGAGCGACTCCTATGTGGCCAGCAAGGCAGGCATAGGCAAAGGCTTCCTCTAACAGACCAGTGGCTTCATCCTGAGTTAAGATATTGCCATGGGATTCGGGGTTGTATCGCAGTTCGCTAGCTGACTGCTTGAGTTCACCTGAATCGGTGAAGAACTGTTGAACCCGATTGACATCTCCCATGCCCGCGGCCAAGGGGAGATTAACTGTCGCACCACGTTCTACCAATCGTTGGATTGCCTTGGGCTGTCGGAAGAAGACAGCATCTGTTAAGGGCGTACCATAGGAGATGACGGCACCATCAATATCGATGTCGGCACCGCCATCTAATAGCGCATCGATGGCCTCTACATCATTGGCGCTGGCTGCCCAGTGGAGCGCTGTCTCGCAATTGGCCCCTTCAAAGCGGATGTTGGGATCAAGGCCCGCATCCAGTAATAACCGTATCATTGGACCACAGTTGGGCTTATTGGCAGGGTATTCGGTGATGAGATGGAGTAGCGTGCGGCCTGTGGCATTGCGGGTTTTAGCTAATTCTGGTTCGCGCTTTAGCAATTCTTCCATTTTGGCCAGATCATTATTTTCTGTGGCTTCAATAATATCCATAACCCGATTGGTAAACGTCTGGTTGGTAGAGAGGCGTTGTTCCTGAAGTTTTTCCGGAGCCATATCAATCATCCTTTCACGTAGAAATTTGCGGGCAGTATGCAGACGGCTTTTGACAGTGCTAGCCCGCAGGTCTAAAAAGTCGGCAATCTCTTGTTGGGAGTAATCGGCAAGATAGTAGAGCAATGTGACCTCCCGTTCCCTATCTGGCATAGACTGAATAATGGCGTGAACTTGGCGACGCATTTCGCTTTTCTGCACCATTGCGGGTAGATCTTGGTTGTTGTCAGGCAGCGCGCCTACGTTATCTAACGGCACCTTGGTTAGCTCTTTGCGACGGGTGACTCGATTACACTGCCGCTGTACGATTGTACGAAACCAGCCTGGAAAGGCCGCAGCTTCTTGAAGGTTATGTAAGTTTTTATAGCTCTCAAAAAATGCTTCCTGAGCTACATCTTCCGCCTGCTGAACATTCCCCAAACGATCATACCCTATCGCAAAAGCCATGTCTTGAAATCGGTTCACAATTTCACCAAATGCACTCAGATCACCTTGTTGCGCAGCTTCGACAACGGTCCTCAGCTCGCTCATTTTGCTGATTGTTCCTTTGTAGTCGGTGGAATTGGCGGATAGTGAATGATATGTATAGCTAACCACTATCTGCCTCCCACGAAAAATCTTTGAGAGATCCTGTTACTAACCAAGTGCCAGGCAGATGTGAATTGGTTGATTTTGAATCGCAGCACATCACGATACATCATGATACGAATGGAACAGCGAAGCAATAGTTGACTATGGTATCCTACATACATGGCGACTGAACGACAACCCCAACTGGATCACTACGAACGCATTAATCAGGTCACTCGCTACATTCGTGAGCATGTGGATGAACCACTGAAACGAGACAAGCTGGCTGCCATAGCAGGCTTTTCTGTCCCTCATTTCCATCGTATCTTTACTGCACACGTTGGAGAGAGCATCTCCCAATATGTACGTCGGGTGCGGATGGAGCGCGCTGCGAGGCAACTGCTCAATCGGATGGTCCACATAACCGATGTGGCGCTTGACAACGGCTACGAGACCCACTCTGCCTTTGGTAAAGCGTTCAAACAGACCTTTGGGATCAGTCCCACCGAGTTTCGCGAACTCAACCCTACTGCTGCTGGACATATGATGAGTCGACGTATTTTGTATAATCGAAAGGAACTTGATATGCAACCGCAAGAGATTCGCACCTTGCCTCACATGAAGGTGCTCTTTGCCCGTACATCTGAGGTTATGACTGGGCCGGCTTTCCTCACAGCACCAGGCCAGGCGTTCGAAAAGTTGATGAACCATGTCATGCCCAATGGGCTGATGGAGCAAGTGCGCCATGTGATAGCCATCTATCCCGATGAACCCGAAGTTGGCAAAGAGGTTCGCTTTGATGCAGGTGTCATATTTGCCGATGGCGTGGAACCGACCGCTGGTGAGGGGTTAGAGATTCAAACGTTGTCTGGTGGAAAATGGGCCATATTCCGTCACATTGGTTCCTACGATACGCTTTGGAAGACCTGGCAAGATGCCCACCGCGATTGGCTACCAACTTCTGGCCATGAGTTGCGCAATACGTGTAGTTTTGAGGACTATGTGGATAACCCCAAAGATGTTGCGCCCGAGGAACTACGTACGGATATCTACATACCCATTCAATAATGAAGTAGGTACGTGTAAGGATGTATATGCAAGAGTTTACCATAAACGACCAATCTTTTCAGGGCTACATCTCCTATCCCAAATCCCAATCAGGCCCCGGTGTTCTTGTTTTTCATGCTTGGTGGGGGCTCACGCCCTTCTTCACCCAAGTGTGTGATAACTTAGCCAACCGAGGATTTGTTGCGCTTGCCCCGGATCTCTTTCACGGAGAGACTGCCCACACCATTGACCAAGCCAAAGAGCTGCGTAGCCAGACTGATCGCAAAAAAGCCAAGATTGAGGCGCGCGTTGCCATTGATTACCTAGGGACCCACACGGCAGGGTCCAATTCTATGCTGGCATCGATTGGTTTCTCATATGGCTGTGCCTTCGCATTGGAGGCTGCGAGATTACGTCCCAACCTTGTGAATTCCGTTTCCTTATTCTACGGGACGGGTGGTGGTAAGTTTGATAAAACCCAAGCTGTTTTTCAGGGTCATTTTGCGGAAAACGACGAATGGGGGGCCAATCCCAAAAAAGCTCAATCGCTGGAAAAACGTATCAATGACGCCAATCAGACAGCCCAATTCTACGTCTATCCTAGCACAACCCACTGGTTCTTTGAGCCAGACAATGAAGCCTATAACAAAGAGGCTGCTGAATTAGCTTGGCAAAGAACGGTGACATTCTTGACTGAGAGATTAATTGACCTAGAGAGTAATTGACAGAGAAGCTGATTGATGAACCAAGCTAATTCTCGAAAATACAGTCCCGATGGGACCAACTATTGCATGTCTAGCTACTGAAAATTTCAACTATACCCTACCAGAAAAGTCTTGTCCCGACTCGTATTCCGTCGACTCTGGATAACTCCGCGAAGGGAGGACAGAACTTTTCTTGCCATTTAAAAGGAGCACTCAAATGTCTCAATATTATGCAACCCATAGCCAGACCTCAAACCCTGGCGCTTATGCCCATCTGTTTGACAATCTACCAACTGATTTAGAGGGAATCTCCAAGGTAACCCAGGGATTGATCTATCATTACTTTGCAGATGAGAAGATCTTTGGCTGGAAACCGCCCCAAGAGCGAATGCCAGAGATCAATACGCGCACCATGCCAAACATGTTGGAGACAATCATTGCTAAGGATGATCGCCCCCTTACTGAATCCCGAGCCTATGAAGATCGCATGGTAGGCTGCTGCCGAGACTTTGCGCTGTTAGCTTGTGCGATTCTGCGCCACCATGGGATTCCAGCCCGCTTGCGGTACGGATTTGCCAGTTACTTTGTGCCAGAGTATTGGATTGATCATGTGGTAGTAGATACCTGGACTGGGGAACGATGGCAACGATTTGATCCAGAAGTAGCTGGGCTTCCCGACTTTAAAAGCAACCTATTTGAACTTGACGAAATGCTCTTCGTTACTGGTGGACGTGTTTGGCAGATGTGCCGCAGCGAAGGGGCGGATCCAGATCGTTTTGGCTTAGGACCAGATGTCGCCGAGGTACGTGGCTGGTGGATGGTCCGAGAACGCCTGCAACTGGATGTAGCCGCCCTCAACAAAATCGAGCTGCTCTGCTGGGATTCTATGGAGGGGCTTCAAGAGGGAAACCCTGAAGATGAAAAGATTTTAGACCAGATGGCAGAGCTATCGCTCAACCCTGATTACCTGGCGTTACACCAGCGTTGTACTGAAGATGAGCGTTGGTGCATGCCGTCGTCTGTACAGTGCTTTCATCCTGCAGTGGGTGCATCGACGGTGGTTGTTTCCTAGAGGTATGCCCAACCAATATAGATGGCTATAGGTATTCAGATAGTCATTTCCCTGATTGATAGCGCGGGTCGCCTACTTCATAAGCAATAGATTGAACAGATTCCACAGAAGTCCTCTTTAATCTGTTCAATCTTTACAAGCTGTTGATTCAGTTCTTTTTCTGAAAGAATATAGATAAAGCTTGTTCCCGTGAAGATGGAAAGTCTCCTCTTTCCAAGGGGCCTGAGCAAGTTAGACAAAAGCCGGGACAAAACTTTTCTGGCGGACGATAAGTTAGTTTGACAGCGATGCCCTCCTCCCCGTATGATTGTGCCTAAAGTACATTCTCAATAGCCCTTAGTCGTTTGGTTGCTTAGCCCAAAGTCGGCTCTGTCGATGTCATTTCGATAGAAGTCTGCCCTGAAAATAACAGGGATTTAAAGATTCCACAGATGAATACGGAACAAAATCTGCGCAATCTGTGTAATCTTTGTTGATTTTCACTCCCTTCCGTTTGAAAACGTACTTTGGTTAATCCTATAGAAGTAGAAAGGCACGGTTAATTTTTATTTAGCGAAACTTATGAACCAATCAATAACGATTATCGGTGGCGGACTGGCGGGTACTGAAGCCGCATGGCAGATTGCCAACCGAGGACATCACGTCCGTCTTTATGAAATGCGCCCTCACCGGGGGACGGAAGCCCACCTGACCGATCGGTTGGCAGAGTTGGTCTGCAGCAACTCCATGGGCAGCACCTTGCCCGATCGTGCCCTGGGTGTTCTGAAAAATGAGATGGTACACATGGGCAGCATGGTCATCCATACGGCCTATAAACACGCCATCCCAGCCGGCGCGGCTTTAGCCGTTAGCCGAGATGATTTTGCCCACGAGATCACCGAGCAGATTGCCAACCACCCCAACATTGAGCTGCATCGCGAAGAAGTGACTGATCTACCTCAAGGTCCCACGATTATGGCTACGGGGCCACTAACTAGCCCCGCACTGACGGAGAAGATTCAGGCGCTGACCGGCCAACGCCATCTCTACTTTTATGATGCCATGGCTCCGATTGTAGCGGCAGAGAGCATCGATATGACTACGGCCTTCCGCCAAAGCCGCTATGACAAAGAGTCAGAATTGGGTACGGAGGAGGGGGACTACATTAACTGCCCCTTTACTGAGGAAGAGTATGAAGCGTTTGTCAACGCGGTGGTTGAGGCACCCAAAATCGAATTAAAGAAGGCTGATAAGGAGCTAGAACGCTACTTTGAAGGGTGTATGCCCATTGAGGTGCTGGCCAGTCGGGGCATGAAATCCCTATCCTTTGGCCCCATGCGCCCAGTGGGGTTAACTGATCCAAGAACGGGGCGTCGTCCCTTTGCTGCGGTTCAGCTTCGCCAAGATAATGTGGCTGGTACCCTGTACAACATGGTTGGCTTCCAAACAAATATCCGTTGGGGTGCCCAAGCGGATGTGCTGCGTATGATCCCGGGATTGGGGGAGGCCGAATTTGTGCGTCTAGGACAAATGCACCGAAACACATTCATCAACAGCCCCACTCTACTGAGACCTACGCTCCAATTTAAGGATCGGGATGATCTCTTTTTTGCTGGGCAGATTACTGGAACGGAAGGATATGTGGGGAGCACTATGGGTGGTCTGGTAGCAGGGATCAACATGGTACGTCTGTTGAACAGTGAACCGTTGCTTGAACTACCTCGCACCTCTATGATTGGCGCGCTACTCTACTACATTACCCACGCTGAACCAGATAATTTTCAACCTATGAAAGCGACCATGGGGCTACTACCAGATTTGGAGAAGCGAATTAAAGGGAAATGGGAACGATATGCGGCCTATGCCGAGCGAGCAAAGAAGGATTTTGAAACCTATCTAACACACGTGGGGTTTGAAATGCTAAAAAAGGTTGTAACCGTTCGCGCCCCCTGAGCTTGTCGAAGGGGTAACTCGGCTTCGACAAGCTCAGCCTACAGTGGGGGACTGAATGGCTACAAAAGGTTGCAGTCGTTTAGATTTTTTTATGTCAATAAGAATGAAAGCCTCATGTAACACATAACATCCAACCGCCATGATAAAATGGCGCTCGGGAACTCATAGGTTTCCTCCTTTGGTGTTACGGGCTCGGTCAGCAAAGTGGCCGAGTCCGATGTCTTTCTATTTGAATCCTTTTAAGAGATGCTAGGCATCCATTCACCACCGATTCTTCAGCTAATCTTCGTTTCGGCCCCGCTCGATTAAGCCTCGTTCAATTACGGTTCGAATGATCTCATAAGAAAAGCCACGTCGTCCCAAGAACCCAGTAATTTTCTTCTTAAACACTTCTTCATCAAGCATAAGCCAGCGCTCCATCTTAGGCTCAACCGCAGCCCAGGCTGATGCATCTTCATCTAATTCTGTTAGAACCGACGTAATGATTTCGTCATCGATTCCCTTGTGCCGCAGCTCTTGCCGCAAGGCCCGCTCCCCTTTGGGACGAAAGCGTTCCCGGTCGGCCACAAAGGCCCGAGCAAAGGCCTCATCGTCCACGTAGCTGTACTCGTAGAGGCGGTGGATAGTGGCTTCGATCACCTCACCTGGGTATTCTTTGTCAGCCAAATAGCGTTCAATCTCTCGGCAGCTTCGTTGGCGATACCCTAAATAACGCAGAGCAGCGTGAAACGCCTTATTATATCCATCGGCTTCCTTTAACTGAGCAATCTCTGCTTCTGTCAGCTTCTGCCCCTTCTTTAGATGCATGGCTGCATCCATAGAGAGTCCAAAGGCAAACGCATCATCGAGGAAAACGCTTACACGGTCTTTATTTTTTTGCTGCTGCTTCAGGGCCGTAATGGTTTTGCCGGCCGGTGGTTTCGTTGGAACATCCATATAAGTTTGCGGTACGCTCTTTAGGTAGGTCTACATTGTATCACTATCTGATTTGGATTCAAAGCATTCGAGGGACGCACCCTCACAATAAGAACCTATTTGAAGCTGATTTTGCGTATGGTATAATAGAGATGTTTCATAAAGAGAGAACCTCCATTGATGGAAGAGTTGATTGATGAAGAGTGCAAAGCTGAAAATAAACTTATGATATCAGAAGATTACCTTGTTCGGATTATGGCCAAGGAGGCTGGCATTCGGGGGTTGGCTTGTGTGACTACGGATACGGCGAACGAAAGCACCCGGAGACATAATACATTTTCTACAGCGGGAGCCGTTTTGGCTTCTGGGTTAACCAGCGCGGCCTTATTAGGGGCCTTGTTGAATATCAAACAGCGGATTGCCATCAAATTCCAGGGGAATGGACCTGTTCAGAAATGCATTGCTGAATCGGATGCATATGGTCGCGTACGTGGCTATGTAGCTGTTCCAGAAGTCGAACTGCCGCGTCATTTTGGCCGGCCTGATATTGCCAGGGCGATGGGAAATGAAGGGCTGCTGACTGTTGTCAAGGATCTTGGCAACAAGGGCATGCATGAAGGCGTTGTCGCATTGGTTGACGGGTCAATTGAACAAGATGTTCTACATTATCTGACGCGCTCGGAGCAGGTTCAATCGTTGATTGATATTGATGGTATTGTGTCGGATAATCCAATGGCAGAGGATCAGATAGTGGCTTCCGGAGGGATGCTATTACAAGCGCTACCCGGGGTTGACGAGAAGAAGTTCGATAATCTATCAGCCCGTTTTGATGAGCTGCCTTCCGTGGCCCAAGAACTGAACCATGGGCGGACACTTGAAGAGTTACTGGCTCATGTCATGGCAGGAATTGAATACGAGACACTAGAAAAACGCTCCGTACATTTTAGCTGCTCATGTAGTTGGAAACGGACAGAAAAAGCACTGCTGATATTAGGACGCGCCGAGTTGGAATCACTTATGGCAGAAGGTGAAGCCACCGTCGATTGTCATTTTTGTGGTGAGCAATATATCTTTGGTCAGGAAGCACTAGAGACCATTATTGATAAGTTGTAGTGTAGTAGGAGAATTATATGCAGCGGCTTGCAATTGTCATGACAAGTCTAATTTGTGCGCTCTATTTATTTGCCCCGTCATCCACCACAACAATCGCTCAGGACACTGGTCAGGAAATCAGCCAGAACAGTAGTCAGAGTACCGACCCAATCCCTCCCTCAGAGAATCAGTTGCCTCTTTCCATTACACCCATATCTCGTCCACAGATTGTCCAGGCCCAAATTGTAGGAGGGCAGGATGCCACAGCAGGCGAATATCCCTGGCAGGTATTCATTATGGCAGGACCCTATCAGTGCGGTGGAGCGCTTATTGATCCCGAGTGGGTGCTGACAGCCGCTCATTGTATGTTTAATGGAAGCAGGCAACCCTTTCCCTTTTCACAGATCCGGGTAACCCTGGGAGAGCATAATCTTTCTACCAGTGATGGATTTGAGCAAGAGATAAAGATAGCCGAATATATCATCCACCCAGAGTACAATGACCAAACCAGTGATTCTGACTTAGCCCTCATTCGCCTGAGTGAACCAGCAACTCTGAATAGCAGAGTGAGCGTCATTGAACTAACCAATACGGACGATAGTAGCCTAGCCGCTCCCAATATCAATGCTATCGTTACTGGATGGGGGGCTACGCTGGAAAATGGTGGAGGGGCATCCATTCTACAAGAAGTGACTGTCCCGATTGTCCTACAGAAAACTTGTATCGAATCGTACGGGAGCCAGATCACACCCAACATGATCTGCGCTGGATATTCCCAAGGTGGGAAGGACGCCTGTCAAGGTGACAGTGGTGGCCCGCTAATTGTACCTGCTGAGAATGGTTGGAAGCTAGCTGGCTTAGTGAGTTGGGGAATTGGCTGTGCAAGGCAAGGGAATTATGGCGTTTACACTAGGATAACAACCTTTGCATCTTGGGTGTATGAACAGAGCGGTACTCTACCTACCGTAACCCCAACATTGACCCGTACACCAACTGCCACCAGAACCCCGACCCCTACTCGTACCTTTACCCCGACAGCAACACCAACGGCAACGTCAACCAGCCTTTCAGGCAATACGGCGACGCCATCCCGTACGCCAACGTTAACCCGCACACCAACCCCAACCCGTACCCCCACACCCTTAATCGGTGTACCGTCTGGTAGCCTCCTGCTGAATGGTGATTTTGAGACACCACCCCATTCGGAGTGGACCCAAAATTCTTCCAACTACGGCAGTGGTGAATCCGCGTTGGTTTTGCGATTAGCCGATTATCAAGGAGCCATTGCCCCCCGTTCTGGTTCTTATGCGGTTTGGCTTGGGGGCGCCGATCTAGAAGAAGGTGACTTGACCCAATCGGTCTTTCTACCCCAAAGAGAGTCGATACGCTTGACGTACTACTATCAGATCAATTCGCTGGAAGAGAACTGTACCTCCGATCAAGTACAAATGCGGGTCAATAGCCAAATCGTCGACTCGGTTGCCCTTTGTCAAGAGACCATCACGGATCAATGGATTCAGGCCCAAGTCAATTTGACTGAATTTGCTGGTCAATCAATCACGCTCGGTTTCCACGTCAGCACAGACGACTTCAGCCCTATATTTTCGGGCAAAGTTGCATCCAGCAACTTCTTTTTAGACGATGTCTCAATTGTCTCCCAGGGGGGGCTAATCCCATCGCCCACATCAACGCCCACGCCCACATCTACGGCAACCTCAACGCCTATTGAAGCTAGCGTAACGCCACCGCCAACCCCGACGGCAACCGCAACGCCCCAGCCTGCAATCATCAGCAATGGAGACTTTGCAGAGGGTGCCAATGGTGCGTGGACCGAATCTTCGACTATATTCGGTAACCAAGGCGCACTAATTATTTCGGCCGTCAATCTACCCAAGCCGCTGGCTCCTCGCTCTGGTTCGTATGCAGCTTGGCTAGGGGCTGCCGACAACGAAGTTAGCTCGCTGAGCCAGGAAGTAACATTGCCATCCAATGCCGAGTCATTGCTCTTTTACTACCAAGCATACTCAGTGGACGATTGTAACATTGACATTGCCAGCATTAACATGGGTGGGACCACCCAGATAGAGCTGCCCCTCTGCTCTCTGTTTGAAAAGACTTCCTGGACGCTTCAGACAGTTGACATACAGAGGTATGCTGGGCAGACGGTTGAGTTGGAATTTAAGTTAACTGCAGATGAAAACTATATTAGCCATTGGTTCCTGGATGATATCTCTATCTCAACTACGGCGCGGCCTCAACTGAATGCTTCTCCAGACTCACTGGATTTTGTCGCTTCTACCCAGAGCCAGGAGGTGCCAAGCCAGCAGATTCAAGTTTTGGCTGGTGAGAATACCAAATGGACTGTATCGGTTGCTGGAGGTACTTGGCTCTCTGCCACAGTAAATGGTGGATTTGTCGGAAGTGGCACAGATCTGATCACGGTCGCAATTGCTCCAGAAAATCTACCCATTGGTGATTACGATGGGCTGCTTTCGATTCAATCGGGCGCGTCAATGGTTGAGATTCCTGTAAACCTTACCCTCTCCAATTCTGTCTCCAATACGGCTTCCGATACCATCGATTTACGCGTTGACTCAGGCATTCAGGGCATGAACATGGCCTGGACAGTTCCCAACTCAACAGCAGTCCAATTCTACCAGGTATATCGGGTTGAAAATCAGTCGCTTGTGCCGGCTGATAGGAGCACGTTACCTTATTTCTATCAAGTGGATGATGGCGAGGACAATGATCTAGTCAGCGGGCAACAGTACTGTTATCGAGTCGGGGCATTTTCTGATGAAAGTCAACTCATCGGTACCACAACAGGGCCAGCCTTGTCCATATCCGGCGTCGTCTGTGCTACCTTTGGCCGATTTGGCCTATGGATTCCAGATATGGCTGTCCCACCCAATACAGATATTGTGATACCTGTTCATATGGTCAACGGTGATGGCATTCGTTTACGGGAGACCGATCTATGGCTCGACTATGACTCGGACGTGATCTCCGTGACAGGCATTCTCAATTCTGCATTGGCTCCAGAGTACGATTGGTCTTTTTATACAGTGGATGTAGAAAACAGCCGCAAGCGCCTCTTCGTAAATGTTACACCGGCTAATTCAGAGAATCCGTCCATGATCAACGGCAAAGGACCACTCTTTTATCTAAGGGCAGATGTGGTGGGCGCCGTTGGTTCACGTACTTCCCTTGAACTTCGCGATGTAAACACCATTAATGGCGGTTCGACCATCACCGCAGAGGATGGATCCGAAGATGGGCAAAACATCACGCTAGAATTAACCAATAGCCTGCTCAGGGTTGAACAAATTGGTGCATACCGTCTAGGGGATTTGGATGGTGACGGACGTATTGAGGAATCAGATGCCTCCAGAGTGCTAGACATCTCAACCCAACAGGTGAAGGCTGATAACCTAGAAGCCAATGCGGCAGATATCAATGGCTCAGGTGACATTGATGCCGGAGATGCTGCGTTGATTTTATACAATACGGCAACAGGGCAGTGGCCTTGGTCGGCAGATTCGGCTGTTGTGAGTGGATCGAACAAGCAAAATGATTTGGGTCAACAAGCCACCAGCGATAGCCCTATCGAAGTTGCTCTAGTGGATACAGATGGATACAGCGGTGGAACTGTTGTTTTGACCATGCGCGCCAATAACCTCAACAACTTGGCGGCAGCCGAGCTGCTGATCAATTACGATCCAAATATCGTTGCGGATGTTGTCTCCGCCAGTACGAGTACTGAACTAAGTGGCTTTACTATCCAATACCATAACACCGGGCAAGGTCAACTTTATATTGCTCTGGCTGGTGGGGAAGAAGTGGGCACCGTCTCGTCCTTGGGTACCGTGACCTTACGCTTAAAGAGTGAGATAGCCAACCGGACAAGTAAACTACTATTGGCCCAAGCTGAACTGTATGATCTGAATGGGCGTAATCTGATTACCTCATATAATGACAATACTTTGCAACTGTCCAGCGCAACGCTTGCCGTGGGAGATGAGGAACAGACAGTCTTCTTGCCCATTATCACCCGTTAGTGCAGTGTTCGATAAGTTATGCTACTTTAGCTGTAGCCCGATCTTTTTGGGTATCGGTTGGCTCGAAATGACACTGCACATTCTGTGCGATTGGCTACATTTTCCCCCCATTCTGGACCTATGGGTAAAGCTAAGCCATTTTAGGCGGCGAAGGTGGCGTAATCGATCTGCTCCAAATGAAACTCATGGATTCTTGACTCCACCGCCCTGCAAGGGCGGTCTACCAATGGCCCGTCCTACTGGTGCAAAATTTAGCATACATTGTACTAATGCATAGCGGCTAAAAAGAAACTGTACTGCGGTCGTCTGAAAACCGGAGTTTTCTTTAGCTCTACCAGAGTAACCAAACTCCACTTTTCAAATGGCGCTGGCGATAGCAGAATTGCAAATGGTGAATTCTTAATACTAGCTGAATGGGTTGGCAGCACAGACCCTGTCATTCAGCATTCGCAATTCACCGTTCACCGTTCATCATCTACGATTCAGGGCGGATGCCCTTTGGGCGCGGCCATAACAATCGCAAGTTTCTACTCAATTGCCAATGTCTCCCAACGGTCATATAATGGTATTCTATACCCAAGCCCCGCATAAAGTAACATTTTTTTCTCGAGCAGCGGCGTTACTTTATCACGACCGCCAGTATACTTTTGAGGAACCATTAACCACAAGAAGAAGTAATTCAGACAAAAACCCAAAAGGGGGAACCAATGACTGGACATGATCTGATGGCCAAAATTTTGAAAGCAGAAGGTGTTGAGCACATTTTTGCTTTCCCGATGCAGAGCCTAATTGATACGGGCGCGAAGATTGGCATCACACCGATTATCTGTCGTCAGGAACGGGCTGGCGTCAACATGGCCGATGGCTTAAGCCGAGTGACTAATGGCAAGAAGCTAGGTGTCTTTACCATGCAGCAAGGCCCGGGAGCGGAAAATGCTTTTGGTGGCGTGGCCCAATCCTACGCAGATTCAGTGCCGATTCTTCACCTCCCTGGCGGCGAACCGCTCTCTAAACAGGGCATCAAACCAACGTTCTCGGCGGTGCCCAACTATCTTCACATTACTAAATGGGCCGCACAGATCCACAGTATTGAAGATATTCCAGCCATGGTACGACGGGCAATTATTCAGATGAAGAGTGGGCATATGGGACCGGTCCTGCTGGAGATGCCGTCGGATCTCTTCCGCGGTGAAGCGCCCGATCTGCCCTATACTCCAGTCACCATCCGCAAATCTATGGCTGCCACCGATGATGTTAAGGATCTGGTTACGGCTCTACTTAAGGCCAAGAATCCAGTCATCTGTGCCGGCCACGGCGTTCTCTGGGCTGAAGCAACGGCTGATTTGATTGAATTCGCAGAATTGACCAAGATTCCGGTCATGACTTCAATGGCTGGCAAGAGTGCCTTCCCCGAAAATCATCCATTGGCCTTAGGCGCGGGTGGCTTGACTCGTCCTCTCATGGTCACCCGCTTTTTAGAGAACGCCGACTTTGTCCTGGGAATTGGCACCAGCTTTACCCGTAATACTTTCACCACACCTATGCCTGACGATGTGATAATCGGTATGGTCACCAACTGTGCTGAGGATATCGGTAAGGATTATGAGGCTCAATATGGTGCAGTAGGTGATGCCCAATTGGTGCTGCGGCAGATGATTGAAGAGGTAAAGAGCCAGACTAGCGCTGATGGTCGCGAGGATACAACAGGAGTGGCGGATCGGGTAGCAGCGGTGACCCGCGAATTTGAGACCATGTGGGAGCCTCACTTTACAACTGACGAGACACCCATTAGCCCCTACCGTGTTCTACGTGAGCTATACAACGGGGTAGATGTGGCAAACACCATCATCACCCACGATTCGGGTTATCCCCGAGATCAGTTTGTTCCCATGTGGAAGACCCTTTCTCCTCGCGGATACCTCAGTTGGGGTAAATCGACCCAGCTCGGTTTTGGTCTCGGTTTAGCCATTGGGGCTAAGATCGGCGCACCCGATAAGCAAGTGATCAATGTGATGGGAGATGCCGCCTTTGGCATGGCTGGTCTGGATCTAGAGACCTCAGTACGGGCCAATGCACCCATCTTGACTGTTGTTCTCAACAATGGTGTCATGACCAAATATGATTCCCACATGCCTAACGCCACCGAACGCTATGACAGCAACCAACTGGCTGGTAACTATGCCGCCATCGGTGCAGCCTTGGGTGCCCATGCGGAACGAGTCGACAACCCTGCCGACCTGCCTGCAGCCATCAAACGGGCCACCGATGCCAACAAAGACGGCCAAGCGGCCCTGTTGGAAGTGATGACCAAGGCCGAACCGAACGTGTCGAGATAAGTGTTTGGTGCTGGGTCCAGAGTCCAGGGTCCAGGGTCCAGGGTCCAGGGTCCAGGGTCCAAAGCCCTAAGTCCTGAGTCCTGAGTTCCCGTACCTTAGACCTTGGACCTTGGACCTGGAACCTTGGACTTTAGCCCCTAGGAGCAACCATGAACCACAAATACGGATTCCACGTCAATCGTACAGGGGATGATGTCTTTGACGCCATTCGCCGCATCAAGCCCAAGGTCATTAAGATGCTGGATTATGATATCGGCTTCTGGACTCGAGTGCGGGAGATTCATCCTGATGTGTTTCTAATTGCCCGGGATTTTGTCCCTAACCATGAACAGGACAAATTTGTCTCGGATCCGGCTGGTGCTGGGGCTAGGTACGCGGAGCGTATCCTTGCCTTGGAGGTCAATCAGCAAACCCATCAGGGCCGGCGGCTAATTGATGGCTGGGAGACCTATAATGAACTGCTCGCTGGCCACTCTGAGAACGAGTTGAAGAAGAAATACGATGATTTCCAGGTAGCCTTTGCCCAAAAGATTAGTGCGGGTGGCTTTGAGCCAGTGGCCATGAATTTTGCCACAGGCAATATGCTGGGCGAGGATTTTCTACGCTTCTTCCCAGGCACCTTGGAGACTTGTCGCTATCTGGGCTTCCACGAATATGATTGGCCCACTATGTGGCGCATCCATGAAGAGAACATCAAAGAGAAAGATGAGGGAGGCATGTGGCTCTCTCTGCGTTACCGCCGCATTATGAATGAGGTGCGCCAGCAGATGGGCAATCGTCACATTGTTGTAATGACCGAGTGCGGCATGACCCAAGGCGTCCAGGGTGGCCCGGACGTAGGACCCTGGCATGAGAGCCACCCAATTTCAGAGCAGTCCTATTGGGATTCGCTCATGTGGTACAACAGTGAACTGATGCAGGACGATTATGTCATGGGAGCAGCCCTCTTTGTGGTTGGTGCTGTCGATCCGTGGCACAGCTTTGAGCATCTTGGCGGCATTATGGAGCGACTGGATCGGTTTCAGAACGGCAATCCACCGCCAGTCGTCTCCAAACCCGATCTGCCCGAACCCTCACCTATTATTTCACCGCCACCCGTCATCAAACCGCCCGAACCCAACCTAGAACCCAACGCGCTATCACTTCAAGAAGAGCTACGGATCGCAGGTCAGCAACATCAGCTTATCCAATTCAATCCTGATGCTGCCCTACAGAAGCGCATCTTCGCTGACGACTTTGTTCCAAATTCAGGTGAATTCACCATTGAGCGAGACGGAATCCAGTACGTTGCACAGCGGGCCGAACATCTGGGAAGTGGCGAGGTGCGGGTTTACTATGTGCAGATTGGGGACTGGGGAAACGTTCAGTTTGCCTAAGACGTTGCTTTGCTAAACCATAGCGAAAGCTCGTACGGGGAATGTCCCCATATTCTTCACCTTAACCGGAGCCGCGTAAAATCGAAACCCTGTATCTGGAACCTGGTCGAGATTGGTCAGGTGCTCAGCAATGGGAATATTGGCCCCTAGCAGCACAGTGTGTACGGGACGCTGCCCATTGCTGATGCTGTCGATATTGAGCGAATCGATGCCAACGAGTGCGGCACCATTGTCCCGCAGAAAGTGTGCTGAGGCTTCAGTGAGATAGGGGTGATTCTCGAAATATTGGTCGGTACGCCAGTGACGAGACCATCCCGTATGCACCAAAATCGCTTTGCCCCGTGGATTGATATCCTGAAAATAGTTGACATCGATCGCCATCTCCTCTTCCGTTACCCGAACGACAATTGTGTCCAAATTGACTAGCGACTCTAGCGGTAATTCAGATAAATCAAGACCATCAGCAAAGCGATGAAACGGCGCATCCACATAGGTTCCGGTATTGCCCACCAACTCTATCTTACCGATGTGAAACTCAGTTCCAGGTGCATAAACTTCACGAGATGCCTCTCGGCTTAGATAGTCACAAATGATAGGGGCCGGTAAACCCTTATAGGTAATCATTTCCTCTTCTACGCTGTGACTTAGATCGATAAGTTTGGTTGATTTTGCATTCATTTGATAATCCTCCTGCGATACTTTGCCAGTAACCTCTTTTCCTGACGATTGCCCATTCCACTCTGGGAAATTCCAATAAGGGAAGAGCTCCTCATGTTCATGGGGATATCTCTTTCTGGTTATCTGTGTGGGGAGCTTAAACCAAATGACGCTCATCTGCAATATGATACCTATTCGTGGCATAATGGAGCTGTTTGATTATTTCGGATAACCTGTCCATCACCCAAGGAGAACAACCATGACTCGACAAACCAATGTTTTAATTACTGGCATGAGCGGCCTGATCGGTGGCGTTGTCCGTCAGCAATTGACGGGCAGGTACGCATTAAGCGCACTCAATCGCAGCGCGGTTGAAGGAGTTCCCTGTCACCAGGCAGATATTGCCAACTTGGATGCCATTTTGCCTGCGTTTCAAGATATTGACGTGGTGGTCCATCTTTCTGCTATTGCTCATGGTGGCACACCTTGGGAAGATCTGTTGCCGACCAACGTCGTTGGCACATACAACGTCTTTGAAGCAGCAAGGAGGGCAGGTGTGAAACGCGTCATCTATGCCTCCAGTGGAGCCACCATCTCTGGCTGGGAACGAGAGGATCCGTATGGCGCGCTGGTTGAAGGGCGCTATGACGATGTCGGAGATTCGTGGCCCATGATTACCCATCAGACGCCCACACGCCCCAATGGCCTTTATGGCGTAACCAAAGTTTGGGGTGAAGCTCTCGCCCGCCACTTTACGGATACTACAGAGCTCTCTATTCTCTGCCTCCGCATTGGCCATGTGACCCAAGACGACCAACCCCACGGCAGCCGAGATGCCGCTGTCTGGTGCAGCCAAAGAGACATTGCCACTATGGTAGAGTGCTGCATCACGGCACCCGCTGAGTTGAAATACGATATCTTCTTTGTCGTCTCTAACAACCAATGGCGCTATCGTGATATGGAGCATGCCCGTGAGGGGCTAGGCTTTGAGCCGCAGGATTAGCCTAGTGTACGTCAAGCTTCTTGCGGCCATGAATATAGGCATAGATTGTCATGGCAACGAATAGTATCATCACCGGGATAAGAACGTAATCCAGATAGCCAGATGCCCAGCTCACCCCAAATGCACCAAATACCAAGGCAAGCAGGGGTGTAAAACAAAGAAACCCCGCAATAACCGTTCCGACAATACCAAATTTTTTCAGATTTTGCATTATGGCTCCTATTTGACCTGTTGAAACAGGGTTAAGAATTCTTTGGCCTCACTTTCACCACGAAGCCGTAGCAAAATAGGTCCATGATTGGGTAGGAGACTCATTTCAAAGTGCAAGAAGGTGCAGCACTTTCTTTCTGCGGCAATGAGAGCAGTCAGCTTGTGTAGCCAGCTTTCATCTCCAGGAAACTGAAGCTCAATCCCATCTTCCAACTCTACCGTAGCAGAAATGCCCGAAAGAACCTCCTGTGAGATAAAGTTGACCCGCTCATTCAACTCTCCATCAGAGAGGGTACACGCTATTTTTGAAGAACCATTCATCATTGGACCTTTCATTCTATTCGTAAATTGGTTTGTTTGATAGACTCATGAGCATGTAAAAACGAGATAATGCGGTCGATCTGAAAAGCGTAATTTCCCACACTGGTACGATCGCTCCCGAAGTACGGTTTTCAAATCGAGATGAGTCTAAGCCAACATCTTATCACTTCAAGTGTACTTGAAGTCAAGAGGCAATTTGGAGAACGCCATGTCTAAACTGTTAATCGGTGAAGTCGCTCAGAGAACGGGGCTATCAACCTCTACTATCCGTTATTACGAAAATATTGGACTCTTGCCACAGCCTCATCGAATCAATGGTCGCAGACGCTACGATAGCGATGTGATACAGCAGTTAAAAATCATTAAATCAGCACAAAAGGCAAGCTGGTCTCTGGCTGAAATCAAAAAGATGGTGGATGGGTTTCCCGAGCACGCATCATTGACCGAGCGATGGCGATCAATGACCCCTCAAAAGATCAGTGAACTGGATAGCATTATTGAAGAAGCCCAGGCGGCTAGGGAGATGTTAGAGGCAGGGATGAACTGTCAGTGTCGTACGATGGATGAGTGTGTGATTGGGCAGGTTTGGTGATGGCGATTTGGGTGGGTGTTGAACGAATCAATCAGTCACTAACAATATGCTTCTTCTCCCAATCTAAACCTTCCTCTGAAGTATAAAAAGAGCCTCCAGGCTAACTTGAAGGCTCTCTTTATTCACGTATTCACTTACTACAACCATCAACTCGGCAAAAACTTACCCGCCACCCAGTGCAGGCACAAAATGGATCTCCGTCGCCTCAGTCAACTTCTGGCGCAGACCGCGGGGCGTTATCTCTCCGTTGATGGAGACGGCAATACCAGGGCGCACCCGCCCTTCATCGCAGAGGCGCTCTTCGATGCCGGGATAACGTTCTTCTAACCCCTGGATTACCTTGCCCACGGTGGTGCCGCTCATCTGGACGATCTCTTGACCGTTGGTTAAATCCCGATAGAGAGGTGGGATCCAGACGTTGTGAATCAGTTCATCACTCACGATCCATTCTTCTTCCATATGGCTTCGGCCAGTCGCGGTGGCGACATGGGCAGGACGTTCATACGGACGCCAACAGCCTGGTAGATGGCGTTGGCAATGGCGGCAGGTGGCGGTACAATGGGGACCTCCCCAACGCCTCGTACCCCGTAAGGATGGTTGGGACAGCCAACCTCCACCATGACGGTTTCGATCATAGGCAGATCCAAGGCTGTGGGCATCCGATAGTCCAGCAGGCTGGCGTTGCGCAGATGACCTTCATCGTCATAGTAGTACTCCTCATTGAGCGCCCAACCGATGCCCTGCACAGCTCCACCCTGAATTTGGCCTTCAGCGTAGGAGGGATGGATGGCCTTGCCCACATCCTGTATGGCGGTGTAGCGTAGAATCGTTACCTTGCCCGTATCGGGATCGACTTCCACGTCCACAACATGGGTGGCAAAGCCTGGGCCAAATCGTTGGGGATGAACCGATCCGCTGACCGAGAGTGAAGCACCGGTGCCAGAGATCTCCTTTGCCAGATCCTTAAAGCCCATGCTGTCCCCATTGTGAGAGAAGACGCCCCCGTCAAACTTCACTGCATCGGCCTCTGCATCCCATAAATCGGCCGCGTGGGTGCTCATCTCGGCCACCAATTTCTTGGCCAACTCCACAACCACAACGCCCCCTGAGTAAGTGGTACGGCTGCCGCCCGTTACATCATTATAGCCAACGGAATCAGTGTCCGCTACCTGAGGATTGATGTCAAATGTATCCAACCCTAGGGCTTCGGCTAACTGCATGGCCAAGGACGTTCGAGTGCCGCCAATATCACTGGAGCCTTCCACTAGATTGATGGTTCCGTCTGAGTTGAGGTTGGCCGTGGCGCTAGATTGGCCACCCCAGTTGCCCCAGTAGCCGCTGGCTACGCCTCGTCCAACTGGATTACCTGTCTTGCTCTCCAACGGTGCTGAGTAATGAGGATGGGCTTTGGCAGCCTCCAGCGTCTCGATGTAACCGATGCGCTCAAAGACCTTCCCAGTAGCAATACGGGTCCCTTCTTTGGCACCGTTGATCATGCGCAGGTCGATGGGATCCATCTCTAATGTCTCAGCTAGTTCATCCAAAACCGTCTCGGAGGCCGCCGCCGCATTGGTAGCCCCTGGCGCACGGTAAGCCGCAGCTTTGGGTTTGTTGAGCAGAACATCGTAGCCGTCGATCTGTACATTGGTAAAGTCATACGGTGCAAAGATGGTTGAGGTTGCTGCCCCAACTGGAGAGCCAGGGAAACCGCCGGCTTCATAGGCCAACGAAGCCTGAGCAGCCGTAATGCGACCATCTTTCTTGGCACCAATCTTAACGGTAACATAGGAACCAGAGTTGGGCCCTGTTGCGCCAATGACCGCCGCACGAGTCATGGCAATTTTGACGGGACGAGCCCCCGATTTTTTTGAGAGGAGTGCCGCAACGGGTGGCAGATAAACCACTGTCTTCCCGCCAAATCCACCGCCAATCTCGGTCGGAGTGACCTTTACATCGACAACAGGAACCGCAAGCAGGTCGGCTGTTTGAGCGCGGACGCCAAAGGCCCCTTGGGTAGAGGTCCAAACTTCTACCTTGCCGTCGGCACGCCAGATTGCAGTTGCACTGTGAGGTTCTATGTATCCTTGATGAACGGGGCTGGCAAAGAACTCCCGTTCCAGCACCACATCGGCCTCAGCAAAGCCTGCTTCGATGTCGCCCAATTCGTGGCGGAAGTGGCTAGCAATGTTAGAGGGCTTGTCCCCTTTTTGGCCAAATTCATCGGTACGCATCTCTTCGATCAGAATGGGGGCATCGTCGCTCATGGCGTGACGAACGTCGGTAACCGGTTCTAGGACTTCGTATTCAACTTTGATTAGCTTGGTGGCTTCTTCGGCAACATGGCGATTGATGGCGGCCACGGCAGCCACTGCATGCATGTGGTAGTTGACTTTGTCTTTGGCCAACACGTTGTTGCTAAAGTAGCGCAGATTGGTGGCCCCACCTTCGCCTAATGACTCAATGCGGTTCCCTGGATCAGGCAGATCCTGACCAGTCACTACAGCGTGAACACCAGGCAGTGCTTCAGCTTCGCTGATGTCTATAGAAAGAATGCGGGCGTGGGCATGAGGGCTACGCAATACAGCACCATGGAGCATACCTGGGAACCGCACATCTGCCCCATAGACTGCACGTCCGGTCACTTTGTCGGTCCCATCATGGCGTACAGGACGAGAGCCGATCACCTTGTACCCATTTGATCCATTAGTTTTTAGATCTTGTTCTTTGACGGCCATTTCAAATTCTCCTTAGCTATTGGTAGTTGGTAGCTGGTGGCTGGTAGCTAGTTTCTGGTAGATGGTGCTTAGGAACGAAAATTTAATAAAACCAAACGAAAGATCTCGAGTACCCGAGATGACAGTGTCGAAGGTTCGGGTTTTATTTGATCCTGATTCCTAATTATGGTTGGGTTGGAACCATTCACCAGTCACCGATGGCTAGCCACCACGAACCAAACTAACTTGCTACGCTTTCCATATCGACGCTATCCGCAGTGTCCAAGACGGCACGGACAATCTTATCATATCCAGTGCAGCGACAAAGGTTGCCAGCCAACCAGAAGCGGACTTCTTCTTCAGTCGGATCGGGATTTTTTTCCAAGAGAGCCTTGGAGGATATGATGAACCCTGGGGTGCAGATACCACATTGAAGAGCTGCATGTTCCAAAAACTTCTGCTGCAGGGGATGCAAACCGTCTGCTGTCGCAACACCTTCAATGGTCGTAATCTCAGACCCATCTGTTTCAACGGCTAGGACGAGACAAGAGTTGACCAGCACGCCATCCATCATTACATTACAGGCACCACAGTTGCCATTGTTGCACCCTTCTTTGGTACCTGTTAAGCCAGCCGTCTCTCGCAGAACCTCCAATAGGCTCTGGCGTGGCTCGCAAACAAAATCATATGCTTCACCATTTACGGTAGTTTGAACCATTACTTTTGTAGACACAGTATTCTCCTTGTCGACGTGATTGGTATTCGGTAGGCTGGTATTCGGTAAGCCGGTGGACTAGTTTGGTATTCGGTAGTCAGGGTTTGACAACCAGTTCTCAGTTACTTTTCGAGAGACCGCTGCCCCATCGTCCTGTGAACGCACTAGCACTAACTATCCACCAGAAACTTCCGCTCGATATTGCCTATGCCTTTGCTCGTTCAATAGCCAGTTCCAGTGTGCGACGGGTCATGACGCCGGAGAGGTGCTTCCGATACTCTGCGGTTCCGCGCATGTCGCTTATGGGCGTGGCCGCGGCTTTGGCTAGCTCGGCAGCTTTGGCAATGGACTCGTCACTTACTTTTTGACCAACTAGGGCGTCACCTGCTTCCTGAACCAAGAGTGGTTTCGGGGCCACGGCGGCCAGTGAAATGCGAGCGGATTCGATGGTGGTGCGGCTCTCGTCTAGTTGGACAGAGGCTCCCACGCCAACAACCGCAATATCCATCTCGTTGCGAGGGATAAAGCGCAAATAGGCAGCACCAAAACCTGCTTTGGGCGCTGGCATGGTCATATTGATAAGAAATTCGCCGGATTCCAGAGCATTCCGGCCCGGTGACAAGCAGAAATCTTCGACGGGAATTTCGCGGCGGCCATTGGGGCCTACCACATGGCAGATGGCGTAATGGGCAATCAGGGCGGGAATGCCATCTGCAGCTGGAGAGGCATTACAGAGGTTTCCACCCAAACTGGCTCGGCCCTGAATCTGTACACCGCCAATGAGGTGAGCCGAATCCATGAGGCCCGGGTAAGCGCCATTGATGGTCGGATCATCATACATGCGGTGGCAGGGGACAGCCGCGCCCAAGGTTAGGCCGCTTTCGGGGCTGTAGGTCATTTCGGTGGTTTCGGGGACTTTTTTAATGTCTACCACTGTATTCGTACTCAGGCGATTTTCCCGCAGAGCAACCAGCAAGTCAGTTCCGCCAGCCAAAATACGTCCCATACCATCAGCCTTCTGTAGGGCTAATACAGCTTCATCGATACTGTTAACGGATACAAAATTAAAAGCTTCCAAGAGGTTTCCTCCTTCGGTGTAAGAGTAATTACAGTGTGGTCGTTTTGAGAACAGTGGTTTTCCGATGTCCTTCTGGGAGAGACCAAACGACTGTTTTCAAACGGAGCTGAGTTTAAATTCCTCAATCGATTGAGGGTAAGAAATGAAGAACAATTTAGTTTACAGCAGCTTGTTCGGATGGTCAATCAGGAGAAGGGCCCAAGCCAAATAACGTTGGTGTACCCCATACTGCCCAGTTCCAACGGTTATTCCCCAATGAATCTGTCATAAATTGAATAATTGCCTTTTGACCAGAAAGACTCGGCAGATCCAAGACAAAGCGTTCCCATGAGGTTGTCTGTTTGGTGATGCTCCAAAGCCGAGCACTATTGACATAGATGCGAAATGCGCAGAGGTTTTCACCTTCCATCAATGCCCCATCGCGGATGCCCACAGCAAAGCGTAGACGTAATGAATTGACATCTGGTGGAATTTGCACATCATATTCGCAGACGGCGCTCCCATTAATAGGAGGATGCTGCCAGAGTGCTTGCTGCTGGACCATATTGCAGGTGGCTGGGGCAACTTTGATCTCCATCATCTGGGGATCCCGAGTGGAAACCTTTCGGGAAGCGGCAAACTCCTCCAGAAAATCAAAGGTCCAGAGAATCTCTTGCTGCTCATCCACCGTTATCTCTTCATCCAACAAGCCATTCCAAAGCTCTTCCTGCCATTTTAGATAACTGATGTACTGAGATAGCTGGGTCAATGAATGTTCATTGAGATCGGCAATGCGCCTAAGGATTGCGTCGATGGTCTCCTGGCGTGGATCGAATGTGGGCATTATAGGTTTGGTTGGGTAATCTGCTCCCAACGAGCCGCAGCAATCGGGTTACTTAATAAGACAAGAGCCACATAGCTGGGTTCAATGGGCTTCCGTATGAGCCTCATAAGAGCCTCTTCTGGTGTCAACGCACCTTTTTTCTGATTACAGCTCCTACACGCCGTGACTAAGTTGGTCCAACTATGTTTCCCCCCCCGGCTGCGAGGTTTAACATGATCTACCGTCAGATTCCCGCGACCAGGGGTTCCCCCACAATATTGGCACGTATTGGCGTCCCTAAGCATAATTGACGCACGGGTTGGGGGGACCATGCGATGAGGTAACCGTACATATTTGTTGAGTCGAATGACAAGCGGAATGGCAATGGTTCGAGTCGCGCTTCGGAGTAACCCAGACGTGGATTCCACCAGTTCAGCTTTCTCACGCATCAGCAGAATGACTGCCCGGCGAATTGAGACTAGGCTTAGTGGTTCATAGCTGGCATTTAGAACCAGCACCTCTTTTGACATAGAGACCTTTACTGCTGCCTTTCACGTACTCAATTGTACGCTGAATGCTTGCTCAATACTATTTGGGTCAGTGATTCAAGCCGACATGATCTTACTTCCAGTATATCAAGAAGCTAACTCAATGGACAAACTATGGGACACAAATAACTACAGCAGAATATTGCGCAAGGGTTCATGACACAAATACCTGACTCACCGCGGCAGCTCGGTTCAAGGCGGCCCATAGGAAAAAGCAGATGAAAGAGAGAGCCAACGATTTCACATTTTCATCCTCAAGCTTATTAAAGTACATGTAACCGGCAGGCAACGCTAGAATGGCGACAATGCCATAAAGAATATGCAGATATGCCCTGGGTAAGCCCACACCACCGGTCTGAAAATAGAGTAGCCAGCCCAAAATGAATTGAACAATGAGCAATCCTTCGCCAATTACAGCTGCCCCAAACCAATTGCCATCTAATGGTCGGGATCGGATTCTGGTGACCAATGCCCAAACCGCTAATACAATGATAAAGAGAGATGCACTTTGTGAAAGATTCCGGTGAATAAGAAATATGTTCATAATTGCTGGCTGCTGGTGACTAGTTGCTGGTGACTGATACTGAGGCTCATGTTGGTAAATAGGTGAAAAGGATTCAATGGAAACTGGAATGGGATGCTGTTTGCCACTTCTGAAAAGTGACAAACTTGGTGACTCTCGTGAGAGACTTGACGCCCAAGGGTTGGCCCCCATCTGTCACATTGCAAATGTGACCTACCTTCTGATTACTGATTACTTGATGTCTGCCATACCGACTCTGGACTAGGCGACCAAGCGACCGCGGACCCCTCTATCCTTGAGGTGCATGGACACTTAGATACTGCTTTAAAACACCCAAGGCAGGTCCGTTGATATCATAGCTGAGCCATTGACCACTGGTGGCCATTCCGTAGATGCAGGCTCCGATGACATAGTCGTCTTGGCGTAAGGCTTCATCGTACCAGACGAGTTGCTCAATATAGGCACCAGGTCCCCAGAGGCCATAGCCGTTTTCTGCCCAATATCGCTGAAAGTCTTGCCAACCTCTCGCGTCTGCTGGCCCCCCACGACCAGCCCGAACCAGCCCATCAACGCCACATTCGGTGAAGACAAGGGGAATGGCTAAGCCTGCTGGTTTTAGGTATTGATTGTAAACCTTGCGGTAGCGTAACGTCAACCACCCATCATCATGGGGAGCAATGCCAGGGTAGCGATTCTGATTATCCCGGGTGCTTAAGTAGTAGATAGTAGGAGCCGAATACTCATGCAAACCCAACCAACCATTGTACTGGGATGCGGCTTGGAGTGCTGAAATAAAATGTTCCCAGAATTCTAGATCTGGTCCGCCTGTTGCAAAATTCCCGATGACGCTGCGGATGCCTCGCTCTCCCAGTAGCCGGGTTCGTTCTGCCTCAAAATCAGCTAGCCGCTTCATCTCATCGTGATTGCCTGCCACGGGTTCATTGTAGGAGATCCAGCCATCAAAGTGGGGGCGCCTCCGATCATCATCGGCATAGGGTAGAATCTGATTCACAAAATCAGCCGCGGCTGCAGTTGGGTTCATATTTTGCAGATCTGGATCGGGAAGATGAATCCGCCCAATTAGCTGTGTGCCCGGTGAGGTTTGTTTGATTTGGGCGGCAAAGTTGGCATCTAGCTCTAGAGTTGTGACTGCCCGCACAGCCTGCGTCTCCAATAGGTCGAAGAGTTCAGGCAGGTTGCGCTCCACGTGGATGCCAAGTTTGCTTGGAGCACCAGGTGGGAAAGGCGTCGCTACAGGTGTTGGCGTATCAGTTGGACGAGGTGTGGGTGTCTCTGTGGGCGTCTCAGTTGGGGGCAGTGGCGTATCCGTAGGGAGCGTGGCTACGTCTACAGTGTCCGCATCATCATGCCGAACAAATGGCAAATAACTCTCCTGGATATCGTCCAGAGTTGACGTAGAGGCTTCTAGCGGACTGAGGATACTTACTGGTGTGGCGGTAGACGTACCTGTTGGGGTCGGCAGAGGTGAATGGGGTGGCGTTGGTGTTGGTGATGGCCAGATGCGATTGCACGCCGCTCCAAGCCAAAGAGCGAATGCACCAAGTGTACCGCCCAAGAAGGCACGACGTCCCCACTCGGGATTTGTATTGACGGTCTCTCTATCTATCTCTGGGGGCGCTGCACCTTGTAACTCTGTAGGTTGTGGCTCTGGCGATTGTGGCTCTGTTACGTTCTCTCTATCAGGCGAAAGGGCAGCGTTCATCTTTCTATTTTGAACACTCGGCTGGTCGGCACCTGCTCCGTGCATGGGGGTGTCTTGCTCGGTCAAGGTTGTTCCTGTCACAATTATCGATTATACTACTTTTGTTACGTATGATATCTAAGCATACAGAGCTTTTAATGTCATGTAGCAAGGGACTGTCTTCCTTATAAGAACATACTCAATACCATTAAGGTAGTGGAGGCTGCGATGCACGGCGTCTTGGATTCCTGTCCTTCCAAACAGAATCTTTACCGTGCGTTGCAGGCGAAACGGCTTAACTAGATGACATTGAGAACATATTCTTAACTATAAGAATAACGTATCTTATTATGAAGCGTTCCGTAATCCGTTTCGGTGTATTTGGGTCCAATTGACAAAACCACATATAGTGAAAAAGGAGACTTTTATGGACAAGCTCAAATTGAGTGTTGAATATTGCACGTCTTGAAACTATACACCTAAAGCCGTCAGTTTGACGAGCGAACTACTAGAAAAGTATACGGCCAATATTGAGACTGTAACATTAATCCCTTCTGGTGGTGGTCGTTTTGAAGTGATCGCCGGGGATGAGCTGATTTACAGCAAGAAAGCAACTGGCCGCCATGCTGAACCAGGTGAGGTTGCCGGGCTGTTTGCCAAGGTAATCGGTGCAGAAGCCGTTCCGGCTGATTGATCTCTGTTAATTTAGACCATTCCAAAAATTTAGTATACGTGGAGAAGGCGTTCTCTAACGTCGGTTTTTCTCTGAAATAGCCGCATTAGAGAATGCTGCCTCCACAGCTTTCTAGGTAATTTATTTTTAGGAATGACCTTAGTGAGACTGCTTACGTAATTCGTCGGTGCAGTGTCATGCTGCACCGTTCAATGCACTTCCACAATCTGCCTCAGACTTCCCAACTACATCAATCTGCCTCAGACTTCCCAACTACATCTCTGTTGGTAGATCAACAAACTCAAACCCTACGCCAAATTTCTCTACCAAGTGTTTGCCCAATGCCTGAACCCCCACTACCTCTGACTGGTAGTGTCCAACATAGATCACATTGATTCCAGCATTCAGGGCATCATAATAGTTGGCATGGCTGGTTTCCCCTGTTATGTAGGTATCGCAGCCGAGGGCTGCCGCCTCTTCAACATGGCTTGCCCCACCACCGCTGAGAATCCCTATTCGGCGAATTTGATTCGGGCCATGACGCTGAACCACCTGAATAGGCCCAACTCGTTCTTGAATTCGCGTAACTAGCTCATCCAACGTTGTACTTTCTGACACTTCGGTTAGGGCTGCCAGAGGAGTCCCTTTGATATTGGCCCACCAGTCAACAATCTTCAGCCTCAGTCGATTGGCCAATTCTGCATTGTTGCCCACTTCTGGGTGGGCATCTAAAGCTAAATGAGCTGCATAGAGGTTCAAATTTGCGTCCATAAATGTGCGCACCAAGCGACCATAGCTGCCTGATAGAAGGCGTGGCGGCCCCCAGAAGATCCCGTGGTGAACCAACATCAGATCGGCATTTTTCTCTAGGGCTGCTTCAACACAAGGCTGATGCGAATCAACCAAGGCCACAATTTTGCGGACCTCCTCTTTGCCTTCAATTTGCAGCCCCTGAGGACCGTAATCGCCGATCTCATTGATGCGCAAGTAATCATCTAGATAAGAGACAAGTTCAGCTCGATTCATCACATCTCCTCGTTTTCATGACTATCAGTAGTTAAACATGCAACAGACTGCACTACAAGGAATGAAAATCGAACAAAGATTGCAAAGATTTCACAGATTCTTTGTCTTTCTAATCTTCAAATCTTTGTCTATTTACAGAGCAGATCGCAATCGTTCAATGAGCACGCCCTCTTGACGCAAGTAGCATGCCTACTCCACTTCCATCTACTGACTATCCTCGTTGCCTCTGCGTACAAATTTTTTCACCCCTTTGGTAAATTTGCGTCTCGGCAGCATCAAGCGTCGGCCACAGGTACAGCAGACCATCCCAATATCTGCCCCTACCCGAGTTACTTCCCATTCGTCTCCACCACAGGGGTGCTGCTTGCGCATCTGGGCAATGTCGCCAACATAGATTGCATCGTAGATTTCCATCAATGGACTCCTGCAAAGAGATCTGTCTCTTGTACGGCTCTCATCCCGTTGCGTCGTTCTGGCGCGGGAAATGCGCGCGTAAAGCTCTCATTTGCCAAAAAGCGCCGACGTAGAAAGGCAGGCAAAATGCGGACAAAGGCTGGGCCACCGCTATATTGGCTGGCATGAGCACGGCTAGCAAGGTTCTTGGCTTCCAAGTAATCCGAGACGTCTATTGTCGTATGCACAGGTGTATCCCACTGACTAATTTCGACCAAGTTGATGTCTTTGTTGCGGCCAATGGCCGATGGATCCTGACCGAAAAGAGGCATCAGCCGAACCACCAACTTAAGGAGTCTCTTATCAAAAGCTGTGTAGTAGAGCTTCTGTGGTGGATGCGTTGAGCTTTGAGTCGTTGATTGGTTGGGTACGGTAGTCGGGGTTGAAGAAGGGCCATGGGACCGCATCTTATAGAAGGCCGCAGAGACGGCTTCGCAACAGCGGATATGATCGGGATGACCGTAGCCACCAAATGGATCGTGGGTAACCACAACCTGAGGGCCGAGGCGCTGCATATATTCGGCTACTTCAGCTACTAACTGCTCAATAGGCTGCTGGATAAGCGCACGTGGATTCTGATTTTCTGGTGCACCTCTCATGCCGCTATCTCGATATGGGAGAGACCAAATGGTCGTAATACCAAGGGCAACGGCTGCATCGGAGAGTTCCTTGGAGCGAACTTGAGCTAAGGTCGTTCCATGTTGGCGCACTTCCTCATCTTCTATGGAGCCGGCCTCTACAGATCCTGCATTGCCATCGGTTGCAATAATGACATGTACGTTGTAGCCCTGGGCGGCATATTTGGCTAACATGCCTCCTGGCCCAAAGCTTTCATCATCGGGGTGGGCAAAGACGGCCAGTAAGGTGTGGGTAATTTCTTGTTTGCTCATTTGGTATAGATTGCAAATGGGACGGTAATCGTGTATTATGTACAATACTTTACCGTTCAAACATTCTGTTTATAAGCGACTCTGTCTGAAAATGAAGTCAGTATAAATGTCCAGGTAAAATTTGTCCTATCACTTGTGAACAGTACAAGTTGAATTGAATAAAATATGGATGGAATTTCCCTGTGTTCAAGATTGTTTGAAGAAGGCCGTAGCATAGTTCGTCAGAAGAGTTTGTCCCGGCTTTTGTTGGGCGTACTTTGGAAAGCCCTGAAAAGAGAGGGCAAGATTATATTGGCCATCTATTAGTGAAAGAGAGTCAACTCAATTTGAAAACGGTCGCATGTAGCGTTTTGTCAAATCAATCAGTCCCATGTCATTCTGAGTAGAATGAAGGATCTCTCGCTGATTTTGGGATCGACTGAAAATAGATGAGACATAATTTTATCATACAACTACCGTAATCATAATTTATTAAGGAATTACCATTTACTTATGCGCCTTAGTCCATTACTTCGCGTTCTTGGAACATTGGTCTACGGCTTTATCGGTTGGGAGTTAGGTGTAGCACTTGTTGGAACTCGTGAGATTACCACCGAAACCGCACTTTATTTGGTCCCGTTAGCTATACTTGGTGCTGCTGTAGGCTATTTCTTAGCCCCTTGGCTCATCATTGCACCCGCACGTGCAGCACGAGATAGCCTGAGACAAGTCCCTATCGATGAATTGCTGTCAGGCTCAATTGGTTTGTCTTTAGGGCTGCTTATTGCAGCCTTGTTATCGTATCCGGTATCTAGAATCCCAGCCCCTTTTGGTACCTATCTCCCCTTCATCGGTGCAATCATTTTTGGTTATTTGGGAACTGCGGTCATGGTTTTGCGGAAGAAAGAGATCTTTAGCCTATTCAATCTAAAGCAAGTAGACAGTGTGGGATCAGGGCCACGAAAGAGTATAGTCGAGAGCGATAAAGCCCATCTACTTATTTTGGATACGAGCGTCATCATTGACGGGCGTATTGCAGATGTTGCAGCAACTGGCTTTCTGCTCGGCCAGATGGTGGTCCCTCGCTTTGTTCTCAATGAGCTACAATACATTGCAGACTCATCAGAAGCCCTACGGCGCAATCGAGGTCGTCGTGGACTGGAGATGCTCAACCGACTGCAGAGCAGTCCTGAGATTAATATCGACTTTATTGATATCGATCCAGATGATGCAACTCAAGTAGATGATAAGCTGATCAGCCTTGCTAGAGATTTAGGTGGTTCTGTTGTTACCAATGACTACAACTTGAATCGAGTGGCTCGTCTTCAGGGTGTACAGATCCTGAATATTAATGAGTTGGCGAATGCTGTCAAATCAGTCTTTTTACCTGGGGAAGAGATCCCCATCAAAATCATTCAAGAGGGGAAGGAGACTGGTCAAGGGGTCGGCTATTTGGAGGATGGAACCATGGTCGTCGTTGAGAATGGTCGCCGCTTTGTCAATCAAGAAGTCCTTGTCCAGGTTACGAAAATTCTTCAAACCAATGCAGGGCGACTTATTTTTGCCACACCAGATATTGTCTAACCGATAAACTCCAGTATATTAGACTAGTACAGAGTAGCCTAAAAGAAACCAAGGTTTTGAAGACCTAATTTCAGAGTGGTTCCAAGCTAAAACCCTGGTTTCTAACGCTTGGCCTAATTGAGCCGTTGTGTACTAGGGGTTACATAGTTGATTATGGTCAGTTGGTAAGGAGTTGAACTATCGATGCCCTACGAACTGCGTAATCCCTGAAGACATTACGCACACGAATAAACTAAATAAGTCCAATGACACTAAATATCTACAATACCCTGACCCGACAGAAAGAACCGCTTGTTCCTGTTCAAGAAGGTAAAGTTCGCATGTATGTATGTGGACCAACTGTCTACGCAGACGCCCATGTCGGTCATGCTATGAGTGCCATTGTCTTTGACATGGTCTATCGCTACCTGACTTACCGTGCCTATGAGGTTCAGTACGCCACCAATTTTACTGATGTGGATGACAAGATCATCGCCCGTGCTAATGAACGCGGGCTAGATCCAACTCAATTAGCCAATGAGTATGCCGAACGGTACCTAGAACATCTTGAAGATCTGAACGTACTGCCAGCCCACATCTACCCAAGGGTATCTGATGAAATTCCTCAAATTATTCAGCTAATTCAAAATTTGGGTGAGACCGGATACGCGTACGACGTAGATGGGGATGTTTATTTTCGGGTCAATGCAGATGATGATTACGGAAAGTTAAGTCGGCGAGACCTGGAGGATGCCTTAAGTGGTACCCGAGTAGTTGAAGATGAGCGCAAGGAAAATCCGGGGGACTTTGCACTTTGGAAATCTGCCAAGCCAGGTGAACCTTCGTGGGACAGCCCTTGGGGTGCCGGTCGACCGGGTTGGCATATCGAATGTTCAGCCATGTGTCTGCATCATCTGGGTGAAACCATCGACATCCACGGCGGGGGCAACGATTTAGTCTTTCCCCACCATGAAAACGAGATCGCTCAGAGTGAAAGCGCCACAGGAAAACCCTTTGCGAACGTATGGATGCATCATGGCATGTTGCAACTGGCTGGCGAAAAGATGAGTAAGTCTCTTGGTAATATCGTCAGTATTCAAGAATTTTTAGATGAACGCACCCCTTGTGAACTGCGTATGTTAGTCTTTTCGGGGCACTACCGTAAACCAGTGATGTTTACGGATGAGTCACTAGATGGAGCGAAAAGGAGCCTGAACCGGTTACTCGGTGCCCTTCGCCCTGCAACGGGAAATGCCTCTACGGGTGAAGATGCGGATACGCTACGCCAAGCCACTGAGGTGGCTCGGGCTTCCTTTATTGAGGCGATGGATGACGACTTTAACACCAGTAGTGCCTTAGCAGCAATGTTTGAGTTAGTACGAGCCATCAACACGGCCCGTAGCGCATCTGTTTCGGGTCCATTTTTTATTGCTGCCCAGCAGACGATTCAGGAATTAGGGGGGATTTTGGGGCTACAGCTTTATCCGCCTGAAGAGAGCAGCTCGTCTGGTGGTGATGTGACGCCCTTTATCGAACTTCTGATCAAGGTCCGCAGTGAATTGCGCAGCGCCAAACAGTGGGCCATTGCCGACATGGTACGAGACGAGCTAAAGAACGCTGGCGTTACCCTGGAAGATAGTGCCCAAGGAACCACTTGGCGCATGGATGAATAGCCTCAGTAAACAAGCCCCCAGACAACTAGCTATAGATAATCAGAAAAGTTCTGCCCTGGCTTCGCTGACTTATCCTCAGTAGATTGGGCAGAGAGTTGGGACAAGACTTTTCTGGCGAAGTATATCCACCAAGGACTTCTATGTGAGCGAGCTAATTTACGGTCGCCGCGCGGTGATGGAGACGTTACGTGCTGGTCGTCGTCATCTCTACCGGCTTTGGCTGGAGGGTGATGAACAAGATAAGCAGTCAGCGATTATACAGTCGCTTCTGGCTTTGGCAAACGAGAAAAATCTTCCACTCCGTTTTATTAAAGGCGGACTCTTTGAGAAACTTGAGCGTCGGGGGCAAAATCCTCAGGGCGTGGCTTTAGAGGTAGATGAGTACCCATATGTCGAACTGGATGAGTGCCTCGACTATGCTTATCAACGCAAGGAAGATCCCCTATTGCTGATCTTAGATCATCTAGAGGATCCGCAAAACTTAGGAACGCTCATCCGCAGTGCCGAAGTTCTTGGCGCACATGGACTGATCATCCCTGACCGGCGCGCGGCCAAGGTAACGCCTGCAGTCAGCAATGCCAGTGCTGGTGCGGTTGAGCATCTACGAGTCGCCCTAGTAACCAACCTCAATCGCCTAATTGATGAGTTAAAGCGTACCCAGATTTGGGTGGCTGGCCTAGATAGTAATCTGGAAAGCCCTTTCCCTGATCGAAAAACCCTGGCTGGGCCATTGGCTATCGTGGTAGGTAGTGAAGGGAAGGGCCTTAGCCGGCTTACCCGGGAAAAGTGCGACTTTCTCGTCCGTTTACCCATGCTAGGACAAGTAGAAAGCCTCAATGCGGCGGTTGCAGGCAGCATTTTACTCTATGCCGCGCGCGAAGCGAGAACGTAGAGCGTGGGCTTGGACACAAAACCCAACCAACCAAAGGAGAAAACAATGATAAATTGGGGTGTTATTGGCGCAGGCGGTATTGCGCGGGTATTTTGCAACGGTCTACGCTTTTCCAAGACAGGTCAACTGAATGCAGTGGCGAGTCGTACGCCAGGGAAGGCAGATGGGTTAGCGGATCTCTTTGACGTAGAAAAGCGTTATACTAGCTATGAAGAGATATTGGCCGATGACGAAATCGATGCCGTCTATGTTTCAACCATCCATCCAGCCCATTTAGAGCCTGTGACCATGGCAGCTGAGGCAGGAAAACACATTCTGGTGGAGAAGCCCATCGCCATGAATGCGACAGAGGCTCAAGCCATGATCGATGCTGCCCGCAAAAACGATGTCTTTCTCATGGAAGCCTTTATGTATCGCTGCCATCCACAAATTGCCAAAATGGTGGAGCTGATTCAGAGTGGTGCAATTGGCGATGTATTGGTGATCCGTTCGGGCTTTGGCTATCATGCTCCCTTTAACGATAGCTCTCGTGCGTATAACAACAAGCTAGGTGGTGGTGGCATTTTGGATGTGGGCTGCTACCCAGCCTCTATGGTTCGCCTCATTGCCGGTGCCGCAGCCGGACAGGCGTTCTTGGATCCGACAGAGCTAAAGGCAACAGGTGTTATTGGCCCTACCGGTGTTGATCATTACACTGCTGCGACGCTGAAGTTCCAAAACGACATCATTGCTGAGATTTCTACTGCAGTTGCTTGCAACATTCCAAGTGAGACAGTTATTCATGGCTCCGAAGGGATCCTGACCGTACCCAATCCCTGGTTGCCTTCCAGCCCTTGCCGCAGCGCCAAAGAAGCCTTGCCTCTCGATACTATCTTCCCGTCGTCAACACTTATCCTGCAAAAACGAGGCGCAGCACCCGAGGAAATTACCGCCGAAGCGGATAGAGATCTCTTCAGCTACGAAGCGGACATGGTAGGTGAGCATATTGAAGCCCGCCAAGCGCCTGTGGCTTCTTGGGATGACACACTGGGCAACATGAAGACCTTAGATAGATGGCTGAGTGAGATCGGGGTCGTATATCGGTAGGATAGTCAATGTCGTGAAGTGGAGACTGCGATGCACGGTACCTTGAATTTTCGTCCTTGTAGCCAGAGGCTCACCGTGCATTGCAGGCGAAACCGCTTGGCTAAATGACAGTGAGTGGATGGTGACAGGTTATTATAGATGGAGAGGATATTAAATTGAGACCTATGGTTGCGCCTTATGGCTCATGGAAATCACCGATTACATCTGATCTGATTGTGGCCGAAACGATTAGTTTAAGCGGCTCTCAAATCAGCGAGGATGGATTATATTGGCTCGAGATGCGCCCTCAAGATGGGGGCCGGATTGCGTTGGTCCATTCGCCGGTTGACGGCACACCCAAGGATCTAATTGCTTCCCCTTTCAACGTTCGTACCAGAGTCCATGAGTATGGGGGCGGTGCATATGTAGCCTCCCAAGGAACTATCTACTTCTCAAATTATCAGGATCAGCGCTTGTATCAGCAGGTACCAGGTAGTGATGCTCAAGCCATTACGCCAGATAAGGCTTTGCGCTACGCTGACGCAGTGGTTGATCCAACCCATAACCGACTCTTCTGCATTAGAGAAGACCACCGAGGTGAAGGAGAGGCAATTAACACCATTGTTACAGTTGATTGCACGGGAGACGAGAAAGGTGGTACGGTGATCGTCTCCGGCCATGACTTCTACGCCTCTCCCCGTCTTAGCCCGGACGGAACCCAATTGGCTTGGCTGGCCTGGAATCATCCTAACATGCCCTGGGACGGAACAGAATTATGGGTGGCCACCGTCCAAGCTGATGGGTCAGTAAGCGAGGCTGAGCAAATTGCCGGTGGCTTAGAGGAATCTATCTTCCAGCCCACTTGGTCACCCGATGGCATCCTGACCTTTGTCTCAGATCGCTCTGGATGGTGGAACCTCTATCGCTGGCAGGATGGCATAAGTAACGCTCTCTGTCCCATGGCTGCTGAATTTGGCCGACCGCAGTGGACCTTTGGCATGTCCACTTATGTCTATGAGAGCGCAGAACGAATTATCTGTATTTATGGCGAGAAGGGGGTTTCGCAGTTGGCAGCCATCGACCCTGTGACGGGTGTTTTGACGGATATCGCAACGCCGTATACCAGTTTGGGCAGCCTCTCCGTCCATAATGACTACGCTCTCTTCATCGGTGGTTCTCCCAGCACGCCATCTTCCCTAGTACTGCTTAACTTGGCCAGCGGTGAGCAGCGCGTCTTACGTCGCGCCAACAAGATTCATATTGAACCGAGTTATCTTTCCGCTCCTGAGGCCATTGAGTTTCCTACAGCAGAGGGGCTAACAGCTCATGCCTTTTATTATCCACCCTGTAATCAGGACTTTGCCGCCCCTTCTGGGGAGAAACCGCCTTTGCTCCTGCTCAGCCACGGTGGACCCACTGGGGCTACATCCGCAACCTTGAGCATGAAGATCCAGTATTGGACCAGCCGGGGAATTGCCGTGATCGATGTGAACTATGGCGGAAGTACCGGGTATGGCCGGGAATTTAGAGAGCGCCTAAATGGCCGGTGGGGTATTGTGGACGTGGATGATTGTGTCAATGCTGCACGTTATCTAGTCGATCAGGGACAGGTAGATGGCAAGCGCCTGGCTATTGCTGGCGGCAGCGCGGGAGGGTATACGACTCTCTGCGCGCTTACCTTCCAAGATACATTTGCCGCCGGTGCCAGCCATTTTGGTGTTGCGGATCTGGAGATTTTGGCCCAGCACACCCATAAATTTGAGTCTCGTTACTTGGACAGCTTGATTGGACCATACCCTGAACGCCGAGATATCTATCTTGAACGCTCACCGATTCACTCAGTTGACCAACTCTCGTGCCCCCTGATTCTCTTCCAAGGACTAGAGGATAAGATCGTCCCTCCAGAGCAAGCTGAGAGTATGTTCGAGGCCGTCAAAGGCAAAGGGTTACCCGTAGCATACCTTCCCTTTGAGGGGGAACAGCATGGCTTTCGCCAAGCACAAAATATCAAACGCTCCCTCGATGCCGAACTATACTTCTACTCAACCGTATTTGGCTTTGAGTTGGCTGATTCGGTTGAACCAGTCGAGATTGAGAATCAATAATTCTGATAGAAAAGTGAGATTATCTCCGACCTGTCATTTCTGAGCTCACCCTGTTCGGCCACGGGCGCAAAGCGCCGGCGAAACCGATGGGGTGCAACAAGGAGAAATCGTCTGTTGGTGGTGCCCAGAGCAGTCGCCTCACCCGAGGCGACTGCGTCCATTTCGCTAGGTGAGTGATAACCTCACTTTACCGCCGTAATTCCTACTCCGCCAACAACGCCTGAACAACTTTTTCAGCTTCTGCCATACGCCCTTCCCCAATCTTTAGATGGCGGATATCACCGCTTTTGTCAACCATGTACAGCGCTGGCCAATAGCGATTGCTGTAGGCTCGCCAAGTGGTCCACTCATTGTCGACAGCAACAGGATAGGGTACATCTAAATCAACTATCGCCTGCCGAACATTGTTGATATCTTTTTCAAAGCTGAATTCGGGTGTGTGAACGCCGATGATGGTCAGGCCCTGGTCGGCATACTTATGGTGCCATTCCCGCAACGCGGGAATCACGTTTTTACAATTAATTCAGCCATAGGTCCAAAATTCGACGATGACCACATTGCCCCGTAGATCGGCTAGCTCAAGCGCTCCCCCACCATGAGACTCGGTGTTGAACCATACTTCATTGGTTAGCTCTGGGGCTTGCCCTTTGCTGGGTAGCTGAGCCAAGAGCAAAAGCTGCTCAGGCGTCATTCCTTTGGCGGCAGCCTCTGCCGCGATCAGCTCTGCCGATTCGCCCGTAATCGATTCCGATGTGGCGGCATTGGGCATTGTTACCACACAGCCTGCCAACAGAATCCACGTTAGCACAATCCATATCCACCTTAAGATAGCATGTTGACGCATTGCGTATCCTCGCTTTACTAACAGACTATTGACTATTTTCACATCGAGTATACGTACTCTAACACAATTGAATCGGCAAGTCATTACGGAATTATTAAGAGCCTGAATATTCAAACAGGCTCTTGCCGCCCCTTCCCTCCCTGATAGCCCGATAAACGGCATGACGCGCCCCAGTCGCTACCAGAGAGAGCGGTTCGGTGAATATTCAAACACGCTCTAAGGCTATTCCAAACGACAAAAGGCTGTCTGAAAAGGGCGATCGACAGGTCACTGCTTTAGGTGCGATATTCAGCGTTGATCGTTACATACTCATGGCTGAAATCGCTTGTCCAGACTGTTGCGCTGCCATTGCCCAAATTTAGTTCGATTCGTACATCAATTTCTGGCTTGGCAAAGATTGCCATGGCGTCGTCTTCTTCATACCCGGTCGGTTCTCCCTGGTTAATGAGTTGCAACTCAGATGAGCGTTCTCCATTGACCTCTGTACCAGAGATAAAGATGGAGCAGCAGGCCGGGTCGACATGGGAACCAGAGCGACCAAGGGCCATCACAAAGCGCCCCCAGTTGGCATCATTGCCATAGAAGGCCGTTTTACAGAGTGGGCTGATGGCAATTGTGTTGGCTGCCTGATGGGCCTCCACATCAGACGTTCCACCATTGACCTGAATGGTGATAAATTTCGTAGCTCCTTCGCCATCTCGAACCAACGCTTGAGCCAAATCTGTACTGATATCGGTCAGGGCAGCTTGGAATTGGGCAAATTCAGGGCTAGTGGGATCGCTAATCTCAGCATGGTTGGCTGCACCATTGGCCAATAGCAGAACGGTATCATTGGTGCTGGTATCCCCATCAACGCTGATTCGATTGTAGCTACGGACAACTGCGTAATCGAGGGCCTGTTGAAGAAGAGGTTGGGCAATTTGGGCATCAGTGGCAATGACGCTAAGCATGGTTGCCATGTCAGGATGGATCATGCCTGCACCTTTGCAGATGCCGGTTAGATGAATGGTATGACCGTCTACTTCTAGGCTGCGGCTGCGGACCTTGTGAACCGTATCCGTGGTCATGATGGCTTTGGCCGCGTCCTCCCACCCATCAGGACGCAATTCGGCCACTACCCTGGGAATACCATCAAGTAGGGTCTCTAGAGGTAACTGGACTCCAATAACCCCTGTACTCATCACATGGACTGAGTGATCGGTTGCACCTATCGCCTGTTCTACCGTCTCGGCACTCTGCTTGGCATTGGCGGCCCCTTGGGTTCCAGTACAGGCATTGGCGTTGCCGCTATTAATCAGTACGCCATGTATCTTCTCTGAGTTAAAAGCCAGCAGCTTCTGATCATAGACAACGGGGGCCGCGGCAAAGGCATTGCGGGTAAAGACGGCTGCGGATCGACAGGGTGTCTGGCTGGCAATGAGGGCCACATCCAGGGCGCCATCTTTTTTGATACCGGCAGCAATGCCCGCTGCATCAAATCCAGGGACGGAAAATAATTGAGTCTCCATTTGGTTCTCCTTGCGTTGTGTGAAAATTAGTCTCGTTTAAAGTCCGTATAATCAGGGGTATCATACTCGCTGACGCCTTTGCCTTCTACCTTCAGCATAGCCTGAACTTTAAGGGGGAGACCATATAGGCGGATGAAGCCCTCCGCATCCGCTTGGTTATAGACCTCATCTTCGTCGAACGTAACGTAGTCTTCTCGATAGAGGCTGTTTGGGCTGCGGCGGCCAGCCAAAATGACGTTGCCTTTGTAAAGCTTAAAGCGTACAAGCCCTGTCAGGTTCTGTTCTGTCTCTTGTACAAAAGCATCTAAAGCTTGACGGAGAGGGGTAAACCAGCGGCCATTATAGACCAACTCGGCATAGCGCAGACCGATCTGTTGTTTGTAGTGAAGGGTTTCGCTATCAAGGCAGAGCTGCTCTAGTGCTGCATGACCCTTATAGAGTATGGTCCCACCGGGTGTCTCATAGACGCCTCTACTCTTCATCCCAACCAAGCGATTTTCTACAATGTCAACCCGCCCAATACCATGTTTGATGCCAATCTCATTTAGGTATTGCATGAGCTCTACTGGACCCATTGCCGTTCCATTCACCCGCTCGGGCAGCCCTTTTCGGAAGTATAGCTCAAGGTACTCTGGCTCCTCGGGGGCATCTTCTGGTGAGACAGTCCACTCAAACATGTCAGCCGGCGGCTCGTTCCAAGGATCTTCTAACGGTCCCCCTTCATTGCTTAGATGGAATAGATTGCGATCCTGGCTGTAGATGCGCTCTACAGTCGCCTTGACCGGAACGTTGTACTCTTCTGCATAGTCCAGTGCATCACTGCGCCCTCGAATGGTCCATTCGCGCCATGGGGCAATGATGGTCAGCTTGGGATTGAGTGCCATAACGGTTAATTCGAAGCGAACCTGATCATTTCCCTTGCCGGTTGCCCCATGAGCAATTGCGTCAGCGCCTTCCATCTCGGCAATTTCTACCAAGCGCTTGGCGATTAATGGCCGGGCAAATGAGGTGCCCAGCAGATAATCACGCTCATAAATGGCGCCAGCCTGCATGGTAGGGAAGACATAGTCAGTTAGGAACTCTGTGCGCAAATCTTCCACATAACATTTGCTAGCTCCCGATGCAATAGCCTTGTCTTCCAATCCATCCAACTCTGCCTCCTGCCCTAGATCGGCACAAAAACAGACCACCTCACAGCCATACGTATTCTTGAGCCAAGGTACGCATACGCTCGTATCCAGCCCACCTGAGTAGGCAAGCACGCATTTCTTGATTTCACTCTTTGTTGTCACAATCGTCTCCTTTTTGTTGAGTAATGCAAAAAAGCAATAAAAAAACGCCAGCCGAAACATTCGACATGGCGTTGAAAACGGAAGAGGACGTACGCAATTTCATTTATACTTCATAGGGGCACCCATTTTTCTCTAACGAATCAAAGTATCATTCTATACTCAGCTCCGTTTGAGAACGGTAGTTTAGACCCTCTGGTAGGACCCCGGAAAACTATCGTTCTCAAAACGACCGCAGTATAGCGTTAGAGTATCGGCTACCTACACGTATAATTGATCCAGCCCGCTTCCGCAGGCATCCTCCTCAATTGCATTATCTTACTATCTCATTTTGTTGGGCATAGCATCATGGACTTCGTAGGCTGGGCCAAAGTATGATGCTTAACTCTTACTATTTATACCTGCGTTGTTGTTTTGCGCTCATTCCTTAAAGTCTGCACAGAAGAATAAAACAGATCGATTGTGAAGTCAAAAACAAAATCTAAACATTAAGAGTTAGTTTTGATGTCCAACCGTCTCGCGTTCAAGCGCTGTGGACACGATGCTCTTCTGCTCATGGTAAGCACCATCAGATAGGCCATCAGCTTGGATATCAATCAAAGACTGACCATCTACTAAATAAAGGAACTCATATTGACGTCCAGCGGGCAGATCGAGAGCTGTTCGCCATTGGCCATCCCGATCTTGTGAAAGGGGGGCCTGCTGGTCTTGCCAATCGTTAAATTCTCCCAGGACACTTACTCGATTAGCCCAAACAGACGATGGCAATTCAAAGACAATTCTAACATGACCAGGGATGGAGGATTTGGTTTTGTGTATCATGTTTATCAATGTTCCTTCGCTCTATAGACCACGATCGTGACATGAATCGACAGTTCACTCAATAGTATTATGGTACCAATAAAGTCGCAATCTACCAATAGCGAATACTCCTAAATTCATAAGGATTTATTTGGGCATATTATTTACTAGTGAGCTTTTTGCAACCGTTCTTTCTTCTGTTATGATTACCCACCTATGCAAGAAAGTCGACAAAATGAACGACTTGTCTACGATTTGTCTATAATTCGTTCGTATAAGGCTCTTCAAAAATAAGTTCTCTGGTAGAGTAGGCCGGTTGCCTGATAGGTGCAGTGCCGGAGCCGTACCAGACTCCTGGACAAGCACCGTAGCACAAGAGGACGCGCCGGTTCTCGGATTTTGGTAATTAAACCCGATAAACCCCCAGCTCTGCTGGGGAGACTATAAAAGTTTGACTTATGCGGCAGTTTCCAGTTGGCTAACGAAGTGGGCCGCTCGTTAACCAACTGGAGACAAAAATGGACTACAAGAGTTTATCGCATA
>JBCCHB010000043.1:0-103243 GCA_039028975.1 Chloroflexota bacterium
CTAAAATAGTCTGGCTCGGCAAAAAGGAAGTATCAAGCAGTAACAAAGAAGTAGCGGCTGAGATGTTGCCCAAGTGACAATGTCCTGGCGAAAGAGAAGTAGGCTTGGTCAGAACTAAAATAGTCTGGCTCGGCAAAAAAGAAGTACCAAGTAGGTTCAAAGAAGTAGCGGCTGAGATGTTGCCCAAGCGACAATATCCTGGCAAAAGAGAAGTAGACTTGGTCAGAACTAAAATAGTCTGGCTCGGCAAAAAATAAGATTCAAGCAGTAAAAGAAGTAGCGGCTGAGATGTTGCCCAAGCGACAATATCCTGGCAAAAGAGAAATAGGCTTTGTCAGAACTAAATAGTCTGGCTCAGCAAGAATCATATCCGTTTCATCAATGTAGTAACTCTGGCGAGTTCACACAGCCGCCTAGGAATTGACTATGATTTCAATCCTATCAAACAAGTGGGTATTATCACAACGGCGTGATGGTACCCATTTTTGTATCTCATCCCCTTTCAGCCCCACTTGCACTCTTCCTTAGTATATCAACTCGTTAAGCGATGATCGCAACAGCATAAAAGATCGTCGAAAACCCAAGCCCCACAATACAAACAAACAGCCCTAGGATACTTTCGAATTGTCCATCAATGCTTCCATTTTTGCCCAACACTGTAAAGAGAATCGTAAGCAGAACTGTCGCGCCGAGGCTCATAGAACCCACACCGAATGCCATGATTGATTCTGTTCCAGACATCATACGCTCCTTACATACCAATAATACCTGTTTGGGAATGGAAATTCTAGGATAAGTATGATTGAAGTATACCTATCTGTCCTGGTAAAGAACTCACAGCCTTATGAAAAAAACATGTGAATGTGACAAAACATAGAAGTTGAGAATGCTGTCATATAAGTCATGCGTTAATCATCAACATAGCGTATTGCGCTCACTAAAACTATGATACAATGATTCTCATGATAGAGTTGCATCAAGAACACCATCCAAATTTCCGTCAGGAAATTATCAAACCGCTTTTTCAGCTAATCAGTAGCGGCGAGTCATCGGTCGTTGCAGGCATTGCAGGATTGGGCAAGACCCGTCTGCTCCAGTTTCTCATGCGGGCAGAGACGGTTCACCACCAATTAGGTGAGGACACAGACAGTACGTTACTTGTTTGGGCAGATTGTAATCGGATGGCCGAGCTATCGCCTTGGGGACTTTACGAATTACTTTTGACCTCGATCTTTGAAAGCGCTAGCGAAAGAGAGACTTTGAGGCCATACTGTGAACGGCTCTTGCCGCTCCGTCGTGAAACCATAATGGAACGAAGTCACTTACTTGCGCAGCGCAACTTGGAATTGGTATTGCGGATGTTCTGCCAAGAATGTGGTGTCACTGTTGCCTTCATTCTCGACGAATTTGACGAGAGCTACCGAGGGCTCCCTTCTCAGGCCCTTGCAAACTTGCGCGGGCTGCGCGATGGAAATAAATATCGATTATGTTATGTGCTTTTTATGCGCGACCACCCCGCTCACCTCAGGGATCCGTATGATTGCGAGGGCTTTTATGAGCTTCTATCCCGTTCGGTACTTTACCTAGGGCCATATGAAAGCGAAGATGCACACGAGGCGATTCGGTTAATCTGTACCCGACGGAGCTTTGATCTATCCGACTTTGGCCCTACTGCTGGTAGTGAGATCATCAAGCTAAGTGGTGGACACCCTAGTATCATGGTGGGGATGTTGGATGCGCTAGCGGAACCAGCCAATGAACCCCCTTCGACCACCCTATGGCTAGAATGGTTCGCCGCTCATCAGAAAGTTGAAGAAGAGTGCCGGAAGATATGGGAAGGTTTGCGGATTCAGGATCAACGTACTCTGCATCAAGTTGCACTCGCAACACCCCTAAGCCTGAAAGAGAAGGCTTCCCTAGTTCAAAAGAAGCTGATTACCGGCGAAGTTGCTACGGAGCCACAGTTTGTCATGCCTGTTTTCAAGGCATATGTCCTAAGCAAGGCAAAAATTGCGGAAGTTGGACTACGGATCGATCTAGAGAGTGGTATTGTCTGGATCAATGGACATGCTTCGGAAGAATTAACTGGGAAGGAGTTTGAGTTAGTTGAGCTGATGGGCAGTCAAATCAACCAGCTTTGTAGCGGAGAAGAGATAATTAGTCGCTTATGGCCTGGTGACCAAGGATTTGAGATCAACCCAAACACGGTTGCGGCATTGGTTCGCCGTGTCCGACGCAAAATTGAACCAAATCCTAGCCGTCCTCAATATCTGGTCAGCATTAAAGGGAGGGGGTACCGTTTGCTTGAACAGCCGGAATCTGGGAAAAATTGAGCGATTGATTTGATTTTTACTGTGCAACTTGCCATTGACTTACGACGCCGTCCACATTGCCAGAGACCAAATAGCGGCCATCGGGGCTATATGCAATCGCCTGAACCGGACTTGTCTGATTTGTCAGCGGTGGCAGTATCGCTTTCGTTGATTGGTCCCAAATCTGGATTAACCCTGTGTTAGTTGCCAAAGCAATAAATCGACCACTTGGATCAACGGCTATGCTATTCACTTCTGCATTGAATTGCAGTTGGGCCATGGTTTCTGTTCCGGTGGAATTGCCCAAATTCCATAATTTTACTGTTCCATCGACTGCACCAGTGACCACCTGGTTTGCATCTCCAAAGAATTCTACTGCTCGGACGGAGCCATCATGAGCGATGATCTCCCGTTCCAATTGACTCGTTGCTAGGTCCCAAAGCAATAATTTCCCATCATCATACCCTGAAACAGCCCGTTGGCCCGTTGGGTCTATTGCTATTGAAAGGGCGGGACTGCTGTGCCCGGCAAGGTTACCAACCCGCTGCCCCGACTCTGTATTCCAAGTATAAATCGCTCCATCGCTCGATACAGACACAATCAGCGAATCCGTTGGCGACGCTGCAACCCCAAATACCTGGCTAGTATGTTCTGTAAGTATTGTCAACTCATTTGCAAATCCAAGCTGCCAAACTCGAACTGAACTGTCGAGCGAACCTGATATGAGTTGAGCTGCACTTTGATGGCTGAATGCTAGTGATGTTACCACACCCGTATGGCCGCTCCACACTTGTTCAATACTTCCACCATTATTTAGGTTCCATACAATAATTGTGCCATTTGCCAAACCAACTGCAACGCGGGTGCCATCAAAACTGAAAGTAATGCTTTGAACTTGTTCATTGAGTGGAATTTCATTGAGCAACTGATAACCCAACCTACTATCATTAACCGGATTTATCACTGGATTACTTGCTGCAGGTACCACATCTGTAGCAGTTTGTTTAATGCCAAGCTGGTCCGCAGTTAATTCATTAGATTGATCCAAGTCAAAAAGACTAGAGGAAAATATTGCCAATATTATAATTGAAAATATCAGTGTTGCCACGAAAATCTGGCGTACCGATGCCTGTGAGTTTTTTAGCTTTGGAGCATAGCTATCATTTTCGTCAGCTTTTTGCAGACCATCTCTCTCTGCCATCGTACGAATTTCTCCTTCACTACTTATGCTATACTATTTGCAGAATGGGCGGGTGGACCCTGGATAGAAAATCGATGCAAACCATAAAATTTCTTGTATGCAATTCCATGTCTGAATATATCTACTAGCGCCGCTGTCTGACTACTCGCGATGGCGTGGATCGATTCACTTCTGATTTATTAGAGCGAGCGGGCGCTTCCTCTAGCAGCCGTTTCAGACCGGGGAATTCAGAATAATCTGGTAATATACCTTGCTCACTAACATTAAGTCCCGCAATTTCCTCTTCTTGGCTAACACGGAGCACAAAGAAGCGATTAATGAGCACAAGAAGTATCAACATAGTTGCAAAAGTCCAAGCACCCGCTGCACAGATGCCCATGACTTGGATCCCAAGCTGCTGAAAATTATTTAGCCCTGTACCCAATATAGCTGGATCGCCATATATGGCTACGGCAATCGTCCCCCAGATACCAGCACCTAAATGTACTGATATCGCGCCAACTGCATCATCGAATCGCAACCTTAAGAGGGCTCCATCAAGCAATAGCATCATTATGGCACCAACTAAACCAATTACCATCGCGTTGTTTGGCGTAACTGCATGGGCACTTGCTGTGATCGCAACCAAACCTGCAAGAGCACCATTCATTAAGTAGTTGACTTCAACTACGCCACGGTTAAGGTATATTCCAACAGGAACCATGAGAATAACCCCACTGGCACCAGCCAACATTGTGTTAACTATGATTAGGCCAACATTCCCACCTGATAGGAGAGCACTTCCGCCATTGAAACCAAACCAACCAAACCATAGGATCAATGTGCCAATCGCCGCGACTGGCAGGTCCGCGTGGGGCAACTTGCGAGGCTGCCCTTCAGCATCAAAGCGACCCAGGCGTGGCCCCAGTACGATAATCACGGCTAATGCTGCCCACCCTCCAATGCTATGGACGACGGTCGAACCCGCGAAATCGACGAACCCATTGACGGCTAACCAACCTGCCGTCTGGCCTGTAAATAGGCCACCCCATGCCCAATGTCCAAAAATTGGGTAAACAAGTCCTGAAACAATGAGCGAGACAATTAGGTAACTTTCAAAGCGCATGCGCTCAGCTGATGCACCAGAAATAATCGTCACGGCAGTGCCACAAAACATGGCTTGGAATAGGAAAAAGGATGCAGGATTATAAGTCAAATTCGATAAATCTATAGCCTGGGCGATTTGCAAAAAATTAGGGCTGAATAAATTCGTACCAATTAATCCGTCATTGGATAGACCAAACATAATTCCGAAACCAAAGAGCCAAAAGAGGGTAATAGAAACCGCCAGATCGATAAGGTTCTTGGCTGCAACGTTGACGCTGTTTTTCTTGCGTGTAATGCCAGCTTCAAGTGCTAGAAAACCGCACTGCATTAAGAAAACGAGAGCCGCTGCAACTAGCAGCCAGAGATCGTTTAGTAGAAATTGAATTTCTTGGATATCCACGTAAGTGAGGCTCCTCCTGACAGGAATATTAGGTAATTATTTGGTTGATCCTTTCGTACAATTATAGAGTAGCTGATTCGCATCCATATTACAAATTACTTACACAGTAGCTTACGATTTTCTTACGCAATGGTTCTGGTAGCCAATACCTACCAAAAGATGTTCAGGATTAGCACTCTACACGGCCTAGAAAGCAAACTAAGGAGCTAGAATTGAATAAACCGTAATGGAAGATCTCTCGGGTACTCGAGATGACAAGACCGAAGTTTCGAGTTTTATTTGCTCCTGATTCCTAAGCTGGTCCTTAAGCAGAATTTAACTACTGAGAAAATTAGATGAGTAGAACGCTTAAGGTCTTCGCCTCGCCTCTGACGGTATCTCTGATAAATCAATTTCATGAGTGCTAAACACTGGCCATTCGTTCTGCCATATCAATTCGCGGACACTTATCCAAGGCAGTCCCTCATTCTCACCGTTATAGTAGTGGAAGGAGATGAGAAAGCGCCCATCATTTAGCTCTGAAATCCCAACATGACCGGGTCCGATGTATTTGCCTTCTTTCCTAAGAAGCAAGGTGCCACCTCCAGCGGTTAAGTCAACACTTTCTGCATCTGCATAAGGACCAGTCGGATTCTCAGACCGCCCCACACGAATCTCGTAGGTCGATTCTAGACCATTACAACAAGCGTACCAGTTGACGAAGAGATAGTAAAAACCATCATGGAAAAAGACAAACGGCGCTTCGATCCAGTCATTGTCATCCAGATCAGGAACCAGGGGTTTGTCAGCCACTAAATGATAGTTGGTTGCATCTTTGGCCCACCATTCCCCATCGATTTGATGGCCAGTTTCGGGATCAACAGGTGTGATGTAGATACGCCCCGCACCATAGACCAGATAGTGGGTGCCATCTTCAGCCACAAACGCGTCCGGATCGATGGAATTGGGTGCTTTATAAGGGCTATCTTCTGGAGCAAAGGTGCAGGTAATGGGCTGGCCAATGTCGCGCCACTCAAGATGAGGGGGATTACCCGTTGCCCGGGCTAAACCAATACATTGAGCCTGCTCACCACCACTGACCGAGTAGTACATGGTGCGCTCATCCAGAAAACCTGGTGCCCAAAATGCACCATCATTCCACGGCAGTTCGTCTGTAATCCAAGCTGGCTTCTGAGTAAAGAGGCACTGGCCTGGAGTCCAATCATCGTCATCGAGGCCGATATACCAAATCTCTAAGCCGCAGCGATATGTGCCAGTCTGAGCTTTACCCGTTGCACCGATCATCCAGTAGTCACCTAGCTTCATGATCTCGGTCGGATCATGAATATGCCAGCTTGATTGTGCTGATAACGTAACTGTTCGGTTATAAAACTCGAGCAATGAAGGATCTGGGTTTTCCGCTTCTGGAAACGAATTTCCCCAAGCAAAGCAACCGGCCCCAGTGAGTATGAAGAAGATGGAAGCTGTAATGATTTTTCGTAGCATCTAGAATCCTTCATTCATCAAATTTTAGGGGAATCTATACTGCGGTCGTTTTCAAACGGAGCTGAGTATAATTGTGCGAGTATACCATTGTTATAGACTTGAGTATATCTTGATGAAAGGAACAGCCAATGTATTACAAAATTTTCGTCTACGCACCAGATATTGAAAAGACTATTACCCAAATTATTTCAGCTGCCGCCGAAGCGGGTGCAGGTCAGATTGGCAACTACTCGCACTGTGCTTTTGTCCATAAAGGCTGGGGCCAGTGGAAAACAGGCGAAGGCGCAACACCATATCACGGTACAGTTGGTGAGGTCAGCCGAATGGATGAAGTGAAGATTGAAATGCGCTGTCCGGCAGAGTGTGCTAGCGTAGTGAAGCAAGCCATCATCGACGTTCATCCCTTTGAAGAAGTCACGATTGAGTTTATCGGGTTAGCGGAGGTGTAACAAGTGAGCAAGTCAATGTCTTTTAGTTAAGCCGCTCCGGCTGCAATGCACGGTGATGATTCCGAGTGCATGCTTGAAGAAATAGCACACCGTGCATCGCAGTCTCCACTAACTTCATGGCATTGGTGAGCAAGTGGGCAAGTGAACAAGCAGGCTGAAATGCTAAAGCGCTGAAAAACTGATCGCGAACAAAACCAAAAATTTAAGGTCAATAGGCTCTTATACCTATTGACCTTGCCCCGAGGTCAACGTGTATACTCGTGATATGACAACTGTAAACGTAGCTACCAAACGGAAGTCTCTCTACATCAAGGACGTTGCCAAATTGGTTGGTGTCACTACCAAAACGGTGCGCCATTATCACAAGATCGGCCTGTTACCTGAGCCAGAGCGAACCGAGGCCGATTATCGGCTCTATTCTGGTTGGGATCTGTGGCGTCTGCGCACCATCTGTGAGTTGCGCCGGCTCGGCCTCTCATTGGAACGCATCCGAACTGTGTTGGAGGCAACAGAGCCGGCGGACGCGCTGCGCTCGATCCTGGCAACCCAACTTGATGAAATCGAAACAGAGATGGTGGAACTTGCCGAACGCAAGGAAAGGATACAGGAACTCATGTCCCAGGAACATATCAACGTAGATCTTGTGAATGGACAGCCTGATTTATATACAAACAAGATATTAGCTAAATATGGCGATCTGATACCCGAAGACCTAGACGAATCGCTTCTCCAATTTGAGCGAGAGTTTGAGGATACCATGGCCACTTTTCCCGGACACGATGGGCGAAATGACATCTATCCCCCAGCTATGGCCCTAATAGAAGAAAACCCAGAGCAGTATCAGCACTTTGCACAGGAGGCGAATCAGCTTTGGATCCGGAGCAGCGAAATCAAGGACCTCGACGACGAGTCCAAAAGCAAAATCTCCAATATGGTCAACTCATTTGTAAATCAGAACCGGTACTTCCTCCAAGCCATGACTCAACTCTCGCCCGAGGGTGCTAGCGAATCCTCAACTGACGCCGTATTTGGCGAGATGGTGAACGAGAAGATGGAGGCAACGCTAACGCCAGCCCAATTCTACCTTGTGACCTGCCTAGGCGAGGCCGCCGATTCCATACGCACCAAGCCACAAGATTAACCCTCCAATCTGCCCCTGATGGATCTTCGACTGTTACCAGGAGAGAAGATCCATCGCACACTATCACCTAACTTCTACACCACCTCGAACAACCCCGCCGCACCCATACCACCACCAATACACATGGTACAGACTACATACTTGGCGTTGCGGCGCTTGCCTTCAATCAGGGCATGACCAACCATCCGGGCACCTGACATGCCGTAGGGATGACCAATGGAGATGGCCCCACCGTTGACGTTGAGCTTCTCCTTAGGAATGCCCAGCCGGTCTCGACAGTAAAGTACCTGAACAGCAAAGGCTTCATTTAGCTCCCAGAGGTCGATGTCGTCAATGGACAGATTATTGCGCTCCAACAGTTTGGGGACGGCAAAGACCGGCCCAATGCCCATCTCATCGGGTTCGCAACCGGCAGCTACAAGGCCACGGTAGATGCCCAAGATGTCCATGTTGCGCTGTTCGGCCATTTTGCGGGTCGTAATGACGCAGGCCGACGCACCATCAGATAATTGGCTGGCATTGCCAGCCGTAATGAACTCTTTTTCCTTAACAGGGGGCAAACCTGCTAACCCCTCTGCCGTGGTGGTGGGACGATTGCCCTCATCTTTGGCTAGCGTTACTTCCTCTGTCCATTCATTGCCTGTGGCTTTATCTTTCTTCATCATGGTGGTAGTAAAGGGAACAATTTCATCATCGAAGTGACCTGCTTCTTGGCCGGCCGCCGTTCGCATCTGGCTCTCCAACGCATAGGCGTCCTGCTCCTCGCGAGCAATTTCGTAGCGCTTGGAGACAGTCTCTGCAGTGTCGATCATGGACATATAGAGATCCGGCTTGTGCTCATTTATCCAGGGATTTCTGGCATGGGTGCGATTCATGTTCATCTGAACCAGGCTGATGGACTCTACACCACCCGCTACGGCAAACGGAACGTTATCGACTAGGACTCGTTGAGCAGCCACAGCAACGGCCTGCATCCCAGAGCTGCACTGCCTATCAACCGTCATACCACTGGTGGTGACGGGGAGACCAGCCCGCAATGCAGACTGGCGACCGATGTTATACCCTGTGGCACCTTGGGTCAGTGCATTGCCCATGACCACATCTTCTACTTCATCTAATTCGAGGCCCGCCCGGTTCACAGCATGGGTAATGGCATGGGCGGCCAAGTCGGCTCCGTGAGTCATATTAAATGCCCCACGAAATGCTTTGCCGATAGGCGTGCGTGCTGTAGAGACAATCACTGCTTCGTTACCTGCTTGATTCACGATAAGCTCCTTTGATGCTGTTGGAAGAATAGGTAATTATTATAGTAGTCTAGCAGGCTGTCGAAGAGACTAAAAATCTAGACGGCTTGAATGTGAAAGGTCGTTGCAATGGATTCAACTTTTGGTAAGTGATGTAAGTGACCTTCATTCTGAAAATTCCCGGCCAATTCTCTTTCTCAAAGCTGCTAGCCAGTACCTTTCCAAATCGACTGTGATGACCTATAATGTGTGGTTCCATGAACAAACCAAGCGCCCCTGCTCTTAACCATCCATCAACTCAATCCACTGCGCTTCAGATCTTGTGGCGTGGCTTCAGCTATCTGCGTCCTCACTGGGTCTACACAGCTGGTGCATACGTTGCCTTAATTCTTGCTAGCGTGGTCGCTCTGACTATGCCTCAATTTATTCGCTGGATCATTGATCAAGGGATTGCTGAGCAGAATAGTCAGCTCTTAACCTGGTCGATTTTGGCTCTCTTGGGTCTTTCTATCGCCCGAGGGCTCTTCGTTTTTTTGCAAGGTCGTTGGTCGGAAATTGCCTCGCAAAATGTGGCCTATGATCTGCGCAATGCCATGCTCGACCAACTGACACATCTCTCTTTTGCCTACCATAATCAGGCCGAAAGTGGTCAATTGCTGGCGCGCTCCATGCAGGATGTAGAGCGCCTGCGTTTTCTGACCGGGCGGGCTACCTTAGGGGTATTTAATGGTCTCTTGTTGATGGTAGGCACCACAATTGTGCTCTTCACCATGAATCCAATTTTGGCGCTGTTGAGTATGATTACCATGCCGCTGTTGGCCTACCAAGCGTTCCGCTTTGGTCAACTGTATCGACCCTTGTCATTGGCCATTCAGCAACAGTTGGCTGTGTTGACGACTCTAATTGAGCAGAATCTGCGCGGTGCTCGCATTGTTAAAGCATTTGCTCAAGAAGATGCAGAGATTCACCGTTACAACCAGGAAAACACAGCCTGGTTCAAGCTAGCGGCACAAGCGGCTCGTCTTCAGGCCATCAATGTACCTCTGCTGGATTTGATCGCCAATCTCGCCATGGTGATGATTGTCTGGTACGGTGGGCGGCAGGTTATCTCTGGCTCACTTACCCTTGGGGAACTAGTTGCCTTTAGCACCTATTTGGCTCAGCTAGGGCCACCTGTGCGACGTCTTGGTCTCATCATTCCCGCTTTGGCTCAGGCTGTTGCATCGGGCGAACGGGTCTTTGATGTTCTGGATGAAGTTTCTGATGTGAAGGAGACAACGAGTGCTGAGCAGTTGCCACCTATTGATGGACGGGTGCGCTTTGAAAACGTCTCTTTTGGTTATCGTGAGGAGCATCCAGTTCTGCAAAATGTTTCGTTCGAGATTCAGCCGGGGCAGGTTCTAGCGCTGCTGGGGGCTACTGGTTCGGGCAAGTCATCTATCATCAATCTGCTCCCTCGTTTCTATGAGCCAATGAGCGGGCAGATCACCATCGATAACCATGATATCCAGAGGCAGACGATACATTCCCTGCGAAAGCAGATTGGCATTGTCTTACAAGAGACCATCCTCTTTGCGACTTCGGTGCGTGAAAATATTGGCTATGGACGCCCGGACGCGACCGAAAACGAGATTATTGAGGCCGCAAAGGCTGCCCAAGCCCATGACTTTATCATGAAGATGCCTAATGGATATGATACAGAGGTTGGTGAACGGGGTGCTACTCTCTCTGGGGGGCAACGACAGCGCGTAGCGATTGCCCGAGCTCTGCTCAAAGATCCGCGGATTCTTATACTAGATGACGCCACGGCCAGCGTGGATACTGAAACTGAGCGTCTAATCCAGAAAGCCCTCCAACAGTTGATGAAGGGGCGCACCTCTATCGTGATTGCTCAGCGACTCAGCACCATTCGCCAGGCTGATCTCATTTTGGTGATGGAAAGAGGTCGGGTGCTGGCGGCCGGCAATCATCACAAACTCTATGAGTGCAATGATCTATATCGGCAAATCTATGCACACCAAAGCTCTGAAGAGCGGTTTGATAATTAATTGTTGAATTTGTGAATTGCTGAATGATTAATGGCTTGGCCAGTGGAGTGACCTTGTTTCGTGGAATTGACGCAAAAGCCTAGCGTCTTTTCGCTATTTTTCTCTTCTCATTTAATGGAGCCTTCTCGTTATTATGGGTCTTTCAATTGGTACAACGAGCAGTGGCAGCGGCGGCCCTCGGGGGATGCTGCGTAACTATGGCCAGGACCCAGATGCGGGTGCCAGAGCCATTGACGTCCATGTAATCAGACGAATGTTGGCCTTCTTGCGTCCCCATTGGCTCAAGATGGTAACGGCGACGCTGCTGATGCTCGTGGTTACTGGTCTAACCCTCCTTACACCTTTTCTCCTAAAAGAAGCAATTGACGGCTACATCACTCAGGGTGATATCCAGGGGCTGGATCGGATTGCCCTGATTATGTTGGGGGCCTTTTTGTTGCTCTATCTGGCTACTGCTGGACAGCGATATCTCCTCTCTTGGGTGGGGCAGCGGGTACTAGCTACCTTGCGCTCAGATATGGTTAGCCAACTACAGCGCCTTTCGCTCAGTTACCATGATACAAACATTGTGGGCGTCACCATCTCCCGAGTCATCAGCGACGTAGCTGTGATCAATGAGTTGCTCTCTCAAGGGCTGATCACCGTGATTGGGGATCTTTTAATCTTGGTAGGCATTGTGGTTGTGATGCTTTCTATGAGTCCGTGGCTCGCTCTGCTGGCTTTCTCGGTCATTCCACTTTTGCTTTTGGCTACCTATATCTTTTCCGGTAAGGCAAAAGTGGCCTTTCGCCAGGTGCGACGCAACAATGCAGCCGTCATCGGCAATTTGGCCGAGGCATTAACTGGGGTTCGCGTCATCCAGGCATTTGCGCAAGAGGATGCGGCATTGGGCCGCTTCGAGGCCTTGAATCGCCGCAATCGAGATGGTCATATATCAGCAATCTCTCTTTCTATGACTTTTTTACCAGTCGTAGAGTTTTTGGGAATTGCTGCAACCGCTATTGTGCTCTGGTTTGGCGGGCGTGCTGTGGCTGCCGATGAATTAACCTTAGGAGTCATGGTGGCTTTTTTGGCCTATGTAACTCGCTTTTTCCAGCCAATTCAAGAGCTGAGCCAGCTTTATACGACCATGCAAGCGGCTATGGCTGGTGGCGAACGAGTGCTACAGCTTTTGGATACGGCTCCTGCTGTACAAAATCCACCTGATGCCAGAGAAATGCCACCAATCCAGGGGCGAATTGAACTGCAAAAGGTTCGCTTCGCTTATCGCAAGAATGAACCGGTGCTGCATCAGCTCGATCTGGTCATAGAGCCTGGTCAAACCGTCGCTTTGGTTGGGCATACGGGCGCGGGCAAAACCTCCATTGCCAATCTTGTGGCTCGCTTTTATGACGTGACTGGGGGGGCCGTTCTAATCGATGGCATTGATGTGAGGTCGGTGACCCAACAGTCGCTACGCAGCCAGATGGGCATCGTCTCCCAAGATCCTTTTCTCTTCCCTGGCACCGTTGGTGAAAATATCAGCTTTGGTCGGCCGGACTCTTCACTCTCGGCTGTGCAGGAAGCTGCTATGCTGGCCAATGCCCACGACTTTATTCAAGAGCTGCCTGATGGATATGAAACGGTCATTCAGGAAGGCGGAAATAACCTCTCTTTGGGGCAGCGGCAACTGATCTGTATCGCCCGAGCTATTTTGGCCAATCCCAAGATTCTAATATTGGATGAGGCAACCGCAAGTGTAGACACCGTTACAGAACTATTGATTCAGTCCGCGTTAGATCAACTTCTCTCACAGCGCACTGCCATCGTCATTGCCCATCGCCTGAGCACCATCCGCAATGCCGATATGATCTGCGTGTTGGAGAATGGTCGCATGATTCAACAAGGCGCTCACGAGGAGCTCATGAAGCAAGATGGTAGTTATCGCCAGCTCTACGAAAAACAGTTTGTGAATGGTTGATAGTTGATGGTGATGTTGACTAATTACTATCACCCATCCACATTACTCTCTCACGACTTTGTGACAAGATAGAACTATGGACAAAAAACTAAATAATCGATTGTCAAAAATTGCCAATTCGGCTATCAAAGACCTTCTTAATGGTGGTGGAAAAGGTGTGGAAAAAGAGAGCTTGCGGGTTGATGTTGGGGGAAAGATTGCTCAGTCACCCCATCCACAGGCGCTTGGTTCAACCTTAACTCATCCAGCCATTACAACGGACTATTCAGAAGCACTGCTAGAATTAATCACACCACCACTCGAGGATGGGTTAGAGACGTTGACCTATCTCCAGCGGATTCATCAGTTTGTTTATGCAAATTTGAAACATAACGAATTGCTTTGGGTGGCGAGTATGCCCTGCATTATCGGTGGCGAGAAGAGTATTCCCTTGGCTTGGTATGGTGAGTCTAATGTGGGGATGATGAAGCACATTTATCGGCGCGGCTTGGATGTACGCTACGGGCGGATTATGCAGGCCATCAGCGGCATCCACTTCAACTACTCTGTGCCGGAGACCTTCTGGCCCTTCTATCAGGAGATCGAAGAAGACAAGCAGCCACTCCAGGAGTTTATCAATGAACGCTATTTGGGATTGGCGCGCAATGTGCTCCGCTATGAGTGGTTAGTGACCTACCTCTTTGGCAGCTCACCAGCTTTTTGCAAATCCTTTATGGATGGCCAGGAATCGCCTTTCCAGCACTATGACAAGAGTACCTACTATGAGCCCTACGCCACATCTTTGCGCATGAGTGACATTGGCTACAAGAACAATCAACAAGCAAGTTTGGCTGTCTCATACAACCACTTAGATGAGTATGTGCAAGATCTAGACCGAGCTATTCGGACCCCTTATGAACCTTATGAGAAGATAGGGGTGGAGGTGGATGGCTTCTATCGTCAGCTGAATGCCAATATTCTGCAGATTGCCAATGAGTACTATAGCTCGATCCGCCCCAAGCAGCCGATTCACTCGGGGGAGAGCCCCACTTCTGCCCTGCATAAACGGGGAATCCGCTATGTGGAACTGCGGGCCATCGATGTCTCTACCTTTGACCCGACGGGTATCAATGCGGAGCAGCTTCTCTTCTTAGAGGCCTTTATGCTCTTCTGCCTTTTAAGTGACAGCCCACCGATAGATGCTGAAGAATGGAAGCAGATTCAGCATAACCAAGGGCAGAGCGCAATACGTGGCCGGGATCCGAACCTGACACTCCAGCGCAACGGCCATACACCCCATTTGAAAGAATGGGCTTCTGAAATTCTAGACGAAATGACCCCTTTGTGTACCCTTCTTGACAATGGTACCGACCAATTTTCAAATTCGCTGACCCTGCAACGGCAGGCGATTCAAGACGGGGACGCAACGCCCTCTGCTAGAACATTGGCCGAGATGCGCAGCCACAGCGAATCCTTTTTTGAGTTCGGGCTACGCAAGTCGCAAGAGCACCGACAAACGTTGATCCAGTCCCAGCTTGAACCCGAAGTTGAGGCCATGTTTGCCACGCTTACTACAGAATCTCTACAAAAGCAGGCCCAAATTGAGGCATCGGATGAACTATCGTTTGCTGAATATTTGGAGAAGTATTTTGGACAGTGAGGAAAATATCCTAGTACACTGCGGCTCAAATAGACCAATAGTTACAGTCGGTATTTCTAAGCTAAATAGCGGCGTCGAACCCTAGGCTTATTTAGGCCATCGTGTACTAGTCTAGCCCATACGTCTTCGATACAAGATAAAGCGGGCGATCCTTCACTTCATCGTAGATCCGGGCCAAATAATCTCCGATGATGCCTAAAAAGATCAGTTGGATACCACCTAAGAAGAGGACCGTAACGAGCGTTGTTGCTTGCCCTTCCAATGCATGGCTGCCGGACAAGCGCATAGAAATGCTTAGTACAATGCCTATCAGGCTGAGAAAGGCTAGCCCAAAGCCAAAGTAGGTGGCTAAGCGTAGGGGAAGGTAACTAAAGCTGGTGATGGCTGTCAGGGCCAAGCGCAACATCTTTTGCAGGGGATACTTGGTCTCTCCTGCATAGCGTTCGGCCCGTTCATATTCAACCGCAATTTGCTTAAAACCAACCCAGGAAGTCAACCCACGCATGAAGCGGTGCTTTTCACGGACCTGACGCATGGCCAGAATCACCTTGCGATCCATGAGTCGGAAATCACCTGCATCTAGTGGAATCTCCACCTCGTCGGTTATCCACTGAAGCAGACGGTAAAAGAGGCTTGCTGTCCAGCGCTTAAAGGCCGTTTCACCCGCGCGGGCTGTGCGTACTGCATAGGCCACGTCGTATCCCTCTCGCCATCGGTCAATCATTTCGAGGATAACACTGGGTGGATCTTGGAGATCTGCATCCATGACAATAACGGCTTGGCCACTGGCATAGTCAGTCCCGGCGGTGATAGCGATTTGGTGGCCAAAGTTGCGGCTGAACTGGATAAGCTTCACCCGGGGATCTTTCTCATGATACTCGGTCAGCACCTCCAAGGAGCGATCCGTACTGCCATCATTGACGCAGATACATTCCCAGCTTTCCCCTGCCTGATCCATCACTTGAACGAGGCGTTGATAGAGCTCCGGTATAACCTCTTCCTCATTCCAAATGGGTACAACAATGGAGATCGTTGGTGGAGGAGACGCGGCTTGCTCTGCAGTCCGTTCAACAAGCTGCCCCATTTCTGATTTTGAGGCTGATGCGAACGCTTGATCTGACACAGGTTCTACTGTTTGTTCTGACATAGACCTAAAGATGTTGTTGACGCAATTTCTTCGGAATGCTAGACTTGGATACGTTGATTGTAACATGAGTCATAAAATTGTTAGGAATTTAGATGCAAGAGTCGTCTTCTGAGAGGGGAACAGATTTGGCTGGCGGGCTGCCCATCTTTCCCCAAATCCCTGGTGCCAAATTTGGGGACGCCCTCTCCCTGCCTGATTTTCGCCGCAAGCGCCTGCTCTTTAATCACTTTGAGCTGACCCAATCCATACACATCTATCAAGCAGACTGCAGAGCTGGAGCTCGCTTACGGGTTCAGATGATCTATCCGCTCCTTAAAAGAGGACGCACGGCCCAAGCACGCTTTGCTGTGATCGCTCAAAGTCTACCCTATAGCGCGGATCAGGATGCTCTGCCCATCCCCTTACCTGCGGGATTTAGGGCCGTCGTAGCACCCCAAATGAGCGATTGGACCATCTCTCCTCATGTGGACATGCTCACGGCCGCAGAATATTATCTGGGACCTGTGATTGATACCCAGGTTTTGGTCGGCGGTCGCTGCTATATCGTAGTCTGGATCCCGGATAATCGGCCTGGCCGCTATATTTTACAGATAGGCCACCGATGGCCGCTGCGCTGGTCGTATTGGAATCAACTTCCCATGTTCTGGTGGAAGATTCGTGGCTGGTTTGGTCTCTCTCGGATCTGGGCCTATCTACTGCTAGGTGGCTTAGCAATCAGCCTGTTGGTTGGTTGGTTGGTTCGTCGGAATCGAGCGATGTCCCGAGCGGGTAGTCGGAAGTCAATGCCAAAGAGTTAAGTGTTTTGAGTATCAGTAGATCGCAATCCCGTTGCCACATATAGTCCTAGCCAACTTGAGTGGTATGAATCAGTTATTACATTTGCTCGTATAGTAGTTTAGGGACTTGGTCGTCAGATTTGCCAATCGGTTGCCATTCGGCTCATGCAAGCCCTCAATAAATGGGCTATTGACCAAGCGACGTTGGACTCCATGATGGCTGACGCCTAAGTTGTTACATGATCAAACAAATGAATACAGATACAAAGGTTACTTTATGAGAATTATTCTATACCTAGGCAAGGGCGGTGTAGGCAAGACGACTATGGCCGCCGCGACTGCTATGCGGAGTGCCGAACTAGGCTATAAGACATTAGTCGTTAGCACGGATATTGCCCACAGCCTAGCTGATAGTTTAGATACAGAACTGGGAAACCAACCTATTGAGGTTGCCCCTAATTTATTTGCCCAAGAGATTAACGTCCTAGACGAACTGCGGGACAATTGGGGAAAGCTGCAGAGCTATGTTGGCAATGTATTGCGCAAAGAGGGAATGAACAAAGCCATTGCGGAAGAGATGGCGATCATTCCAGGGATGGAAGAGATTGTTAGCCTACTCCATATACACCGTCAGGCCAAGCAAAATACGTATGACCGGGTGATTGTTGACGCCGCTCCGACGGGGGAAACCATGCGCCTACTCACCATGCCAGAGAGCTTCAGTTGGTATGTTGAGCGCTTTATGGGTGGGACCATGGGCATTTCTCGCGTTGCGACAGGGATTCTGCGCAAGTTTGTCCCAGAGGCAGAGGCGTTAGACGGACTTGCCAATCTGGTGGAAGGCGTCAAGCAGCTTCAGAAGACGTTGATTAATCCAGAGATTACGAGCTATCGCATCGTGGTCAACCCAGAAAAGATGGTCATCAAAGAAGGGGCACGCGCACTTACCTATCTTTCCCTCTATGGCTATCCTGTGGACGCAATTATGGTCAACAGAATTTTGCCAGGTATTTCACTGATTCGCCCTTCTCTGTCTCATGACGGTTCATCTGGAAACAGCTCATCTGGATTCGGTTCATCGACCATTAACTCAACCGACAATCCTTATGGAATCAGCGGTGCCACCCTTGAAATACCCAGCCAGGATGAGTATTTGCAGCAACTTCAAAAGAATCAGTGTCGGTATCTGACCCAAATTGGCCAGGATTTCTTCCCGTTACCGCTGCTTTCGAGTGAATGGTCTGGGCGCGAGATGGTGGGCGTGGATGCCCTTAGCCATCTGGCCCAGAGCGTTTTTGGGGACGCAGATCCAGGTCAGATCTTCTTCGTAGGTCAACCTCAAGAGATCACCGAACAGGATGATTCGTTTGTACTCAAACTTCCTTTGCCTAACGTGGAATTGAACAAAGTGCAGCTAACCAAGCGGGGCGATGAACTCTTTGTACGAATTGGCAACTTCAAACGAGAATTGCTTCTTCCGGCAGCATTGGCTCAACGGGCTGCTGGTGGTGCCGTGCTCAACAATGGTGTACTCCACATAAATTTCCCACCTGTAGAGCCAAAGGCCGCATAAAACCATGTCAATTCGCTCTTTACTCCAAGGGCTGCTCAATATTCTTACCGTTCAAGTGGGTGCGGTGGCTGGTTTTCAAGCTACCTTGCGGGTCGCTATGCATCGGCGACCCATGCCCATGCCTGCTCTAATGGCCCGCTTTTTGGACCATCCTTTACGCTTGGCTTATCGGAACCCGACTGAATTGATGGGGGTTTGTGGCATTGCACCCAACGAGCATGTGTTGGATGTGGGTTGTGGTACTGGTCTTTATACCGAAGAGGCTGCTCGCCTCGTAGGTGCGAACGGTCAAGTCCACGCGGTGGATATCCAAGAATCGCTGCTTGCCCAAGCCCAAACTCGCCTAAAGGATGCGGGTTGGGCTGACCGTGTTCGCTTTCATCTCTGCCAGGCCGATACGCTCCCTTTGGCGGATGACAGTATCGACATGGCCTTGGTGATTGCTACCCTTGGTGAAGTAAGTGACCCGACAGCGCTGATTGATGAATTGCACCGAATATTGAAACCCGATGGTCGTCTTGTCGTAAGCGAAGAGTTGCTCGATCCCGGCTACGTATCTTCCCCAACCATACGACGCTGGGTCACCGACTGCGGCTTTCGTTTCGCTGGTCGTCAAGGTAACGTTTTCTGCTTTTATGAGTTATACTTTAAGTAGATGTCCTTTGCATATTCGGCCAATCTTGGGAACCATTATTGCGGTATTGGATAAACTTCGATGATACACTCGCCCGTAGATGTCAAATTGCCCTACATTTCAGCAGACGTACCAGGCATAGGAGGGGCTTTACGCGCAATACCTGAGCATTTTGTTGTTGAGGAAGTTGCACTCTACGAGCCTGAGGGTGAAGGCCAACATCTCTACATTAACCTGACCAAAGTAGAATTGACAACCAAAGAGGTTCAGCAGCAGCTAGCCAAACTCTTTCAGATCGATCGGAACAGTATTGGTTTTGCTGGGATGAAAGATAAGTTTGCCTCTACTACCCAAACGTTTAGCCTTTCCCTAGGACATATTTCAACTGACGAAGTTGATCAAGCTGCTAAGCGGATTCAGGACGAACTGCCCGTAACTGTACATTGGGCAAAGCGGCACAAAAATAAACTAAAGACGGGTCACCTGTTGGGGAACCGTTTTCGAATTGTCATTACCAATTTAAGCCAACCGCTGGCTAAGGCTCAGACAAATGCCCAGGCTATTGCCACCCAATTGTCACAGACCGGATTGCCCAACTATTTTGGTCCTCAGCGATTTGGCATCAACGGTGAGAATGTGGCGCGAGGGTACGACCTGCTTGTGAATGGGCGCTTTATCCGTGACCGTTGGCTCCGACGGTTTCTTGTCTCTAGCTATCAAAGTTACTTGTGTAATCGCTATTTGAGTGAGCGAGTTCAAATGGGGGCCTTTCAACATCTTCTTGCCGGTGATATCGCCAAGAAGTATGAGACGGGTGGTATTTTTACAGTAGAGCATCTTGCTGACGAACAGCCACGGTATGAGGAGTACGAAATCAGCTTTACAGCGCCTCTCTACGGAACCAAGATGCGGGCTGCTGCTGACGAATCAGGCGACTTCGAGGCTAAAATTCTTGCCGAAAGTGGTGTTACCGATTCTCAGTGGAAAAAGGCCAAAGTTGATGGCTCTCGCCGTTTAGGGCGCTTGTTGGTATCAGATTTAGCGATCAAAACCTCTTGTGAAGAGAAGACTATCCAGCCACAACAGGGCAAAGACGATGAAGATAGCCTTACCATTGAATTCTTTTTGCCTAAAGGGGCCTTTGCGACAACTGTTCTACGTGAGTTCATGAAGAATGACTTGAGCAATATACCAGAGACTGACTGAGTACAAGACACATATGGATTTGCCACTATTTCCACTCAACTTGGTATTTTTTCCCGGACAGGTTTTACCACTTCATATTTTTGAGCCACGATATCGAGAGATGATCAACCACTGTCTGGATACGCGCAATCCATTCGGTATCATTCTGCTGCCTGAAGGTGCCTCTATGGAGGATAGCGAACTGCCTCCCCACACGATTGGCACTGCGGCTCGTATAGTAGGGGTAGAACGTCTTGATGATGGACGTATGAACATTACAACGATAGGCACCAAGCGATTTAAGGTCCAGAAACTACTTCGACGTCATAGCTATCTTAGTGCGGAGGTACGACACTATCCTGTCATCAATGGCAACACAAAGTTGGCCATGGATCTGGCACAAAAGGTTCGACCCCGCATCCTCTCCTATGTGAATGCCATTGCATCGGCCAGCCGCTCGACCCTTCCCCTAAATAAATTGCCAGAAGATCCAACCAGCCTAGCTTTTTTGGTTGCTATGGCTCTGCAAGTAGAGAATGAAGACAAGCAAAAACTGTTGTCTCTCCCCAGCATCCCAGATATTCTTGCCCATGAGAACTATATGCTCTGGCGTGAAGTTTCACTGCTTGAACATATGCTCCAAACTCACGCTGTCGTTGAAGAACAAACCGCCGGACCAACAGGTTGGGTATTCCCAAATTAGTTTTATAGCTCAACAGGCACCCCGGAAAATGAAAACGGTCCTGCCAATCCGTCTAATCCGTGTTCTATTTTTCTAGAGTAGATGATATGAAGGATTCTCTAAGCTGGAACTGGTTGGATGATGGTGTCTTACCCCTCTTACTTGCCATACTGCGCAGTTGCTGGATCTGGCCTTGGTTGGGCATGCTTCAGCTCTTTCTAGTTCCAGATGTTCCTCAAGCTGCCATTCCCCTAGCACTGATTGTTGCTCTACCACTCATTAGCTATACAATGGCTCGCCGAGCCTCTTCGTATAGTCAAGGGGGGCATGGTTCAGAGCAACTCAGTCAGAGCTTGAAAAATCAACGTGCTTTGGGTAACAACCATAACGGAAACGAAATAAGCTGGTCTACTCGTCTGTGGGTTGCCATGAGTGGACTTGTCCTGATTCTGCTCATCATTTGGTGGCAGCTCTATCGCTCCGACTATATTCTCGTCAACTCGGCTTGGCTAGAACGGCTGGGGGACAGTCTGATCCATTGGCCTGAAGTTTCCATTCCACCCGCTGTACTGCTGATTTTAACCACCATACCTCTCTGGCTGCGGGGCCTATTGGATGCGGGGCGCTCTGCCACTCATGACACCATTTGGTCTACGTTTTTATTTGGCGTTTTCATGATGGTGCTCTATCTGATTCTCATTTCTGTGGCAGAGGTGGATCGAATGGATCAGCTTGTGACTTCTATTTTGGCCATGTTGGGGGCTGGTATGGGGGCATTAGCCTTCTCCAGCTTGAAGATTACTGCCGGACTGGATCGTGCTTTGGGATTCGGCGAACGCAATTTGGGCACAGATGCCGTTGTGGTACAGACACCAACCACGCCTATGATCAATCGTTACTGGCTGATGAGTGTTGGTGGCGTGGTAGGGATCTTGCTCGGTGGTGGTGTTCTGCTTACCCTGCTGATTGCACCAGAGGTACTAACGGCCATCATTGATGGGTTGTGGGCTGTGGCATCCTTCATTGGAAACATCCTGGTTGAGCTGCTCTTGCTCATTACCTATGTCTTTGCTTACATCTTCTTTTGGCTTTACCAATGGATCGAGCCATTGCTCCAAGAGCTATTTTCCAATTTTGATATGGAGACAGAATTTTTACAAGAGCTGCAGGAGACTCCAGAAGCACCACTAGAGGAGCCGTTGACGGAACCCGAACCAGTTCCTGACTCGTTTCGCTGGATGGCGCTGGGTATCTTGACAACCATCATTCTTCTTATCTTTGCTTTGGTTCTTCGTCGAATGCAAGGCAGTGATGTAGAGGAAACGGACGAGATCCGGGAATCGATTCTTTCGAGCGATCTGCTTCAGGAGCAGCTAAGCAGTTTTTGGGATCGGTTGATGGGTCGTTTTCGCACCCAGGATACCGATAATCCCTTTTTGGCATTGGACGGTGAAGAGACCCGTCAACGCATTCGCGCTGTCTACCAACGTCTCTTAGCCACTGCAGACGAATTGGGTCAACCCCGGCACCCCCACCTGACGCCTCAGGAATATCGTGGCACACTGATTCAGAGCCGAGCTGGAATGGTTCTGGAAGCTAGGGCTGCCAAACCCACTGATTCGACGACTGATCCACTAGAGACGGCCACCGCCAAAATCAACCAACTCACCGGTGAACGCTTTGCTCCCCAACTAGAGCGCATTACGGCTGGGTATATTACCGCCCGCTATGGTGATAGAGCACCCTCCAATTCGACAGTAGCAGAAGTTGAAAGCGCCTGGGCTGAAATTGAAGCGGAATTACGTAGACAGGAAGACGAATCTTCTGAGGAGACAAGCCAGGAGGGATAGCTTGGCCATTCTGTCGGTAGCGCTCTTTTCAAAAATTTATAGCGCCGCTGCTTCCCACATCTTATGCATGGCTGTGCTTATCTCTGCAACCGCTTCCTCGTCAGGCAAATCGCGCAGCCGCTGATTAAATGGTTCGGCCACCACTGGACCATCATATCCTATATCGCGCAGGGCATGAAGAAAGCCAGTTAAGTCAAGTTCTTTCGTGTAGCCAGGCAAATCCCGAATGTTGTCTTTGCGCTCATCCACAGCTACGCCTGCCTCTCCATCATTGACGTGAACATAGACAACCTGCTCTTTGCTAAGCTTTCGCACATCATCTGCCGTGGCGTAAGAATTTTCCACGTGGAAGATATCAACCAAATACCCCATATTAGGCGTGCCGATGGCCGAATTGAGTTCTGACATACCATCGATTGTGTGGATAAACTGGTACTTGTAGCGCTCGCGAAACTCTTTTGTGCCAACCCATTCTAGACCAAAGCGGATGCCGTGATCTGCTAGAATTTGGGCGGCCGGTTGGAGGCGGTTTGCGTGAAGGTCAAAATTTTCTTCGAAGGTAAGCTCATCATGGCCAGGGATGATGTAGGTATAGCAGCGGTTTAGCTTTAGGCTTTGGGCCGCTTGTGCCAGACGAGGTAAAGCTGCCATGCCTTCCTCCCATGTACCTTCGTCAAGTCGGAAATTGACAGGAAAGCCCCAAGCACCAGGCCGCACCCCGGCATCGTCAAATAGTGATTGGGTACTGTCTTTTCCCATCTCGTCAACAAGATCGGCAATTTCCACAATCGAAACGTCAACGCCGGGAAAATTGTGACGACTGGCTAAATCAATGCTGCGGCGCAGATCGGCTTTGACACCGATAGTGGCTGAGTTCAAACAGATATACATTATGTGCTTCTCCTATTTCTTAGAGCGATGGCTCATCGGCGTGTTGATTACGGCCAAAATCTGCTCTGTTGGCAAGGCCTTAACTGTACGCCCTTTATAGCCAGACATGGTATGGGCCATAAAGAGCGAGTTGAGAATAGCCTCCTCAGTCGCTTCAATGGCCGCCTGAAAAAGTGGCGACATATGTTCATTGGGCAACTCAGCAATGATGGAGGCTTCTGCCCGACGAGCTGCTGTCCGACGAATAGCTTCTTCGCTAGAGAAGGCGATGACATAATCACCTGAACCGTCAGACATGGACGCACCTGTACGTGCTAATCCGGCTAGGCCACGTCGGGCTAATCGGGTGAGATTGCGGTCAGAGAGAGGGGCATCGGTTGCGATGATGATCATGATGGAGCCATCTGGGCTGTTATTCTCTGCGGTTTGGCTGGATCTGACCTCACGCCACTCTTTGCCATAATATTGATCCAATAAGACGCCCACTGGTTCACCGAGGACCTGTAGTACGCCACCGTAATTCGACTGTACAAGCACGCCTACTGTATAGTTCCCAACTTCTTGGGGAAGCAGACGAGAACTGGTGCCAATACCCCCTTTCCAGCCAAATGCAACGGTGCCAGTCCCGGCTCCCACACAACCTTCATCAACGAGGCCACGACTCGCAACATCGATAGCGTGCCGCAAGATCTCAGGTGTCAGCACGCGCTTGCGGATGTTGTTGAGATAGCCATCGTTGGTTTCGCCCACCACCATATTGACCGAACGGACAGATTCGTTGCCTGGCTGGGCCAATGTCCAGTCGAGTAACGCATCTCCAGCCCTGGGGACGGATAGCGTATTGGTTAACAGGATAGGCGTCTCAATTTCGCCCAGCTCTTCAATTTGGGTGGATCCCATGAGCTTGCCGTACCCATTCCCCACTGCAACACCCGCTGGTACCTTTTCCTGATAGATATTGCCACTATGGGGCAGTATTGCGGTGGCACCGGTACGAACGTCATTTCCCTCAATGACTGTTATATGGCCTACAGATACGTGATGCACATCGGTAATGGCATTCAGCGGTCCCGTTGGCAGGATACCAGGCGCAATGCCTAACTCACGTGCTCTGACTGGTGGAGTTGGTGTCACTGATTTCCCCTCGGTTCTACAGGTCGATTGGCTGTTTCGATTCGATGCTATCCAGTATGGCATCGCAAATCTGCATAGCCCTATGTGCATCCCGCAGCGTCGGCAAGGCTGATTGCCCACTCTGAATGGCCTGAGCGAATGCCTGCATTTGGTGCCAATAGCCACCTCGCTTTTCTGCGTTGTCCCTGGTAGCTGGTGCCCAATAGTGGCCTGGAATGCCTGGATTAGGCGCGTATCCGCTTTCGCCTGTGTTGGGTTCAAAGTTAAGGGTGTGGAGATCGACTAGCCGCAGATGGGCGCGCGCGTCGCCTGCCGCCTCTAGCTTACAGGTCCAGTTTGGTGTTGCGCCTGTTAGCGTGATGGTACCTGTTGCGCCATTGGCAAAGGTGGCTACTGATGCAATGGAGAAGTACCCATCTTCACCCGCACAATGATCCGCATAAATACGCACAATCTCCCCGCCCACGTGACGAGCCAGATCCACAGCATGGGTTGCCTGGAATATCATGTAGGTCCAGCCGGTGCGATAGTCGGACGTTTGAGTCCAGACAGGATTGGGCATAAAGTATCGACTTTCCAAAAAGAGGAGCTTGCCAAATTCGGGTGTGGCCATCAGCTCTTTAAATTTTCGTACCCCCGGCGCATGGCGCATGTTGTGGCCTACCTGAGTCAGAATGCCTTTCGATTCTGCCAGCTCGACCAGTTCTAGCCCTTGTTCAGGAATGCGGCCTGCCGGTTTCTCCATCATCAACGGTAGTCCCGCTTCCAGCACCTGTTTGCCACAGAGGTAGTGCATGTCTGGCGGTCCCACAACCATGACTGCGTCCAGCGCTTCCGTTTCGAGCATTTTGCTCAGATCGCTATAGGAGCGAAGTGCGCCAAAATTTCGGGCATTGCGCTCGGCCAGATCGGATTGAATATCGCAGCAGGCGATTAGATCCAGCTCTGGGATGGTGGCAAAGTTGGGGTACCAGGACGCGCTTGCCTGGCGTCCACACCCAACAAAGCCGATTCTTACAGGGTCACTCATGGGTTTCTCCTTCTTATCGTTCGAGATAAATACCTGCATTACTCAATGTAGGGCTTTGTGGACGCCCAACGACCAATTGCCCGTTTTGGACAAAACCTTCTTCCCGCCCATCCAATTCCTCAATCAACCGCTCTCGCCAAAACTGAATCCTGTCAGGCTGAGATTTGGATAGATCGTGTAGTTCTGTTGGATCCTCATCCAGGTTGAAAAATCGCTCACGCCCAGTTTGGGGATGCCAAATATACTTCTCATGACCATCGGTAAGCCACTGGTTGGATTCATCACCTAATGTGTGCTCCCCGTGGAGATAGTCCCGCCATCCATTGTTTTCTTCTCGGCAGAGAGGAAGAATGCTCTGCCCATCAATGTGATCAGGGATCTTGGCTTCGGCCAATTCGCAGAAGGTGGGTAAGAGGTCTCGCAGTTCAACCACCTGATCGACTTTGTTAGTCGTCTGGTTCTCTGTCGATTGTGCCCATTTGCCCGTTTTGGGGAGACGCAGAATAAAGGGCAATCTGGCCGAACCATCATAGGGATAGGCTTTGGCAACGAGATTGTGATCGTAGAGCATCTCCCCATGATCGGCTGTGAAGAGAATGACCGTGTTGTCCAGTTCACCGGCTTCATAGAGAGCCATAAACATGCGGTTGAGATGGTGGTCAATGCAGGTGATCTGTGCATAGTATGCTCGCCGCGCAATGTCAATTTCATCTTGACGAGTTGGGATAGGACTATCCAACCCACGCACGGTGATCTCATAGTCAACCCAGTCACCCATGATGGGATCAGGTAGCTCTTTGTGCATGTATCGATCCAGATAGTGACCTGGCGGATCGAAGGGTGGATGGGGGCGATGGTAGGACATCATCAGGAAGAAGGGTTTGGTCGTGTCTCGTCGGCGTAGGAAGTCGATGCTCTGGGTGGTGACCCAGGCGGTGGGATGGAGCATCTCATCGTAGATCCATGGTCTGGCTACGTAGCCATTGCAGCCGACACCCGTATCCACATGATCCACTTCATGCTGACCTAGCTTTTCGCGTAGCCACGGCGTGTAGTCATCGGCCAGACCCGGATCATCCCTTTTAGAGCGTTCGCGATGGAGGTATCCATCATGAAGCACCACATTGTGAAAGCCCATCAGGTTGCGAGATGGGTGGGTGTGCATTTTCCCCACGCATTGGGTGTGGTAGCCCGCTTCGGCCAACAGACCAGGGAGCGTCACATCATATCGCCAATCGACCTTGTCGTTATAGCCCACAAAGCCAGTGTGGCGCTGGGAAAGCCCTGTGAAAATGGTCGCCCGCGCTGGCACGCAAGTTGGGGTAGCAGCGTATGCTTGGGTAAAGTTGATGCCTTCGTGGGCTAAACGATCCAGGTGAGGCGTCTCTACGGTGGGATGGCCAGTAAAGCCGAGGCAGTCAGCGCGCCATTGATCAACGCAGATGAAGACGATGTTGGGACGGGCGTCGGTGTTGTTTGTCATGAGCTGTTCCTGATTGTTGAATTGATGAAAGCTCTTTTGTAATAATTAATTGTTGAATTGCTGAATTTGTGAATTGCTAATGATAGATACCTGGATACCCGGGAAAATTTTAAAGACTAAGACGACTTCGCTGACCGAGCCATTACTCATCCATCAATTTACAAATTCACAAGTTAATTGTTGAGAGGGTCTAGTTAGATTTCGCCACTGGTTAACATCAATGACGATCTCTTTGTCTACCAAATTATAGCAGATATTGGCAATTAAGCGGTATATCCAAATTAAATCAAGGGAAAACCTAAACCCCTCCCGCTCTCCTCACGTTTTCCTCACGTTCTCCCGACGCCGCCGATGTATCATTACATTGGATTATGAAGTGTGATGTAGATTTCTGGATGATATTGATTCCCGAGATAAATTAACGCTAGAAAATACAGCAGAAAGGAATAAACCATGAGAAAGCCTTTTGCCATACTATTTATCATCGCTTTTACGTTTTTTGTAAGTATTCTGTCTGCCGCTCCGCGAACGGTCAGCGCCCAGGCACCTGATGTGTCTTTGGGGACGGAAGCGGTCTTTCGTACCCATTATGACGCGATTAGTGCAGGCAATATCGAGATGGCTATGCAACATATTGCGGAAGAACACATTTCCATTGTGATGCCACCACCGCCTGGTTTCGATACAGTGATGGATGGCTCTGAAGCACACCGCAAAAATATGGAACTTCTCATTGCAGACAACACCGTTTTCGATTTTGTCAATATCACTGTGCAAGGCAATACGCTGACGGCTCGCGCCGAGATGCATAGTAACTCCTTCCGTGCCGTAGGTGTCAATCCAATCACCTTTATTGGGACCGCTGTTGTTCAGGATGGATTGCTCATCTCCGAGACGTGGATGATGGAACAGCATGATCGGGATAGACTTTTTGAGGCTATTGCAGTGGCTGGCAATAAGGCGGTACTCATGCGTGGTTATGAGGAGGTCTTTAACAAAGGGAATTACGACGTTCTGGACAAAGATATTGCACCCAACGCGATTGATCATAACTTCCCTGATCTGCAAGGAGTTGATGCCTTTAAAATTCCGTTGATGGGCCTGAGACAAGCCTTTCCTGATCTCAACGCTACGCCAGAAATTATTATCGCTGCGGGAGATATCGTTATGGCCTTCACCACCTTCAGCGGCACCCATAAAGGGGAATTCTTAGGCATTCCACCAAGTGGCGAGCAGTTGACCTGGACTGGTGTTGACATCAATCGCTTTGCGAACGGTCAAGTTGTAGAGGCGTGGCATATCGGCACAGAATCACTGTCGCAAGCGATGGGATTCAAGACGGTGCCGCCGCAGTAGTTGGTGAGTTGGTAATCGGTCGTTAGTAATCGGCGAGTTGATGTTACGACACCGACGACCGATTACCCAATTTTCAGTGCTGCCACCAACGCCTGAACAGTGGCATTCAGCTCTCGTGCCCGACCCCGTTCTTGAGCCGATAAAACAACTTCTGGCAGCAGACTTTGAGCAGCCTCATCGATATACTGACCGACAATATCGGCATACCATTGACTATTACCGATATGAGGATGCATTAATGCTAATGTGTAGTATTCCACCGCCATCATCGGATTATCCTGACTCAGTTGAAGCAGAGCAACAAGTGGCATCAGCCCGATCTGAATAGCGTAGGTTTCGTCTTGTGCCAAAAAGGAAAGCACCTCATCTTGCGCTGATTTTGCTTCAGTAATTTTTCCGATATGCCAGGCTGCTACGCCAAAGTTGTTCAATGCCGTATAAAGCCTGATATTCGAATGAGAGCTTCGGTGTAAGTCAATACACTCACAATGAGTATCATAGGCATTTTGGTATCTGCCTTGTCCGATATAACCTCCTGCTAGCTGTAAAAGAATATAACTCAATAATGCCTGCGCACCTTGCCGTTGGCAATCTGCCCTTGTCGTTTCCAGTACTTGAACACCTTCATCATAGTGACCGAGAAAGATCAGTGACATACCCAGGCTTGCATTAATACCCATTATACTTCTCTGTTCACCAAAATTTTCTGCGATGGCCAATTGCTCCTGATTTACAGATAAGGCTTCTTCATAACGCCCCATAAACCAGTAGGCATCACTCCTTGAAGATAACCATTCGCGGCGTACATTAATATCATTTCCTATCTGTTCATCGATGATTGTGGCCTGATTGAACCAGGCATCGCACTGCTTGAAATCACCCTGCAAGGCGGAAATTAGCCCAAGTCTATTTAATGTTTCTAGCGTTCCAAATCGATTCTCTACGGTTTGATGTAGGGATAGGCTTTTCTGTATCAAATTCTGGAATAAAGTCTTTTGGTGTGGTTCTAGCGTGCTAATCGTAATTGCTAACTCATATAGAAGATATGCCTGACTCCATTGATCTCCTAGTACTTGAAATAATTCCAGGGCCTCCTCAAAAAGTCCTCTAGCATTCTCATAACTCTGCTCTCGAATTAACCTGGCCTGCTGCCATAAATTGAATGCTCTCGCTGCCGACATGTCCTGCTCAGATGATGTTTGCTCAATCAAGCCGTTGCTACGCCTTAGCAGCCTCTGAGCCAGATCCGGTTGTCCCAATGCAGCTACAAAGACACCCTGCCAAGTCAGCAACCGTGCGCAAAGGCTCCGTTCCTCGCTTGATTGACTATCAGACAACTGCTCGACCCCAGTCCGAAAAGCCATTTCCCCTTCTGCATATCGGCCTTTCCACTCATAAAACATACCAAGCCCTTCAATCATCTGGGCCATTTGCGCTAATTGTTTCTGGTCAATGCCCCACCGCCAAGATTGCTGGATATTCCCGATTTCAATTTCAATTTCATTTAAGGCGTCTGCTTGTCTAGGGCCTTTTAGGTCTGAACCCTTGTCGGACAGATATGTGGCGTAATAGGCAGCGTGGGCATCACAAATTTTGATGTGGTTGGGCGACGCTTCCAGTGCTAAAGCACCATACTGACGCAGTAGTTCATGAATGGAATATCGTCCCGCAGCTGTTCTGTTTGCCAGTGTTTTGTTTGCCAAATTCGTCAAAATACGCAGTGAGGTTTTGGTGACAGCTTGCGCGGCCTCCAAGGTAAAGCCGCCTCGAAAGACCGAAAGTGCCATAAAAATGGAACGTTCATTCTCAGTCAACCGTCGCCACGAATGATCAAAGACAGTCTGAATGTGACGATGCCGTTCGGGTATGTCGCGGAAATCCGTTGTCAATAGATCAAGCGGTGTGCTTGTATCATCTAACAACTCAGCGTCGATATCAGCCAAAGTGAGCTGATCGATCCAACTGGCTGCCAACAAAATCGCCAGGGGCATTCCTTCCACCAAACGGCAAATCTTCCCAATCAACTGGGTATGCTCGTCCGTGATGGCAAAATCGGGCTGGATGCGTTGGGCCGTTTTATAAAAGAGCTGAACTGCATCGTCATCCTCATGAACAGCGGAGCCATCTTCAGTCAAAGCTAAGCCTGTTAAGAGAAAGACCGTTTCGTCGCGTAGCCTGAGACGCTCTCGGGAGGTCACAAGAATCTTGAGGTTGGGCGCACCTTGCAAAAAGCGGCTAAGCAAGTCTGCGCCATCCACAAGCTGCTCCATATTATCCAAAATCAGGAGTACTGTTTTGGCGTGAAAGAAATCCTGGAGCTGCTGCTCAGGCGCGCGACCATCGCTCTGTAGAGGGTAACCAATAACTTCAGCAATTGTTGAGATGAGCTGTTCGGTTTGCTGAACGGATGCTAGCGGCACAAAGAAGACGCCATTTGCGAATTGGTTGAGCAACTTTCTGCCCATCTCAACCGCAAAATGGCTTTTCCCAATCCCCCCTGGACCCAATATTGTGATCAAGCGAGTATGGTCATCGGTCAGCAGATTGATTAGCTCATGGCTCTCACGTTGTCGACCGATAAAGGAGGTGGTTGGTGCAGGTAAGCTATGTGCCGGGAATGGCGACCGATGCTTGACGGGCTGGATAGCCGTTTTGACACCTATCTCGACATCCCTTTCAGGGACAGGTTCCACACTGTAGGCATCTGTCTTGATTTGCTCATAGAGGGTCTGGGTTGCCTCACTCACTTCAACGCCTAGCCCATCCCATAATGCTTGTTGACAAGCGTCAAATTGCTGCAGGGCCTTGCTGCGCTGTCCTGTCAAAGCCAATAAGCGCATCAACGCTTGATGACCTTCCTCCAACCACGGTTCCATATCGATCAATCGATAGGCATGGTTCATGGCTTGGGGATAAGTTTGTTCTGATTCGTAGTGGGCAATCAGCGTCTGTAAGCTTTCCAACATGGTTCGTTGAAATTGCTCACGTTTAAGGGTTAGCCACTCCTCAAACGGCTCACTATCCGCCAGCGAAAACCCGGCTAAGAATGGGCCTTGGTAGGCACTCACCCTGGCCTCAAGCAAAGAAACGTTGGATTCAGGTTCCAGCCCAATGAATGGCATAACATCCAACGTGTAATGACTTTCACGATTAAATTGAAGTTCGCTGCGGGTAATGAGCAGAAAGGGAGGAGCGGTCAGTGCATCTTTGAGCGCTGACCGTAAATTTGCCAAAGCGCGTCGCAGATTTGTGCGGGCAGATTTTTCTGAAAAATCCGGCCAAAATAGTCCGGCTAGTTTTTCACGAGAATGAACTTGCTCTGCTTCAACCACAAGATAAATAAGCAATCCCCTAACCTTATCTGACTCAAAGGTTGTGACAGGTTGCTCATCTAATGTCGCTCGAAAAGAATTGAACAGACGTAGGGAAAGATGGGGCATGCTCATACCCTTTGATCTATACTCAACATTATCGGATACAGCATTTGTACTCCGAGAGTATCTACCGGTTATCCGAAGAGAGAAGGTTGGACCGGATTCGGCGTAGTACGAATGCCTGCAACCTTTTTCAACAAAAAGAAGCGCTGATCCTGGTGCTCGGCTTGCCACAAACGAATCAGCCGGATGAAGATCTCACATGTTAACCGCACATCCGGCAGCGCCCGATGGCGATCAAATGGAATAGCTAGCTTGAAGTACTCGGCAACCGAATCCAATCGGTAACTCGACAACCCGGGTAGCAGGTGCCGAGAAAGTTTCACCGTGTCAATAAAGGGCATGGATGCAAGATGAGGACACGATTCTGCATAACGCAATATGAATGAAGCATCGTAGTTGGCATTGTGGGCAACGGCCACAAAGGGAGCCGAGCCACAAACGCTATCAAAGCGACGGAAGACCTCTTGTGCCGAAGGCTGGCTCTGGAAATTAATACCATGAAATTCAGCGCGATGATCCATAATAGCCGTTGGCATATGCCCAGGAAGCCTAATAAACCACCCAACCTCAAAGTCAGGGTCAATTTGACCAGGAGGATTGATACGCATCGCCCCCAGTTCGATTGGCTCAGGGGGAGATCCGGCTTGAGTAACCGTCTCAAAGTCGAGGACGATATAGGGTATCTGGTCTACAGCGAGATTGTCCATAAGGTGGCTGGGGTTGCAAAGTGATCAAGCAATACCGAGACTTGCGTGCCGATTAGCTTGATGATTATACCAGATATGGTAATTGAGCGGTATATCGGCATTTTTGTACCTCCTTGTTTCTTAGTATACGTTGAGGTGCAATTTTGCACTATCTCGGTTTCTGACCCAGGCATCTTAGCCAACTGAAAGCGTTACATACGTGCCTGGCGAAGGATCTCACGATGGATTAAACAGGGATTCTTCGCCCTCCCCGATCCAGCCTGATTCCGTCACCATTGTTGGCCGCGTCGCACAATCTGGTCTCGTCATCAATGGCTCAGAATGACAATAACGAAGATGCCTACCCAAGTCACGGCACCTATGCCGACATTCACACTTTTGAAAATCTCTACCATGCCTACAGCAAGGCTGCTAGGGGTAAGCGGGGGCGTCAGCCTGCCGCAGGCTTTGAGTTTCGGTGGCCGATCTCCATCACGCCCTTTGCAACGTAATCGAGCCAGCATTTGAACAGAGCTTTATCCACCATTCTTATGCCAATCGGGTTGGCAAAGGAACTCATCGCGCCTTGGATCAGGCCCAGCGTTGGATGGCAGAGTATCCGTACGTCCTTCAGTGTGACCTGCGCCAATTCTTCCCCAGCATCGACCATGAGATTCTCTGCACAAAGCTGGAACGGCGCATTCAAGATGGTCAGATGCGATCCTTGATTCGGCGAATTTTGCAGAGCGGCAAGGAGGTACTTGACGAAGAGTACGAAATGGTCTATTTTGGTAACGATGATGTCAGGGGTTCTCCCTTGGTGGCCCAAAGTGTGCGTCGGCTACTGGCTTGCGTAATGCGGATGGACAGCCAGTGCAGCCGATTCCTGGCCGAGCCCACCTTCGGACCTGCTCCTCCAACGCGGGGCAAGCGGGAGGGTTGGTGGCCGGGCATATATAGAATAGGGCCTGCATCTACTGGTGTTCCGGGGTGCGAACTGTGCCAGCGACCTGGCTGGTGCAGGCCCGAAAAATGGAGAAGATAGATGGCAAGGAGTAGTCGAAAACGCTCACGGATGGTACCGATTCTATCTGGCGTTGTCTCTGCACTAACCCTACTGGTTGGTGTTGTGGGTGGCTTGGTTGCGGCAGATATCCAAGCGCCTGCATTGGCCAATTACCGTCCATGGGTCTGGGGACTCTTTGCCATCTCTTCAATTATTCTGGTTGGCTGGGCTATTTGGGAGCGTGTCCAGTCGGATGCTGATGTTTCGAGCGCCGGGACTACTTTGGCTGCTAATCAAGCCTACACCGAACTTCGCCAAAAATATCTCTCCACAATCCTTGAACGTTTTCAATACTTGCCTTTACGAGGCATTGACTTTAAGACGGCCAGCGCTGAGACCGGCGAAGATGAGCGTTTGCGGCTGGCAGATGTCTATATTCAGCTCAATACGACTTCCAAAGACGATTCGACTGGTGACAAGAAAGGAGGTTCTCAGAGAACCGAACTCGCGGACCTGTTGGATGCTTCTGCCAACGAGGCCAGACCTCTTTCTGCGCTAAAGGCACTCATCCATACCCAACATATGGTGTTGTTAGGTGACCCTGGCGGCGGAAAATCTACCTTTGTCAATCACGTTGCGTTTTGCTTGGCCAACCACGAGTTAGAGTCGGATCGTACATGGTTGGAGCGCCTCCACGGATGGCCCGACAGGTGGCGGCAGATTCTACCGGTCCCGATTGTCTTGCGAGAGGTTGCTGCTTGGCTCCAGGAGACCGAGCAGGAACAGCAGGGAGTGGGTCTTTTTCGTGCCTATTTGGCATACTGGTTAACTCGCGAAGGGCTAGAAGCATTTTACGATGTGCTACGCGATTGCTTGACAAGCGGTAAGGCCCTCCTTCTGCTTGACGGGTTGGACGAAGTGCCCCTTGTGGATGGTGCCATTAACCGGATTAAGAGGATGATAGGCGATTTGCTGCGCGCCTACAAGCATACATCCATTATCGTTACCTGTCGTGTGCTTAGCTATCAGGATCCCCGTTGGAAACTCAATGAGCGAGATTGGACCCGATTTGAACTGGCCAAACTCAATCAAGAGCAGATCGACGGCTTTATCAAAGCATGGCATGGACAGCTTGCGATCGTTAAGGTCGTCACCAATCCCGATGCGTTGAACGCCAAGTTGAGTCAAGCTGTGTGCCGCACAGATTTAGCGAGGCTGGCCCGTAACCCACTCCTCCTGACCGTGATGGCCCTGGTTCACACTCACAAAGGAGAGTTGCCGGATGCCCGTGCCGTCCTTTATGAGGATGTGGTCGAGCTGTTGCTGTGGCGTTGGGATGCGATCCGCTACTCCGATGCTCAGGGCAACGAAAGAACGTGGCGTCAACTCCTCCAAAGCGTGAATTTGAATGATGACGATGTCAAGGAGACCCTATGGCAGTTGGCATACAGTGCCCATATGGAGGCAAGCGCCCAAGACGATTCTGAGACCACTGCGGATATCCTAGAGCAAGATCTATTAGAAGGGCTGCGTGAATTGCATCCGCAGGCGCAGTGGGACCGACCCGAGTCGCTCAAGTGGGCCGCTATGTTGGTCGAAATCATTAAGTTGCGGGCTGGCCCGCTGGTTGAGACGCGTCCCCAAGTCTATAGCTTTCCTCACCGTACTTTTCAGGAATATCTGGCTGGGTGTCATTTAAGCCAACTGCCCGATTTTGCCACTGAAAGCGTGGGCCTCTCCCAGCAGGGTACCTACTGGCACGAGGCGATAAAGCTAGCCATTGGCCGTCTGGTCCACCATAATCGGGACATCGATAAATCTCTTATGCTTGTGAGCGAACTTTGCCCCGCCAACCCACCGCAAGAGAGCGACGCCAATGGCTGGCGGCAGACCGGCCTAGCTGGCGAATGTCTGCTGGAAATTGGCATCGCCCGAGCGACTCGTAGACGGTCAACTGGAGAAGAGATAGCGGCCCGATTGCAGGAGCGTCTGCCCCAAGCCATGACCATTGACGTGCTGGAACCCCGCGAAAGAGTTGAGAGCGGCAACGTCCTCAGTCGGGTTGGCGACCCCCGCAACCTAACCGAACTGATTCCCATCCCTGGCGGCCTCTTCATCATGGGGACCAGCGATGAGGAAGAAGAGGCGGCAATTGAATCATATCTTACTGTGTTCAAGGAAGGTGACTTTTGGGCACCTGATAAAGCACGTGATGCAATGCAACGAGAAAAACCTCAATACCCAGTTGACCTCCCCGACTTCTCCATTGCCAAATACCCGGTTACCAATGCTCAATACGAGGCGTTTGTAGTCGCCACCAACCACACCCCACCTCAACACTGGCCGGACCAGCAGCCGTCTGCTGACCTGCGCAACCATCCTGTTGTCTACGTCTCCTGGGACGACGCTGTGGCCTACTGTCAATGGCTGACGGAGAGCAACCCAGAACACGGGGAAGTCCGCCTGCCCAGCGAAGCCGAATGGGAGAAGGCGGCCAGAGGCAGAGACAAACGCCTCTATCCCTGGCCGGGGGGCTTTGACGTAGCCAAATGTAATGCTGGCGAAACGGGCATCAACGGCACCAGCTCCGTGGGTCTCTTCCCCACAGGAGTCAGCCCCTACGGATGCCTGGATATGGCAGGCAACGTATTGGAGTGGTGTAGCAGTGAATATCGTGATTATCCGTATATAGCCGATGATGGGCGGGAAGAGTTGACTGCGCGTAGTCGTTGTGTGTTACGCGGTGGCGCTTTCAGCGACTCTCGTATTGGCGTGCGTTGTGCGTTCCGCTACGCCCGCGGTCCTGACTTTATGCTCAGCGGTGTCGGTTTTCGTGTTGTGCGCCGTGAAACGGCGAGGAGTAATTGATTTTGGAGAAATCTGTGGTCAGGTATCAAAAAAGACCACAAGTCGAACCAAGTTAGCGTCGATGGAAACAGAGGCGTGAACATAGCATCTTGGTAAAGCGGCACCCAGGGGGTACCCGGTAAGACTGGAGACTTGCAAGAAGAGCCCGCAACGGCTGGTAAATAAGGCAAAAGCTATACAGCTTGAAGTCTAGTGACCAAGGATGAAAAAACCTGTCTATGGGAAGCCCAGTTGAAACCCATAACCTGGATGTAAGAGGCTTAGAAACTCGGAGCCGCTTAGAGATACCCGCCAGGACTACGCCTCAACGAGAGGTGGCAAGGTGACGAACGGACTGCCTAAGTTTACCTAGAGACGTTCTCCTCGCACGGAACACGGGATGGCCTAAGTGACGAGAGTCATAAGGTCACGGAATGCCCGTAGTAGTCAGAGTTGGGGAAAGCCCATCACATACAAACCCATCTACTAAGGGGGAGTAGATGGCAGGCGAAGGGGCATAGGTGAGTGAAATCTCAAGGAGAAGCAGAGGAAAGCGAAAGGCTTATGACCCTGAAGGTACTTGAGGTGGCCAGGAAATGGGGCCAAAAAGGTGAACGGTTAGAAAGAGTCTATCGGAAGTTGTGTGATCGAGAGTTATACCTCCATGCGTATGGGAAACTCTATGCGAACAAAGGGGCAATGACGGCGGGAACAGACCCAACGGATACAGTAGATGGGATGTCACTGGAACGAATCGAAAAAATCATTGAGCAGTTAAAGGATGATGAATATCGATGGAAGCCGGTAAAACGTAAGTACATCAAGAAGAAAAATGGTGGTTATAGAGCGTTGGGACTGCCCGGCTGGAATGATAAGTTAGTCCAAGAGGTGATAAGAGCAATTCTTGAGGCGTATTACGAGCCAAGATTCTCAAAGCATTCTCATGGATTTCGTCCAGGTCGTGGATGCCATACTGCATTGTTGGAAATCCATAACAAATGGAATGGGGTGAAGTGGTTCATCGAAGGAGACATAGAAGGTTGCTATGATAATATCGACCATGCTCTGCTCCTGGAGATTCTGGGAAGAGATATGCCAGATGGTAGATTTCTGAAACTCATGCGAGAGATGTTGAGCGTGGGTTATGCAGAAGAGTGGCAATGTCGAGAGAGTTATTCTGGCGTCCCCCAAGGGGGTGTTATTAGCCCCATCTTAAGTAATATCGTGCTAAATGAATTAGACCAGTACGTAGAGAGGGAGCTGATACCGAAGTATACCAGAGGACGACAAAGGAGTAACAACCCAGCCTACATTGCTGTAAAGGATAAAAGGGGAAGAGCAAGAGAAGCTGAAGATGTAGAGGAATTCAGAAAACTGACCCAGGAAATGCGTAAGCTTCCAAGTATCGACCCTAATGACCCAAACTTTCGACGATTAAAGTATTGTCGATATGCCGATGATTTTATCTTAGGGTTTGCGGGTTCCAGAAGAGAAGCTGAAGAGATAAAGGAATCGATCAGCAGATTTCTCAGTCGTATCAAATTGACTCTGTCTGAAGAAAAGACAGTAATCACTCATGCGTCAACAAAGCGAGCGAAATTCTTAGGCTATGAACTAGGAGTGAGCCGAAACGATACAAAGCTTAGTCCAAGTCGTAATGACGGAGCGAAGCGAAGAAGTGTAAATGGAACGGTTCAACTCCATGTTCCGAAAAGTGTAGCAAAAGAGTGGGAGAATCGATATAGGCGACATGGAAAAGCCATCAACCGTGTAGAATTAGAGCATCATTCAGATTACGAAATCGTGATGGTTTACAACATAGAACTTCAGGGAATAGTCAATTATTACCTGTTGGCAACAGATGTAGCGAAAAGACTGTACCCTGTGCGCTACGCCTACATGCAATCATTGGTGAAGACGCTAGCCCACAAACATAAAGAGAAGCCAACCTGGGTATATCGCAAATACAAGACGAAATTTAAGACAGGAATGACAGGGTTAGCAGTCACAATTCCACGAGAGCCACCTCAAAAGCCACTGGCTGCCCGATTTGGCGCCAAACCGATTCGCCGTGACAAAAGTGTCAAGATAAATGATGTAAAACCTACGACCAACTTCAGCGGCAATGAGTTGATTCGTAGATTACTTGCTAATACTTGTGAACTGTGTGGCTCGCATGAGAATATCGAAGTCCATCATGTGCGTAAAGTAGCGGACATTAAGAAGAGATACAAGGGGCGCAAAGACCCGCCTCAATGGGCAGTATTCATGATGAAACGCAACAGAAAAACGGTAATCGTTTGCCGTACATGCCACCAGAAAATCACGAAAGGCAGATATGATGGTCCCAAAGTGGTTGAAAGCTCACTGGAAAGCGAAGTGCTGGGAAACTAGCATGCTTCGTTTGGCGGGGGGGAGTTGGAAAAGTGCTTCTTGAAAGTAACTCGCTGGTTCTCTACCCGACGCGTCCCCTGGCTGTTGAGCTTTCTGTCCTCTCTGTCAGGCGCTCCCTGAGCTTGTCGAAGGGCAGTGCCCGCACTCTGGCCTCTGGTTGGTGATGCGTGGGGAAGAGATTGTCGATGGTGGGAGGTGGCGCGCGGCCGGAACAGACATTTCAGGATAGGACAATCGTAGGTGCGGTCCCCAGTTTCCTGAGGACAAGCTTGTAACTGCACAAACATGGAACCCCCCGTCGCTTCTTTTGAAAAGGAGTGGTCTACTACATTTGCGCAGCTAAAAACAGCGCCTACGACAGAGGCGCTTAATGTTGCGTGGCTTATCGTGCACTGCAATCTGTATTGTTGCTTGAATTTCGACGGTTTAGAATTAGACGATTGTAGCCCGTCCTTGTAGGGCGGTGAGCACCAATAAACCCGTGAGTTTCTCTTGGAACTGCTCGTGTGGTCGCAAACCGCACCTACGTCATCAAGCAACCCGACTGAGCAACGCTTCACCCCGTAGCCCGGCCAGTAAATTGTCTGTGGTTCGCTGGACCATGGCCTTGCGCGTGCGCAGGGTGGCGCTGCCCAGGTGGGGCGCGATAATGACGTTTTCTAAAGTCAGGAGCGGATTGTCTCGGGGCAGTGGCTCTGGCTCGGTCACATCCAGCGCCGCGGCCCAGATGGTCTTGTTGCGTAGGGCATCGACCAGGGCATCGTGCTGTACCACGCCTCCCCGGGCTAGGTTGATGAGGATAGCGCTGGACTTCATTTGGGCCAGCTCAGCCGCACCAATCATGCCTCGGGTCTCTGGCGTGAGGGGCATGTTGAGGGTTACAAAGTCGGCCTCTTTCAACAGCTCTGGCAGGGTAGCGTAGGAGACGTTCAGGGCTGCTTCGGCCTCCAGATCCCGGTTGCGGTTGTGGTAGAGCACCTTCATATCGAATCCGCTGGCTCGGCGGGCCACCTCTTTGCCAATGCGCCCCATGCCGATAATGCCCAAGGTCGAGCCATAGATTTCCTGACCGTGATGTAGATCGGGGTTATAGTGCAAAAAATCAGGTCCAATGGCATACTGATGGCCAATGACCACGTTGCGGGCCGCGGCCATAAGCAGGGTGAAGGTCATATCCGCGGTGGCACCATCTACGAAGCCAGGCGTATTGCCGACGGGAATGCCGCGAGCCTTGGCCGCCTCCAAGTCAATATGGTCCACGCCCACGCCAAAGTTGCTGATGACCCGACAGTTGGGCATAGAATTCATCACCTCACCAGTGATGTGGGGATGGCCATAGACAAAGAAGCCCTCTGCCTCCTGAAGTACTGCCGGATCATTGGGTTCATCATTGTACCACCGCTTCACGTCACAGTAGGGGGTCAGCGTATCGAGCACTTTGGGGACAAGGTCTGCATTGGATACAATTTTGTAGGTCATTGGGGATCTCCTTTATTTAGCAAGTCAGCAGTTCAGCGAGTCAGCAGTTCAGCGAGTCAGCAGGTTAGCGAGTCAGCAGGTTAGCAAGTCAGCAGTTCAGCGAGCCAGCAGGTTAGCAAGTCAGCGGGTCGGCGGGTCAGCGGGTCAGCGGGTCAGCGGGTCGAGTGCGTTGCACTGTTCAGAGAAAGGTTCAAGCGCCCATCTGCAATTGAACAGGGCGACCCACTCTTGCGCCCCCAAACTAAAAAGCACCCTAGCCTCAACTGGCAGTTGTCTGGGATCTGGTTTTTGTGCTACCATTGACGGTATACATGGATTCTGTAACCGAGTATGACAATTCTGGAGAGAACAGATGAAAAAATTATTTCGATTTCTATTTACTGTTGCCATTTTGGGCGTCATCGTCTATGTTGTCAAAAATATGATAGCCCCAAAATCAAATGAATTCGCTTCGGCGGGAAAGGGAGATGGGGTTATGCCCACCAATGTTGGCAGTGCTCTAGATGACAAACCACTGGGTGGCGATGTGAGTGAAGAACTGCTCAAAATTCTGGTCTGCCCGGAGGATAAAGGAGCGCTGGAACTGGTTGAGGGAGGCACCTACTTGCTCAATCCTCGCAATGGATATCGCTACCCCATCCGCGGGGGAATTCCTGTGATGCTCATCGAAGAAGGCAAAAAGAATCGACTAGAGGAATCTGCTTCGCCCAACGGCCAAGCGTAAGTTTGAGCGTTACATAGAGTCTCTCGGAGGAGGCACAGAGTGACACAGAGAAAGACTTAATAGAGAAGAAATATCTCAGCGAATCTCTGTGAGAACCCGGTGAATCTCTGTGTCATCGCGACTCAGTGTAATGAGCAAATCAAACGGCCCAGCCCACGCTTGGCCAAACATAGAAAGGAGAGCCAAGTGCTCTTATGACGACAGACGTGCTTCAACTGGCCAGTGATCTCATCGCCATCAAATCGGTTAGCCAGATCAGCAATGTGGCTGTCTCTGATCGGATTGAAGAGGCGTTAACTCAGGCCGATTTCACCGTAGAACGTTTGACCTATACCGATGATGCAGGGTTTGAAAAGGTAAGCTTGGTAGGCAAAAAAGGAGAAGGGCAAGGTGGGTTGGGCTTCTTCTCTCATTCGGATACGGTCCCAGGGGCCGAAGATGATTGGGCGCCCTATGATCCAGTACAGAAAGAGGGTCGGCTGTTGGGCCGAGGCAGTTGTGATATGAAGGGGCCGCTGGCAGCCACTATGACCGCGGCAATGGAAGCAGATGTCCGTGAGCTGAAGCAACCCCTCTTTGTGGTTGTGGCAGCCGATGAGGAAGTCGGTTATGGTGGGGCACGTCAGATTGCTGCCGAGTCAGAGCTGCTGAACGAAGAGGGGTGGCCCACTTGGGGCGTGATTGCAGAGCCAACCGAACTTCGCCCCGTTTATGCGCACAAAGGTGGCTATCAGGTTTCCGTCACCGCGCATGGCCGTGCTGCTCATACCAGCACCGATCGGGGCATATCCGCCAACTTTCTCATTGCCCCATTTCTGGCCGAGATGGCCGAATTGGTGCAGCTCTTTAAGAGCGACGAGCGCTTTATGAATCATGAGTTCGAGCCGCCAACCAACGGCTTTAATATGGTGATGACGGATCATGGCTGCGCCTCTAACGTGACCGCTGCCCGCACCGACGTGAAGTTAAGCCTGCGCGCCATGCCCGATGATGGCCACGAAGAAGCCATTGAAATGATTATGGCCAGCGCTCGAAAATATAACTTAGAAGCGTCCCACCGAGGTGCCGGTCCATTCTATACCTCTGCCACGGCCGATATTGTTCAAGCTGCCTGCCGCGCCACAGAAATTGAGTCCGCCGAAACCGTCCCCTTTGGCACCGAAGCCATGGTCTACCAGGATTTTGCCGAACTGGTCGTCCTCGGCCCAGGCAACATTGCCCAAGCCCATACGGTAGGCGAGTTTATCGATATTGCTCAACTGACTCAGTCGGTGGACGTCTACGGGACAATGATTCGAGAGCTTTGTGGTTAAGCCGGTGAGTAGGTCGGTAGGTCGGTAGGTCGGTAGGTCTGTTGCTCCAGGACCCTGGACTTTGGACCCCAGACCTAGGACCCTGGACTTTGGACCTCAGACCCTGGACTTTGGACTTTGGACCAACCCGCCTTCTATCAAGCTGCGTGAATTCCCCCGTCAAGCACCATGGTATGGCCGACAACAAATGCAGCCTCTTCTGAGCAGAGGTAGAGGATGGCTGCGGCGATCTCTTCAGGTTTGCCCAGGCGGCGGGCTGGAACACCTTTGATAATTTTTTCTGCAAAGGACTCTTGCATATGTTCGTTGTCTGTTACCATGGGGGTGCTGGTGAATCCTGGGCAGACGGCGTTGATGCGGATGCCCTTGCGTACGTACTCGAGGGCTGCGGTTTTGGTCAAGCCGACCACGGCATGTTTGCTGGCCGCATAGGCTGACAAGTTGGCTGAACCAACCAGCCCTGCAACGGAAGCGAGGTTGACGATCACGCCATGACCTTGCTCCAACATCTGTTCAATTTCGGCCTTCATACAGTACCAAACACCCTTGACATTGACTTCGATAACGTCATGAAAATGTTGGTCATCATACTCGTGCATGCGAACCCTAGGGCCGCTGATCCCAGCGTTGTTTAAGGCGATGTCAATTCGGCCATGCTGCTCAACTGTTGTGGCAACGAGCGCTTTGACATCATCTGGCACTGTGACATCACCCTGCACAAAGAGTGCTTGGCCCCCTACGCTTTCCACCTGAGCAACCGTTTCAGCACCGCCATCCACATTCTGATCGCTAAAGACAATTTTGGCACCGGCTTGTGCAAAGGCCAATGCCGTCGCCCGACCAATGCCCGAACCTCCGCCCGTGATGAGGACGACTTTATCTGGAAAAGAAAAGTTCATAGAGTTCTCCTTTGAGCAGGTTTGCAGGTTTGCAGCCCCCGATAACGACATTCGGGGGTGACAAGGTTTGCAGGTGACAATCGTACTTGCCTACTTGCCTACTTGCCTACTTGCCTACTTGCCTACTTGCCTACTTGCCCACTTGCCCACTTGCCATTTTTGCTAATTCTACCACAAGCAGGAGCCAAACATGACCAAAGCACAAGCGCTTTCCGAACAAGAGTTATCATCTGCTCTTCAAACTATAGATGGATGGTCTGTTGTTGATGGGAAGCTACACCGAACCCTTACCTTCGATAATTTTGTGCAGGCATTTGGTTTCATGACCCAGATAGCCCTAGTGGCCGAAGTTATGGATCATCACCCCGAGTGGTATAACGTATACAATCGCGTGACAATCGATCTCATAACCCACTCTGCCGATAACACCATTACCACATTAGACATCAAGCTGGCCCACAAAATCGACCAGATTGACCAAGCCACACTTAGATTATCTTCCTAACCCCCACCCGCATAACGCTCAATCATTTCTGGCGAAATCTGATTGGACAGGGCAATGGCCCGATAGAGATCGGCGCTTGGTCGCTTTGTGCGTTCCTGTGTCTTTGGGTCAAGTTCGTATAGCCCAAAGCGCAATTGCCAGCCTTGATCCCACTCAAAGTTATCGACTAGGGTCCAGTGGAAGTACCCCCGAACGTCGCACCCATCCTCGATGGCTTGGTGCAGCGCAAGGAGGTGACCAAGAAGCCACCGCGGACGTCGCTGATCGTCTTTGTCGGGGAGGCCATTCTCCAAGATGTAGATCGGTTTGTCGAATTGGCGCACTTCCTGACAGATTTGGTAAAGTCCGTCGGGTGCGTATTGGCTATAGGGGCTGCCGTTGCTCGTTTGGTCCGAGGTCTCGACATCGTCTGCAAAGGATTCTTGACCAAAGATATTTCGCGGGTCAGGTGAAAAGCGGATATGCTTTCGTCCGTAATAGGTAAGGCCGATGAAATCGATGCTGTCGTCCAACGTACGATGGTACCCATTCAAACCCAAGGGCGGCTCAACCCGACCCGTGGCCGAACCGACCACCCATAGATGCTCAAAGAGATGACGACGGATCCCGGCCGCATACCGATCCAAGTCATTGCCCTCGCGTAGCTGCTTGAATAAAGATACGGATTTCGCATAGCCAACGTGGGCGTTCGGCTGAACGGTATGAAGTACCTGATAAGCTGCCGCGTGGGCAAAGAGTAAATGCCGAAAGGCGCGCCATGCCAAGTAGGGATTCGCCCGGCAGGGGGGCCAGATTCCTCTTACCCAGGTTTGACCAACATAGACCAATGGTTCGTTGAATGTAATCCAGAAGTCACATAGATCGTGGAGGGCTTGGGCCACAACTCGCGCATACGACTGAAAGCGGACAATACTCTCCTTTTGGGTCCACCCACCTTGAAGATAAAACCACATAGGAAGTGTGAAGTGGTTGAGGGCCACAATCGGCCGGATACCTCTATCCCGCAGCCCCCCCAACAGTTCACGGTAGCGGTCGAGGGCTGCAGTGGCAATGAGACCTGGTTCTGGTTCAATTCGACTCCATTCCAGGCTAAGGCGATGCGCGTTGAGGTGGAGGCTTTGAATACGGTCAAAATCCTCTTCTGCGTTTTGCCACCAATCACAGGCTAATCCGCTCCGATCACCATTTCGAATCGTTCCATGTTGTTCAAATGCCCACCATTGATTGTTGGTATTCTGACCCTCGTTCTGGTGGGAAGAAGAGGCTGTACCCCAGATAAAGTTGTTGGGAAAGATGTGTGGATCAGCTGACATATTGTGCTTTGTTCATGCCCGTTACGCTGCATAGTGAAGTGGATGTGGTATACTGCGGTCGTTTGAAATCTTGAATGAGAATCATACCAGATGGATGCATGGAAAGGAGAATTTATGAGCTTTGGCATCACAAAAACAATTCCAGCCAAAGAGGGCATCTCACGGATTGATGAGCTATATGATGGCTCTATCAACGAGTTTGAGTTTCATATGGCTGGGTCGCCCTCCAAGCTAACTGTTGGTGATTACGTTTACACAATTTTTAAAGACGAGTTGCACGGGCGGCTTAAGATCAAAGAGTTTATTGGCGGTGCCGTCAATCCAAAATCGGGAAAACCGCGCACGCTGATCATGGTTGAGTGTCCTGGCCAACGGTTGAAAGAGCCGATTCCGCGTAAAGGACACATGGGAACCCGCTATTGGGACGGAGATGAATGGCCAGAATCAGAATAGGCTGCTTTATTCAACAGAATGACGAATTTCGCTGAAGTGGCTATGATCGTCAGTAATAAAGTTGATGATCAGTTCGGCAAGCCTTAGGGGGGATTCGATCATTGGGGCGTGGCCAACGCCCCGCAAAATCTCTAAGTTGGCGGCACCTGGGATAGAGATGAGGGTTCTCGTGGCGGAATCTTGACTAACAATTGGATCTTTGTCACCCCAGATGACGAGTGAAGGCAGCGTTAGCCTATTGGCGTCACCACTACGGTTCCATTGATTAAGTGCTTCCGCAAACCCTGTAAAAAGTGGGGGAGCCATGGCTTGGGCATCATCAATGATACTTTGAAACCACTCTTTTTTCGTGTAGTCAGGAGAGGGGTTAACGTCAATAGTATATTCATCAGAAAAAAAGTGAATCGGAATCGTTGGCATAAGCAATGCCAATGATTTGGCCAGTAACACCTGGTCTACTTTCAACTGTTCAAGAAGTAAGATAGTGTCTAGGGGGGAATATACACCTTCGATTGGTACGCTATTGACTAAGACTAGCGAGCTGATTCGGTGAGTATGCGATAGGGCATACTCAATTCCGATAGCCCCAGCGCCTGAGTGGGCAACCAAGTCGAACTCGCTCAACTGAAGCGCGTCGACCAAGGCCCTCAGATCCTCGGCTTGCTCTTCAATTGAGTACCCGTCGTCAGGTTTGTCGCTCCTACCTGTACCGCGTAGATCAGGGGCAATTGCCCGGATTTCAGTCGGCAACACGTCAAAAAACGGCTCCCACCAGCGGCTGGTACCAAATTCGCCATGAAGCAACACCATCGGCAGTCCGTCTGAATCGCCTTGGGCACGATAGTGTATGGATAGACGGGAAGTCTGAATCGTATGGGATTCGATCACAATCAACGGCTCATCTTTCTGTTTTCTTCGGCATCGTCAGGCAAAAATAGAAGCAATAAGGCTGCTGCCCCAGCCAATGACTCAGGGCCATCAACGCGTCCCACTTCATCTTCGCCCAAAATTAGCCCACTTTGGACAACTACGCCATCTGCTTCCATCCATCCAACCGAGCCACCTTCAAAGAGGCCGTGGCTGGTGATCTCCGCTTCTTCCGTCACATAACCCAGCTCTTGTTCATCATGACGGGTGTAACGAAAGATATGTTGATCTGAATCAACCCGACCGACTTCTTTGGGTTGACGGCCGGCAGTACTGTAGATTGTGCCATTTTCCACGAACCCTATCAGTCGTTCATGGTGGCCTTCATCAGACGATGCTGAATTGAGTGAGCTACTATTTTGGGGGGTAGTGAATTTAAAGATCTTTGTCTGCATTGAAAATATCCAAGAGGCCAATGGCCCACTGGTAGAGCCTTTGGCGAATTGCGCTGATACACTCTTCATTGGGATTGGCTATGACTGTATGCGCATCTTGATCGCCGACAAACAGTCCTCGATTCACTTCGACCATAATGGTGGCAGGTGGTTTAACCCCCCTATCAACGTAATTGCGTTTTTGCTTGTCTGGATCTAGATGCTGCATGATCACATAGCTGCCTGCGTAGGGCTGATTCAATGCCGCTACAGGTGTCGGTCCACTAGGATTGGGTTCAAGCAAATCCATGTCGCCGAAGAGCTTTTCGGCCAACGCCACAGTTTCAAAGGCTGCCTCCCGACTGCAAAATGACCATCCTCGATCGGGTCGTGGATTCCCATCTTTATCAGCAAGTGTACCAATACAGATGAGTGGCCGTGGGCTACCTGGGTCTTTATAGGCAGAGGGTCCATGCTGGGCCATATTATGGCAATCGATCACCAGTTCTACGTTTCCATGATGCGCTTCCAACGCATCCTCAAGCTGCTGGTGATAGATCTTCCAGTAGCCATCAATCAGTTTCTCTTGCAAGTCCTCTGCCAGAGGCTGTGAGTAGATGGGTTCGCCATAGCTTGTTTGCGTTTTTACCGGGCCATCAGGCTTTCCTAGCATGGATAGAGGGCGGTTGGCGTCAATCAATGCTCGGGCAATGGGCATGGAAACTGTCGCCAAGACACCTTTCGTAAACGGCTTTGGCACGTAGGGCTCAAGGTCTGGGTTATCAAAATCAAAGAGTTTGTCGATCCAAAGGTCACAATCGTTGTACAAGGCTGTCTCATCGATGGCCAGCCGATCTTGAATTTCCACTGGGATCGACAGGCCGCCGTGAGGACGACTTAAAATAATGGGTAGAGGATTCATATTCATGCTTTCTTTATATCGTAGATGCCTAATCAAATCAAAATATCTTTTCCACCTGTTGTGTAAAATTCCCCCAATTCAGTTTTCACAGGACTTACGTAGTTGACCAGACGCCAGCCGCTTTCAAAGTGACCTGAATCTCTAAAAAGCTAACCTAGCTGTCGGCTGATTCGCTGAAGCTCTTTTCGCTACCCATCCTAATTTAGAACATGCGATCAGTATAAGTTTGTAGTTTGTTGAGACCTGTGGTAAAAAGTATGATGTATAGATCAGAGTCCTCTAGCATGTCCATATATGCCTCGTCCAATCCGTGTAGACCCGTTCATAGAAGGAATGCACCGTCAATGTTCAGGGTATGTATGCAACAAATATATCATCTTATGAGCACTAAGTGACGCAATGTCCAGATAAGGAATTGGGATCACGGTTTGGTTCATGCATAGCTTAGCCCCCCAATAACGAACACAGTCGCTTTCTCTTACATACAAAAGATCAACCTGTACTCAGCCCTGGCATAGATGAGAAAGAAAATGACCTATTTTAGCCGAGTCCACAACTATCTCATCTATGCCCTAACCTGGACAAGCCAGAATGGTGAATTATGAATTATGAATGGTGAACAGATCTGCTTCCAAGACATCTTCATTCACCATTATCAATTTACCATTATCAATTTACCATTATCAATTTACCATTATCAATTTACCATTATCAATCTGCTCAAATCATAATAACTAAACAATTATGTGATTCAATTGGATCACCATGACGATTTACCAGACTATTCAAGGGAGAGGGAGAAAACTATGTTGTTTTGGATAGGTTTAATCTTAGGTATCATTATAGGTTGGATCATAGAGTGGGTATTGGACTGGTGGTTTTGGCGCGGTGATATAGCCGAGATTGGCACCGTATTGGCTTCCCCTGGACCCGAATCAAGCCCATCGGATGTTGCGACAATTGAAGAGCTTTCTCAAGTCGCAATGCCTAGCGAGGGATGGATAGAAGCCTCAAGTTCTGTTGAGACTTCCTCTGTGGCTCATTCAAGTATGAACGATCTGAAGAAGATTAAGGGCATTGGTAAAGTGTATGAAGGAATGCTCAATCAGGGTGGTATCTACAATTTCTCCCAATTGGCTGCACTAACTCCTGAAAAGATCCAACAACTTATCGGCCCCGAAAACTGGCAAAATATCGACTCCGAATCTTGGATTGAACAGGCCCAGCAGTACGCTATCAACCAGGAAGGGAGCAGATAACAATGGCCCAGCCTGAACAACATCAAGGCGACGACTTGATCAAAATCACCGGTCTTGATCAGCGCTTTGCAGATAGCCTGCAACAAGCTGGGATCAACACCTATGCTCAGCTTGCAGCATTGACACCGGCACGAATCCGAGAAATTATTGGGGTAACAACCGATACTGAAGTTGATCCAGAGCGTTGGATCGCCGAAGCTGCCCAGCTATCTAGCATTCCTGAGGCCATTCACATTGAGACCCCCACACCTCCGGCTCAATTGACTGATCTAAAGCCTTTATATCAGGCTACCTCTTCCCGTACCGCCGGCCAAGTTAGAATGTTTGATACGGCTAAGTTTGCCATTCTGCTGTTGCTGGCTCTTCTGCTTGCATTTATATTGCTGACGCGCGAGTGTGGCAATCGATCCGCCCTTGACGAGCCAACTGTGGAGATTCCGGACGCAACGCCCACAGGCGTAAGTGTCCGCACGGCCCCCGTGATCAGTGAATCTATCGTAGGCAGCGAATTTCTGGCAGGGGCTATTCAGCTATCTGGCAACGGTGGGCCAAATGATGAATTAGAAGTGCTCATTGACGATGTTGTAGATGGAACAACAACCGTTGGTGCCAATGGCGTTTGGGTCTACTCAACGACCATTGAGGAACCCGGTCAGTATACAGTCTCTAGCCGCCTGATGGAGGATGGCAACGTTCTGGCCGAGACCGAGAAAATCGCGATCACTGTAGTCGATATTGATGAGGCAGATGAACAAGGTGATCCATCAACAAACAATGCAGTTGTTCTCTCTCTAGGTACCACACCAACAGATGTTGCACCTGAGATTCTTTCACTAATTGGCGGTGAAGAGTATACGCTTGGTACTATTGAGATTACTGGCACGGGAGAAGCCGAAAGCACAATCGCGCTACTCCTCGATGGGGAAATTCTAGGAACAACCACTATAGTTGATGAAGACGGAAAATGGTCTTCATCTGTAACCTTTGCTGAGCCAACTAGTGCGTCTCTATCCGTTGGGCTTCTTAATGATGCTGGTGACTCACTTGTTGAAAGCGATGCCATTTCATTTGCTGTGGTTGCCCCGCCTCCACCGGTTATTCTCTTCCCAGAAGCAGACACTGAAATCGAGATCGGTCCCATTGAAATTAGCGGCACTGGACAATCCGAGAGTACCGTTGAGTTACTCCTCGATGGTGAATTCTTGGGAACGGCTCTGGCAGATACAGATGGACTGTGGTCCTATTCTGCCACTATCACCGAAGCTACGGATGCATCTCTATCCGTTGGGCTTCTTAATGACGCTGGAGACTCACTTGTTGAAAGCGATGCCATTTCATTTGCCGTGGTTGCCCCGCCTCCACCGGTTATTCTCTTCCCAGAAACAGACGCTGAAATCGAGATCGGAACCATTGAAATTAGTGGAACTGGACAATCCGAGAGTACCGTTGAGCTACTGCTTGATGGTGAATCCTTGGGAACGGCTTTGGTAGATGCAGACGGGCTGTGGTCCTATTCTGCCACTATAACCGAACCTACAGATGCGTCTCTATCTGTTGGCCTTCTTAATGACGTTGGTGATTCACTTGTAGAAAGCGCCCCGCTCTCCTTTGCCGTAGTTGCCCCGCCGCCACCAGTTATTCTCTACCCTGAAGCAGACGCTGAAATCGAGATCGGAACCATTGAAATTAGTGGAACCGGACAATCCGAGAGTACCGTTGAGTTACTCCTCGATGGTGAATCTTTAGGTACGGCTCCGGTAGATGCAGATGGGCTGTGGTCCTATTCTGCCACCATAACCGAACCTACAGATGCGTCTCTATCTGTTGGCCTTCTTAATGACGCTGGTGATTCACTTGTAGAAAGCGCCCCACTCTCCTTTGCCGTGGTTGCCCCGCCGCCACCGGTTATTCTCTACCCTGAAGGAGACACTGAAATTGGGATCGGAACCATTGAAATTAGCGGCACTGGACAAGGCGAAAGTACCGTTGAGTTACTCCTCGATGGTGAATTCTTGGGAACGGCTCTGGTAGATGCAGATGGGCTGTGGTCCTATTCTGCCACTATCACCGAAGCTACGGATGCATCTCTATCCGTTGGGCTTCTTAATGATGCTGGTGATTCACTTGTCGAAAGCGATGCCATTTCCTTTGCTCTGGTTGTTCCTCCGCCGCCTGTCATTCTCTTTCCTGAAGCCGATGCGGAAATTGAGACAGACACTCTTGAAATTATTGGCACAGCTCAGGCCGAGAGTACCGTTGAGCTTCTTCTTGATGGAGACGTTGTGGGAACGAGTGTGGTTGATGAAGACGAAATATGGTCTTATGTCGCTACCATCACGGAAACAGGTACTTCTACTCTATCTGTTCGCCTTCTCAGCACTTCTGGGGATCTGCTCTCCGAGAGCGAGCCACTTTCCTTTATCCGCTCCTTACCACCTACGCCAATTATTCTCCACCCTGAATCGGACGCTGAAGTTGAGAGCGGTACCATTGAATTCACCGGAACAGGGCGAGTGAGCAGCACGGTTGAGCTGCTCCTTGATGGCGAAACGTTGGGGACATCTCTGGTTGGCGAAGATGAACTGTGGTCCTATTCTGCCAACATCACGGAAACAGGTGCTTCTACCCTGACAGTTCGCCTTCTCAGTGACTCAGGTGAAATATTGTCTGAGAGCGATCCTGTCTCTTTTGCGCATATGCCGCCACCTGCACCGGTCATTCTCTTCCCCGAATCCGGAACTGAATTGAAAGTGGGAACCATTGAGATTACAGGGACAGGCAAGGCTGATAGCACCGTTGAACTTCTCCTAAATGGGGAGGTTGATGGGACGGCCCAAGTTAGCTCAGATTCGGTATGGCTGTATAACTTGGACCTTGCCAATGTGGGAGAGGTAGAACTGGGTGTCCGTCCGCTTGGGAGCGAAGGTGAAGAGACACCATCTGGGGATCCCTTGTTCTTTTATGCGCAGCCTTCTGTTACGGTACCTGTTGTGACCCAGCCTGATATTGATTTGGAGAACGGCTTGTTGTCTCTCTCCGGTACGGCTGATCCTGGGAGCAAATTGCAACTCTTGCTCGATAGTGAACTGTTAACGGAGACCATTGTTGGCGCGGATGGCGACTGGGCCATTACAGCCGATCTACCAGAGAGTGGTTTTCATGAATTGACGGCCCAGGTAATCGATGAGGCAGGGGATACACTTGCTGAATCAGACGGGTTGAGTTTTTTGATGGCATCTGCTCCTGCCCCAGTTACCTATGATTTTGGCGTTAGTTCATTCCGACTCGGAGACTTAGATTCTGGCACCCAGTTAGAGATGAGCGGGACGGGTATCCCAGAAGCCGATGTGGATCTTCTTGTCGGTGATACAACCATCGCTACGACTACGGTCAGCGCCGAGGGCATATGGTCTGCCTCCACCCTTTTGAAGGAGCCTGACGAATATAACTTTAGTGTGCAATCAGTCGATCGTGATGGTGAGTTGGTTACTGCGGATTTTCCGCCTAGCGCATTTGTCTTTGTACGACCAACACCATCTCCGACGCCAACTCCTACATCTGTTGCACTTGGCTTGAGTGCTATGCCAAAATTAGAATCGACCGATGGGCTTCTGGTGCTTGAGGGGCAGGCTGATCCAGCATCAACTTTGGAGATTCTATTTGACGAGACGGTCGTCACGACAACGACCGTCTCGGCGACAGGTGCTTGGTCAGTAACGGTTGAGCAAGAGCCTGGGGACTACCAGGTTTCAGTTCGTGTAGTCAGCGAGGCGGATAGTAGTGAGGAAGATGGTAATCAGGCTGCTACCCAACAATCTTTCATTGCCAATGCCGTTGTCTATACGCCAACACCAACCAGCACGCCTATTCCTATCACCATGTCGTCCATGGGTGATTCCTCGTCGCCTGTCTCCTCGACCCCGGAGCCGATCGTCTCCGATGATGGCGGTTTGGACTTAGCAGGGACGGGGGCACCCGGTACCCTTTTGGAGATCCTGCTTAACGGGACCACCTATACCACAACCACAGTTGGGTCAGATGGCTCGTGGATGCTCCAATTAGCGGAGCAGGCGCCAGGGGAGTACGACATTGCAGCTCGACCAGTGGGCACTGATGCGGACGCTATCACAATTGCAACTGCCCTTGTGCTGTCACCGACTGTGATGGTGCCTGAAATATCCATGGTCGCCATCGATAGTGGAATAACCAATACCGTCTCCGTAACAGGTACGGGCGAGATGAGCACGACCCTGAATCTGCTCGTTGATGATCGTGTCGTTTCCACCACCACCGTAGATGTGGATGGGAATTGGTCTAGCACTGTTGCGCTCTCCGATGCCGGATCATATCGTCTCAACGCTGAGTCTGTCAACGCCCAGGGTATATCCAGCGGCAACTCCCAAGCGATGCGGATTCGGATTGCCCCAACACCAACGCCAAGTCCCACCATTACCCCAGTACCATTGTCTTTGTCGCCTGTGAATGTGCAACCCTTTGACATTGGCAAGCCATATGAACTAGCTGGTAGCGGACAACCGGGCTCTGATGTGGCCATCTATGTGAATGATCAGGAAGATGGACGTACGACTGTAAACCAAAAGGGACGCTGGTCTTACCTGCTTAACCTTGTTGAACCGGGCAATTACGCCGTCACAGCAAATCAGGTTAATCTTGATGATACGATTGGTGAACCCTTTGCTTCGTTTGATTGGAATGTCCCTGTTCCAACGGAGACGCCAACGCCCACTTCAACAAGCACTTCCACATCGACTAATACACCACTGCCGCCGACCAATACGCCAACGTCAACCTTTACACCTGTGCCGGCTCAATGCTCAATAGACCAACGCCAGGCTGTGGTCGGCTCTGATGTGCTTATCTCTGGAACGGGTGAACCCAATAGCGATGTCAATATTGTAGTTGGCAATAACGTCTATGAGACGGTCACCGTGGATGCTGATGGGAGATTTGAGGCCCGTGTTGCGTTCCAAGGGCCTGGCATTCAATATATTGCCTGCCAGAGGGGCGATGTAGCTGCGTTGAGTGCATTTGGAAGTGGCTCCATGATTGTCGTGCAGCCGCCCACCAATACACCAACCCCTACACCTACGGATACAGCAACTGCCACAGCAACCGCGACCGCCACGTCCACCAATACGCCGCTGCCTGCTCAATGCACTATCGAACCAGCGCGGACGTTAGTCGGCTCTATGGTAAGCATCAAGGGATCGGGTGAACCCAACAGCGATGTCAATATCGTGGTTGGTAATAGCACCTATGATACGGTTAGGGTGAATGATGATGGTACCTTTGAGTCTTCTTTAACTTTCCAAGGTCCAGGTATCCAGTATATTGCCTGTCAGGGAGTAGACGCGCCCATCGTTAGCGCCATGGGAGTTGGTTCCATGGTGATTATTGATGCGCCTACAAGTACACCCACAGCTACGCCGACAGCGACGAGTACGCCTCTTGCATTTGGATTTGCACCCCTTACTATTCAGCCGTTTGACATTGGCAAGCCGCTCAATTTATCCGGTTCGGGTGAGCCACAGTCAGACGTGGCGATTGTAGTCAATGGAGAAGAAGATGGTCGTACCACAGCGGATGACACAGGTAATTGGTCTTACCTACTGAATCTAGTCGATCCAGGCGATTTCAATATCTCCCTTAATCCGGTGGATGAACGTGGAAATCTGGGAGAATCGTCAGCATCCTTTGAGCTGAACATCCCTGTACCAACAGTAACGCCTACACCAACCAATACACCTATTCCATTCTCCTTTAATCCTGTTGTTATCCAACCGTCTAACTTGGGTGATCCATTTGTACTGGAGGGTAAGGGGCAACCGGAAGCAGATGTGGCGATTGTGGTCAATGGAGAAGAAGATGGTCGTACCACCGCGGATGACACCGGCAATTGGTCTTACCTACTGAATCTAGTCGATCCAGGTGATTTCAATATCTCCCTTAATCCAGTCAACCCAAGAGGCCAACTTGGTGCCTCTTCAGCATCCTTCGAGCTGAGTATCCCCACACCTACGTCGGAGCTGACTGATACAGTCAATCTAACGGAGACAACTGAACTGACAGAGAGTGTAGTTCCGACTACCACGACGTCCGTGACTGATACAGTTGATCTGACGGAGACAACTGAACTAACAGAGAGCGTAGTTCCGACTACCACGACGCCCCTAACTAACACAGTTGATCTGACGGATACGGTCGACCTGACGGAGAGCGTAGTTCCAACTACCACGACGCCCCTAACTGACACCATTGATCTGACGGAGACGACTGAACTGACAGGAACTATTGCTCCAACCATTACGACATCCGTAACTGATACAGTTGATCTAACGGATACGGTCGACCTGACGGAGAGCGTTGTTCCAACCACGACGACATCCGTAACTGATACTGTCGATCTGACGGAGACAACTGAACTGACAGAGAGTGTAGTTCCGACTACCACGATGGTCGTAACTGATACGGTTGATCTGACGGATACAACTGAATTGACGGAGAGCGTTGCTTCAACTACCACGACGTCCGTAACCGACACGATTGATCTAACGGATACAACTGAACTAACAGAGAGCGTTGTTCCAACTACTACAACGTCCGTAACTGACACCGTCGATCTGACTGACACAACTGAACTAACAGAGAGCGTTATTCCGACTACCACGACGTCCGTAACTGACACCGTCGATCTGACTGACACAACTGAACTAACAGAGAGCGTTATTCCGACTACCACAACGTCCGTGACTGATACAGTTGATCTAACGGATACCACTGAACTGACAGAAAGTGTAGTTCCGACTACCACGGTGGCCGTAACTGATACGGTTGATCTAACGGATACAACTGAACTGACGGAAAGCGTTATTCCGACTACCACGATGGCCGTAACTGATACCGTTAATCTGGCTGATACGACTGAGCTAACAGAGAGCGTAGTTCCGACTACCACGACGTCAATAACTGATACAGTCGATCTAACGGAGACAACTGAACTGACAGAGAGTATAGTTCCGACTACCACGACGTCCGTGACTGATACAGTTGATCTGACTGACACAATCGACCTGACAGAGACTGTTGTTCCGACTACCACGACGTCAATAACTGATACAGTTGATGTGACGGATACCACTGAACTGACAGAAAGTGTAGTTCCAACTACTACAACGTCCGTAACTGATACAGTTGATCTGACGGATACCACTGAACTGACAGAGAGTGTAGTTCCAACCACCACGACGTCCGTAACTGATACAGTTGACCTGACTGAGACAACTGAACTGACAGAGAGTGTAGTTCCAACTACCACGACGTCCGTAACTGACACCGTCGATCTGACGGACACAATCGAACTGGCCGAGAGCGTTGCGCCAACAGGCACGGTTTCTCTTACCGATACAACCGACCCGACAGAAGTTGTAACGCCTTCGACCGCTAGTGGACCGAGCAATTTCACATTCGCACCCCTCGCCATTCAGCCATACGAAATTGGCAGACCATTGAACCTAACAGGTTCGGGCCAGCCAGGAACGGATGTCGCTGTTCTAGTTGATGGTGAGGAGGATGGCCGCACCACGGCTGATGAAGAAGGCGATTGGTCCTATCTGCTCAACTTGGTCGATCCTGGCAACTTTGATGTCTCACTCAACCCGGTTGACGAGCAGGGCAACCCTGGTGAACCAGCTGATTCCTTCAGATTACGTATCCCTATGCCGTTGCCAACTTCGATGCCGAGTGATGACTCAACAGATACAGCAACGCCAACACCGACGGCTACCCCTGAAGCTGTCAGAAAGCCAACCCGCTTCACATTCGCACCCCTCGCCATTCAGCCCTATGACATTGGCAAACCGTTGAACCTCTCGGGGTTGGGCGTGCCAGGAACGGATGTAGCTGTTCTGGTTGATGGTGAAGAGGATGGCCGCACCACGGCTGATGAAGAAGGCGATTGGTCCTATCTGCTCAACTTGGTCGATCCTGGCAACTTTACTGTCTCACTCAACCCGGTTGACGAGCAGGGCAATCCTGGTGAGCCAGCTGATTCCTTCAACTTGAACATCCCTGCATCGGTGTCTGCACTTGTGACAGATACGCCAGCGGATACAGAATCAGCAGCAGAAGTCTCGCCAACTGCTTCACCAACTATTACGCCGCAGCCCACAAGCACACCAACACCGACTAGCACCTCGATTCCTGTCCAATGCGCCATTGAGCCAACTCGGGCAGACATCGGAGCGCCAATCACTATCACAGGGGCTGGTAAGCCAAACTCAGATGTGAACATCGTTGTGGGTACCACGATTTATGACAGTGTGGTGGTTGGTTCGGATGGAACCTTTGAAACTACATTATCTTTCCAAGGTGCGGGTATCCAGTATATTTCCTGTCAAGGTGTGGAGCTTGGCATCGTTCGTTCAGCCGGTGCTGGTTCCATGGTGGTGATCAATGCGCCGACCGCCACGGCTACAGATACCCCAACACCAACGGATACGCCGACAGCTACCCCGACACCCACAGAAACACCGACCGATACTGCGACACCAACCGATACTGCAACACCGACCAGTACTTCAATTCCTGCCCAATGTACCATTGAGCCAACTCGGGCAGATATTGGTTCACCTATCACTATAACAGGAACTGGCGAACCGAACTCAGACGTGAATATCGTTGTGGGTACCACGATTTATGATCGTCTGATGGTTGGTGCCGATGGAACCTTTGAAGCCACCTTATCTTTCCAAGGTGCAGGACTTCAATATATTTCCTGTCAACGGGCCGATGTAGAGGCAATTAGCGCATCGGGAATCGGTTCTATGGTCGTCATCAATGCACCAACGGCTACGGCCACGCCAACAGCCACCAATACGGCTACACCGACTGATGAACCAACCAATACACCCACACCTACGCAGACGCCCATTGCCTTCAGCTTTGAACCAATAGTCATTTATCCTTCAGAGGTGGGCGATCCGATTGACTTATCTGGTTCGGGTGAACCAGGCGCAGACGTGGCTGTGCTGGTGGATGGTGAGGAAGATGGCCGCACTACCGCTGATGACGAGGGCGCGTGGTCCTATCTGCTAGAATTGACAGACCCTGGTGACTTCCTGGTCTCGCTCAACCCCATTGACGATCAGGGCAACCCAGGAGAGGCGTCATCTTCTTTCAATCTGAGCATCCCGACACCTACAGCCACGAGCACGCCAACAGCTACAGAAACGGCAACCCCAACAGCAACTAGTACGCTGATTCCGGCCCAATGCAGGGTGGAAGGTGCTCAAAGCCTTGTCGGCTCACCGATAACTATATCGGGTACAGGTGAACCAAATTCAGCGGTCAATATCGTCATTGGCAACAGCGTCTACGAAACTGTGACGGTCGATTCTGACGGAAACTTTGGAACTTCTCTATCCTTCCAGAGTGCTGGTATTCAGTATGTCTCTTGTCAACGGGCGGATGTAGAGGCGATTAGCGCGTTGGGAATCGGTTCCATGGTAGTGATCAGCGCGCCGACCAATACGCCGGTACCAACGAATACACCGACAGAGACGGCAACACCAACAGAGACGCCAACGCCGACAGATACACCAACAGAGACGCCGACGCCGACTAATACATTGGTCCCGGTTCAATGCGCAATTGATCCTGCTCGTACGATGATCGGTTCGCCAATCACAATCAAGGGATCCGGTGAACCCGAGTCAGAAGTCAATATCGTCATCGGGAACAGCATCTACAATACTGTAACAGTTGATGAAAGTGGTGATTTCGAGACGGCTGTTACCTTCCAGGGGGCTGGCATCCAGTACATTGCCTGCCAGAATGCAAATGTGCCAGTCATCAATGCATTGGGGAGCGGTTCAATGATTATCATTGATGCACCCACGGCTACGCCAACAGCTACTGCGACGGCCCCTTCAACGCCCGCGCCAACTGTAACCCCGACAGCAATAAGTACACCAATTGCCTTTACATTTGCACCACTGGCGATTCAACCATTCGATATTGGTAAGCCACTCAACCTATCCGGGTCGGGCGAACCGAATGCTGACGTGGCTGTGCTGGTAGATGGCGAAGAAGATGGCCGCACTACTGCCGACAATGAAGGTGGTTGGTCTTACTTGCTCAATTTGGTAGACCCAGGCAACTTCCTGGTCTCGCTTAATCCAGTAGATGAAGAGGACCAGCTGGGTGAGGCATCAGCGTCCTTCACTTTGAATATCCCTGTTCCAACGCCGACTCCTACACCGACGGCCACGGCGACATCCATTCCAACGCCAACCCATACGCCAGCACCCGTTCAATGCACCATTGTTCCCACCCAAGCAGACGTTGGAGTACCCATCGCGGTTAAGGGAATTGGTCAGCCCAATGGGCAAGTGAACATTCTCATAGGGAACCGTATCTATGAGACGGTTACCGTCGGTGAAGATGGCACCTTTGAACGGTCGATTACCTTTGAAAGTGCAGGCGTTCAATATATCGGTTGTCAAGACGTTGGGGCACCTGTTGTTAATGCATTGGGGACTGGTGGATCTATGGTGGTGATTAATCCGCCTACTGCCACACCAACAGCCACCAACACACCGACTACGACGGCTACCAATACAGCAACACCAACGGATACACCGACGCCAACCGACACGCCGACGCCGACAAATACGCCAATCGCCTTCTCCTTTACGCCACTTATCATTCAGCCAGCCGATATTGGGGAACCTCTTGACTTATCGGGTTCAGGTGAGCCGGGTGCTGATGTAGCGATTGTCGTGAATGGGGAAGAGGATGGCCGCGCAACAGCGGATGGTGAAGGGGATTGGTCCTACCAACTGAATCTGGTCGATGCGGGAGATTTCAACGTCTCCCTCAACCCAGTCAATGCAGAGGGAGAACCAGGTGAGGCATCGGCTTCCTTCAGCTTGAGCATCCCGACGCCAACCGCAACGCATACGGCTACGCCAACGCCTACAGTCACGGCGACCGCGACACCCACGGATACCGCGACCGCGACCAATACACCCATCCCAGCCCAGTGTACCATCGATACCAATCTGGCCGTTGTTGGTGCACCACTAATGGTAAGTGGAACGGGCGAACCTGGCTCTGAGGTCAATATTATCGTCGGGACAACGGTATACGAGACGGTCACTGTCAGTGAAGATGGCACCTTTGAAACAAGCTTAGCCTTCGAGAGCGCAGGACTTCAGTATATTGGTTGTCAGGATGTCAGCGCACCCGTGGCCAGCGTGCTAGGTACCGGTTCCATGGTGACCATTGAAGAGCCGACCAGTACCCCGACACCAACAAATACGGCTACTGCCACAGCCACGGCAACGGCGACGGAAACCAACACGGCCACGCCAACCCACACCGCTACAGCCACACCAACGCCGATTGCGTTCACCTTTGGTCCGCTCGTGATTCAGCCAAGCGATATCGGCAAGCCACTCAATTTGGCTGGTTCGGGTGAGCCAGGGGCTGACGTGGCTGTGCTAGTGGATGGCGAGGAAGATGGCCGTACAACGGCTGATGATGAAGGGGATTGGTCTTATCTGTTGAATCTGGTCGATCCGGGAGACTTCAATATCTCCCTCAACCCAGTCAATGCAGAGGGAGAACCAGGTGAGGCATCAGCATCCTTCAACCTGAGCATTCCGACGCCTACGCCAACCAATACGCCAACCGTAACTAATACTGCAACGCCAACGGTTACACCAACGGCGACAGCAACACCAACAGATACGGCCACGGCAACCAACACACCTGTCCCAGCCCAATGTACTGTCGACACTAATCTGGCCATTGTTGGTGCTCCGCTGACCGTAAGTGGAACGGGTGAAGCTGGCTCCGAAGTCAATATCATCGTAGGGACAACGGTATACGAGACGGTCACCGTCACTGAAGATGGCACCTTTGAGACCAGCTTAGCCTTCGAGAGTGCAGGGATCCAATATATCGGTTGTCAGGATGTTGGTGCGCTGGCAGCCACTGTGCTAGGAACTGGTTCCATGGTGACCATTGAAGAGCCGACCAGCACGCCTACACCAACAGATACGGCTACTGCCACACCCACGGCAACGGCGACGGAAACCAACACGGCCACGCCAACCCACACATCTACGGCCACGCCAACGCCGGTTGCGTTTACCTTTGGTCCGCTTGTGATTCAGCCAAGCGATATTGGAAAACCGATCAACTTGGTTGGATCGGGAGAGCCAGGGGCTGATGTAGCTGTGCTGGTGAATGGGGAAGAAGATGGCCGCACAACGGCTGATGATGAAGGGGATTGGTCTTACCTCTTAAATCTGGTTGATCCAGGCGACTTCAGCGTCTCCCTCAACCCCGTCAACACTGGAGGGGAACCAGGCGAGGCATCGGCATCTTTCAACTTGAGCATACCCACGCCCACACCAACCCATACACCAACCGCAACCGATACCGCAACGCCAACGGATACGGCTACACCAACTGACACACCGACGCCAACGGAGACAGCAACCTATACGCCAACACCAACAAACACGCCGACCCATACAAATACGCCTACGAATACCGCCACACCGACCAATACATCGATACCTGCTCAATGTACAGTAGGGGCGACGCAAGTGCTCGTAGGCGCACCAGTTGACGTTAAGGGAACAGGTGAGCCTGGCTCTGAAGTCAATATCATTGTAGGGTCAACGGTATTTGAGACGGTCACCGTCGGCGAAGACGGTACCTTTGAAACAACCATAGCCTTCCAGAGTGCTGGACTCCAGTACATCGGCTGCCAGGATATCAGTTCACCCGCTATCAGTGTATTGGGAACCGGCTCAGTGATCACTGTTGAAGAGCCAACCAGTACGCCTACACCAACGAATACAGCTACGCCTACATACACACCGACTAATACAGTCACGCCAACCTTTACGCCGACGCCAACCCATACAACGATACCGGCTCAGTGTACTGTGGGTACTGCTCAGGCAGTTGTTGGTGCACCAGTTGACGTTAAGGGGACAGGTGAGCCTGGCTCTGAAGTCAATATCATTGTAGGTTCGACGGTATTTGAGACGGTCACCGTCAGTGAAGACGGCACTTTTGAAACAACCATAGCCTTCCAAGGTGCTGGACTCCAGTACATCGGCTGCCAAGATATCAACTCGCCTGCTATCAGTGTATTGGGAACCGGCTCTGTAGTTGCTGTTGAAGAGCCAACCAGTACACCCACGCCAACGCCTACACCGACCAATACACCGACACCGACACCAGTCTCGTTGACTGTGGGTGATCTAATATGGATTGATCTGGATGAGAATGGCATACAAGGTGAAGGGGAACCAGGATACTTTGGTGGGATGGACGTTCTGTTAACCCACCCTGACGGTTTCATAGAGACAACAAGGAGTGATAGTACAGGTGCCTATGCCTTTACCGATCTGCGTCCTGGCAACTACACACTGACATTCATTAAACCCCAGGGATTCAACTTTGCGCTGAACGACCAAGGTTCGGATGACTCGCTTGATAGTGATGCATTGGTTCCCGATCCAGAAAATGCACCTGAAGAAGGTGTGGTGAATGTTGAGTTAACCGATGATAATCTGACTATTGACGCAGGTCTAACGTCTGGTGTTGGCATCAACATGCAACTTGGACAAATGGACCTTGGTGGAAGCGATAATATGGAACTTGCTGTGAGTGATGAAGTCGTCTGCGCCGGAGAGGAAGTGACTGTGCAGATGTTCACCCGCATGTTAAACGCCAGCCCTGGCTTCCAATTCCGTAACATTCAAGTGTGGAATAACGATCTGGATCCAGCCATTGATATCCGCAGCACCTACTTTGTGGAATCAAGCGATGTCAATGGTAACGGGTTCTTAGACTGGTTGGATTTGGATGGCCAGGAGAATTTGGCCCCCAACGGCGATCGTCGTAGTGATGAGGAATTCATCCATGAATACACCCGTGTCTTTACGGAGACGACCGTCATTATGGCTGGAGACCAAGCGGACGTTTATCTCGTGGATGATCCAGAGAATCCTACAAATATCGTACCACTGAATCAGACCATTGCCAATAGCGATACCATTACCGTGACGGTTGTCCAGTTGGCGGTTGCAATTGAGGTATCACCAGAGTCACAGTCGTTACCCACCGGTAGTGATGCAGAAGTCAACATATCGATCACCAATATGAGTGATGTCGCCATAACTGGCGCAACGATCACCCATAACGGAGCGTCATCATGTGACCAAACCATCGAATCCCTCGCCGTGGGTGAAAGCTACTCATACACGTGCCAAATGCCGGCACTTGTTGAATCGACGACACTAGGGGTTAACTTGGCAGGCATGGCTGACGGAGATATCTGTGCTGTTGCCGAGAGTGCAGAGGCGACGATTGATACCTTTGTGCCAACACCGACGCCTACACCAACGAGTACAGCAACAGCAACAAGTACGCCTACCAATACGGCTATCCCAGCCCAATGTACTATCGATACCACTCGTACAGAAGTTGGACAACCCGTCAACGTTGTCGGTTTGGGCCAGCCAGGTGCCGAGGTCAATATCATCGTAGGAAATGTCCTCTTTGAGACCGTAACAGTTAACGACGACGGTCAATTTACCTCTTCCGTTATCTTCGAAGGAGGTGGCGTCCAGTTCATTGCCTGCCAAAATGCCGATGCTCTTGATGTACCAGATGTGAGCTTTGGCTCCATGGTGATTGTGGATGAACCAACCCCGACGCCCACACCGACCAATACGCCTACGAACACACCTACAGCGACAAGTACGCCAACCAACACGGCTACGCCGACGGCTACCAACACGGCTATCCCAGCTCAGTGTACCGTCGATACGACTCGTGCCTTGGTCGGACAGCCGGTGAATGTTAGTGGCTCGGGTCAGCCAGGGGTGGATGTCAACATTCTGGTTGGGAACGCAATTTTCGAGACCCTGACGGTTGGTGAGGATGGCAGCTTTGCTACCTCGGTCGCCTTTGAAGGACCAGGTGCACAGTACATTAGCTGTCAGAATGCAGAGGCGGGAGAGGTGCGAGAGTTGAGTCTTGGCTCGTTGGTGATTGTAGATGCGCCAACCCCGACGCCTACACCGACCAATACGCCTACGAGCACACCGACAGCGACCAGTACGCCAACCAACACGGCCACACCGACGGCTACCAACACGGCTATCCCAGCCCAGTGTACCGTCGATACGACTCGTGCCTTGGTAGGGCAGTCGGTGAACGTTAGCGGTTCAGGGCAGCCAGGGGTGGAGGTCAACATTCTAGTTGGGAACGCAATCTTCGAGACCCTCACGGTTGGCGAAGATGGCAGCTTTGCCACCTCGGTTGCCTTTGAAGGACCAGGTGCTCAGTACATCAGTTGTCAGAATGCAGAGGCGGGAGAGGTGCGAGAGTTGAGCCTAGGCTCGTTGGTGATTGTGGATGCGCCAACCCCGACGCCTACACCAACCAATACGCCTACGAACACACCGACAGCAACCAGTACGCCAACCAACACGGCCACACCGACGGCTACCAACACAGCTATCCCAGCTCAGTGTACCGTCGATACGACTCGTGCCTTGGTAGGGCAGTTGGTGAACGTTAGCGGTTCAGGTCAGCCAGGGGTGGATGTCAACATTCTGGTTGGGAACGCAATCTTCGAGACCCTGACGGTTGGCGAAGATGGCAGCTTTGCCACCTCGGTCGCCTTTGATGGACCAGGTGCTCAGTATATTAGCTGTCAGAATGCAGAAGCGGGAGAGGTGCGAGAGTTGAGCCTTGGCTCATTGGTGATTGTGGATGCGCCAACCCCCACACCGACAGCGACCAATACGCCTACGAACACACCGACAGCAACCAGTACGCCAACCAACACGGCCACACCGACGGCCACCAACACGGCTATCCCAGCCCAGTGTACCGTCAACACCAATCGCACTCTGATCAGTCAGCCAGTCAGCATCATTGGTATGGGCGAGCCAGGCATCGAGGTCGATATCCTTGTCGGAAACATGCTCTATGAGACACTCACTGTGGATAGCGATGGACGCTTTGCTACTTCCGTCACCTTCGATGGCCCTGGGGTGCAATTCATTGCCTGTGTCAATACAGAAGAACGTGATACACAAGAGGTGAGCTTTGGTTCGCTGGTCATCGTCGACGCACCGACGGCCACACCCACACCAACCAGTACTCCTACTGCCACATGGACGCCGACGAGTACACCGACGAGCACGCCTACACCAACCAACACAGCAATACCGACGGCTACCAACACGGCTATCCCAGCCCAGTGTACCGTAGATACCACTCGTGCTTTAGTGGGACAGCCTGTGAACATTACAGGTTCAGGTCAGCCAGGGGTAGACGTCAACGTTCTGGTAGGCAACACGATTCTGGAGACCCTCACGGTTGGCGAGGATGGCAGCTTTGCTACTTCGATCGCCTTTGATGGGCCAGGCATTCAGTACATCAGTTGTCAGAATGCAGAAGCGGGAGAGGTACGAGAGTTAAGCCTCGGTTCTGTCGTTGTTGTGGATGCGCCGACCAATACGCCGACACCAACCAGTGTGCCCACGGACACCCCAACAGCAACGAGCACGCCAACCAATACGCCTACAGTCACCCCCACGCCGACCATGGTGCCGACCAATACACCGACCTCAACGCCTACAGATATGCCTATTGCACCGGTCTGTCGTGTTGCCAAGAATTCTATCTTCGTAGATGAAATCGTCAGGGTTATCGGAGAAGGCGAGCCAGGAACAGAAGTTGAAATCGTTACAAGTAACCAGGTTGCGGGAACAGCTACAATTGGTGGCGATGGCCAATTTGAGTTCCGCATTGCCTTTGGCACAGCAGGTATCCAGTATGTCGTCTGTCGTCGAGCTGATCAGCCTAACATAACCAGCGGAATCAATCCTGAGGCGTTGGTTGTCATTGTTGAACCGACTCAGCTACCACCAACGAACACAGCAACGGCAACAGATACACCAGAACCAACGCCAACGGCGACAGATACACCGACCAGTACACCAATGCCAACGGACACACCGGAACCAACGGCCACAGCAACATCAACCGCTACTTCAACTGCAACGGCGACAAACACAGCAGAGCCTACGCCAACAAGCACAGTAGAGCTAGTACCAACAGACACAACGGAACCGACGCCAACCGAAACCCTGAAACCAACGTCAACGAGCGTACAGGAACCGTCACCAACGGCCACATTGGCGGCTACATCCACTGCCATATCAACCAGCACGCCAGAACCAACGCCGACGTCTACCATGGAGCCAACTCCAACGAATACACCAACGAGTACACCAACGACCGAGGAGCTACCCGAAGAAGCGCTGGCAGAAGAAGCACCTACTGATGACATTGACCAAACTGATGCAGATACTTCAGGCGTTGAAGCTGGCGACGATGTACCGGATGCCCTGCCAGCCACAGGTGCAACGCTCGACCAGACGGCTTGGAATTACCTGCTGCCGATTGTCTTGATTCTTCTTCTAGCTTGCTTCACTTGGATTGAACGAAGGAGGAAACAAGTAGGGTAAATAAGGGCTTATTGGAGACATTCCAATCAACAAGAAGGGTCGGCGATATGTATCGCTGACCCTTCTTACGTCTATTATCGTATTCCTTACTTGGCTGGTGGCACTCAAAATCAGGGGGTGATCATTTCAAGCAAATCGCCCGTTGGGGCGAGTAAACTGTGGAGTCATGACAGGCTACGACCATTAATCGAACGTTGTCGAAGTTACGAAACTCGATCGCCTGCAATATCCTTGACTTTCACTTTCCCCTGATTCACCTCTCAGACGACTTCCGCTCTACTGCCGATTCTTATCTTTCATACACCAGCTCCCCTGCGACATAGGTTTGTTCAACGTTCAATCCCAGCATCTCTGTGACAGGCGTTACCTGTGGATCGCCACTCAACACGGCTAAATCCGCCCACTTGCCGACCTCGATGCTGCCAAACTCGCCGTCATCACCACTTAGCACGGCTCCCGTCAATGTGTACGCTTCCAGCGCCGCGGCTGGCGAAATGCCCTGTGCATGGCCCAACACATCACCGGCATGGTCATGTCGATCAATCGCTGCCTTGAGACCAAGCAGCGGATTCGGATCCGGCACCACAGGTGCATCCGTGCTCAACGCCACCGTGATCCCCGCATCCTGCATCATGCGCACGCCGTACGCTCGCTCGTAAAAGACCTCGGGCATATAGCGGCGGAAGGTTGCGCCCATTGCCGAAAGAAAGACCGTCTGCGTTGCAGCCATCACACCCAATTCAGCACAGCGACGCAGATGATCGTCGGTCGGCAAGGCCAAATGCTCAATGCGGTGCCGCAGGCTAGGGCGCGGCTCTCGTTCATTGACTGCCTCGTAGACGCCAATCACCTGCTCAAGTGCCACATCACCATTGGCATGAGTAGCGATGCGAAAGCCGTTGCTGTGGGCTTCCCACATTAACTCGGCCATATCCTCTGTATCGTAAATGAGCACGCCTTTGGTACCCGTCTCGCGATAGGGAAGCGAAATCGCCGCGGTTGCACTTGTCATGCCACCGTCAGAGAAAAATTTGACGCTGTCGCAGCGCAAATGGTCGCTGACATATTTCTCCGGCAGCGGTACAATTCGATCCCCGCTCCGACGTGACGCCAGCAAATTGAGCCGTATCGGTAGCGCGCCATCGGCATCCATTGTGCGGTAGATTTCGAGCCAATCAGGCATCACGTCGGGGTCGGTGGCCGCGGTTACACCTAAACTAAGCAGGTAGCGGCAGCAGGCGTCAATGGCCCCTTTCTTGTCGGCTAGTGCTGGTTCGGGGAGAAGGTGCTGTATGAGTGTCATGGCCGTTTCTTGTAGTTGCCCAGTGGGGTTGCCATCTTCATCGCGGATGATGACGCCGCCCGGTGGGTCGGGCGCGGCCGCGGTAACTCCTGCCATCTCTAGCGCCAGACTGTTGGCCACACCCACATGCCCGCAGGTGCGTATCAGAAACATGGGATGTTCTGTACTGGCCTGATCGAGATCTGCAGAGGTCAAATGACGGCCCTCTGGCAACAAGGCCTCGTTATAACCCATCCCACTTATCCACGTCCCTGCGGGTTTATCCGCTGCCCAATCCTTATAGAGCTGAATGATTGTAGGAATGTCGGGTGCCACGTGCTTTCGAGCATCAACCCATTGGGTCAACTGCATCCCCAGCCACGATACATGAATATGGGCATCGTTGAAGCCCGGAATGAGCGTGCGTCCCTGTAGATCAACAATTTCGACACGCTCATTCTCCGCACTGTCAATCTCCGCGTCCTCTTGCCGCAAATCAGCTAAACGCCCAACCCTAGAAATCCTCCCATCTTCTCCTACCAACACAGCCTCTGCAGTCGGTTGCGTTCGATTCATGGTGTGGATCACACCGTTCGTAAACAGTTTCATCATATTTCTCGCCTTCTGTTAATGCTTTCCAATCGCTATCTGCAAGCGCTTCAACGCCCTCTTCATTCACCGATCGATTGGCAGAGCCCTCTGCCATTGCTTCAAACTACTCAACATGATGTCATCATATATGCTTGGCAGCACATTACAAAGCCTGTAATGTTGTAATGCAGCTTTGCGTGCCTCGTTCGGCTTTATGCTGTGATATAATTCTATAATATTGCTCTTTATGGGAAGGATGGTATGAAACAAGACGCAGGGCCAAGCTACAGACGAAAAGAACCTTTTGTACTGAATGATCATCATAAGCGCGTGATTGCCGGGGCGGTTGCTAAAATTGATCCAAAACAGATTGCGATTTTGCGCAAATTGACGGTTGCACAACGGGTTCAACAAGCAGCATCCATGATTCGGGCAGCCGAACAAGTCGGTGTCTATCGATTGAGACAACGTGAGTCCAAGCTATCAGAACAAGAAGCATACTACGTTATCCGCAGTGGAACGCTTCTTTCTCGAGAGATCAAAAAACGTGCAATATAATCATCTGGAGTTCATGGAATTTGCAAGAACTGTAATTGATGCACTTGATGCTTCAGAACTCGACTATCTCATTGGCGGAGCGGTAGCAGTTTGGGCATGGGGAGAGCTTCGTACTACGCGTGATCTGGATGTTGTTGTGAATTTGCCTGGGACCCGTATTGTTCAACTATCCGAAGAGCTGAATAAACGGAAAATGCTCGTTCCAGCAGAAATTATCATTGACCTGCTTATCCAACCAGAAGGTGATCTGCCCATCAATGCAATTCATCTGGATACAGGCTACAAAGCCGAACTCTTTCTTCTTAGAGATGGAGATGTTTACCGCGAGATCTCCTTGAGCCGTCGCAGGCTGGTTGACTTTGGACCACCGCTTGGCAATGTCTATGTTCATTCTCCTGAAGATCTGATTCTGAATAAGATTCATTATTTTAGTTTAAGTCAGCAAGATAAACATGTCCACGATATTGCCAGCATCATGGTGTTAATGGATCGTGAGCTTGACCGTGATTACATCAACCAGTGGGTTGAGCGACTCAAATTGAGTGAGATATGGCTCGAAATGCAAAGACGGATTCAAGATGTAATAAATGATTTGACATAAGAGTAGAAATCAAACTCACATGAAGATCACCCAGATTAACTTATCCATCTTCGAATTGCCAAGTAACACGCCCCCTTTTGACTTGATCGAAGAGACTACACCAGCCAAACAACGTTGGCGAATCACACGATCAACTGCACAACTCGGCGGGGCTAAACCACTGGAGCGTCTTCACGTTCTGCACGTGCATACTGACGAGGGAATCGAAGGCGTCTGCACCGTTGGTGATGCCCGCTATACGACCATGCAACCCGCAGATCTGGATCAACTTCGGGTTTTAACTGTTGGCGCTAATCCCTTTGACCGCGAGTTGTTGTATGCCAAACTGCACGCCGCCACTCGCAACATGTTTACACGCCCAGGCTGGTTTGGCGCATTCGATAACTGCCTGTGGGATATCGCTGGCAAGGTTGCTGGGCTTCCGGTCTACGGACTGCTTGGGCGGGCACGTACTTCCTGTCCAGCCTACTATAATAGCGGTGGGCAGACCCAAGAAGCCGTTGTGGAGGATTCGCTCAAGGCGGTCGAACTGGGCTTCCCTGCAGTCAAAGATCACCTATTCAATTCTGCAGATGAGAACATTGCTTGGTTTGCCAAGATCCGAGAAGCTGTCGGCCTCGATATCACCCTTCTCCATGATGCGGTCATGAGCCACTATAGTTTCGAAGATGCACTGAGCGTCGGCCGTGCACTTGAGGAACTTGGGTTTCTCTGGCTGGAAGAACCATTACCAGACCGAAACCAGCAGGGCCTCCAGCGACTATGTAAAATACTCGACATCCCTGTGCTTGCGCCGGAGACACTGATGCACGACGTTGAACTCAGTGCCCAATGGCTACTCAGTGGAACGACAGACTGGTTACGTGCCAATGCTCGTGTGGGTGTGACGGGGGTACTAAAGCTGGCTCACTTGGCCGAGATGCACCGCGCTCGTATTGAGCTTAATGGTCCCGGCGGGCTGTTTGGATTGGTTCACGCGCACTTATGCTGCGCGCTGCAAAATACGACCTTCTACGAATATTTTCCTGGCGGCACACGCGATGAGTTGGGTCACGAAATCGGCTTACTCAATCCACCACTTCCCGAACGTGGACATATTACCCCACCTGATGCTCCCGGGTGGGGCGCGGAGTGGGATTGGCCCTATTTTGAGCGCAAACGGGTGACAGTTTTATAACCGGCAGCTCGTATATTTATAATCAGCAGCTCGTAACCCTGTAAATAACAAAGATGAAAAGATTAGAAAGATTAAGAATCTACACAATCTTCTAATCTTTGTTCCGCATCATCCTCTGTGGTGCAGGGAAGAGCGTGAACACTTACTTGGAGAAAACGAATGTCAAATACACTTGCATTTCAGCTATACACGCTCAAAGAGTACGAAGGCGGTTGGGACGCGGCCTTTGAAGCGGTAAAGAGACTCGGGATCGATACGATCGAGATCTGGAGCGGTGCAGTCCCAGAAGATCCTGGCAGCGTCACCTCCTTGGAAGAGATGCGAGCTTCCCTTACTCAGGCTGGTATGAAGCTACGTTGTGGACATATTGCCATCACTGAGTTCGATAGTCGCTACGATGCGTGGCGTGATCTGCTACAAGAGTTTGGCTCCAGCGACTGGGTCATTCCATTTGCCAAAGCAGAGACGCTGGACGAGTGGCTGGAATTACTACCCAAGTTTCGAGAAATGGCTACGCGTCTGACCGAAGATGGGCTGTCGCTCGGCTATCACAATCACCACATGGAACTGGTGAAGCACGGTGACAAGTATGTCTTCGAGCATCTACTCGACAATATGCCAGAACTCAAGGCCCAATTCCATATCGGCCAATTTCTACCAGAGCGAGGCATTGAGCTGCCAACCTGGATCAAGAAATATCAAGGGCGTGTCTGCTCTCTCCATGTCAACGATTCCAACAGCGACGGTCCCACAAGGCTTGGAGAGGGTACCTGTTGCGCAGAGGAGTCGATCCGTATGGCCTTGGACACTGGTGTTGATACCTTTATCTTCGAAATCAACCTGACCAGAGATACCTTTGATGATGTCCAACGGGATGTTGAGTTTGCCCAGAAGCTGATTGGCTAGACGGCTACGAGCTGAATTTTCTAAGTGGCTTGATCAAACGGTAGGAAGCTTTCTCTTCATTGCACTCCCTTCGGCTTCACTCAGGGCAGCCTCAGAGATGACAGGTCGGAGATAATCTTACCTATCTACTATGAATTCGATGCGATGATATAAGGACGATATTCAATTATGACCTTAACCATCCAAGAACTTGCGCTTAAATCCATTCAATATCGGAAAACAATATTATCGATCATAAAAAAAGGTAATGCTGGGCATACTGGTGGTAGTCTGTCTTGTATCGACATATTGAATGTTTTGTATAACCGCGTGATGAATGTGTCACCAGATAACTTTACAAACCCCAACCGCGATCGATATATCCAAAGTAAGGGTCATTCGGTTGAGGCCTTATATACGGTTTTGGCCGATAAAGGTTTCTATCCAATGGAAGAATTGGATACGTTGAACCAATACAAATCTCACTTTATTGGGCACCCAACTCGCAAAGTAAACGGCGTTGAACAGAATACTGGTGCGTTGGGGCATGGTCTATCCATCTCTGTAGGAACTGCACTGGCCGCGAAGAAGGATGGCCGCGATTATAAAGTCTACACGTTGTTGGGCGATGGCGAATTAGGAGAAGGCTCCAATTGGGAAGCCTCTATGACGGCTGCTCATTATAAACTGGACAATCTAGTGGCGGTTGTCGATCGCAACCGGTTACAAATTACGGGTTCAACCGAAGATGTCAACCGCCTCGAATCCCTTGCTGAAAAATTCAAAGCGTTTGGCTATGTTGTTAAATCGGTCGACGGGAATCATGTCGCTGCACTCGTCGATGTGCTTGAGAGCGTTCCTTTTGAAGAAGGCAAACCCAGTTTGATTTTGGCCGAAACTGTGAAAGGCTGCGGCGTCAGTTTTATGGAAAACGCCGTCCAGTGGCACCATAAAGTACCCAGTGATGAGGAATTTGCTCTCGCTATGAAAGAGCTTGAGCAAGCGGAGGCTCTTCACCACCAGGGTGCCATGGTATTCGCGGGGGTGTCATCGTGGACTTAGGTAGACCTAATTTAGAGGAATTTGGCGATATATTAATTCAGCTTGGCCAGCAAGACAAGGATCTGATGGTTGTGACCAGCGATTCACGTGGCTCCGGTAAGCTAGTTCCGTTTGGCCAAACCCTGCCGGACCAAATTGTCGAGGTTGGTATTGCCGAGCAAAACTTGGTGGGCGTTTCTGCTGGATTAGCCTCTACTGGGAAAAAGGTTTTTGCTGTCTCGCCAGCCTGCTTTCTGGCCACCCGCAGCTTGGAGCAGATAAAAAATGATGTGGCCTACTCGGACAATCCGGTGAAAGTAATCGGTATCAGTGCCGGAGTCAGCTATGGGGCATTAGGTTCGACCCATCACTCACTGCACGATTACGCGGCACTGCGGGCAATCAACAATATTGATGTTGTGGCCCCAGCCGATAATTTTGAAACGCGTGAAGCGATCAAGGCTTCCCTTGACCATCCTCATCCCATTTATATACGGTTTGGTAAGCGACCCATGTACAATCTGCACCAGCCGGACACAGGATTTGAGGTAGGCAAGGCCATCATTTTAACAGAAGGTAGAGATATTACATTTGTTGCTACTGGCGAACCAGTTTCCGGGGCGTTAATGGCGGCGCAGAGATTGGAAGCAGAAGGACTCTCGTGTCGCGTCATCAGTATGCACACAGTCAAACCGCTGGATAGCGAGACGTTGTTAGAGGCCGCAAGCAATACCCGGACCATGATCACGGTTGAGGAGCATAGCGTTTTTGGTGGCCTTGGCAGTGCTTGTGCTGAAACGCTTATGCAAAATGGGATTTCTATTCCTTTCCAGATTGTGGGAATACCTGACGAATATACGGTAACCGGTAGCCAACCAGAGATTTTTGAACACTATGGCATTACGCCAGAAGGGCTGATAGACAGGGCCAAAGCGCTATTACGCACCAATTGATCTCAGGCTACGGCAATAGCTGGTTCTTGATTCAAGAAGAAGTATAAGTTGGTTTGTAGCATTGCTCATTGGCGTCAAAATCTAAGGAGGATACCCATGAGGGATTTTACTGTTTTCGATGTGCCGTTCCCCCCACAAGCCAAACAGCGCGTCATTGTTAACACGGACGCCAAGAACGAGGCGGACGATCAATTTGCCATCGTTCACGCTATCCTGACGCCGTCATTTGAGCTTCATGGTATCATTCCCGCCCACTTTGGTACTCGCAAGTCGGTTACAAGTATGCAGGATAGCCACGACGAGACTATGCTGATCCTGCAGCTGATGGGACTGGAAGATCAGGTACGGGTTGAGGAGGGAGCGACTCATGCCATCCCCGACGAATCGACGCCTGCAGACTCGCCTGGTGCCCAGTTGATTATCGAAGAGGCCATGAAAGATGACGACCGACCGCTGCACGTCGCCTTCTACGGACCACTAACAGATATGGCCTCTGCCCTCCTTCTCGAGCCAAGGATCGCAGGGCGCAACGTGCGCGTCCTTTGGATCGGTGGTGGTGCTTGGCCCAACGGCGGTCGAGAATACAATCTCTCCAATGACATTCACGCTGCTAATGTGGTGATGAGGTCGAATCTAGAGGTGTGGCAGATACCCCGAAGCACCTACCGGACCATGAGTGTTGGCTACGCTGAGTTAATCGAGAAAGTGTATACTCAGGGCGAGATCGGTAAGTATCTGATTGATCAGCTCATTGAGCATAACGCATCGACCCGTCCTGAGATGGAATATCGCTCGCTAGGCGATTCCCCCTGCATCGGAATCATCATGGACCCTGAGTGCGGTATCTGGTCGTGGCGGCCCGCTGCCACCTTCGATCCGCAGATGCACTACATTCACAGCGGACAGTACCGCCCCATCCGCGTCTACGAGAATGTGAATACTCGTTTCATTCACGAAGATCTTTTTGCCAAGTTGCAGCAGTTTATCCGTCGCGGGTCACGCCTCTAAGATTTTTGCAACAAAATAATCGCGCAATCTAGAGGATGAGGTCCTCATACTTCTCTCCTCGTCGTACCTAGCTTAGCTTTTCAACTACGTTAATTAACTTGAGCATAAAATTAAAGGGCCGCGTAGGTTTATCAATTTGATTAAATGTTCCAGAGATATACAATTCTTTCTGAGGGGCATAAAAGGCAAACGACTACTCACCAAAAAAAGTTCGCACGGCCATCAAACTTGCTACCGGATTTTCACTAAACATTTCATGTCCAGCGTCAGGAATGACAACCAAATCCGCTTGGGGAAATAACGTCATCTGCGCCCGTTGGAATGCCTCGCCAGTGAAGGTATTGCATTCTGACGTTATGAATAACGCATCGCCGCTGTAGTTACTTGCATGGAGGGCAATCGGCGACAGATCTGCCTCAGGGCCAAAGAGCGTATTGTATGCCGTGGTGCCAAGGCGACTGGGCGGTATGGGCACGTTTGGTTCAACAGGTACAACGCTTTCATCCCCACACCGGTAGCCAGAAGCAGCTGTATTTACAAGATTTCCTGACATCTTGCTGTAGATGTAATCCAACGATGCGTCTTCATCTGGACCTGTTAAATGGAGTGATTCAAAAATCGTTGGGACTAGCATTCGATAGTAGGCGATAGTACGTGAAGATGCGGCCTGCCGCTCGTTAAAGCGAGATAGACCTGCATTATCCAGTGCGCCTGGCTAAGCTAATATCACCTGCATCACGCTATCAGGATGCTGCCCGATATAAGCCGCCGCCAGCATAGCACCCCAAGAGTGCCCCACAACTCGTACTGGGTCACCATGACCAAAGTGGCTGACAATTCGATGTAAATCATCCACTGAGCTTTGTAGCGTCAACTCCCCTGCCGGAACACGAGGGGAAAGCCCTGCTCCGCGTTGATCATAAAAAACAACAAAATAATCAGCTTCCAACTCGTGCAAATTGAGCAAGTATCCATAATCTCCACCCGGACCGCCATGTACAACTACCACAACGGGAGATGATTGTCGCTCTCATCTAACGAAAGCTAGGCACATGGTTCGCCCGATTGTTGGCGCCACTGACAGACAAGAGCCGACTTCCCCGAGCCAGCAGAGGCAGCGATCAGCGTGAGCTTGCGCGGCCAGCCCCTGGTTCACTCTTTCCGATAAACGGGGCCGCGCAATTAGCTCATCTGCTTCGAAATATGGGATATGGAGCTTGGTGCGAAGAATGGATGTAGGCATAGAAGTTACATTTGCTTTTGATTCCAGTAAAAGCTCCCTAAATGGTTATGACCACATTGCCTGCTTTGCGTCCACTCTCTACATACCGATGCGCCTCGGCGGTCTGCTCCAACGGATAAGATCTATCGATGACTGCTTTTAACTTTCCCACCTCAATCAGTTCTTTGAGGAAGATTAGATCTTCGGCCTTCTGACCCGCTGCTTCCGTGAATACGTTCTTGCTATTTCTATTGGAGATCCATGTCCCTCGTATCTTCATCGATAGGCTAGGGTTTCCAATCAGATAGTAACCATTGGGTTTTAGGGCGCGCAGACTGCGAGAGAAGGGGCTTTTGCCAATAACATCAAAAATGAGATCATAGGTCTGGCCACTTCGGGTGAAATCTTCTTGCGTGTAATCGATGACGTGGTCTGCCCCAATCGAGCGGAGCATCTCCAATTTCTCCTTGCTGTCTACTGCCGTAACTTCGGCACCAAAGTGTTTGGCAAGCTGCACCCCAATCGTACCGATGCTTCCTCCCGCACCGTTGATCAATATCGTTTGCCCCTTTTGAATATTGCCCCTTCTCAGAAAATGCAAGGCTTCCAGCCCGCCAACCGGAACGGCCGCGGACTCCTCATAGCGCATATTGTTCGGCTTGATTGCCAATGCTCCGTTTTCAGGCAGACATGCATATTCAGCGTAGGCACCCATGCGCAGACCGGTCGCGGCAAACACCTGATCTCCTTCCCGAAACTTGTTGACATTTTTGCCGACTGCTTCAATTTCTCCGGCTAGCTCCTGCCCTAATATCGTAATTCTTTTGGGCTTTTGGAAACCGATATATATACGCATGGCAAGCCCCAGAAAAGGCGATAATTTCAAACCGCGTACTTCACAATCACCAGCAATGACGGTTGCGGCATGGGTTCTGACCAAGACTTCGTTGTCCTTGGGCGTAGGTCTTTCTACCTCTCGAAGCTGAAGAACATCTGGCGGTCCGTACTTTGTCCATACAATTGCTCTCATAACTGTTCGTTCCCTCTAATAGAGAAGTCACTTAAACTTCGTACTTTCACAGCATCTATTACGCTGGCGGAGTTACGGACGAAAGTACGAAGTTTAAGTAGTGTGACTATAAATACCGCGCGAGCTGATAAATTCAACACTATCCAGCTCAAATATCTCAGGTTTCAGTGTCTGGTGAATCTTTCTTCATCGTACCATAAGTTGTACCAATCGCGGCACCGAGTGCTATGCCTAGCGCTATGCCAATGCCCACATTGTCAAATGCCGCGCCAAGTGCAGCGCCGAGTGCTACGCCTAGACCAACACCAATGCCGACGGCTGAACTATTACTTTTTTCATTTTTATGCTTGTGCGATTTCATTCTTTAGGTCTCTTTTCTATCTCTATTTGGTAGCAAATAATGCAGTTTAATCGAACTTACGATTGTTTGCTACAATGAATTGGATGCAAAAGTAAGTCAAAGAGCTGAAAACGGGATCCTCATGGTGGTCTCGAATACTTTTTTACCGCAGATGATTGGCCCCAATTGCAAGCCCAACGGTGGCAATGCCAAGCACGATCACCACCATGATGCTGGCCTCTGGATCGATGTTCCCCCCTGTGCCATGCACTTGCACCGACTATCGATTTCTGACGGAGGAGAAGGAAGCTCAGAAAGACTGGCGCAGAATCCTGACGATACGGTTGTAAACGACATTCGATACCATCACCTTGGTTCCACCCCCTGTGTCGAAAAACGGAGCCAAAGGGGTTCCGCCAGTTGTATTCACAAACTGCACAACGACCGTATCAATGTCACTGTGGTAACGAGCGATGCTATAGTACCCCGGCAACAAGCCTGTATGCTCATACTCATAAACAGACGTGTAAATGGCCTGCTCTTTATCATTTAACAGTGAGCCATCGTTTAGTGCTCTTAAGAAGATGCCTACATCCTCTGCTGTAGCAACCATTGAACCGAAATAATTACCCTTTATATCAGGCTCGTAGCCTACAAAATAGCCGCTCATCACATCGTTTTCATCTACTTCACGCAGCGAACCGTAGGTGTTAGTTAGCCCAAGCGGCAGCAAAATTTCTTCTTTGATATATTGATAGTGGCTATATCCCAATTCTTTATCAATGATTTCGGCAAGCAAGAAATAATTTGTATTTGAATAACCATAACTTTCACCCGGTGCAAAAACAGCCGGCAAATCTAGAGCGTAGCCAAGCACTTCGCTACCGCTTTGCGGAGGGTCGCCCCACGGGTAATCAGGGTTGTCGGCCCAATTAGGAATGCCGCTCCGGTGCTGCAACATCAATTTCAAGGTGATGGTTTCTGCATTTTCAATTCTTCCCACAAGTTCTGGAAAATGATCCGCGAGCGTATCATCCAGCGACAGAGTTTGGTCATTGATCAGTTTGGTGGTAGCAACGGCGACATATAGCTTGTTAATACTGGCAATCTTGAATAGTGATTGCGGGTCGGCCGGTATTTGATTTTCTCGGTTTTTCCAGCCCGCTGTATAAAATGCAGCTGGTTCACCTACTTCATCCACATACACAATAATTCCATCTAATCCATGACCAATTGCGTCATCGACTTGTTCTTGGACACTATCAGGTATTGGTGTTATCCAGGCCCATATTCCGTCCCAAGGCGGGAAAACTATGGTACAGGTTACCCCCACGATAGGCATGATTATTCTCAGCATTTGAACTATACGGTTCTTTTTTTGCATTTGTGATTTTTTTTCCAAGCCGACTACCCTGTATTCAATTTCATCATTTATGCCTCTTTACCATCTCTACTTGAGAGCAAATAGCTGACACCTCCCACACAGATTACGATACCAACTAGCCAACTCCCTGCGATGGATACCCATATCCATTCTTTGTGTTGAATGGATGTGCTGAACAACCAAAGTGCCACCATCGCTGGCCCACAGCTATAGACGAGAATGAAGGTGCGGGGATGCCGAAGTATTAGCTGAAGCAACTGCTCCACTCGTAGGTATAGCCATGTACTGTCTTTAGTTAGCGGTCTATCCATATTTTGCTGCTGGAGCATGTAGGGCGATTCAGCTTTAGTGAGTGCAATCGATTTCATGGTCTTGAATCCTTAGTGGAATCAGAGACCTGCCAGGTGTTCAACACCCGACAGGTTTAGAAAAGTATATAATGCTTACGAGGTACCGGATGGCGCAGAATTTTGCTGACGATTTGCGTTGACGCTGGTCTGCGGCTGCTTGACTCCTCGGTTATAGATGACGGGCATCTGTCCTTGCCACTTTCGCCAGATATTTTCGTCGGTGATCAGGTCCGCCATAAAATGACCCACGTTGATGCGGCTGGTTGTGATCGAATCAAAAATGGCGCTTACTATGGGCGATGGATAGAGGTCATACGGGGTGACTTCATCTGCATCGGTGAGATTGTCGGGCCGCACCGCCACCCATTCGATGTGCGTATGGTTCTGGCCGATCTCAGTGCGCAGATAGTCAGCGGCTTGCTCATTGTCGACATGGGGCGGCAAGAGAAGACGCAGCAACCAGATCACACAATGCTGGGCAAAGGAGATCGGTTCGTGAAGATCACGGTTGCGGTTGCCGTTGGTGTTCATCAGCACGAACTTGGTTACGTTTTCCGATTGATTTGCCATGATCGCGTTACACAAACGGCGCGTAGCATTGGTCACGAGTCGGCGTGGGTGACCATAGACACCTTTGAAGGTGATGTTGTGCCCTAGGCAAGATGTCACCGCGTCGCACCCTTTTACATGTTCCGCCATTTCGGCATCGGTCAAATCCAAGACGGCGGCTTCAATGACTGATAGATTTTGATGATTCTGAATAGATTCCGGCAAACTATTCGCCGAGCGCACAATCGCCTTGACGTTATGTCCGCGTTCGAGAAGTTGTTCGACAAGCAAGCGGCCTGTTGCGCCACTTGCACCAACGATAAGAATGTTCATTTTTGCTCCTTTGTGATGTTTTTCATCCTGTGATATGTAGCACTAAGTGCGGCAATGGTAGCAATGCCGAGCGCAATTCCTATTCCTACAACGACAATGATATACATTTTCACCTACCGAAAAATTATTCTGCATTAGATAATGATAGTTCTCTTTTGCTCATTGATGCTTCAATTTCAAGAATTTTCATTTTTTTCTTATGATCTAGATTAATGACAAAGATAGCAAAGACAACCCCAACGACAGCCACCACACTCAGGAAAAACCAAAGATTTACGATCATAATACTCTCCTTATAAGCTATTACGCCTGGTTCGTAGCGAGTTCTGTGTTTGAATTCCCTGGTACATCTTTCAGTAAATAGCACAGCCGTTTGATTCGTTGACTACCCCTGAGAAACAGCTTGGGAAATCTGTTGCGAACTTCTGCTGGCATTTACTCGTGATGCAGATTCCCCTCGGCCACCCCTGACCAAGAGCCACAGCCCAAGTCCTAATTCGCCAACAATCATGGGTAAAACAAAGACTGTTTCAATCGTCGCAATATAACTTGCATATTGAGGAAAGAGCAAGTTCCCACTGTTGGTTATGATGTAGCCGAAAGAAGCAAGGACAATTAAGAATCCTATCACTCTGGGGACATAGCCTGACTTGATGACCAAATAACCCAAGAGAAAAAGATGACATCCAAAAACGACTAACCCGATTGTCTCCCATGCACCATAAAACATGTTGATCAATAGCATGATCCCTGCCTGGATCTGCTCTGGGTCAAACGAAGTCAAGGAATCCCCGCCGCGTAGAAGGAACAACACGCCAACCAAGTTCGATAGACCGATTCCCAAAATTGCCGCATAGACCAATCTAAGCCAAGCTGTCAGCAAAGAGAGGTTGGGGTTGACGCGCCTCAGAAAGACGTGAAGTGCCCAGGCGACAATGACATCAAGCAGCAGAATCAGCAGCCAGCCAAAAATTCCTGCACGAAATAACGTCTCCGATGCCTGGATTTGCGTCACCGTTGCAGCGGCATCCCCAGGAACAATGAGTGCGTCGAGTACGAAGCCAACAGAGAATATCGCAGCAAGCGCCATACCTACCAATGACGCACCGCCAATGACAGCTGCAGAACGAACTGAGTGATCTGTAGACTGATTTATCATGATTGTTTGTCCTTTTACGTAAACCTAAGAAAGTATGGTAGTGGTGGGAGATAATCTCACATCGGTTCAGAGAGAGAACAAGCAAAAAGTGCAACTTAGATTGGCCGATTTTGGTCGTGGTCAGAGTGCGCTTTCAAATATCGCCAAAGTAAGTTTTATTCTTCAATCCTCGCCTCTGAGCAGGGGTTGGAGATAATCTCACCTTACTACCGAAAGTATTTGGACGCAGATTAATTGGATTTTCATCTGTATTTAGTAGCGAAGCGGCTTTATCCTGGAAATCTGCGTCCTATTCCTGATTTCTTTTTGGCTTTCACTTAATATTGGTTTGTATTATTCTACGCGAATAACAACTTTCCCTTGGGCACGTCCCGCTTCTAGATAGCGGATCGCTTCGGGAACTTCAGGCAACGGGTATTCTTTATCGAGCACGGGGACGACTTTGCCTGCTTCAAGAAGTTCTTTCATGAAGGTCAAGTCTTGTTGGTTGGGCTCCACCATCATCGAACTCATTTTCTGACCGCCAGTCATGGACATCCACGGTCCCAGGAGCATGGCTTGGAAAAATTGTTTCATCGAAGAACCGCCCACCATGACGTATCTTCCATTGGGGTTTAATGCACGCTTGTAGTCGAAAATTGACCGTGTCCCCCCAACCGCCAAAATCAGGTCATATCGTTGGCCATTTTGGGTAAAGTCTTCTTGCGTATAATCAATCACGTGGTCTGCCCCAATCGAGCGCACCATGTCTACTTTGCGCGTGCTACACACCGCCGTTACTTCTGCCCCAAAGGCCTTGGCAATCTGTACGGCATAGGTTCCCACACCGCCAGAGGCACCGTTAATCAAGACCTTTTGACCCACTTGAATTTGACCATGATCGCGTAGCCCCTGCAAGGCCGTTATTGCGGCTGAGGGGACAGCAGCAGCCTGTTTGAAGGTCAAATTGGCTGGTTTCAGCACAACTGCATCTTCAGGAGCAGATACATATTGGGCAAATGCGCCAAAACCCGAGGGGGATGTGTCTCCGAAGACCTCATCACCTGGCTGAAATTGGGTCACCTGGCTACCGACAGCTTCAACTATTCCTGCCACATCTGCCCCAAGTATATTCACGTTGGGTTTGCGCACTCCATAGCCCAAACGGATGAGGAATGGGTCACCTCTCAAAAGATGCCAATCACCAGCATTGACAGAGGCTGCATGCACTTTGATTAGAACTTCATTCTCTTTCGGGATCGGCTTTTGGACCTCATCAAACTGCAAAACATCAGGTGAACCATATTGGTGAAAGACAACCGCCTTCATATGAGTATCCAACTGATTTGCCGCTCGCTTGGCGGTCTGTTGCGGGGTATCGACCTTACGTTCATTCGTCTCAATCTCGCCTAATACATAGTTAGTTGCTGTCATTTTTTGCTCCTTATTTTCCAATGCAGTGTATTGTACATTATGATAGTTTAGACGTAGGTCCGATTTGCAATCGGACAAGTGTCCAAGAACCTCGTACAGATGCTTGAATCCGACTCGTTGACGACACTTGTCACATTTGAAATGTGACCTACAAATTGGCTACAAATTGGCCTGTCATTTCTTTCTCCCTGTTGAGTGATATCGTTACATTTATGGTTGGCCAGGTTCAAGGCAATTGACAAAGAGCAACGGCAGGCCCAAATCACGCACTTTTCGAAGAAAACCATAAAGCGCAGCTTGGTCCACAATCGGTCCCGTCAACAGCGTCGTGCCCTCTTCTTCTAGCGTGATCGTTAGGCCCTCAAACCATGGTTGCCATTGATCATCTAAATGGCCTTGGACTCTAATTTGGTAGATCATGGGGTCACCTGGAACTGTTTGGCCGTTGCGTTTGTTTGACATGTTCTTGTTCTTGGTACTTATCCGAAAAGTTCCGTGGTGAAGCTCTCTTGCTTAGGCAAAGGTTGGACTCACAACCACTTTTCGGATGGACTCTTACTCTGGAGGACTATCTCAATCTGAGACTGACTCAATGTTGTGCGTATAGGATAGCAGCGGGGTGGGATTAGTGTCATACCTCTTAAGAGTTATTTGGAGGATTATTTGGGCTAGCTTTTATCAGCAAGATCAAAAAAACGAGCCGACAAATAGCGGCTCGTCGTCAATTCTTTCATGTACTTCATGGTTCTATTCTGTTCTGTCACCCCTCTGAGATCCTGTTGAACCAATTTATGCACGTATCCGCAACGACAAATACGCCAGAGCACCAATGCTGGTCTTGGCGTCTTTGTCTACGAACCGCTGCCAGAGGGATAGCCTGCCCTGTACGCTGGGCAGCGTTATCATAACGCCCCTATCGGTGGCGCGTTATCATGACGCCCCTATTGGTGGCGCCACAATAGCGGCCGGGTTGAGCATGGTCCTGGCGGAGAGGGACAGCACAAGTTAGGTACTATTCGTTTAACAACAGTAAATCCAAAATCGAATCTCGTAAAACAAAGCCCGGCAGTACCCACTCTGCCGGATTTTCGGATGCAAAGTAGCTGTGGTTGGTCATCGTAATGAGTGCCATAGACTCATCTGGAATGAGCGTAAGGGCTGTATTGAATCCTTTATCCAGACCTCCATGACCGACTACCCGATGCCCATTCCATTCGCTGATCATCCAACCCATACCGTAGCCGTTGTCTGGCGGTGGAAAAGGTGTTTCATTTTGTAACGTCCACAGCAGTTCATAACTAGATGGGTCCAGAATACGATTGCCATCTAGTTCACCGCTATTTAGATGAGCAATGGCGTAGTTCGCCATATCTTCAACTGTCGAAAAGAGATTTGTATCAGGTCCGTGGATGCGGTCGTAGGGAAAAACAGGGTTGACAATGAGCTGCCTCTCTTCGTTTAGCGTGTGGGGTGTTGCTAGCTGAGTCGGGGCAAAGTCTTCTTTAAGAATAGAGGTGCTGGGCATATTCAGCGGCTGGAAGATATTTTCTGTAATGTAATCCTCAAAGGTTTGACCTGTCACTTTGGCAATGACGTCGCCCAATATATCGTAGCCCATGCCGCTATAGGAGAATTGTTCGCCCGGTGTGCTTTGTAGTTCAATTTCTGCCATGCTGCGAACATAGCGCTCCAGCGCCTCATCATCCAACTGTGGGTCCAGGGCAACGGTCAGGTAGTCATATTCAGGCATACCAGAGTCATGTAGCAGTAGGTTACGGATGGTGATGTCGGTATAGCGTTCGTCGGCCAGTTCGAAATAGGGTAGATAGGTCGTGACGGGTACGTCCAAATCGATCCTGCCCTGCTCAACAAGCTGCATAAGGGCTGTCGCTGTAACGGTTTTGGCATTAGAGGAGAGGAAGAAGACGGATTCGGGCGTCACAGGTTGCTCGCTTCCTAACTCTTGAATGCCAAACCCTTGAGCGTAGACTAATTCGCCGTTCTTGACAATGCCGATGGCAGTACCTGGGACGTCAAGTTCCCTAACTATCTCCTCGACTAGGGCTTCGATTTCGGCAATGGGAAGTGTTGGTGGATCTACAGGTTGCACTGGCATGACTAGCTGCGGTTGACACGCTCCCAAAAGGAGCGGCAATACGATGAGAAAGTTAGGTATCCAACGCAACCTAGCCGGATTGGCATAACGCTTAAAGTTTACAGGTAAAGACATTTTTCCTCCTAGGTGATTCCTATTTGTCTGTGCAAGATAGAGATACTAAAATGTAAAGGAAGTCAGACGTATACGCATTTACACTCTATCAGTTCAACCGTATGCTGTTCGCATCCAAAAGCGCATTGATGTAAATTTCATCTCGCCTATACGCATTGAAATGCGCATCGAACCCGAATCATGAGCCTAAAGATCACTCTTTTCGGTCCACCTCGCATCGAGTTGCATGGCCTATCGCTGGACTTCAAACAGCGTAAGCCTGTAACGCTCCTTGCGTATTTGGCAGTGACAGGACAAGCGCACACAAGAGATGCACTGGCGGCCTTCTTTTGGCCAGATTATGCCCAGGCGCGTACCTATTTGCGCAATATTCTCTCTGTGCTGCGCCAAGCCTTAAACGGTTCGGAAACAACTTGGCTCTACACAGACCGTGATACGGTGATGTTGCGATTGGATGAAACGTGTACTGTGGATGTAGCGGCGTTTCGGCGATTGGTGACTGCCTGTCAGGAGCATGACTGTGGCCGGGATGAGGCGCGCATAGCGTGTCTATCGAGCTTAGAGAAAGCCGCAGCCCTCTATACGGACGACTTTTTGGCTGGCTTTGATCTCCGCAATAGCCCGCCCTTTGATGAATGGTCTTTCTTCCAGCGTGAGCAATTGCGTGGTCAACTAGCCTTTGCGCTAGAGACGTTGGTCGATTATCACACACAAGCTAGTTCATATGCGTTGGCCATCAGCTTTGCCCAACGATGGCTAGCGTTGGACCCACTCCACGAACCGGCCCACCGCTCGCTTATGGAACTCTATATGCAGATGGGGCAACGTGCTGCGGCTCTGCGTCAATATGAGGCGTGTCTCCGGATTTTGGCAGAGGAAATTGATGCTACACCTGCGCCAGAGACCGCTGCACTTTACCAGATGATTAGACGGAGGCAATCCTCATCATCGTCAGTTGCGACAGCATCAGTTGCGACAGCGTCAGTATATGCACTGCCAACAGAAACATCGTCAGAGCATGTAAAGAATCGTTCATCAGTTCTGGTAGCTGTCCCTGAAAGTCAGCCACCTCACTCCCCAACACCCCCGCTCAAGGCAGTGCCATCTCATAATCTGCCTCATCGATTGACGCCGCTCATTGGTCGCACAGAAGAAATAGAGAGCGCGTGTTCGCTGTTGCGCACTGCACAGATACGTTTGCTTACGATAACTGGCGCTGGTGGCGTGGGCAAGACAAGTCTTAGCATCGAAGTTGCACGCCATCTGCTTGACGATTTTAGAGATGGTACATATTTTGTTTCTCTGGCATCGGTTCGGGAAACGACGATGATTCCCTCCGCTTTGGCACAGATACTAGAGGTGCAAGAATCGCCAAACCGACCATTGGTTGAGACGATTATTCAGACGTTACACCCCAAGCAATTGCTGCTGGTGCTGGATAATTTTGAACATTTGGTGTCGGCAGCATCTATTGTGACCGAGCTTTTACAGGCATGTCCGCAGCTAAAAGTTCTAGTGACCAGCCGCGAGGTGCTACACCTGCAAGGCGAGTATGAGGTTGTCGTGCCGCCGTTGAGGCTCCCGGCAGATCAAACGTCTGCCTCGGCTGTGGTGCTAACAGAATTTAGTGCGATTGACCTCTTTTGCCAGCGCGCTGTCGCCGCCCATCAGACGTTTGCTTTAGATGACCAGAACGCGCTTGAGGTTGTTCAACTGTGTCAGCGGTTGGATGGGCTGCCGCTGGCGCTGGAGTTGGCAGCAGCGCAACTAAAATATCATTCGCTCAAGACGCTCTTACTGCGTTTTGGCGAGGATGAAATAATCGGTAATGAGTCGTCACTGAACCTGCTACAATCCAAAAAGCGGGGCGTACCCGTTCGCCATCTTTCCATGCGAGATGCGATTGGCTGGAGTTATGGGCTGTTAACACCTGATGAGCAGACCCTATTCCGGCGACTTTCTATTTTTGTCGGTGGCTGGACGCTAGAGGCAGCGTCCGAGATCTGTTTTGACGGGGTATCACTCGAACCATCAGTAGGACTAAACTCATTAATCGACAAGCAGCTGATACAGCGAATAGCCAACACGGATTTTCTACGATACACCATGTTGGAAACCCTACGTGAATTTGGGCTAGAGCAGCTGATGAATTCAGACGACATAGAATACATTCGAGAGCAGTGTGCCGATTACTTTGCCAATTTCATACAGAATTCTGTACAGGGGCTTCGTAGCGATGAATCAGTTAGGGTTTACAATGCTTTATTGCAAGAGTATCCCAATTTAAGAATGGTAATCCGGTGGGCTTTATCTACACATAACATTCCTCTTACGCTGTGCCTATGTAGTCATCTGCTACAGTTTTGGAATTTAGCCCGGCGAAATAATACACAGAGTATTTTAGAAGAGGCATTAGAAGTGATTGAGGACGCCGCGCCAAGCAAAGAATATGTACACATTTTACTTGGCGCAGGATTCTATTCCTATGGGCAAGGTAAAATGACAGTGGCGCATGACTTGATGCAGCGTGGATTAGCAATGGATGACGAGATTGGCAATTGCGGTGATGCGGCGTGGACAAGTATGGCTAGAGGTATTTTAGCTTGGATTATGTTCTATCAAGGAGACTATGCCCAGGCCAAAGCCTATCACAAGGATGAGCTCAAAAATGCACAGGATGCGAATAACAAATGGGCTACAGCTATGTGTCTTGTTAATATGGGCAATATGGCTACAGAGCTAGGCGAATACGAAAGAGCTGCTCCTTTAATCGAGGAGGCATTAGTGCTTCATCAGCAAGTAGGGCAAACATGGGCTATAGCAAAAACCTTAGCCGATCAAGCTGAGCTCTACGTTCGCTTAGGACGGTATGAGCAGGCAAAGGAAATTTTGTTTCGTTCACTAGAAATGGGTGAAGCCATTGAACATTGCAATTTAATTAGTCGTGTAAAGCGAACCCAAGGACATTGCGCCCTAAAAACTAGAGACTATACGAGGGCATCCACATTGCTCACCGAAGCGCTAAAAATCGGCTATGACGACGGCGATCCACATCAGGTTGTATATGCTCTAGAACTTCTTGCGCAACTTGCTCAAGCATCAGAAGAGTGGGCACGATTGCTTTTTATAACGTGTGTAACGGAAAATATGCGAAAAAAGTACGACCTTCTTGCACCTCCGATGGCAAGAACTATACACAAGCAGATGATAACACAAGCTCGTACTCATTTGGAGCAGCGAACCGCCAATGAAATTTGGACTCAGGCTGCAGAGATGACCCTTGACGAAGCAGTAAGTGACATACTGGAAATCAAGTATAACAGCGCAAGAGATTCTTTACCATCATGAGTGCATACCAATACTACGATTTCGGTACCATCAACCCCCAGTTGCCTGCCATCGGGTTTGCGGAAGTGCGGAAGTCCGGTTTTCGGGTTTTGGAACGGTATGATAGGTGGGAGTGAAACTGGGTAGAATTTGCCCAGTTTTTCTGCTATAATAGGGCATATCAATGCATCGAACAACAAACATCGAAAGGGTGTAAATGCCTGAGCTTAGTCGATTTTTTGGCATCATCATTCGGATGTACTTTGACGACCACTATCCACCTCATTTCCACGCTATCTATGGTAGTGAAGAAATCTTGGTCGGCATTGATCCGATAGAAGTACTTGAAGGTAAGATGAAACGGCGCGCTGTTTCAATGGTCATCGAATGGACTGCTGTTCATCAACAAGAATTGAAACGAAATTGGGAATTACTCCAAGGTGACGGGCCTGCGGAGAAGATAGAACCACTTGATTAGGTAGCAATATGAATCCTAGAATTATTAGGTAGCAATATGAATCCTAGAATTATTGAAGTAAAGCACATAGAAGGTTACCGTTTAGAATTGACCTTTACCACAAATGAAAAGACAGAGCTAGATTTCCGTGAACGTATTGTTGGTCGCGGAGGTGTCTTCAAAGCTCTAGAAGATCTTGACTATTTCAAGCAAGTGATGGTTGACGAAGAAATCGGTACTCTCGTTTGGCCTAATGAAGTCGACTTTTGTCCAGATGTCCTCTACAGTGAAGCGATGGATAAACCTGAGTCAATAAATCAAAGAGAGCCAGAGCAAGTTATTGCGGCATAACCATTTTGATTCGGGTACCAGTAGATCTTGTAGTAGTCAAATTTTTGTTTTTTGCATTTGGTTCTGGGGGCAAGTTTGTCGCTGCTGTAAATGTGATGCCATGAGGCTTTTCAAGACTTAGTTCGTTAGTGCTGTTTCCGCCATCGGACTTGTGATCTCATGGGGATTGGCGCGGTTGCACGGCTAACAGCTTTTCCATTGACAAGATCCTATTCCAGATTGCGGTAGCCGTTTTGGCTGTGTCTTCTCAATAAGCAGCCGTTGTTCATCGCCCATGTGCGGTGTACTACCAAGCGCAGAGCACGTTGGATGACGGCTACAAAGTGGTGGTGCCCGATCTGATCGATACCTATCTCTGTCAACCCTCTGATATCCTGTTGAACCAATATACGCGCTTCTCTACAAAATTAAAATGGCGATATGATACCGAGCGCGCGTCCTTTGGCTACCGCCTGGGTGCGATTCTTTACGGCGAGTTTGCCATAAATATTGCGCGCATGGACCTTGACCGTATGCAGCGAAAGGATAAGTCTAGTGGCGATCTCTTGATTGGTCAGCCCCTCGGCGATGAGTTGGAGTACTTCCAGTTCACGCTCGCTTAACGGTTCAACCAGTTCAACTTCGGGTTCTCTCGCGTCTGGCAATGGCATGGCGTTGCTCGCAGACTGGGCGCGCACAGTCGCTTGCTCAGATTCAGCAACCGGGAGGGCTGTCAACAAGCGACGAATATACGCTGTTTCAATCCCATCAGAGAGGGCTTCATAGAGCAGACGAGCCATAGGCGGCCCTTCGTCCGCGAAGATCCGCACATAGCCTTCCGGCTCGGCTAAAAGCAAGGCTCGTTCCAAAGGCACGAGCGCGCTAGGCATGTCATCCCGCGCCTCGTGGGCAAGAGCCTGTAATATCAGGACTTCGATGACGCTCCCCATTCGCGCGCCTACTTCCGCCGCGTGCAGAAGGCGTTCCAAGATAACCAATGCTTGGTCCATGACTTCGCGAACCTGCTCTTTCTTGTACCGTGCAATCAGTACCCGTGCGAGGGTGATATGTTCAAACTCGCGCAGGTAGCTCAGATCGTCATCGATCCTTAGTTCACGTTCTTTGACCCAACGCAAGGCCTCATTCACTTGGTCCTGAATAAGCCATACCCGTACCTTCAACGCAGCGGCTGGGCGGAAATCAGGGATATGAACATGGGCAAATAGCTCCTCCGCCTCGTCGAGCGCGCGAAGTGCACCGTCAAAATCACCCTGCTCCTGCTTTGCGCGCGCCTTAGCAAGAGCAAGATGATATTGGTACACCTGCTGCGCCGCTTGCTCACCCGCCTCCAAGCTCTTTTGCAGATGTTCTTCAGCTACCGCTCGCTCACCCCGCTCTCGGTGGAGTTCGCTCAGACCCAGATGCAGGTCCGCTATGCCTTGTAGGGCGCGCCCTTCATGTTTTATGGCAAGCTGCAACGCCTCTTCATATGTCTCTATGGCCTCTTTGAGCCGACCTTGCGTGATTCTCATTTCTGCCATGCCAAAGACGCCACTGATGCCAAAAAGAATGTTGCCAGCCCGCTGAAAGCTAACCATTCCATGGGCCAAGGCCTGATAACCTGCCTCCATTTCACCAATGGTCCAGTACGCAAGCCCCAGAAGCGATGCGGCTGGCCCGCGTCGAATGTGATCATCTACAGGGATGAGATCGAGCGCTTGCCGAGCGTATGTTACGGTGGAGAGGGCGTCGCCATGTGCCATGGCCAAATAGGCGCGTGCAGAGGCGATCTCTGTCGGCAGCAAGCGAAATTCTTCCTCGTCCATATAGCGCATCTCACCGTCGGGCACGTCCGGTGACTCATTGATGCCTGGAGGGTTGATCCACCGCTCAGCGTCCTCTAATCGTCTCTCTGCGGCCTCAAATTGGCCACCATTCAGCAACTCCCAGGCATATCCAACGCTGAGAACGGGCCGGGCACGGATCAACTCATCTGGAATTGCGCCTAGCCACATAAGTAATTCGGCGGATCGGAACACTTGCCGATGAAGTGCAGGCCACGTCAGCTCGACCAAATCGGCCGCTCGAGCAAAATCTGTCGCTGCCAGCGCATGGTGGATTGCATCAGCCCGCAGACCATGTGCTTCATACCATTCGCTTGCCCGTCGGTGTGAAGCAAGCGTCTGCATCGGTTGCTCTTTCAGGGCACGTGCGCGCAGAACTTCAGAAAAGAGGTGGTGATAACGATACCACTGACGTTGCCCATCCAGCGGGATGACAAACAGATTGTTGCGCTCCAGCGTCTCCAACGTTTCTTGACTATCTTCTTGACCTGCAACGGCAGTCCCTGTGGGACTACTTGCTGTTTCATCGGAACAAACGGCATCACACAAAGAGCCACATAATCGTTCAAGAATGGCAGTTTGTAGTAAGAAGTTGCGGATATGATGAGGTTGGCGCAGCAGGACCTCTTCGGCCAGATAGTCCAGCACAAAACGGTGACTGCCCGTGAAGGATTGGATAAAGCTGGCGCTGTCAGCGTGCCCATCTTGCAAAGCAAGGGCGGCCATTTGCAGACCGGCAATCCAGCCCTCGGTACGGCTTTCTAGTGCAGCGATCTCTTCTGTCGGGAGATTTAGACCCATCACTTGGTTCAGAAACTCAGCAGCTTCATCTGGTGTGAAACGTAGATCAGCAGCACGAAGTTCGGTCAATTGTCCTCGAACGCGATAACGGGCTAATGGTAGATTGGGATCCTCACGGGTCGTGATCACCAAATGTATTTGGGATGGCAGGTGTTCGAGCAAAAAGGTGAGCGCATCGTCAATCGCTGAAGATTCAAGCACGTGGTAATCATCCAAAACCAGAAAAAAACTGTCTTGAAGTGTAGCAATTTCATTGAGCAGGAGTGTCAAAATTGAGTCGAATGCTGGCGGCTGTGGAGACTGTAGTAAAGTCAATACTGATTCGCCAAAGCCAGGTATGATTGTCTGCAATGCTGACACGAAATAAGTTAGAAAACGCATGAGATCGTTATCTGCATCGTCCAACGACAGCCAGGCAGTTAGTCTTTCGCATGCAGCGATCCATTCACTGATGAGCGTTGTCTTCCCAAAACCAGCAGGGGCCGAGATCAGCGTCAGGTTGCGGTGAAGGCCCTGGTTGAGCTTATCAATCAGGCGAGGGCGCAGGATGAGATCGGAGCGGGGACGCGGCGCGTAGAGTTTGGTTTGTAGAATTGGATTGGACATCTTATTCAAACCCCTCAATCGACTCCCCAAAAACGACTTGTCCCAACGCCTCCCACGAACCAAACTGCGTCATACCATCTATCACATTCGGTAATTGCTCTTCCCCATACCTTGCCACAATATAGTCAAAGAGTGATTCTTCCAGCAACACCTGCGCCATAAAACGATCCTTATCGGCAATTAGCTCATCACACCAGCTGGAGACGCATGACGGTTCAAGATCGGGACTATTTTCTAAAAGTCGCCATAAGGTTGCATCTAATTGGAGATGGATTGTATCGTCCAGGGCCTGTAGCGGACCGAATTCATGATTTACTTGACGACGCAACCAGCTACGTAATCCCCAGAGCGCCATCTCCCATTCTGGTTCTATCAGACGATCGGTGTGTTGGTCAAGCGTTTGTTCTACCACATAAAAGACCAGCCAACTTAGGGCAACCTGTCTGATATATTCCTGGTCTGTGAACTGGGCCGGAATCTCCACAAGTTCTGGCGAGATTAGCTGAATTTTATGTGACTCAGAGAGTTCCTGGTTAACGAGCCGTGGCTGCCAAGCGATGGTTAGCTGGGTATCAGCTTTGCTGGACATGTCGGGGTTCTTCCCGACAAGCTGATAAAGATAGAGTAGGGCATTTTCTAGTTGGGGCGCAACGGCTGTCACCACATCAGCATCCGGTTCGGAAAAGATGAACGTGATATTTGCCGTCTCCAGGCGCTGTTCGATTCCCCAGAATTCGGCCTGTGGAACTGTGGTCTGCAAACCATGCTCGGTCTCCTCAAAGAAGTATGTGATACGAAATGGCTCAATCCGAAATGGACCGGAGAGCCGCCAATGATAGACGGGTTCGTTGATGCTCATACGCGCAGTAATTAGGTTGCCCGTGCGTTTAGTACTCAACACTTCTCTGTGCAACGTTATTTGGCTTTCCGGTGGCAAATTTGATGTGTTTTGCCTGGCGTGTAGCTGCATCAGGGTAGATGGTGCGGTCAGTGGCGGATATCGCCGTACTGGTTCGCCCCTGGCCAAGGCCTGCGCTTTGCGGACTTCTAAGTCGTAGATGGCTTGGGTGATTAGGTGATGTTCAATCTGACTTACGGAGGGGGATACGCCAGATACAGCGAGAACGGCAACCAACAGGAACAATAGGCTGCGCACAATGTAGATCAGCTGCAGGCGTTTATATTGAGTAAAAAACAGGCCAAAAAAACGCGCATCGAGTTCGGACGATTGTTTCCGAATCGATGCGCGTTCGGCTTCTGCATCCCTTTCCTCTTTACCGACCTGCCATTCGAAATCTACTTTCATATCCTATCCATGTGAAGCCAGAACCAAAATTCGCACCGCATATCAGTCAGCGCCGGAACACTCAAGATGCTTCGTGCATGGCATATAAATCCCCCTCTACGAATTGTACCCCGAACATCTGACCAAGAGCAGATCAGCCTCTCCAACCTAAAGTCGCCTATTCTCTTTTTACCAAATTTGGCATTCCTGGTTGATTGGGATACGATTACTGATATCCTACAATGGTCTTGACATATAGGACAACCATCCTTCGGACTTGTAGACCTGCACTTCATCTTATCAATTTCGATCTGCTAATCGTATTGTATCTACTGATAAGATAATTCCAAAATATGAAAATGATAAACCCGGGGTGATTCGCCTCTCTGGTGGGGAAAGGAGATCATTGTGGCAGTTGCGGAAAGGTCGGCACCGATTCATTCTCTCGAACGTCCTAAACCTTCTTTTCTGAGTCGATTGGTCGGTGCAGAATCTGCATTTCAGACCAAGCGTGCAGTTTGGGGCTATATTTTCGCTTTGCCCTGGATCTTGGGTCTCATTATTTTCTGGGGCGGGCCCATTCTGGCCTCATTCTATTTTGGCTTTACTGAATATGCCGTAATCGGTACTCCCCGATTCATCGGTCTGGATAACTACATCAAAGCATTTACAACTGACGAACTCTTCTGGCCCTCTCTTGGCCGAACCTTCACCTTTGCTGGCATCTATTTGCCTTTTGCCGTCGGTGGGGCATTGTTGCTGGCTATTCTACTTAACCAGAAACTATTAGGGACAAACATCTATCGGACCATTTTCTTTGTTCCTCATCTAATTCCAGCCGTTGCCCTGGCTGTTCTATGGACCTTTCTATTAGCACCTCGAGTGGGTCCAGTCAACCAGTTCTTGCGCGGTATCGGCATAGACAGCCCCCCAGGTTGGCTAGCCTCTCGAGATACCGCTCTGCTCTCCGTCACGCTGATTAATGTTTGGGCAGCCATGGGTGGTAATACCATGCTGATATTTTTGGCAGGGCTCCAAGGAGTCCCCCAAGAGCTTTATGACGCGGCTTCTATCGATGGAGGTGGTTCCTGGGCTAAATTTCGTCATGTCACCTTGCCCATGTTGACACCGACGATCTTCTTCAATGTGGTTCTGGCCGTGATCGGTGCGTTGAAAGTTTTTACGACGGCTTGGGTTGCTACACAAGGAGGGCCTTCGTATGCGACCTGGTTCTTCGCTCTACACATCTACTTCGAGGCATTCCAATATTTCCGCCTGGGGTATGGTAGCGCGCTTGCTTGGGTACTGGCTGCGATCCTCATTCTATTCACCTGGTTTCAGGTATCCTACTCTCGCCGATGGGTCCACTACGAGGGGGCTTAGGAGATCGACTTATGGCACAACAGACCTACAATCAAACCCCATCTCAATCTCTATGGCACCCCCAAAAGAATATCAGCCAGATTTTACTATATGTGATCGTGTTGGCCCTCTGCGTGGTCTTCGGGTATCCTTTCTTCTGGACGTTGATGAGTTCGCTCAAGACGATTCCCGAGATGTTTGCTTTTCCACCTGTTCAGGTACCAGCTGTACCACAGTGGCGTAACTACTGGGAGGTGCTGAATATCTCGTATCCGGTAGGTCGTTGGTTCCTAAACTCTGTGGTTATTGTGCTCTTAACCGTTAGTGGTACGCTTATCACTGCGTCTCTTGTGGCCTATTCATTTGCCCGATTTGAGTACCGCGGGCGTAACACACTCTTCATGATCACCCTGGCGACTATGATGCTACCTGCCCAAGTTACATTGATACCCCAATTTGTACTCTTCTATAAATTGGGCTGGATTAACACTATCCTGCCGCTTTGGGTTCCTCATTGGTTTGGGGGCGGTGCCTTTGCAATCTTTCTCATGCGCCAGTTCTTTATGAGCCTACCACGGGACTTGGACGAGGCAGCCTTGATCGATGGTGCAGATTTTTTCCGTATATACTGGTCGATTCTATTGCCTCTCTGTAAACCAATCCTGGCTACATTGGCGATTATTTCGATGATTGCCAGTTGGAGTGATTTTCTAGGCCCCTTGATCTACTTGAACACACCCGAAAAGTTTACAATATCCGTTGGCATCCAGTTCTTCAATGCTGTACCCGATGTGGGGGGGGAACCGATGCAACATCTGTTGATGGCCGCGTGCATCATGTCAATGGTACCAATCATTATCATCTTTTTTGTCGGACAACGCTTCTTTGTGCAGGGCATTGTCATGTCTGGCATTAAAGGGTAGCATATGGGGTTTTGCTTTTAGCGAAAACATCCATTTTCATAACTTTGTATACTACAGTCGCTTTGAAAATTGTCGGATTCTGAGATTCTATAGACATCAAGAAAAAGATTTTCTAACCGCCCCCTGAGCGTGTCGAAGGGTAAGGGCGGAAAATCTTTTTCTTAAAAACTATATTTATACTGCGGTCGATTTGAAAACAGGTGTTTTCCAAAGCTCTACGGGAGTAACTAAACACCTGTTTTCAAACGGAGCTGAGTATAATTGACCAGACGACGGTTTTCAAACGGAGCTGAGTATAGATGAGCCAACTCAATTTGTCGAGAATTAATTGATTCCAAGGAGAAGCGCTATGATCCAAAAGCAGATTACTCGTCGCAGTTTATTGAAAGGCATGGCTGTCACTGGCTTAGGTGCAGCTTCAGCCCAACTCTTGGCCGCCTGTGCGGCCCCAGTCGCAGCTCCTGGCTCTGGCAGTGAGGATTCGTCTCCAGCAGCAGAGGCCGTGACCCTACGTATCCAAGTTCCCGCTGGCAATTTGGCCTTGACACCTCAAGAATTCGGGCCGCGCTTTACCGAAGAAACAGGTGTGGAGGTGGTCGTTGAGGAGACGATTTATGGCGAGATCGAAACCAAAACACAGACGGGTTTCATCGCTGGGACATTACAAGACTTGGTATATGGTCACCATCGCTGGATCTTTATCAACTTTGTTAAAGGGATCTACTTAGAACTGGATGATTTCTGGGCCTCTAGCCCACCAGACGATCCCGATGATTTCTATCCTAGCGTGTTGGAGGGTAACAAGTGGGAAGGCAAGAGCTTTAATCTACCAGATGTAGTGCATCCTGGTGGAAACATTGCGCTTGCATTTAACAAGACCATGCTTGAGGACAAAGGGCTGCCTATCCCAGAGGTCGGCTGGACAATGGAAGATTGGACTGAATTGGCTCGAAGCGCAGCCGATCCAGATGCGGGCATCTTTGGTATGGGTTTTGATAGCATGACCGCGATGCACTACTATAGCAATACGTCCCGCTCCTTTGGCGCGGCTGACTCGACAGACTCATGGATTATGGACGCGGAAGGGCGCACCATGAGCTACAATACCGATCTCCATGCTGAAATTGCGGCATGGTATGTGGGGCTTTTGGATGATCAAGTATCGCCTCGGGCTGCTGACAAAGAGGGCGTTGAACCCAACCTCTTTGTTGCTGGCTTAGAAGCAACTCATGCCAGTACCGTTGGTGTGTTAACTCGGGCGCAAACTCAGGCTGGCGATCGCTTTGAAGTTGGCGCCATTCCTCTACCTCCGGGCAAGGACGGCCGTCAGGGTACATGCTTCTCTGGTAACCACTGGATGATCAACAGCAATTCTGAAGCACCAGATGAGGCTTGGGAGTTTGCTAAATTGCTGACTTCTAAGGAAGCTGGCATATTCAACGTGCTAGAAGCCAAACGTCAGACCAATGGTCGCAAGTCGGTATGGACAGATCCTGAGGTCAACGCAGTCAATCCGCTCTACGGCTTTACTGACAAGGTGATATCAGAAGGTGTAGAACCGTATCCCATGCCTTGGAATACCCGTTTTACCGAAGCAAATAATGTCTTCCAGGCCGAGATCGACCTGATTTGGGAAGGCGATGAGACCTTTGCCGAGTACGCTAGCGAAGTTGAACGCAAAACCCAGGCCATTCTTGATGAGCCACTGCCTTCTTAAAGTAGACCTCTTCAGGATAACCTACTTCATATGAGCCTGTCCTGAATTGAGACGAGTCAATAGAAATATGCTCATTGAAATCGTAAAAACCTATATGATTCGATGAGCATATACTTCGCCAGAGAAGTCTTGTCCCAACTCATGCCCCATGGCTCCGGGAAATTTCGAGAAGAGAGGACAGAACTTTTCTGGCCATCTATATCGTTACGTTCTGAGCAGTTTCCGGTCGGTCTTAGGATTTATTTTTCGAACAAGCCAGTTACTTCAAAGCCTTGCGCAATGCCTCTCCAACAACTTCTGCCTCACCATCTTTTAGGGTATGTACAGTCATAAAAATATCGCTGTCACCGACCGGGCGAGTCCAGATGCTGGGCGTACCTGCACGCAATTCCTCGACTATATCGTTAGATGATTTACCCAGCGCGTCAGTATCCAGGGCTAGGTGCAGGCGCATCCAAGGCTCTTTCTCCTCTTCCCATGCATTTTTGGCTGAGACGTGCTCTACATCTTTTAGGAAGCTGGCAATGGTCTCAATCTTTTGGGCTTCCCCCTGCAGCCGCTCTTCGTGATCCATATCGAACCACTCTTGAAGGGCCACCGTAGTTGCAATCACCTCTTGTCGATCAATTTTGTAACCTCGACCGATGTTGCTCTCATAGGCTGGGCTATCAACCAGCTCATAGCTTATGAAGCTGTTGAGCATTGCTGCCTCAACATAGTCACGCTTTCCACATAAAATTCCAGATGAGTGGGTAGATCCTACATACTTAGTGCCATAACAGACCAGAGATGCACCACTTGACGGCAATTCTCGCATTCTTTCCAGCGGATATATTTCTGCCGCGGCATCCAAAATCAGGGCAATGCCAGCCTTTTCTGCTATCTGGGCCATCTGCGAAACGGATAGGGTTCCTGGCGTATCCTCCGCTCGTGCCAGCATGAGAATTCCTGCAGTTTTGGGGCCAATCGCGGCTTCAATTTGAGCCGTTGTGGTCCCTTCATCATCCCCTACCTCGATTAATTTACCACCCGGAACAGCAATACACTTGTCATAATGATAACGCAATTTCTTTTGAATCAAAAACTCGTCTCGCAACCCAGTTGTATCCGGCAATTGGCTAATCTTGTCCTGATCATGCGCGGTCATGATGGCTGCGGTACCCAAAACCAAAGCGGCAAAACAACCGGAGGTGACAAATGCAGCCTCAGCACCAAGTTGTTCAGCAATCACTACACCTGTTTTGTCAAACACTTCAGCCATGGGCGCAAAAGAAGCATTGGCCGCATCCATCGCCGCCTGAACTCTTTCCGTCAAAATTGAACCACCCAGAACCGTTTGACTTCCTGAAGCATTAATGATGGGCTTGATGCCCAATTGCTCGTAAATACTTGATTGCCCCGAAGTGCTGTACTCCTTAACCTTCTCCATACCCGCCTCCTTAAACAAAGTGTTTTGCTCATTTGCTCAAAGTGTACAGACTGACTTCACTTAGCTATTGGAAAGTACCAAGCTGCACACTTTCGGCTGATGAGCATTATCGTATTGATGGTTGGCATTCCAATATTTTCTCTAGTATTGCGGTCGATTTGCCAATCGTTGGTTTCCGCAGCCCTACCGAAGTAATCAAACAGCGGTTGTCAAGCGGAGCTATACTGCGGTCGATTTGAAAACCGGGGTTTTCCGCAGCCTCTACCAGAGTAACCAAACTCCGGTTGTCAAACGGAGCTGAGTATAAGTATAACTAATGACACAATTTTCAGCACCTTATGGTCGCTCTGTGTAGATTGGGTGCGTTTTAGTTTGGCACAAGAGTGCGTCGCTCCGTTCAATTGCGGATGGGCGCTTGAATCTATGTCTGAACAGTGCAACGCACCCGACTGGCTAACATTCTTGCCCCGAAACTCAAAGGCACCCATATAGACTCGGGATTTTGTCTACAGCATGATAAAGTTGTAATATAGAGATAGTATTAACCTCTTCCCCCCCCGATGGGTTGCTCCACAATTCTGTATGGAATAGATCATTTGAGGCTCCAATGTTGGAGTTCAGAAAACTTTTTTTACTCCACGGACTTCTCTGGAGCGATCACCTGGCGATAGCTCGATTTACACTGTAGCCTATACTTTCCGTTCAACATTCCCCCGTCAGCAATGAATAGTCTTCAAAGGAGAGCCTCATGAACAATCTAACGAATATTGGATTGAGTCGACGACGTTTTCTGGCCTTGTCAGCCATGAGTGTTGGTGCTGGTCTGCTTGCCGCCTGTGCACCAGTGAGCGATTCTGGCGCTGGTGATGGGGCGGCTTCGTCGGAGCCACAAACCGTCACTTATTGGGATTGGTGGGGACCATCGGGCAGTGAAGTCAATGCGGCCCTATTTGAGCGCCTGCCTGTTGCGCTCACGGAAGCCAACCCGGATCTGGAACTGGATTATCAGAATGTACCCTTTGGCGAGTACTTCCGTAAATTTTTGGCAGCCCATGCCGCAGGCGATGTGCCAGACGTAATGCATAGTTCAGTCTATTGGGCACGAGATTTCTACGATAAAGAGGCTCTACACGATCTGACGCCATTTGTCGAGGTGACGCCCGATCTAGCCCGTGAGAACTTCCTCGACGGTGCCCTACTCCAAGCCACCAAAGGGGCAGCCCAGTATGGCGTTCTCGGTGAAGGTCCAGACAGTAACCAGATCTTCTTTAACATTGATCTCTTTGAAGAGGCCGGTGTGACGACCAATGCTGACGAGATAGCCCAATGGACCTGGGATGATTTTACTGCAGCCGCCAAAGAATTGACCAAGATGGATGGCGATGATGTGGTCCAGTCTGGCTTTATGGTGGGTACCCCTGGCGCCCAGAATCTAAGTGTCTTTGCTAGCTGTCACGGTGTCGGCTTCTATTCTAAAAATGCAGACGGGATTGAGAATGGCGTTGGTTTCAACGAGAGTAATGCAGCTGTCAACGGTCTAAACTGGTATCTGGATATGCTCTATGAGACCGTCGTGTCCCAGCCGATCGCCCCAGAACGCCAGGACTGGAATCAGTTTATACAGGGGACAACTGCCATGGCATCTTCTGGCCCCTGGCAATATGGCCGCCTACGTGGCGATGTGCCTGAACTGAACTGGTCTACCATGCTCTGGCCAGCCGCTCCCGTAGATGGAGGCAAGCAGGGGACCGCTATCTGGAACAATATGTTGGTTATGCCAAGCCGAGGAGCCAATCAAGACGCGGGTTGGGCTTTCCTTGAATTCTGGTGTGGTTTAGGTTGGATGCTTGAGCGCCTTGAGATTGGTGATTGGATGGCACCGCGCAAAGATTTTTATGAGACGCCCGAATTCAAAGCCAAGCTCGACGAATTGCCTATCTTAGAGATGGTACCCAAAGCGACCGCGGCCGGTACACCATTGGTTTACATCCAGCAAAGTGCGCTAGACGAAGCCATTCGTCCAGTACTTGAAGCAGTCATTCTACAACAAGAGACGCCAGAGGTAGCCATGGATCAGCTCGTTACAACCGGTAATGAGATTATGGCGAAGGCAGGGTATGCGTAGCAAGTTTGCAGGTGAGTAGGTCTGCGGGTGAGCAGGTTTATAGGTGACAAGAGTTCTTACCCACCTGCCCGCCTGCCTACTTGCATCAGGAGATAAACGAATCTTGGCGACTTTAGCCCAGGAGAGTCAGTCGGTAGCGCGACAAACAAATGTTGGCGCTACATTTTGGAAACGGATTAAGAAGACGTGGCCGGGCTATCTCTTTATCAGCCCGGCAGTCTTACTTATCTCGGTCTTTTCATATATTGCGATTGGTTTCTCCCTCTACATTAGCTTCCACGAGTACGATATTATCACCGATGTCCGCCCGTTTGTCGGGCTGGAAAACTATACGCGAGCGCTAGCAGATGAGCTAGTTGGCATTGGTTTCTGGAACACGATTCTCTATGTGATTGTGATTGTCCCGGCAATTACCATCGTCTCGCTCTTTTTGGCTGTATTGGGGAATCAAGCACGGGTTGGTCGCTCGTTCTTCCGGACCATATTTTTCATCCCAACCATTACACCGGGCGTCGTGACGGCTATGTTATGGGTGTGGCTCTTTGAACCAACAGGAGGTGTCAACAGGTTGCTTAAACTCGTTGGTATTTCTGGTCCCAACTGGCTCTTTGATCCCAACACTGCGCTACCAGCCGTCATGCTGATGACTATCTGGGGGGCGGTTGGTTATTACATGATTATCTTTCTGGCGGGTTTGGCTGAAATTCCTCAAGTCTTTTACGAAGCGGCTAAAGTCGATGGGGCTAACTCTAGACACACCTTTTGGCATATTACGCTGCCCCTGCTGCGCAATTCGATGATCTTTGTGGTGGTGACGTTGACGATTGCCGCGTTCCAAGTCTTCACCCAGGTCTATATTATGACGCGCGGTGGACCGGCCAATGCTACCCAGACCGTGCAGATGGTCGTCTATCGCTACGCTTTCTCGAACTTTGAGATGGGTTACGCCTCGGCTATCTCGTGGCTGCTATTTGGTATTATCTTTCTCTTTTCGGCTTTGCAGCTTAAGCTCTTTATTTCTCGCGAACTTTATTAAAGTGAGCTCTGTTTGAAAACAGTCGTTTGTTCATTCAGGTAGAGGTGAAGAAAACGACTGTTTTCACCACAACCGCACTATATACATCCTATGGACCATATTGAATCCAGAACGGTCGAGCTTGGCGGCGAGGTTGGTTCAGCCGCATGGTTTGCCAGGCGTTCGTTTGTCATCTTCGTCTATGCGTTGTTGGTTGTTTTGGCCGTTAGCATGATTTTCCCGTATCTATGGATGCTGGCCAATTCTTTTAAGACGCGCACCGATTTTTTCACCGATCCTTACTCGCTTATTCCGCCCTCGCTTACCTTAAGCACGTATGCGGAAGCTCTGATCCGCGGCAACATGGGCTTATACATTTATAATAGCGTACTCTATACGGGGACAACCTTGGCTGTACAGCTCTTTATCAATTCTCTGGCGGCCTATGCTTTTGCCCGGGTTGAGTTTCCGGGGCGCGAGGCGCTCTTCCTGGCTGTGCTTGCTACGTTGATGCTACCTGGCTCGATCACGTTGATTCCGACTTTTCTGATTGCCCATGCGTTAGGATTGACCAACTCGTTTCTGGGCGTGGTCTTGCCTAGTTTCGCCTCGGCATTTGGTATCTTTTTGCTGCGCCAATTTTTCCTTAATATCCCACGCGAATTGGAAGATGCCGCGCGTATCGATGGATCTAGCTTCTTTGGTACCTATTGGCGAATTATGTTGCCATTGGCACGACCAGCTATGGTGACCTTAGGCGTCTTTATCTTTCTTGGCGCATGGAACGATTTCATTTGGCCCTTGATTGTCTTAACGGACTCGAGTAAATATCCAGTCACCGTCGGCATCGCGCTCTTCCGCGACTTTAATTCAATTAATTGGCCTGCTGTCTTCGCCGCCTCCACCGTCGTCTCCTTTCCGGTAGTCGTTCTCTTTGTAGTCGCCCAGGAGTTTATTGTCGGCGGAATTAGTCTTTCTGGACTCAAAGGATAGGATACGAACCCTATGCTAAACATTGGTATCATTGGTTATGGGGGCCGAGTCTCCGGCATGGTGCGGCAGCTTGACATATTTGGCA
>JBCCHB010000044.1:0-102581 GCA_039028975.1 Chloroflexota bacterium
AAAAAAAAGTTGCAGGCTTTGCGTCAACAGCTTCGCAACATCCACCACTTCCGCGCTCATCCCGATGATTTCTTAGCTCATACTGAGTACCTTTGGACCCTTCCTTACTAAACTTTTGTATGTCCCTTTTGCGGCGACTGTTGTCATATACTTCGCCAGAAACGCCTTGTACCGACGGTTGCCTAATCCACTCGGGATAATTCCGAGAAAGGAGGAGAGAACTTTTCTGGCCATCCTAATTTAGGATGCCACTCGCCAATATTGCCTCCCATCTGACGTCCGACCAAGCAGCCCCGAATCAACGAGTGCGCGCCGAAGATAGACTGGATCATCGTATGTATGCCACTGGTTGAGAATCTCGTTTACCTCGGTCTCTTTATACTGAGTACCCTCTGAAAATTTGGTAATGAGATAGTCGAGCACAATCTTTTTCGCTGTCCATTTGGCGGGCCACTGGCTGACGAGGCCATTTCGATCCAGGTAGGGACGTAATTCAGTTGGTTGTTCTAAACGTACGTCGTTGAGCACCATCTTCGCGTTCTCGGCAGAGAGTAACGCTGATAGCGTGTAAGCAAATTCACTTACCCTTGCCGGGTTAAGCCTGTAGATCTTATTGGCATCGCCGGCTCGTTTTTCAGAGATGAATTGGGCACTGCTCAACTGTTTTAGATGACGAGAAACGGTTGACTGGGTTGTGTCCAGTTGAGCAATGATCTCCTGTGCCCGCAGTTCCTCGTGAGCGGCTAGCAATTCCAAGATGCGGAGACGAGTATCGTCAGCTAACGCATTTGCTGGACCTTTTACCTCACCACGCTTGATTGGCTCAGTGCGCATAGGTAACTGCCAGAAATCGGCTAACATGAAGACCCACAATGTATTGAGCGAGTCCAAGCGGGATGCATGGAGACGAATATAAGGTGATGGCACAATAATTATTTGTTGGATGCCAGATAGTTGAGCTGTGATGTAGTCTGGAATGGCCCCTCGAATAAAAGCTTGTAAAAGTGCATTAGGCGACTGGGTTGGCCAGATTCGTGCATTCAGTTCTTCAACACAGTAATGCATGGTAGAGCGTTTCTTTTCCCATTCCTTGGCAAATTCGCTTTCCCAGAGTGCACGCAGATGGGTGACAATCTGGCTCTGCATCACAGATGGCTCATTAAGCAAATGGTATAGTGCCAAACGCATTTTCTGGTTAAGGGATGAAATGGCAGCATGATGCCCAACAAAATTTAGGAAATGATCTTTGTCTTTCAAAAGACGCTCTGGCGTTTCATCCGCTGATACCCCGTCTTTGAGCCAAGCCTTAAGTACGAGATTTCTCAGCTCCGTCGGGGCTGCTGCCTCAATGCTTGTTAATAGATTCTCAAAGCTATTGTGCTTAGCCGTTGGTACTAGTGCCGCGCCGAGCCACTCAAAGATGAGGCGATTGGACTCCCGTTGGGCTATTGTTAGTTTAGAGGCTGTTTGGGCTAACCATGGCTCTCTTTCTTGATTTAGATTCGGTTTAGTTAACAAGGACATGGCCGTTAATACGTTATAGATCGGCTCGACAACAACAGTTGATGTAAATTGAATTGGTTTACTCTGTACAAATGGCGAGATAGACATATGGCGGCTCCATTAAACAATTATGCGTATATTCGCATAAAAAGATAGCACGCCTTAGGTAACATGTCAAGTACTTAGATATTGTTGCCTGCCCATAACTGTTCTCTCCTGGCGAGGTTGGTTGATATACCATGCGTGCCATCCCCAAATGATCATGGGCAAAATCGTCGCTAGCCCATAAAAGGACGCCAGCGACTGGGCTGTCATATCCAATGAATCCATAGCGTATCCTGCCAGCCAAATCGCGACTGACGCCGTTAAAGTCCGAATCATTTCATCCAAAGCAAAGACACGACCTAGCATATGATCTGGCACATTCATCTGGAGCAGGACGCTACTGTACGTCCAGTTGGTTGAACTGCCCATGCCACGTAGCAGGAAACCGAACAGAACCAACCAGAAAAAACCAACTTGTCCAACGACAATCCAGCCAACTGCAGAGGCTGCAAAGCCAATCACTATCGAGCGTTGCAGGGCTGTATTGGTTTCGGGTGTAAAGCGGTTGGCGATCAAGGGTCCCAGTACAGCGCCAATCCCGGCAGCCGTCATCATCATGCCCAACGCTCCTGCACCACCAACCCCAAAGATGAAAAGTGAACTTGCTAAGGCTGTCATAATTACATCGGTCGAACCAATGCTGCCTAACGCTTTGACAAGCGTAACCGCGCCTACCCCAGGATGTTCTAACGCATAACGGATGCCTCCCCAAATGGCAAACCCGTCATCATTCGTCTGAGATTGTTCTTGAACTTCCTGTTGGGGTGTTATCACTTGCGCAACAAGTGCTGCGGATATGGCAAAGGTTACGGCATCAATGAGCAGCGCGGTCTGCACGCCGAATAACGCCGTTGTTACCCCGCCTAATGCGGCACCCAAAGCCAGCATGGCCGACCACGTAATACTACCAAGGGTGTTGGCCACCAACAGATCCTCTTTATTATCGACCACGGAGGGTAAAATGGCCGCGTGAGCTGGATGGTAAAATGTGGCAACGATAAACTGCAGAGCCGTCAAGCCATAAACCAGCCACGCTTCTGACGGGCTATCGACCAACAAAAAGCCCAAGACAATCCCAATTCGTAACAAATCGGAGAGCAGCATAACGGCTTTGCGGTTAAAGCGATCGGCCACCAGCCCGGCTACGGGACTAAATAGAAATGGCGGCACCATTCGGGCAAGGAAAAGGGCTGCAATGGCTAAGCCGGAGTCTGTATAGCGGTTGATCAACACAATGGTGCCAATGGTGTTAAACCAGTCACCCAACATGGTAACAACAGAGGCTAACCAGAGTGTGCGAAAATTAGAATTACGTTGTAGAAGTGAGGTATAAATGTTCATGTGAATAGAATAGCAACATACGTACGATAGACCAACGGTTTTTCGATCAGAGGAGACCTGTTCAAAGGTACAGGCCAAGTGAAGATGAGGAAGCTGGCAGAATGATGAGGTGAGTGAGATGAATGAGATGACAGGATGATTCAAGTGAGAGGAACAGAGATGACAAAGGAAAATTCTATAGGACGGCGGGCCTTACGATTGTTTGGGAAGGCTTCGGTACGTGCGGGGCAAACATTGGAGCGGTTGGCAGAGTATCGGACACCTGTTGTACAACAGAGCGTACCGTTTCCCACCGAGAATCCAACGGCTATTCAGATCAATCTATTAGGACGGATCGCATTGGTCACAGGAGCCAGCGGTCAGCTCGGTCGGGTAATGGTCCGAACCTTGGCAACAGCGGGTGCGGATGTGGTGATTCACTACCGCCAGAATGAGGCCAAGGCGAATGAACTTCGTACTGAGGTAGAAGCTCAAGGCCGCAAGGCTATGACCGTTCAGGCAGATATTACAGATAAAGAGAGCGTCTTTGCTATGCGGGATGAGGTGGTAGAGCATTTGGGCGCGCCCCACATTGTGGTGACCAATGCGGTTTCGCAAATTCATCCTTGGAGCACCGTACTGGAAGAAGATCTGAAAGATTACACAGATCAGTTCCAATCCTGCGTCATGCAGAACGTATTAATGGCCAAAGCCTTTGTTCCGGGGATGATCGAGATGGGATATGGTCGCTACATTGGCATCAATACCGAATGTGCCATGCAGACCTTCGTCAGTCAGTCAGCTTATGCGTCAGCCAAGCGAGGTATGGATGGTGTGTTGAGGGTGCTAGCCAAGGAGGTGGGTGAACATCAGATCACGGTCAATCAAGTCGCGCCAGGTTGGACCATTAGCGACAAGGATCGTGAAGCAGGAAGTGGCCATGATGCCCACTATATTCAAAACGTCCCCCTCAAACGCCGTGGGACGGACCAGGAGATTGCCAATGCAGTTGCCTTCTTGGCATCGGACCTGGCCAGCTTCATTACAGGGGCTTACATACCAGTCTGTGGTGGGAATGTAATGCCGAGAATTTAAGGAACAAGGATCATTCCTAAGCCCTCTTTCAGCTTGTTAGTTTTACAATGATCTGCTTGAGGGCAATAAGAATGCGTAGTATTTCTTCAAGCTCAAGCCGTTGTAGGGCATTGTGGCCATTTGAAATAGCGTAGTACGTTTCATGCAATGTCATAAAAAACCAATCACGCCCGACGACATAACAACCATAAAGGGGAGTGGGACTGGGTGCGAGCTGTTGACCAACAAGCATGGCACCCAATGCTTGACCTGCGGGATCACCGTTGGGGTCACGCTGTCGTTTGTACTCCGCAAATGCAAAGTAAGGGATCTCTGGTTCATAGTATCCTGATGCAATCAGTCCGTCTGGTTCCCCCTTTAGTAGATAGTCGTTAACTTGTGCTTCAATGTAGCGTTGAGCAAATAAATTATATCGATAGGGATCTGTAAACTTGACCATACTAAGAATAGGTCCGATAAAGTGTATGGATAGCTCTTGTTCATTCCAACTATTCGCGTTAATCTGCAATAGCTCCTGAAGATCAGATAGCTTACTGTGGTCAAGTTCAGATAATGTAATATCACTGCTCAGCGCGAACCACTCATCTAAAGCTGGCGAGTTGAGTACATTACGCAATCCAAATGTCTTGTCCAATAAGGGTAGTGTACATTGGCTGAAATTTAGCGAGCTTGACATGGTCAATTCCTATATATGCTCCGCATGAGTAGGGCAGAAAACTAGATTCGTGTCAAAACCCAAATAGTATACCACATCGTTCAGCCTATTTTCCAGGACATCACTATTGAAGATGTATCCCAGTTTTGGGGCGAGTTTTACCTATCCGCTTTGGATGTCGTCATTCCTTCGGGGACTCAGGACAAGCCCGAACGGCTTCGCCAACCAATTTGCATGGCCCCTTCAGGCTAGTAAAGATTCTCTGCTCATCTTTGCCCTCAAAGTGAGATACGCCCTTATACGTAGGGTGTATCCGAGTTTGGGGGCGAACTTGAAATCTCTCTGAGAACACGCATTGAGCAACAGCATTTCGAGGCCGATTTTGTGACTTTCGAAAGCAATGCTTTCCCGAGTAGAAATATGCTGCCCCCAAACTAAAAGGCACCCTTATACGTAAAGGGGCTTTGACACACGATCTGACGCATGGTAGACTAGAAATCACAGTTATTGTACTCTCCCCTGATTCAGACCTGCCTGTTGTACATCGAGCAGGAAATCAGCACCAACTTCACAGGAGGAAATCCACGATGAAGAACTCTATGAGCAGAAGGTCGTTCTTACAATTGACAGCAGGCAGCGCCGCAACCCTTGCCTTGGCCGCGTGTACTGCTGTTCCGGCTGGTGCGCCAGCCGAGGGCGGTGATGATGCTGCAATGGAAGGCGTGACCCTCAGCTTCCTCAATCGAGGTGGCCAGTTTATCGAAGATGTAATGGGTAAACAGATGGATCTTTACCGAGAGTCGAACCCCGATATCCAGTTTGAGATCAATGCCGTTGCTGGTTCGTCTCACCAAGAGATGCTGTTAACCATGATCGCCTCCAATACCGGCCCCGATATCTGGTTTGACGCCAATCGCACCACTGGTCCGCTAACCCGCAAGGGCGTAACCACCAATCTTGAACCGTTCTTTGAGGCAGATGCTAATTTTAACGAAGATGACTATGTAGAGAACGTCTGGACCGCGCAGACATTTGACGGTGCTCGCTGGGGTATACCGTGGGACAGTGGCGCAATGCTGATGGCCTATAACGTCGCTCTCTTTGAGGAGGCTGGCGTTGAGCCGCCAGCAATCGGTGCCTGGCTCACGTGGGATGAAGCCATTGAATTGGGCAAGCAACTTACCTTTGATCTGGACGACAACACGCCCAACGATGCGGCCTTTGATCCCAATCGGGTGCGTCAATATGGCTTTGTCGCCGATCGCGGCCACGGGCGCTTCACCTATATCTGGTCCAACGATGCCGAGATCATTGCTGATGACGGCACCATGCCTATGGATTCAGAAGAGTTTACTGAGGCCATGAACTGGCTGGCCGATCTGGGCTTGAAGCACTACGTAGCCCCCTCTCCTGCCTATGAAGCAGCTGGTGAAATCAGCATACAAGCCGGAACTGTTGCCATGCACCACCGCGGCGCCTGGTCCATTGGCCGCATCAATCAGGCTGGCGTTAACTGGGAGACCTTCCAGGTACCATACAGCAAGACCCAGGTCTCCTATGGTCATTACTCGCCGCTCTGTATCTTCTCCCAGACTGCACATCCTCAGGAGTCCTATGACTTTATTTCATGGGCTTGTTTGAGCGAGCCAGGTCAAGGAATTCTTGTTGATCTGGGGATGCAGCAACCGATCCGTAAATCTCTGCGTGAGAACTTCCTAGGTGATGACGATGCACCGTCAAGAGAGTCGCGACAGGTCTTCTATGACGCGTTTGAGAACAGTGAAACCTTCCGCTGGGCAGGAGACACGATAGGCTCGTACTTCGGCGGCTGGTATCAGACCCTGCTTGACTACTGGGGTCCATATCTGGATCAGTTCTGGATCGGCGATGTTCGCTGGGAAGATATTGCAGCAGAGGTTCGGGCTGGCTCAGAGCAGATTTTGGAGACGGGTGAGATTTCGTAATGCATAATTCGTAATGCATAATTCGTGATTCGTAGTGGTGAGTGAGTAGCCCACACGAATCACGTTGCACGTTTTTGTATGAACCCTACCAATGCCTATCATCCAAAGCCACCAATGGATAAACCTCCCAATATAAACTTCAATTCCTTCAATCCCTTCATGGTTTAATTGAATTTAGCTCTCTGTGGCGGACACCACATAATGGATTTTCTATCTCCATGACTGCATCATCTCCAAAACTACCCTTCTACAAACGGCTTTCATTTGAAGAAACCTTCTGGGGCTGGCTCTTCATCGTACCCGCCATTTTGGGGGTGCTTTTCTTTAAGCTGGGTCCGGTGTTGGCTAGCCTTGCCCTCAGCTTTACAAAGTATGAAATTATTAGTGCACCTAAATTTATCGGGCTGGCCAACTATCAAAAACTCGTCACGGACGATCTGTGGATTCGGTCAATAGAGGTGACGCTCAATTATGTGCTGCTCTTTGTTCCCGCTGCTCTCATTACCGCATATGCCATTGCGTTGCTCATGGCTCGTGATGTGAGAGGAATTAACGTTTACCGGACGATTTGGTATTTGCCCTCGGTTGTACCGGTTGTAGCCAGCGCGGTGATTTGGCGCTGGGGCTTGCATCCTGAATTTGGACCGATTAACTACCCCATTAAGCTGTTAGGGCTACCTGCTCCTCGCTGGTTGACCGATCCAGATTGGATTATTCCGTCCATTGTCTTTATCAGCCTGTGGGGATTGGGCAACACGGTACTCATCTTTCTGGCCTCCATCAAGGGGGTCCCTTCATCTCTATATGAAGCAGCAGAAGTCGATGGTGCGGGTCCGTGGACTCGCTTCCGCCATGTTACGATTCCCATGACCTCGTCGATCATCTTCTACCAGTTGATCGTCAACATCATTGGCAGCTTCCAAGTCTTTGGTGTGGCCTACGTACTCTTTGTCTCCAACCCGTCAGCGTCTTCGGCTGGACCCAATAATGCCGCCCTCTTCTATGTACTCTATATGTTCCGTAATGCCTTTGGCTATTTCCGTAATGGTTATGCATCGAGCATGGCATGGGTGTTATTCATGGTAATCATGCTGCTGACCTGGCTTCTCTTCCGTACGCAAAATCAATGGGTCTATTACGAAGCCGAAGGAGAGGAAGAATAATGGAGCGACGATTCACCATTGGTCAAGCGTTGACCCATCTGGTTTTGCTCGGCGGTGGGGCGTTGATGCTGGTCCCCTTTTTCTGGCTGGTATCTTCCTCCCTCAAAGAGCCATTTCAGATCTATACCTTTCCGCCAAAGTGGATTCCGGATCCTATCAAATGGCAGAATTATGTAGAGGTCTTTGACGCGGTGACGGTCTGGCAGTATACCTACAACACGCTTGTGATTACGATTGTGGGTACGGTGGGCATGGTATTGAGTTCTTCGTTGGCGGCCTATAGCTTTGCCCGCTTACGCTTTAAGGGACGAGACATTGTCTTTGGCACGATTCTTTCGACGGTCATGTTGCCCTTTGTGGTGACCATGATTCCACTGTACATTCTCTTCTCCAGGCTAGGCTGGGTAGGGACCTTCCTACCGCTGATTGTGCCAGAGTGGTTTGGCGGTCCAATTACGATTTTCCTGCTACGCCAGTTTTTCCGCACCATTCCCATGGAATTGGAAGACGCGGCCCGCATCGACGGTGCCTCGCGTCCACGTATATTCTGGTCAGTTATACTGCCCCTCTCTCGGCCAGCGATAACGGTGGTTACGGTGCTGGCCTTCCTGAATTACTGGAATGATTTCCTTGGTCCACTTATCTACCTGACGAAACGGCCCAAGTATACCCTTGCCCTTGGATTGAATGCACTTCAATACTTTGAAGGTGGTCTAGACTGGACCCACTACGTGATGGTCCTGGCAACGCTTATGGTTTTGCCTGTCGTAATCATTTATTTCCTGGCACAACGGGCCTTAGTTGAGGGAATTGTGCTGACGGGTCTTAAGGGGTGATACTGGTGGTCGGTAGGTCGGAGGTCGGTAGGTCGGTGGTTGGGAAGTCCATGCCGGACGACCGACATACCGATTACTGACACACCGATTACCTAAAATAGGGGAGCCAAAATGAATTTACCGCTCAAGGTCGGTTTTGTTGGCAAACGTTCCGAAGGCCCGCTGCGATGCTTCCAAGCTATGCCAGAAGCGGAAGTTGTGGCGTTTTGCACGCGCCACGAGGAGACAGTGCGCCCAATTGCTGAAAAGTATCAGGTTCCTCGGACGTACACCCGTTATGAAGATCTGCTAGCCAGCGATATCGACATTGTCTTTATTGCTACACCATTGCCCGATCATGTCAGCCAATCGGTGGCGGCTTTAGCTGCTAATAAGCATGTTTTGTGTGAGATCCCAGCGGCTGGCACGTTGGAAGAGTGTTGGGAGCTTTTGGAAGCCGTTAAGGCATCAGATCGTACTTACATGCTGGCCGAGAACTACAACTACATGCGCGAACATGTACTGGTTCGAGAACTGGTGCGCCAGGGTTTCTTTGGTGAAGTCTATTTTGGCGAGGGTGAGTATGTCCATAATCTACGCCACCAGCTTTACGATGATAATGGGAATCCGCTTTGGCGTCACTATTGGCTGGCTGGGCGCAAAGGGGCTACCTACGCAACCCACGCCTTGGGTCCAATTCTAGACTGGTTTGGCGAACGAGTGACTACGGTTTCCTGTTTTGGTACCGGATACCACACAGCCCCAGAGCATCTAAATGACGATACGACCCTGCTGATCTGCCAAACGCCCAGCGGTAAACTCATAAAAATTCGCAATGATATCCTCAGTAATACGCCCGCTCGCAAGTTCTACAGCTTGCAAGGGACCAAGGGCGTCTACGAGGGCAATCGGCGCACCGTCTGGTCAGGTGATGGCAGCATCCGCAGCCACAATCGAGGCCATGGAGAAGGCGTGGTCGACGACTATCATCAGGTGTGGTTGGCTGACATTCATGGTGAGCCGCGCCGTTTTTATTCCCTTAACGATTTGGAGCAGTATCTGCCGGAGCCAATGCATAATCCGCCGCCCGAAGGGATTCACGTTGGCCATGCGGGAGGAGACTACTGGCAGGTTCGCGCCTTCCTGGATGCAATTCTGAACGATGAGCCACCGCCACTTGACATCTATGCTGCACTAGAGATGACAGCGCCTGGAATCTGCGGCGAGATCTCCATCAACAGAGGTGGTATACCTGTGGATGTACCTAACTTCCGCTCTGCGTAGGATACGTTGCTATGCGAATTCTACCTCTATTCCCTGCTGGTGTTGTTGGCAGCATTCCGCGCCCTCAATGGGTACAGGAACTACTCAACCCTCATTCCGTACTTTCATTAGGTGAGAAGAAGTGGCAAGCCTCTATGGACGCGGCTGTCGCGTCCGTCGTTGCCATGCAAGAGACGGCTGGGTTAGATATGATCACCGATGGTGAATGGCGTCGCTCCTCCTACATCGGCATCGTAGATGATCTCTTTAATGGCTTTGAGAAAGGCTTGAAAATAGCTCCGTACTGGTCCACCGTTACGCAAAAGCTAAGACGTAAAAACACAGCTCCGATACAGGAAGAAGTGGCATTTTTGCGCGCCCATACTGACCGTATGATTAAGGTTTGCTTACCTTCGCCCTATCTACTGGGTCGTCGGATGTGGGATGTAGAGTTCTCAAGTAATGCCTACCCAACCCGAGAATCCTTTATGGAGGACTTAATCCCCTATTTACGAGACGAACTGATCGCCGCCCGTGACGCCGGTGCAGATATCGTCCAGTTTGACGACACTAGCCTCTGCCAGTTGGTCGATGAACGCAAGCAGGCCAAATATAGCGACTTGGATAAGGAAATTGGTCTCTGCACCGACCTGCTCAACGCAGTTATAGAGGGGATCACCGATGTACAAACCGCGATCCACCTCTGTCGGGGCAACACCAACCGCAAATGGGGTGCAGATGGCGGATATGCCCCCATTGTACCTGCTTTAAAGACCCTGAATGTCGATCAATACGTAATGGAGTTTGCCATGCCGGCTGCTGGTTCAATAGATATGCTGGCGGAACTGCCATCGGACCGAACCGTGGGCTTGGGCTGTGTAGACTGTCGTAACATCCATATTGACACACCAGAAGAGATTGTGGCTCGTGTACGTGCTGCACTTCAGTACCTAAAGCCAGAGCAGATCATGCTCAATCCCGATTGTGGATTTGCCCCAGGCAGTTCATTCGACATTCCACTAGATGAAGTCTACCAAAAGCTGAAAAATGAGGCAGTGGCAGCACAAATACTCAGGGATGAAGTCGTGCAAGGTGAGGTGCAAAATGGAAGGTGAAAAGGCAAGACTATCTCTAATACCACCTGAGCGAGATCCATGCCCCTTTTGTAGCAATATCCAAGGAACGAACCGATGCGCATTCGTGTATCGGGCTAATGGGATCTCGTCGTTTGTCAATCCTCGCCAATATGAGCGAGGGGGATTGCTAATCATCCCTGATAGACACGCCGCGACAATATTGGAACTGGATCAGGAAACAATGGCGGAACTCTATGTCCATGTTCAACACGTTGCACGAGCAGTTTGTCGTGCATTGCAACCGATTGGTCTAAATATCTTCCAGAACAACGGTAGCGCAGCGGGTCAATCGGTCCCGCATGTACATATCCATATTGTACCAAGATATCATGACAAAGAGCCAGCCAAGGTTTATAGTGAGAAGCATGTAAACAAGACGCCCTTTGAAGAGCGTGTAACGCTAGCCAGGATTATTAAAGAGTATTTATAAATTTTAAATGAATTGTCTCTTTTTTTACGTCTAAATTATGCTGTAAATGCGCAGGAGAAGAACTCATGAATTGGTATTGGGTCATTTCAGGAATACTTATGATAGTTGGCGGGCTGATGCATACGGTTGTTGGCGAGAAAAATGTCATATCCTATTTGGCAAAGAATAAACCAACAACGGGGTTTTCTCCTGATCAAACATTTAATTTAATCCGTTGGTTTTGGTATTTGGGCAGCTTTATCTCGTTTTGGGTAGGTGGGATAGCTCTACTGATTGGGGCGGCAGATGGGATAATCCCCGAGGAGAATTTTATTGGCAGGCTCTTGGCTTCGCTTATGTTCGGCTTTTCGATCATAACCTTTGGTGCTGTTGCTATCCTGAACCCAAAGGAATTAGCAAAGCTAAGTCAAGTTGTCATTCTCGTGGTTGTCACTATCTTATTGTGGCTTGGCGCATCGGTAAGCTAAGGAGTGAGCTGTCATAATGAAGAAACAAGCCTTAGGCATTCACCTTATGGTTTGGAGCGGTAACGTCACAGAAGCAGAGATGGTGCTACTGCCGAAAATCAAAGAAATGGGGTATGACGGTGTCGAAATTCCCATCTTTGATCCCAAAGCAATCGATGTCTCCATGATTCGGCAAGCTATCTCTGACAGTGGATTACGCTATACCACCTCTACAGCGATGGCGAAGGGCTTAAGCTTAATCGATGCCGACAGTTCTAAGCAGGGCTTTGCGTGGATGCAGCAAGTCATCCGAACAGCGGCGGCATTAGGTGCCAACTTGCTTTGCGGTCCCATGTGCGTTCCTGTTGGCGAATTACGGGGACGCGGCTACTCCGAGGAAGAGTGGGAACGGTGCGTTCATTCATTTCAGGAGATCGGCAAGATTGCAGCGGATGAAGGCGTTACCATTGCACTGGAACCATTGAACCGCTTTGAGACGTTTATGCTAAACACGGTAGACGATGGTGTAAAGCTGATGGATCAGGTCAATCATCCATCTGTGGGCCTGCTGCTGGATACATTTCACATGCACATCGAGGAAAAATCGATAGCCAATGCGATCCGCCGTGCAGGTAAGCACATCAAGCATTTTCACTGTAGCGAGAATGACCGGGGTACGGTCGGCACGGGGCAAGTAGCGTGGGAGGAGACGTTTCAGGCGCTGGATGAAATCAATTATGATGGTTGGATGGTTGTCGAATCGTTCAATGCTGTCATTCCAGAATTGGCAGGTGCTACCTGTATTTGGCGTCAGTTGGCAGAAAGCCCTGAGGCGCTGGCCCAACAGAGCCTTCAATTTCTAAGAAACCAAGCAGATGGCTGATACCGACAATCCTCTCAAACTACTCGTGCGCTTTTGCATCAGGGACTTCGCCGAATGGCTGCTTGATAGCGAGGTTCGTCATGCCCACACGCTAAACATCGAACTGACCGCTGAACCGACTTTCGTCGATCAACTTTTCCACGTCACACTCATGGATGGTCGCTCCACCATGCTTCATATTGAGTTCCAAGGACGGAGTAGTCGCAGTCCTATGCGCTGGCGGATGCTTGAATACATGTCGCGCTTAGCCAATAATGAACGGGATCTTGACTTATGCAGCGTTGTGTTTTATGTTGGTGAGGGTGTCGGGGCCAAGGACACAGGAGAACATAGCGTACGTGGTCCTGGCAATAAGGTAAGCCTGTCATGGAGCTATCAGGTCGTGCGGCTTTGGGAGATCCCTGCCCAAGATCTTTTGGCATTAAACCGTCCCGGTCTGTTGCCACTGCTTGGGCTGACTAAACTGGATAAGCCAGAGGACGTGGTGCCTCAGGTAGTGGACAATCTGAAGGCTATATCCGATGATGAGTTGCAGAGGAGATTATTTGCCAGCTTAATGGCTCTACTTGAGGATGATGAGGTGACAAACATGATCGATGCGTTAGTCGAATTAGATGAATTGGGTATTGATTCTGCCTATGTACGCCGTGCACGCAAAAAGACTGCAAGGGAAGTGCTTTGCCGTAACATTCTCACTGCAATAAAGTGGCGCTTTGATCCGACTGTTTCAATTTATGAAGAATTAGAAAAACAGTTGTCTGATATCGATTCTTTAGAGGTGTTGGACGACATCTTTGAAAAACTCTTTCAAATCGAAAGCGTTGATGAACTCGTGGCTATTTTTGAACTCGAAGAGATTAATGAGTTAGCAGAAGAATCGTCATCAGAGGATGATACGGCAGGCGAAGATAACATATAGCAACTAGAAAACACGACAATGAAAATCCCCCAGAAGTACCTCACAAAGAATTGGTTGTGGCTGGTCGTAAACGTCATCGCTATTCTACTCTTTCTATGGACTCTATGGCGACTTTGGACAGCACCATTCGGGGATAGACCAAGCCTCTTCTCTATTAATTCGATCCGCGACATCGGCCTCTTTACCGGCAAGACGGCCTTGGTCATGCTGGTCCTCTCTTTTGCTTGTACACCCATAGCACGTCTCTTCAAATGGAATAAAGCGATAACTGTACGCAAGTCTTTGGGTCTGTGGGGTTTTGGATTTGCTGGGATCCACATGTTTATCACCATGACCGGCACCGCATTTTTATCTGACTTAGAAGCCTGGCAGACCATCGGAAGAACAATGCAGGATGGCTGGCAGTCTGGTCCATGGAATGGCTATTATGCATTTGGAAAGATGCCATATGCCGTATTGGGCTACTTTGCACTAGTGTTACTTGTGCCATTGGCTCTTACATCGAACCGCTATTCAATGCGCCTGCTTGGCAAAAATTGGAAGCGGGTACACTGGCTCGTCTATTTGGTTGTGCCGTTGGCAATTTGGCACTACCTTTGGGTGGGCACCCACCGTGCCAAATGGGGGTTGCCGAGCGGCGAGGCAGCCGAGGGAATGACCCAACCACTGCTATTTGCTGGGATTGTGGGGCATCTTTTGCTGCTTCGCATTCCAGCCATACGCAAGAGGATTTCTCTCAGTCTCCTCTCAGTCGTTATCCTGCTTTGGCTACCTGGGTGCCAAACCACGAGCAGCATCTTCGGCACGAATGGCTCGGTCTCAATACCTATTTCTACACTTGATGTAGAGCAAAATATACTAGATCCTGACGAAAGCTTAGCCATTCTGGCGGCAACGTCTACCCCGAAGCCAAATCAATCTGACGCGAGGTTGACGCCTACAAGCGCACATAAAGCAGCTACTGTGAGAGCAACCCTCTTTCAGACGCCAGAACGATTGGCTTCCAAGCCTTCATTGCCTGCCCATACGGATAGTGTTCCCACAGTGGCACCCTATCCAACACCTTTACTCATTCGGAACAACATTGTTGTGGACCCACCGAAGCTAGATGAAGCGGCTCTTTTTGGGAGATCGATCAAGGCGCTCAAAGAATCCATATCTCACCCTAACATCTCACTCACTCTGCCTAGAGATCTATGCTTGGGCAAAAACAATTGGTATCAATGTGCCCAGAAGATCGAGTCCTATTTATTGGGTGCCGGTGATAGCAATTTTGTGTGGACAGAGACAAGCTTGGAAATTCCACTAAAAAATGGTACGGCTATTTTGCTTACAGACCAAATAGGAAGAGGCGCTGGTGGTTACGCTTACTACAATTATGTGCGGTACATGAGCGAGATTGGCTACCACTTGGTGCATGTGCAATATTACGAGGGCAGTGATTACATTCTATTCGATGAAGAAATCGGTAATGCGACTGTCATTGAAGGTGTCCCTGTACTTGCACCAGACAATATACACTTTCTACTTGCTGTGGGTCGATTTGAAAGCCCGCTGATTATTCAGCTTTGGACAACGGGTGGCGATGCACCGCGTATGATAGAGCAGTGGTCTATCATCAGCAACCCTGACCTAGTTCATTCTACCTTTCGGACCATTACCTGGTTATCATCAACTGAGTTTCAGATTGAGTCAGAAATAGTGAACGTCAATGCAACGGCATCTGATGATCTGGGAACAGGATTTTTGGCTGGGATTCGCGAAAAGATGCAAGCTGTAGCGGGGAATAGCCCTCTCTATCACACAGGGATCTTTACAGGTAAACGTGAAGCAGAAGGATGGTGGTACTTGTCTTTCAATGAGCAGAGGATTCAGGGACTTTCAGCAGCAATCAAGTCCACAACTGCCACATCTAATCGAACCATTGATGAGCAAATGGACGATCCCATGTCAATTCCCGTTGAGGTCTTACGTCGCGTAGGCCAAAATACGAGCTTGTATACCTGCCCTGAATGTGTGGAGCAAGGGCTATCTATGACAACAGGAAACGGCACAGGTAACGCAAAACCCATCGAACACTCAATCCCAGATAACCTTTGCCAGTCGCAATACAATCGGCTTGATTGTGTCAATGCAATCGAGCAATATCAATTTGCAGAGGGTGTGCCAGGCGTAGATCGGCAGAATCAGACATTGCGAATTGCTCTCCCCAATGGTCGTGTAATGAATTTTACAGATAGTGCAGATCGAAGGGATGCGCATTCTGCCCTCTTTCGATATATGGGCTATCGAGCCGACGTCAGCTACCATGTTGTCACAACACTTCTGTATGAAGGAGGCGATTTTCTGTTAATCGATGGCGCAAGCGGAGAATGGATGACCTTTGCTTCTATGCCAATCTTCGCTCCCGGTGGCAAGCACTTTGCATTAGAAACATCGGCGTTTGATAACCCACTACGCATTCAGATCTGGCAGAGGGAGAACGATATCGTCAGTCTCAACACTGAGTTTGAGATAGTTGAGCGAGCCAGAGAAATATCATATAGTAAACGAAAAGCCGAGTGGTTATCGCCTGATAGATTACAGCTTACCATTGAGCCGCGTGACGTAGAGGCTGGTTCGGGTGAAGTAGCCGCTGCCACAACTCAAATCTTCCAGGCAATTCCAGAAAATGATCGATGGACAGCTATCTGGAACGGAACCCCAGCCTCCATGCCACCCGTACATGAGGGGTCCATCCATTTGCAATCGAGACGTGGCTTTCAAGTAGATACGCTAGACGTTGGCAAACACATTTACACGGACCGAGAGTATGTGGTCGAAGTTCTCTCGCCGGATCTAATCGGAGCAACCTTTTTCCCCTTCGCCAACAACGCCACGCGAAATACGGAGCCGGAATACATTCGCTTTGATCTCTTGCAGCCATCCACCCTCTATGTGGCCATCGATGAGCAGACCCTACAGCTACCTGGCTGGATGGATACTGAGTGGCAGCTCAGTGAGAAAGAGCTTGTTACCAATGATATCCCTGTGCACCTCTACGAACGTCACTTTGAGCCAGGCCAAATTGTCCTCGGCGGCAATTGGATGCCACCTGCTGAAGGTATACGGGCGCATTATTTGCTCATGATTTCGCCCAAAAGTCATAATCAAAAACGGAGTGGCTTAGATTGACAAAACTCGCTATACTCTCTGACATCCACGGTAATCTGCCTGCTCTCCAAGCGGTCATCGCCGACTTATCATCAGTCGATCAAGTCGTTGTAGCGGGCGACATTATCAATTGGGGACCCTTCTCTGCCGACGTGGTTGAGTTGCTTGCCCACCTTCGCTGCTCCGTTATTCGAGGAAACAACGAATACTACCTGCTGGATTATGAATCTGCCCGAATGCCTGCCCATTGGGAAAGTTACACGCTAATTCCTTGGCTACGAGATCAGTTACAAGGGACATATGCCGCCCAGATTGCATGTTGGCCCGACCAACTTCACTTACGATTCCCTGATGCGCCGCCGATCTGTGTGGTGCATGGTATCCCTGGTAATCCATGGCAGTCGATCTATCCTTCTTTGAATGAAGAAGGCGTTCGGGAAGTCTTAAAAGAGACAGAAGAATCGACTATTATCGCAGGACACAGTCATATTCCTATGGCACGGCGGGTGGAACAGTGGCAAATTTTCAACCCTGGTTCGGTTGGTGTGCCGCTGGATGGCGTGCCTTTCAGAGCAAGATACATGTTGCTTGATGGTGATGAGAAAGGCTGGCGTGCCGCTTTTCGCACGGTCGACTACGATCCAACCACTCTCTTTGAGGAATTTGAGCGTCAGGATTTTGTTGGTCAATGTGGTCCGACGGCTAGATTAGTCCTGGCAGAATTTCGCGAAGCGCGTTTGACGGTTCACCCCTATATTCGCTGGGTTGAGGATACCTATTCAGGTGCGGAGATGACAGATGGTCTGGTTGATGAATTTCTCCAAATCGACACTACACCTTATCTGGACGAGCCATATCGTTTATTAAGGCCAAAATGAACGATATCCGATCGATTCGTCATGGGCAAAAGCCCAATACCAGCCTAATTTCACAATAAATTCTGCTATGAAACTCATCATCATCTATGGCTCGGAAGCAACAGGCAAATTGACAATTGCGAAAAAGCTGGCCGAGAAAACAGAATTTCGCCTATTTCATAATCACGTTAGCATTGATGTCGCCAAAGTACTCTTCACCTTCGGCATGGAAGGGTTTTCCGAACTGGTTTGGGATGTTCGCATTTCTGTTTTTGAACACGCTGCCAAATGGAATATTCCTGGGCTTATCTTTACATGGGCCTATTCACATCCAGACTTTTTACCATATTTAGAAAGGATTCAAACGGCAATCGATACCTATGGGGGAGAAATCTACTACGTTTACATACACTGCTCGTATGAGGAACTTAAGAGAAGAGTAATAGAGGCTGATCGAGCAGATGTTGGTAAGATCAACAGTGTAGCTGAGTTGAAGAGGCAGAGAGAACTCAAAAATCATCAACCAATCCCAGATACAGATTCCCTTATGATCGACAATACATCATTGTCTCCAGATGCTGTCATAGAGAAAATTATAAATCATTACGCGCTGTTGCCTTGAACATTCTCAGCCCATCACACAATAATGTCGCAACGATACGAAAATCAGCTAGTTGAAATTATCCAAGCGGACTGTTGGCTCATGTCAATTTTACGCACGGTTCGTGAATGTGATCTACCCGATTGGTATGTTGGTGCGGGCACAATACGAAATCTTGTATGGGATCAACTGCATGGTTATGCCGAGCCGACCATCAGTCGCGATGTAGATGTGGCTTTCTTCGATCCTGAGAACCTAACTAAAGAGCGGGATGTAGAAGCAGATCAGCAGTTACGATCGCGGCAACCGGAAATCCCTTGGGAAGCAACCAACCAGGCGACCGTTCACCTTTGGTACCAGGAGCTTCTTGGGCAATCCGTCCAGCCCTTTTCCTCTTGCGAAGAGGCCATCGCCACTTGGCCAGAGACGGCTACGTCAGTTGGCGTTCGGTTGCTGCCCAATGACCAGCTACAAATCGTTGCACCTTGTGGATTGGAGGATCTCTTCCAAATGAAATTGCGGCGGAATCCGCCACGGGTTAGCCTTGAGAAATTTCACAAGCGATTGCAGGAAAAGCGAATTATGGAGAAGTGGCCAAAAGTTGTGTTGATCGATGGATAACAAACAGCAGGTGTAAAACTCAGAACTGAAACACTTATTTGGGGTTCAGGTAAGTTACTTAACAAAAGCCAATATCTACTGCTTACCTGAGGAATTCAAAGATTGTTGGGCCAACCAGTCGCTGGGCGTGTAAACATCTATCGGAGAATGCTGAAAATCACTTGTGTTTCGCGTAACAATAGCATCCATTGAATGAAGAATAGCGCAAGCAATAAAGATGTTATCCTCAAAATCCTTATGAGGCAATTGGAGCGCGCTGGCAATGACATTCGCGTTAACTGAGCAAAGTTTAAAAGAGTTGAAGCATAGTTCAATATACTTTAAAGCGTTTTCTCGATCAGTTTGCCGTCGGGTTATGTAGTAAATATCACTAAGAATAGAGGCTGGAATGTAGCCTGTATCCAATCCGTCCGTGCAACGCTCCCATATAGTGGTCGCGTCTTTCGCCCAAGGTGAACGATTAAGTAATGCATCTAGAATTGTATTCGTATCGATAAGAATGTGCATTACCCATATTTCTCCTCACGGCGTTCGTCCAGCCATTGTTGGACTTCTTCATCAGAGGGGGGGGGACCAAATTGTGCAGAAATGGCCTGCATCTCTTTGAGTGTAATACTGCTCTCTTTGGCCTTTCCCTTATCCAGTTGATATTTGGGAGACAATATCTGAATTAATTCCTGCAGGATTGCAAAGCGTTCGTCAAGAGACAAACGGACAAATGCGCGAAGGATCAATTCTTTATCTGTGGCAACCGTCATTTTCATGTCTCCAATATTTAAATATTTAGCTAATACACAAACCGTTTGGCAAAAAATCAATCGATCGCAACGTCCAACTTCACATCTTGGGATGCTGTTGGCATAGTCTCCTCGTTGCGGTTTACTGAAAATGGGTTGCCTTATTATATCATAAATGATCATCGATTTGGTCACAGCCCTATCGAGGTTCCACCTCAGACCGAATAAAAATGGGACGCGGATTTTCAGGATTTGATTGTTGATTATTGAAAACTTGACTCAAATGCAACGACTTTTTACATCCAAGCCTTCTAGAGGGCTTGAACTCTGAACGGCATTATTCTAAGTCAAGTTTTTGAAGAAGTCTTCATTCATGTTCCCCATCCGCGTTGAAACCGCTACTGGGTCTGAGGTCAAACCTCGCTAATCATTTCAAAATAAGGATCAAACACACCTATGTTCTCACTCGACATTCATTGCCACTTCTTTCCCCAAGCCTTTTTGGATGCTGCCCGCAAACCCAACACGTTCCAAGCCTCACTGGAAAGACGAGCCGACGGTCGAGAGCACCTTGTTTGCCCTGGCAACTTTGACCACCCGCTGACGCCCGATTTTTATGCGGCGGAGCAGATGCTGGCCGATATGGACAAGACCGACATCACCATGTCCGCGCTCTCTTCGGCACCGCCGACTCTCTCTTACTGGGCTGAGCCAGCGGCAACCCGTGAATTGGCCTCCGCTCTAAATGAGAGCATTGCTGAGCGAGTTAAGGTCCACCCCGACCGCTTTCTAGGATTGGCCACCGTGCCGCTGCAGGACATCGACGCCTCCGTTACTGAGGCAAAACGGGCCATCAACGAATTGGGTCTTCATGGTTTTCAGATTGGTTCCAACGTCGGTGGCAAGAACCTCAATCATCCTGACTATTTTCCCTACTTTCAGGCCGTAGCGGAGCTAGATGTCCCCCTCTTTATTCACCCCTACATCCCGCCCGGCGAAGAGCGAATGCAGGATTATTATCTCCATAATCTGCTGGGTATGGTGACCGAAACAGGTTTGGCCATTGCTAGCGTCATCTATGGCGGGATTCTGGAAAGACTACCTAACCTACGGATTGTCTTTGCACATGCCGGTGGCGTTTTCCCCTACATCGTAGGGCGAATGGATCATGGTTACAAGGTACGTATCGAAGAGTGCCAGAAAGCCATTCCCCATCCACCCAGCCACTATCTGAAGCAGGTCTACTTTGACTGCATGTCTTTCAACCCACGGGCCTTGCGCTATTTAGTCGACACGGTGGGGGCAGAGCGGGTGCTATTGGGATCTGACTATCCATTTGATATGGGACCTATCGGCGGACCAGCAGCAGAAGTACAGGCCAATCCGCTGCTTACAGCTTCAGAAAAAGAGCAGATCATTGGCAAAACTGCAGCGAAGCTATTTGATCTCAAAATATAATTGAGGAGATATCATGTTTGATCATATGGGAATTGTCGTGTCAAATATCGAGAAATCACGTCTTTTTTATGAAGCGTGCTTGTCTTCATTGGGGTATCAATTGTTGCAAGACAACTTAAGCTCAGCAAATGAAGGGTGGCTCGTCTTCGGTAGTGGTCCCTCAGATCCTTTTTTTGTTGTTGCTACGGGAACGCCTTCCTTTTGGTCACCTGAACACAGCGCAGGTAAGGCACCACTTCATTTAGCTTTTGTTGCACCAAATGACGAGGCCGTCGATGCATTTTATCAAAAGGGGTTGGAAAATCATGGTGTTGACAATGGCGCTCCGGGGCCTCGAAAATCTTCAACGCCTCTTTATGCCGCCTTCCTCATTGATCCTGATGGCAACAATGTTGAAGCGTGCCATCGATGAATTCAGCCTATGGCCGAATAGTCATTACACTTTTTGTCCCAATCAATACAAAAGAAGTCCTATTCTATTACTGTCCTTTGACTGATTTGAACTCCTTACATACGGCCTAAAATAGGCTGTATCCCCTATTCCATGACAACATCATGGCCATTTATGCCTAGCATTACAGTAGATCGCTGTCAGGAAGAGATGCCGTTGTGATCTGCTGATTGTTCGGCTTCAGCCAAAAAGGCCAACTCCATACCAACACAGAACATGCCTGAAATGTAATGGTATATTGTCGTAGTTTAATCAGTTTATGTAGTTCTCTGAAGTCAAAGGAAGTATAAGTAATCATGAAGAAGTCTAGCGGTCAGTTTTTTCCCGTTGTGCCTCTCCTCTTTGCCATCCCCCTACTCCTCACATCATTAATTTATGTATCAGCGGTTAGTGTATCCTTACACGAACCACCCAGCAAGATGCACCATAGCCAAGAGACCTCTGCAGCCGCTCTGCCGTTATCCGCTACAGAATCAGCAGTTGTTAACCAAACTGTTGTCAACCAAGATATCGACATAGAAGCCGCTCGCGACCAGATCCTCAATGGCGTCTCCAAGTTGGCCAACCCGACCCAACCGGGTAAGATGGTCGTCTTTGGAGAGACAGCTTACAGCATCGCCAACTACAAAGAGAAAGACCGCCGAGAGCCAGCCATTGTTGCTGCTGGCTGGGGCAGTGGACGAGTCATTGCTCTGGGTGACCATCAGTGGCTCGATATGGATAGCTTTGGCGACGTTGATGATAGTGGCACATTCTATACCAATGGTATCTCCTGGCTTACCCAAACCATCAGCAAAGAGATTAAGATTGTCGTTACGCCCCACACCTCAGCCGCGGTTTGGCTCCAAGCCCAAGGCTACAGCAATGTGGTACAGAGTAGCAACTATGCAGCGGAACTGGCCGATGCACATGTATTGATTGGCTGGTTGGGATCCTCCCTAACACAGGCAGATCTGGACGCTATTACCAGCTTTGTAACTGGCGGTGGGGGTCTCTTCATTGTGGATTATGGTATCGGTTATAGCTGGTGGTGGAACAAAGATCTGCCTGATGCACCAGGGAATCTTTTACTACACGAAGTTAGCATCGGCTTCTCTAGCGATTGGCCCAGCGGTACGCTTGAGGTAACTCGCGCCACGGGTCAGACTACAGCCCAAAATGTACTCGACATGCTGGATGACCCCAGCGCGTTTACAAGCGAAGAGTTAGACATTGGTGGTGCCGTGTTGACGCGTATGTATCAAGTGCTGCCACCCAATGATCCGCTGCTACTTCAAATGGATTCAGCTTATACAGCCCGCATCAATCAGATCAATCCCACTCCTTCAAATTCGGTGAGTGATTCGTTTGAGAAAGCGCTGTTAACGCGCGAAGCCCAACTATTGTCAGCCACACCTCCCCATCAAGTTACTGTCCATCGGGTAGCGGAAGAGATTTATGGTACGGTGCCGATTACGGCACCCCGGGTCAGCCAAACGGTATCGCTTGATACGACAAAATCGCGCTGGCATCCTACTGGTCTTTTTGTGGCCCCTGGTGAAGTGGTCACTGTGACAGTTCCTCCGGAGCTGATCGGACAAGGGTACAAAATACGGGTCAACGCCCACTCCGACAACATCTCACCCCGTTCGAGTTGGGAGCGTCCGCCGGTCGTGCATCGTGTCTTTCCCGTTGACCAGGCTACCCTCCCCGTGGCGAATGGTTTTGGCGGCTTGCTCTTTGTCGATTTTGGTTCGACTCCTGCCAACATTGGAACCGTAGAGATTCAGATCGAGAACGCGGTGGAAGCGCCCTACTTTGACGTCAATCAACACACGGATCAGCAGTGGATGGCCACACTCCGCCACAGGCCAGCCCCTTTTGGTATTCTGGTCTCTGACCACATGATCATTGCCCTGCCAAAGCGCCATATCGAATCGGCCAATTTAATTGAACCGACAGCCCTCATGCACTGGTGGAATCAGGTGGTGATGGATCAAGACGATCTAGCCGACCAGGGGCAGTTTCGCACCAGCCCAGAGTTAGCTAATGTGGATGTGCAGATCTCTGCTGGTGCCGCCCATGCCGGGTATCCCTATCAAGCCTACGAAAAGCACTGGGGCAATATGGCCGACTGGAATCGACTACGCGAGCGTGGATCCTGGGGCGATTTTCACGAGTTAGGTCACAACCATCAGCGAGGCTGGTGGACCTTTGACGGCGACACAGAAGTCTCTGTCAACATCTTTTCCAACTATAGCTTAGAGACCATGGTACTCAACCCCGTTGGTGGCTGGGGCTACTCTACTGATCCCGTGCAGGTGATTAAGCAAGCAATAGAGGCTGTCAAACTTGGCGGAACGTACTCCAGCAAGTTCGACCGCTGGCCATTCTGGTTTCAATTGGCCGACGGCTTTGGCTGGGATACCTACTATCAAGTCTTCAAAGGGTATGAAGAGGATAAAGCCAATAACCCCGACCGCCTACCCACAACCAATGCCGAAGAGAAAGAGCAGTGGTTTACCCGTTGGTCTAACCAGGTGGGCTATGATATGTCAACGTTTATGGTGGATACTTGGGGGCTTCAGGTCAGCCAAAGTGCCTTGGACTCGGTCAGTCAACTACCCGACTGGATGCCGATTGTGAGCGCTAATCTAGATATCATAATGGCCAAAGGTAGTTCCCAGCGTTTTGATCTTGCCAGCGCAGCCTACGCTATGGACAACGTCGCCAATGTGATCGACGTCGGCCAGCCAACCCACGGTCAACTCGTTGCAAATACGGATGGCACATGGACCTACACCCACACGGATCAGGCCGCGACCAGCGACGCATTTCATTATACGATTCAGTCCAGCGTAGGCAACACAGAAACATTCACCGCAACCATCACCATGACGGATACAGGCGTCCTCATGGAAACATGGTTTGGTGTCGCCGGTAGCGCAGTTGCCGATTTGAAGCAGACGTCAAATTACCCGGAAAATCCTGATGAAGTTACCATTGTTCCCCGCTTCCAAGCACCAACTGCCCGGGACGATGAATACGGGGTTCGTATGCGGGCATGGCTCCAGGTCCCCACAACAGGCACCTATCTGTTCTGGACCGCTTCGGACGATGCCAGCGTGCTCCTGCTGAGTTCAGATGAGACCTCAGCCAACGCGGTCCAGGTTGCCCAGGTCTCTGGCTGGTCTAGCGAAATGGGATGGGGTGATTTTTCCGAACAGGGGTCTGCCCCGATTGAACTCGCAGCGGGACAGGAGTACTACATAGAAGCGCTGATGAAAGAAGGAGGGGGTGCCGATCACCTAGCCGTGGCTTGGCAAGGACCAACGATTGATCAGCAGCTCATTACTGGAGAGTACCTACGTCCATATCATGCCGAACGGCCTATCCAACCTCAGCCACCGCTTGCACAGAATGATTACGTGACGATTAATGAAGACAGCCATGTGACTATCCAGGTTTTGCAAAACGACTCTACCGGGGCGAACGGCCCACTTTCTATTGCTGCGGCTGGCCCCAGTGTGCACGGAACGGTACTCTTCTCATCAGGGCTTGTGACCTATACGCCGAATCTCAATTTCAATGGGATTGATATCTTCACGTACACCATCAGTAGCGGTAACAGCAGCAACGGGAATAGCACCAGCTATGCTGCGGCCGCTTCTGGGTTAATGGTACCAACGGCAACAGTCACGGCGACAGTAACTGTAACTGTTGTCGCTGTTAACGATCCACCCACGGCCCATGATGATGAACGGGTCACCAACCAAGGCGTAAGTTTGGTTATTGATGTATTGGCGAATGACAGGGATATTGAAAATGATCCATTCATGATAATTTCAGCAACTGATGGGACCAATGGAACGACCATCCACACATCAGATATGATTACCTACACGCCCAATGCAATGTTTAGTGGTCTTGATACATTTACGTACATCATTAGCGACGGCGAGGGAGGACGTTCATCGGCAAGCGTCACCATTACAGTCAATGCCACAACGGTCAACCAGCCACCTGTTGCCATGGACGATTTTGCCACCGTCGATGCCGGTCTTTTATTGACTGGAACGACTGTTTTGGGCAATGATAGCGACCCCGATGGTAATCCATTAATTGCACTCCTGCAGACGAACGTGAGCCACGGAATCCTAAATCTCAATGAGAACGGCACTTACACCTACATGCCCAACTCTGGCTTTAGCGGAACAGATACATTTACCTATGTGGCCAGCGATGGCACAGACTACTCATCGAGCGCCACGGTGACCATTACCGTCAATCCACCCCAAACAACCTGTGGTGACTTGAGCCAGGAGGCAGAGGCCGGAATCCTCACTGGAGAGTTTATCGTTGAAAACGATGAATCTGCCAGTGGCAGTGCCTACATCCACGTCCCCAATAGAACCTTCAACCGATTCCGCCAATTGGATCCAGCCCATAAGGCCAGCTACTGCTTTACCGTAACAGAGCCAGGCATCTATCGGCTCAAAGGCTATGTCTACTCATCACGCCGACTGGGTGACTCCTTCTTCGTCCAGGTAGACGGTACACCTAGTTATGGTTTCCTGTGGGACACAGACCGTAACGAGACCTATGCTGTCGACTTTATCTCTGAACGGGGATGGAACGACCCAGTGGAGCTGATGCTCGAGGCGGGTCCCCATACGATTGAGATCTTCTTGCGTGAAGATGGCACTCGGCTGGATAAGTTGGCACTGGAATTGGTACCCCAGGCGACGCCAACGTGTGGTGGTCTACATCAAGAGGCAGAGGCTGGCGACCTTGCAGGTTCGTTTGTCATTGAGTCAGATCCTGAGGCTAGTGGTGGCTCCTTTATCCACGTGCCAAATCTCTCGGGCAACCGTTTTTACGGACCGGATCAATCTCAAAAAGCAAGCTACTGTTTCACCGTACCTGAGGACGGAACCTATCGTATCAAGGGCCAAGTGTATGCCAATGGCCGACGCAACGATTCCTTCTATGTGCAGGTCAACGAGCTGCCCAGTTCTGGGTATCTGTGGGATCTGATGCGCAACACGGACTATGCCGAGGATGCCGTCTCGGACCGCAATCGCGCTGACCCGGTGGAATTGACGTTGACCGCTGGCGAGCATATCATCGACATCTTTTTGCGGGAAGATGGCGCGCGACTTGATACGCTGGGATTAGAGCTGGTCACCGCAATCGAACCAACATGTGGCGGGCTAAGCCAAGAAGCAGAGTATGGTGCACTTTCGGGGCCATTTGAGGTGGGCAATGACAGTGCTGCCAGTGGGGGGGCGTTCATTCACGTCCCCAACCGCACGTTCAATCGCTACCGCGGACTAGACCCGGCATACAGTGCCAGCTATTGCTTTACCGTGCCAGAAGATGGCACCTATCTCTTGCAAGGTAACATCTATGCCTCACGAAGATTGGGCGATTCCTTCTACGTCCGTGTGGATGGCTCTCCAACCACAGGCTATCTCTGGGACACAAAACGGAATACCACCTATGCCGAGGACTATGTTTCAGATCGCCGCAAGGCAGATCCAGTCGAATTAACGTTGAGTGCTGGTACTCACCTAGTTGAAATCTTCTTACGTGAAGATGGCACACGACTGGACAAATTGACGCTAATTCCTAGCACTGCAGATGATGTAACTGGAACCGAGGGACCCTCTAGTCTAAGCGAAGCAACGATTCAAGGTTCAATCTCAATCGATGCCGATGATGACCAGACATTCGTAGATGGTGAACCTCCCTTGGGTGGCATGGTCATTACGGTTGTTGGCTCAGATTTCGGAGGGAATTTTTACGAGGAAAATGTGATCACAGACGAGCAGGGCCGCTACTTTATTGAAGATATGGAACCCGGCTCCTACACGTTGAATCTTACAGTTCCGGATACATTGACCCTACTCAGTGACCAGTCGGTTTTGGTGGATGCAGCAGAGACAGAATCAGTGCAGACCTCTTTTGATCTATTACAGAACGGCATGCAAGAAGATGAAACGCCAGGCAATGAAGCTCAAGAAGATGAAACGCAAGAAGATGAAGAAGGCGAGAATGAAACAACTAAAAATGACACTAATGTTCTTTTACCTCTCATGATGGGTGAATTGAACCGATAAGTAAAGATTGCTCCTATGCGACGAGTATTTTTGTCGTATAGGAGCCAAGGGCATTTGACCCTACTATGCCAGGGTATACTTCGCCAGATTACACGGAGTAGCGATAACAGATAGGTTCACTGACGCCCTCTCACTGGTCGGGAGCGCACGGATTCACGGAGACCCTTCTCTCTTTGGACCCTTTCTCTGTGTCGCTCTGTGCCTTCTCTGAGCAACTCTGTGTAATGCAGAAAAGTCTTGTTCCACATCGCTTCGACCTAGCTGAGGGCTGATTAGCTGAAAGCTTTTTTACCATCTATATAAAAACTGACATGTCTCCCCAATAAATAGTACAATTGTCCTATTGATTCTCTCCCCATTCTCCTTTACGCTATAGGCAATTCCAGTCAGAAAAATTTGGCAAACCTTTCATCTACTCTTCTTCTGCAATTGTCAACTTACGGGAGAACCAAGCATGGCCTCATCATTATCTCATGATGTCCTTTCATGGCCCCACCATCTCATTCGCCTGCTTTGGGTAAGTACCCTACTGCTCAACCTGATGCCAGCAGCGTCTATCCCTGTTTATAGCGCGCCCTTGGCTGGCCCAACGCGTCAAACGCCTGATCTGGACGAACCAGAAGCAGGGGACCTCACGCAAAGCGGGTACTCTCTGGGTGGAGACGCAAAGAATACGCTTGGCGATTCGACCCTCATCACACCAACCATTCCCATCACGCCAACTGGCAACACCACCCCGGTCACCCCCACCGAAACCATGCCGGACACAGCTGGGCTCTGGACGTTGGACCCTGGACCTGGGGCTGTCTCTCCCGACCTCGCCCCCCTCACCTACTACCTGCCTGTCATGATTCGGGATCCGAATGTGCTGCCCGTGGCTGACTTTTCCGTGGATCGAAGCAGCGGCTACGCACCTTTGACTATCCAGTTTGACAACAATTCCGAGAATGCAATTGGCGCGCGTTGGGACTTTGGCGACGGCACCATCTCCAGCGACTGGCACGCCAGCCACAACTATTCGGCGAGCGGTACCTACACTGTAACGTTGACGGTGAGCAACACGGTGGGCAGCGACAGCGTGACTCGCTCTGGTGCGGTGGTGGTTAACGATTCGGAGATTGACTTTCGCATCGATTCATGGGCTGGGACAGCGCCGATGACCGTAACTTTCAGCAGCCTTCTGACTGGCACGTTAGGCTCGGTGGAGCGGCAGGGCCAGGTAGACCGTGTTGAATCGTACCTGTGGGACTTTGGCGACGGTACCCAGGTGGTGATGGATAGTGAAGAGATTAGCGTGACCCACGTCTACAGCCAATCCGGCGTCTACTCGGTGACGTTGACGGCTGAAACCCTAACCCGCCAGCTTACCAAACAGAAGCAGAAAGCCATTGTTACAACCGACCCCAATCTGGTGACCATGAGTCTGATGACGCCCCAAGGTGGCCGCATCAGCAGCGCCGATGGTCGAGTCTTTCTCGACTTTGCGCCCAGCGCGATTCCCGAAGATCTCTACATCTCCGTTGACCACATCGATATGACCGACGTCACCACCGATACAGTCGACGGCGAGCCGCAGATGGTCTTGCCACCCGGCACTATCCCCTTCCACATGATCGACCTGCTGGCCCACAACACCGACAACTTGAATGTCGTGGACGTCAACTTCAGCGCGCCCGTCACCCTGACCTATCTCTACTCTCAGAGCGTTGGCACTCAGAGCATAGAAGATCTGATTGACGTGGATTCCATGCATTTTGGACTCTTTGACGAAGAGGCTCAAGCTTTCATTCCATTGACCAACACGGTAACGACTGTCACCTCCCCCCCCGGTACGGCCACCACCCCGCAGCTATCCACCATTTTGTCTCACTTTAGCACCTACGGCGTGACGGGCGACAAAGCCAACTGGGTGACGCCCTCTATTGACGCGGCCAGCGTGCAGATGAGCCGAGGCAGCAGCAGCTACGGATATCCGATTCCGCTGCCCACTGGACCTGGCGGTTTTGCGCCGCAGATCGCATTGCAGTACTCCAGCGGAATCGTCAACGGCATGATGGGCGACAAGAACACGGACACGGGATGGGTCGGCTTGGGTTGGACGTTGGAACTGGGCCAGATTGTCAAGGGTGAGTCCATCACCCTCAACAGCATCTCCGGCGACCTGAAGAAGGGAGACGATAACACCTATTATTTGGAGAGTGACACCTCTATCCACATTGAGCAGATAGCACTCAATAGCCCCAAGCCCGATGGCGTTGAGGAGATTAACCGAGATTATGCCTACCACGCCACCACCAAGGATGGCAACACCTATGTCTTTGGTCAGGATACCGGTCAAGATGGGCTACCCATCGGCTCGATTCTATCGACACGCAAGCGGAAAAACGGCGAATGCCGACACTACAACGAGGTCTTTAAGCTGGCGAAGGTGATTGATATCCACGGCAACACGTTGGAGATTCAGTACACCGAGTTGCCCGGCGAAACCAAGTGTGGTGGCGAAGAACGCTCGCCCGTGCGCGAATCCTACCCTGAAGAGATTCGATACACCTTCAACCCCAACGCTGGCGATAACCACGCCGAATATGTGGTGCGGTTTGATATTGAAAGCAAAGGCTATAACGCCTTTGCCGAAGCCAAAACGGGTGATGGCAGTCGAAAACTTATGGCAATTCATCTGTACTATCTGCCCACAGGCGTACAGCCCCCTCCCCTAGCGCAGCGGCCAGGGGAGGGTTGGGGAGGGGTTCTGATTCGGACACTGGATTTCACCTATGATACCAACGTCGCTGCCCGGACCAACCGGCTGACCGAGCTAGAGATCATCGGCTCTGATGGAACCTCGACCCTGCCCGCTACTACCTTCAGCTACGAACCCCACGAAATTCGCTGGCGTAGACCCTACCAGGGAGACATGGCGTGTGGTCCCAATACATCAAATCCATCCTGCTATCGAGGCGTTCGCACCGGTCGCCATATCCGCCACTTCTTGAGCAAAATTGAGAATGGCTACGGGGGCGAAGTCGGCTTTGAGTATACCCATGAAGCAGGCAGCCAAGCCCAAACCGACATTGGTGAAGGGCTCTTCATGCTGACGACCAGCCGCACCTTGACCGACACAGTTACCGGATTGGTCAGTACCCAGCGTTATGATTACCATAATCCCAACCTCATTTGGCAGCGCAACAACGGTCGCAAGGTCATCCTGAGCTATGGCCGCTTCTATGGCTTTGGCGTCGCCTATCAGGTGGATCCACTCGGTCGCTGGAGCCAGCACAACTACAACAACCAGAAAGACCACATCCTCAACGGCTATTCACTGGCGAGCTGGACCTATGACAACCATCCCTCAATCGGCAACTACCTCAGCGCCAGCCAGCCAACCTATATGACGCAACGCTGGCCCGTGCCGCGGAATGATGAGTTAGATGATGGAGATGAGGGGGTGAGGTTTGTCCATCTGGCAGAACAAATCAACTATCAGTGCGAGCCACCCTCTAGCGCCCAGCCCCCAGCCCCCAACACCCAAGATCTGAGCCTCTGCATGGCTTTGCGAACTACCAGCACCGTGGATGCCTGGGGCAACCGCATCAGCGAGACCGTCTTTGATGCCAACAACAATCTCTTCCGCCGAGTGGCTCACACTTTTGTCCAGCACCCCACCAAGTGGCTCTTCCGCACCGCCACCGAGGAGGTCTTCGACAAAGACGATAAGCGCATCAGCCTGACCTGGTCTAGCTATGACGGCCAACCAAACGCGCCTGCTCAAGTGCTCACGGACCGACCTCTGCTCACCCATCAGCGGGTCTGGGACGAGGACGAGTCAGGCTTCATTGATGTTGCCATTAGCGAGTATGACGCCTACGGCAATCCCAAAGTACAGACTGCCTTCAACAGCTACGGCAGCGAGAGTGCCTTTGCCGCCGGAGAGCCACGCGCAACCAGCACCACCTACGGACCCCACGGCATCTTCCCCATCGAAGTGCGCAACCCATTACAGCACTTGGTGACCACCCAATACGACTACCGCTTCCAGCAGCCGACCCAAGTCATCGACCCCAATGGAGCTGTCACCAAGACCGAATTTGACCCGTGGGGCCGCACCCTCAACGTGACCTTACCGCCCGCTGGGGAATGTGGTGGAGCCTATCCTGATTTCATTGCCACTTATGGAGATAATGCAGGCCAACCTTACTTTGAACAAGCCCAGCAGCGCATCGACGACTGTACCGGACCACCCATCTACGCCACCACCACCGTCCTCTATGACGGCCTCGGCCGCAAAATCCAGGCCCACACACCCGGCGACACGGAGGATGAGTGGATTGTGACCGATGTGGCCTTTGACGATGTCGGTCGCCTCACCCACACCAGCGTCCCATATTTAACCGAATCCGCTCTCGTCAGCGCTGGTCCGCGTCCCAATTATCTTCCACCTGACTGGAACACCCTCGACCAGACCGTCACCACCTACGACAGGCAGAATCGACCCACTGAAGTCCTGGCACCAGACAAAAGCAAGACGACCTCAAGCTACGCCCTGGCAACTGCTGCGGGTGACACTTCCATCAACCGGACGCTCACCACTGTCATCGACCCCAACGGTCATAGCAAAACCCAGGTGAGTGATGAATTTGGGCGGCTGGTTGAGATGCAGGAGTATACTGGTGCGCTCACAGACCCTGAAGATAGAACCAAGCCCGAACGGTTCGATGAACTTTTCACGCTCTACGCGACCACAGTCTACACCTATGACACCCGCGACAATCTCGTAGGCGTTATGGATGCTAAGAAGAATCGGACCGTTATCGACTACAACTTCCTCAACCGAAAGGAAGGCATGACAGATCCGGACATGGGGACGTGGCGCTATCTGTATGACGCCCTTGGGAACCTCAGATTTCAGACCGATGCCAACGGCACAACGACGACCCTTGAATACGATCTCCTCAACCGGCTGACCAACAAGAGCTACGCACCCAGTGCAAACGTGGCCCAAACGCCAGCCGTGACCTACGGTTATGATGGCGGCAACAACGGCATCGGTCGCTTAACCCACATGGATGATGGAGTAGGCGGTATGGGCTATACCTATGATCCCCGCGGTCGGATTCTGACCCAATCTCGAACCTTCAGCGGCAACTACGCAACTCTAGCCAACAACCAGGACAATGGTGCCTACATCACCTCATACGTCTATGACGCCGCCGACCGCATCCTGACCACCACCTACCCTGATGGTGAAGCTGTGGCGACCGACTACACCCTTCGGGGCTTGCCCCTGACCTTGCGTTCCACCATCGATGGTACCAATCTCATCCAGCAGACCAGCTACAACCATCTGGGGCAGATGACCAATCGGCTGGCAGGCAACGGCATTGCCACGGCCTATGACTACTACTCCACTCAAAATCAGAACAATCGACTGAAAACAATTCGGGTTGGTGATGGGCTGATGCAGAGTGAGTATGACTATGACTCAGTTGGAAACATCACCCAGATTGTCGATACGGCCAGCAGCTTTGGTGGGCAAACCCTCACATTTAGCTATGACCATCTGGACCGCTTAACCGATGCAGAAGCCAGCCAGCCATTGCTGATAGGGACGGAGACCAGTGATGTTCCCCAAGCATACAAGCGAAGCTACACCTATGATGAAATCGGTAATATCACCAGTCGTACTCTACTGGGAACCGAGCCAGACGCAAGTGAGGCGGATAATCTTGTCCAGACTTATGGCTATAAACCACGCGATAAACCCCATGCCGTGCGCAGCGTCAATGACGATACCTACGACTATGACCCCAACGGCAACATGCGGACCCGCACGGAGGATGGCATTACTTACACCCAAGGCTGGAACACCTACAACAAGCTGGCTCAAGTGAGTTGGCAGGACGCCAATGGCGATAGCTACACCACCCGCTTCGTCTATGATGGTGACGGCAACCGCCTACTGCGGATTGAAGACAAACCCCATCCTCTGCCAAACAACGCCGCCCAACTTCAGCTCACCACGGTCTACATCGGCCAACTCTTTGAAAAGCAATTCAACACCACGGATACACGGTTGGCAGTAGTTAGTGAGCAATTGTCGATGGTCGATGGGCCAATCTTCGGGACAACTCAACCATCAACAATTCACCATCCACCATCCACTGCCCAACTCTCCCGCCCGCCTGGCCTCGCCGCTCCTTTGCTTATTAGCTATAGCGACGCAGCCACCGTCAACAACAGCCAGTTGCCCAACGCCAACGTATGGCCCCTGGAGCAGAAGAATGGTGGTACGGCCACGGTATCAGGTAATCGACTGCGTATCCAGCGGAGCCTACAGAACGAAACCGTTTGGAGTTCGGTGGCAACCCTCGAATCAACGGCTCGGGTGAACATTGGCAATCCAGCAGGCACCTCGTTCACATGGCGTTTTGCCCTAGAGCCAGGCAATGCCCAAACTATCTTCTATCTGCGGCTGGAAGATCCCGATGCCAATCGCCGAGTGGAGCTAGAGTGCAGCATTGCTGAATCGACAGGTCCTATCACCTGTATCTTTGGCCTGGAAAAGAATAACAATAGCTCGGTTCAACTAGGAACCGCATTCAATACACATCCTGGTACAGGCACTCTCTTAACGGCTGGCACCATCTACACGGTTGAGATACGCGTCACCGGCACCCGCACGGCTGCCCTCTACATTGACGGCGCGCTGCAAGAGAGCCTGACGTTTACTGACGCTCAATGGAACAATCTAAACTGGGTGATTCCGCTCTTCAAAGTGCTGCCTATCAATGGTCAAACAACCTTGGTCGATGTGAGTCTCTATCAGCTAGGATATAGCAACGCCACAGACAACGCTGCACCGACCATCACCTTGGGCGGTGCAGCGCAGAATACGTGGCTTGGCGAGACCAGTAGCGTCACCATGAGCGCAATGGATGGCTCTACCGTGTATGACGGCAGCGGCGTCAAGTGCGTCAAAGCCCAGTGGGATACGCCCATCTCTGGCGATGACGGCGGCTGCTATACCACCAGCCTCTCCCCCATGAGCGTCAACCAGCAGGGTAGTCACACCCTCTACGTCAAAGCCTGGGATTGGGCAGGCAATTCGAGAGAAGAGCAGGCACTCTACCAGCTCGATACGGTGCCGCCAACCCTCTCCGGCACGGCCAACCCCGGCTGTATCGCCACCAGCAACGTCTGGCAGAGCACCTGTGATAATCCATCTTTCACCTGGAATGACGCCAACGACAGCGCCAGTGGAATTGCTAACTATCTTGTCTATTGGGGGCCAAACGCCGACGGTACGCCCACTGAAACGACCAATAGCGCAAGCTTTGACCCTGGTCCAGTGACATCAGATAGCACCACCTACCTGCGTGCCATCGCTATCGACAGTGCAGGCAACCAGAGCACACCAGCCACCTTCTTCATCTTCAAACATGATGGCTCTGCCCCCGCAGTCCCGACCATGAATCCTGAAGATGCCTACACCCCCGGCACGAACAACCAGCTCTTCTGGAACGGCATCAGCGAAAGCAATGTCGAATATCGTGCTCGCCGCGCCTCGAATGTAGCTTGTTCCGTCGGAACGGTCGATAGCGGTTGGATAAGCAGCACCTCCCACCAATTCACCGGCCTAGCCGACGGCGTCACCTACTACTACTGCATCCAGAGTCGGGACAGCCTAGGCAATGAGTCGACCTGGTCGAGCAGCGTCTCATCGACCCAGGATGCCTCACCTCCAGGCATCCCCGTCATCACGGCAGAACCTGATTTTACTATCGGCAACAGCAACAACATCGCTTGGGGTGCGGTGGCCGATGGTGGTGTTGGTAACGTCCAGTATCAGATTCGGTATGCCGATAACGATAGCTTCAGCGAAGCCACCACCTCTAGCTGGCAGGGTAGCACGAGCTTTACGGCCAACACGCTCATCAACTGCACCGAGTATTTCTACCAGATACGCGCCAAAGACGGTTTGGAGAACATCTCAAGCTGGTCGGGCGTGGAAAGCTCGACCCAGGATGCATCCCCGCCCACTGGCACGATCCAGATCGACGGTGGCAACACCTGGACCACGGTCGGCCAAGTCTCCCTCGTCATTACCGCCAGCGACGACTGTGCGACCACCAGCCAACTCCAAATGCGGCTGCAAAACGAAGACGGCAATTGGTCCGCTTGGGGTCCATTCGAGGCTGCCAAAAATTGGAATTTAACTGCTGGCGACGGAGCCAAGACCATCACCGTTCAGTTCCAGGACGGGGCCAACAACGTCTCAACCGGCACCATTCAAGACGCCATCACCGTGGACGCAACCGAGCCAGTCGCCCCCAATCCGACTGTCTCCAACGTCCTCTTCTCTCCCAATGGGGATAACTCTCAGGATGATACCACCATCAGTGCCACCATCGTCGAAGCCAATGCAGTCAACTGGACCATCGAGATTCAGGACCCCAGCGGCACGGTCATCCGCAGCCAGAGCGGAACCGGCACCGCGGTCAACTGGACGTGGGACGGCAAGGACAATGGCGGCACCACCGTGGTCGATGGTTCCGGCTACTCGATGCGCATCCAGGCCACCGATGCCGCCGGAAACAGTGAAACCAGTGCCAGCACATCCCTCCAAATCGACACGGTCCCGCCTGTCCTCTCATTAACCCATCCGGTTGAGGGTGGAAGCTGGCCCGTCAACGAAACGATTCCCACCAACCAGAACGTCTTGCTGGTGGAGGGCAACGTCGGCACGCCCAGCGATACGGTGACGGTGAACACCCAAGCCGCCACGGTTAGCGGAGCCACCAACGCCTTTGCCCAAAACGCCACTCTGACGGTGGGTGCCAACGTCATCACTGTCATCGCTACCGACACTGCGGGCAACCGGACCACCGCCACTCGCAACGTCATCTTCGACGAAAGCGCGCCCACCCTCTCCAGCCACAGCCCCACCGCCCAGGGTCCAAACAACGCGACCCAAGACAACGCGCCCCTCATCAGCGGCACCTTCGAGAATGCTGGCGTGGCTGACGGTTCTGGCGTCGCGGTCGATATTGATGAAGTGCGCGTCCTGCGGCCCGGCGGCGTGGACGTGACCGCCTTCAGCACCGTGACGGTCGATGGCTTTGCCTACGCGCCTGACCCGCCGCTGCTGGAAGGGCTCAACACGGTGCGAGTCGAGATGAAGGATGAGGCGGGCAACTTCGGGGCCTACGAATGGTCTTTTGAAGTGGACCGATCCACAAGTGTCCAGATTCAGCAGCCCCAGACCGGCAGCGTCCTCAACGACGTCAACCAAGCCGTTTCGGGAACGGGCGAACCCAACGCCAATCTGTCTTTGAGCGTCAACGGCACACCCAGCGGCAACACCACCGTTGACGCCAACGGCAACTTCGCCTTCCCTGTCCAAACCCTGGCCGACAACGACACTTCCAGTCTGATTGTCTCAGCCCTCGACAGCCTTGGCAACACAGCCGTCACCACATCGACCGTCATGGTCAACAGCAGCCAGCCCGGAGCCAGCGTCAACGTCGCGCCCAATCCCTTTAGCGACGAGACTCATTTCGGCCTATCCGCTTCCGCGCCCATTAGTGCCAGCGTGGGAAGCTGGTCGCTCATCGTCGGCACAGAAAGCATCACCCAAAACATCGGTCTGCCCCCAGCCTCCTGGACCTGGGATGGTGTGGTCCCTGAGCCTGCCGAAGGGAGCGGACCAATAGCTGATGGAGCCTACGCCGTCACCCTGATTGTGACCGCCACCAACAACGCCTCCACCACGGCCACTATTGCCACCGCACCCGACCTCATTCGAGATACGACCTCACCCGCCGCACCCGTCATCCGCTTCCCGTTGAGTGGCGCAACCAACATCGAACCGAGCACACTGGTTACCGGTACCGCCGAACCCAACGCGGCTGTCACCATCTTCAATAACGGCCTCTTCACTTTCACCGCCGCTGCCGACGCAAGCGGCCTCTGGCAGCTCGTCTATCCTCTGGAAGGTGGCCTCAACACCCTCACCGCCACCGCCACCGACCTCGCCGGACATGAGAGCGCCCCCAGCATACCTGTCACCGTTCAGGTGGTGGTCGAGCCGCCGCTGATAGACGTGGGCTTAAATCCTGGTATGGCTGGTCCCAACGCCTTGGTCGATCTGGAAGCCTTAAGCCGCGGGGCAGGCCACACCGATGGACCACCCACCGCCAGCGTTAACGTGACCGTACCCGACCCAGCGACAGGCACCAGCATCCTCAACCTAACCGAAACAACCCCAGGTACCACCGGACTCTGGACCCTGGACCCTGGACCCTGGACTATCGACCCCGGACTCGCCTTTGGCCCCTACGTCCTCACCTTTGAAGGCATCGACACCGTGGGTCTGGTCGGCCAAGGCAAGAGCAGCCTCTTCGTCGATCCAGTACCGCCTAACCCACCCTTCCTCGACCATCCAGTTGGCGACGTGCTGGTCAACCTGACCCAGATTCCCATGGTGGGCAAAGCTGACCCGCTCGACACGATTGTGATTTCGATTAACGGCACACAGGTTCCCACTCTCACCGTCCAAGCCGACGCCCACGGCAACTGGGAGATGCTGATTCCGCTGGTTGAAGGACTCAACACCATCCAAGTCAACGCCCGCGACCTCGTCGGCAATAACTCGACCAGCGGCCCAGTCGCCCGCATCACCCGCGACACCGTGCCGCCAGAGATCTCCGGTCGCGCCGTCGAGACACCCATCCAAACTGGTCCAGATCTCTATTTCCGTGCCAACATCACCGATACCAGCGCCGTCGGGTTAGCAAGTGTGCAGGTAGCAGGTGGAACACTACCCCTTATCGACTTCGGAACTTTCTGGGAACGTGTGCGTTTGGGTGATCTGGCCGAAGGAATCTACTCGTTGGTTTTCTTCGCTCAAGATGCAGCCACCAACACAAACACCACAACCAACACGCTGACCATCGACAACACGCCGCCCGTGGTCAATCGCTCCTTGGCTCTGCAAGACACCACCAATGCCAGAATCATCTCCGACACCGTCTGGTTCGGCACCGCACCCAACCAACTGACCATCTCCGTCGCCACCACCGATACCCTTGCTGGACTCTCGACGCTGGACTTTGGACCAGCGACTCTGGACCCTGGTTCTAGCTTTGGCTATACAGGCGAATCAACGGCTACCGAAAGTCACGACTACCCGATTGGTTCAGAAGAAGCACTCGGCACAACCATTGTCATCACGGCAACCGATTTGGCGGATAATGACGGCTACGCGCCACCCACCCAACTGCTGCGGGATGTAGTTTTACCGACCATTCCGATTTTCTATCTGGCAACCGACGCCACCTTAACCCTGCTGGATGACAACACAACCTTGGTCTATGGTCCGCAAACGTCAGGTTCTCTGACATTAACACTGCAAACCCGTGATACCGGCATCGGGCTGGGCCAAATCGACTTCCCGAACATCGGCTTTGCTGGAGTAGACGGCGGTCAACAGGCTGGCAACGGCATCACAGACCTAACCGAATTCAGCCATGTCTATGCCATTGATGGCACTCAGAATGTAAGTGGCACATTTGTTGTGACCGTCACCGACTGGGTCAACAACTCAAACGTGGTCACCTTCACGGTAATCCGAGACGACACACCGCCAGAGATAATCGGCGAAGCAGTGCGCCCCTTCATCCAATCCGGCAACGACCTAACCTTCGATGCCTGGATTACCGACACCTATCCCATTGCGGGCGCGACTGTTGCGATTGATGGCACATCGGTTCACGATTTGCTCGACGTTGGCAGTAGATGGACCGCCACCAGACCGGGCACCCTGTCCGAAGCGGTTTACGGATTGACGTTCAGCGCCACCGACCAACTGGGTAACACGGCCACTGCTACAAATACTTTAGTTGTTGCCGACACCGATCCAACGGTTCTTCTCGACGTAACAACCACCGAGCCTTTTGGTGAAGTGATAAGCAATACCATGTACTTTGGTCATGGCGATGGAACGTACACTGTAACCGCGCAGGTTAGCACGCCGTTGGCAGATCTGGATACAGTTGAGTTTGGGGATGCGACCAGCGCGGGTAGAATAGACTCGCTGGGTGGTCTGCCAAGCGTAACGTTAGCTCACAAGTACACGTTCACAACCGCCAGCATATACAGCAGCACCTTAACAATTACAGCTACCGATAGAGCGGCCAATACCACCGTCAGCGGCATCGCCATTATTGAGGATGAAGATGGGCCAGCGGTAGAAGTATCCGCGCAAAGTAGTGGTTTGGATATCACAGTTTCCTGGTCAGCAGCGGATGAATCGTCTGGGCTAGAAAGTTGTTCGCTGCGCGTTGAAGTCGATGGCGTGAGTACTGAACTGTCCACAGAATGTGCGGGGGAAATAGTTTATCCCGGCGTACAGGACGTGGCCCACGTCTTCAAGCTGACCGTTTTCGACAAGGTCAGCAATGAGAGTAATGCATCCGCAAGTGTTACGCCCGATAGCGCCACCAAATACTATTATCTCGGTGCTGATCGGGTCGCAATGCGGAATGGCAATGGCGTACTTTACCTGCATGGAGATCATCTGGGTTCAACGATCTTAGTAACCACTAACAGTGGGCAAATCGCCTCCGAAAAAAGATACTATCCGTATGGTGAAGAGCGGTTTAAGGATGGAAACCAAGCAACTGACATCTCGTTCACAGGGCAGAGAATTGAGTTCGGTTTTGATCTAATGGACTATCAGGCCCGCTACTACAGTCCCAGATTGGGTAAATTTATCAGCCCAGACACAATTATCCCTGAGCCAACTTTCAGCCAGGACTGGAATCGGTACATGATGGTTCGCGGAAATCCTCTCAAATACACCGACCCAACAGGAAATACGATTCCTGTAAACCAACTAACTTGCTTTTGGTGCGGAAGTGAAAGCTATACCTATGGAAGTGATGAAAGTACCTTGATCGTTGATAAAGCTCAAGATATCGTCAGGTGGTTGGAGTGTACTTTTATCTTTGGATGTAGTGTTGATACTAATACTAATACAGTTACTCCTCCAACTCAGGAAGAATGGGCTCAAGCACAATCTCACAACATAATAGGGATGGGTTTGGTGCCATTAGGCACAGTCACACTAGCGACAAATCGTGCATCGCGTCGATTGGTACAGCATGGAGATGAGTTACTTGGTTTATCTACTGTACCACGCCACGTGTTAGATAATGCTCTGAAAGGGGCTAATAACCGAACACTCACGAGTTCTGCAGGAAATGTAGTTACTTTAACCAAAGAACGTTTAGGGCATATTCTGACGCGTCACCATCCAACATTCTGGGGTGCATGGCAACACATAGGTCGCCCGTTTCGCTCAAGAAACTCGGCATTTGATGCTGTCCTGGATGTAGAAGATGTTATTGGGCTTCTTCAAGAGACTCTAAAAGCTCCAGGCGAACTACTTAGCGGAGGTGGCTACCGACATGTGCAAGAGGTTGGTGGTAAATGGTATAGTGCAGTAGTTGATGGCGATGGCCTCATACAAAATTTTGTTCCATGTCCAGTGGCGGGGTGTCAATAATGAATATAAATAACCAAGTTCAGATCTGCTTTCTCATTTTCATAGGGAATCGACTATACAGTGAACAAGAATTAGCTATTAATTTGGCAGAGCTTGATCAAGCGATTAGCGAGGGCAATGTGATAGATCCTCAGACCCCAAATGGCTCGTTATCAATTCACTACCTAGGTGAGGAATTATGGCCACCTGAACTCTGGACCGATATTAATACTATTCCTGTATCTATCAATGTACTTTCAGAAGGCAATGAATCCAAAGGCGAAATTGATGGTCAATATGCGTCTATTAAACTCAAACCAATGGGAGAATTCATACTCTACCATCTTAATTCAGTGCCGCCATCCTCTAAACATAACATCGCACGTATGTTACCTTTTGAGGGATTTCTCCAAGAATGGGTGCTGATGGGAACTCGAATGAGTAAACTCATTTCATATCTGCGAAAAAAGGAATTTAAGGGTATCGACTGGTATTTTGAGCAAGCATCACCCGAACTTCGACGAATTGTTGGCGATGAACATATAAAAACTATTGCAGAACAAGATTTGGTTGAGATGTTGTCTAGCACTCCTTGTAAGCAAGGATATTACCTTCAGGAAGATCAAACTCTTGTGAAAGTGCCATTTGGTGCCCGCAATCCCTTATAACCCAAGTAGCTGATATCTATAGATCTACGAATACACATTCGATTCTTCCAGCACCTACAGCAGCACCTTAACAATCACAGCAACGGATAGAGCAGCAAACACTACTACCAGCGGTATTCCAGTGATTCGGGATATTGTGTCACCTACAGTCACTATATCTGCTCAGAGTAGCGGCCTCGATATTACCCTCTCGTGGGCTGCGAGTGATAAGCAATCTGGTTTAGAGAGTTGCTCAGTGGCCGTCAAAGTCGGAGATGGTTCCGAACAGCCATTGTCTACCGATTGTACTGGATCGATGATCTATCCTGGTACTCAAGATGTTGAACACCTCTTCACCTTCTCCGCGACTGATAAAGTTAGCAACCGAAATGATTCTTCCGATTCCGCTACCCCAAACAGTGTAACCAAATATTATTATCTTGGTGCAGATAGGGTCGCGATGCGGAATGGGGATGGGGTCTTTTATCTGCATAGCGACCATTTGGGTTCGACAAGTTTGACGACTGATGAAAATGGAGAGGTTGTCTCGGAGAAAAGGTACTATCCGTTTGGCGAAGAGCGGTTCTCTGGCGGAACGCAGGTCACGGATTGGGCGTTTACGGGTCAACGATTGGACGCTGGCTTTGGCTTAATCGACTACAACGCCCGCTTCTATTCGCCCCGTATCGGTCGCTTCATCTCGCCTGATACGCTAATTCCCGACTTGACCAGCAGCCAAGATTGGAATCGCTACGGCTACGTCAAAAACAACCCGCTTACATACCAAGATAGTTCAGGCAACTTCGCCTTCCTGCCGTGGCTGCTCAAAGCCGGAACCGAAGCCGCAGTCGATGCGATGGTACAGGCTGCCTTCTCCTACTACTTTGACCCCGAAATTACCAGCATAGACCAAGCCATCGGCGAGATCAGTTGGAGTCAAGTAGCGTGGGCTGGGGCGACTGGCCTCATGCCGGGGAGTGGGTTGGCGAAATCGGCTGCGGTTGCGGTTGGCGATGTGTTGATCAACTTTGCCGAATTGGGCGACGATTATACAGTTGAGCAAGCCCTGCAGGACTTTATCATTAGTGTCGGTTCTGAGCTTGTTGGCAAGAAGGCTGGGGAACTTGTCGAAAAATATGGGCCGGAAGCATTTGAAACCGGACTTAAGAAACTTGGCTTATCTGGGGGCTGTAGCTTTAGTTCAGATACGCTCGTCCTCACTGATATCGGATTACGCCCCATTGCCGATCTGATCGTCGGCGATATTGTCTACGCCTATAACGAAAAAACAGGCAAATTTGGCTGGTATCCAGTTACCGCTACCTTCGCCCATCTCGACCCCGAAATCGTTCTCCTCACAATCGATGGCGAAGTCATTGAGACGACACCCGAACACCCCTTCATGATCATGGAGGCCGCGCCTTGGTTGGCGGTTAGTCAAGTCGATGAGCGGTGGGTTGCGGCTGGTAATCTGTCCGTAGGTAACGATGTGCTTAACTCAAATGCTTCTACTGGCAATGTTGAAAGCTTTGCGGTGGTTGCTGTCGAGCGTTGGATGTATAATATTACCGTTAGTGAGGCTAACACCTTCTTTGTTGGGTATGGAGAATGGTTGGTTCACAATAGTTGTGACGAAGAACTCATTGACGATTTTCTACGAAATCAAGGTAGGATAGTCGAAATAAATCCTCTTGAAGGTGTTGAAGGCGCTGGCCGTCAGGGAGATCGATACATAGATGGCATTCTAACAGAGTACAAAACATTAGCCCCAGGTGCGACCTCAAATCGCATTAAAAACGTTGTCAATAACTCAATCAGAAAAGGAGGCCAAGCCAGACATATAATAATTGATGCACGTAGCTCTGGTCTGACTTTGGATGAAGCTACTCGTGGTATAGGCCGCGCGTTTGGCATTAGCCGAGGATTGGTTGATGTGATTGAGATAATTGGCGAAGATTTCCATTTAGTCGAAACTGCACAATAAGAGAATCTATTATGTCCTGGCAAATGCAAATATTTTTCAACTCTACCGATAACGCAAAAGTTACCCTATCTAAGCTAGCAGCACTATGGCAAATTTCTTTCCAAGAATGTCCTGGGTCCAATACTTTTAGGTTTTTCAGATACAGTGGCTTAGGGCTATCCATCTACTTTTTTGACCAACACGATCTGGAAGATGACATAAATCTTGAGTTTTCAAAATATAGCTATCAATTAGAAATAGAGGCACATTCACCGACTCATAATTATAAAAAGTTTGTACATGAAGCCACACATTACTGGGCTACCCAGATGTTTAGGCAATATGGATGGAAGTCTATGATTGTTGAAGATGTTCAGAAATTTGTGACGGAAATACCAGACCCATCTTATTATTAGCCTGATATCTATCGTGGAGCCTAACCCAGACCGGATTGCGTCCCATCATCGAACTTCTTGTCGATGACATCGTCTACGCCTACAACGAAGAAACTGGGGAAATGGGTTGGTATCCAATCACAGCGACGACGGCCCATCTCGACCCAGTCATCGTCCACCTCACCATCGACGGTGAACTGATTGTCACCACCCCAGAGCATCCATTCTATGAGCTGGAGAGTGGTCCGTGGTTGGCGGTTGGTCAATACGAGCGCGGATGGACCGATGCGGGGTAGCTAGAAATCGGCGATCTCATCTGGCAGGCGGATGGCACGACTGGCGCGGTTGAGTCAGTAGAGCTTGTGGTTGTCGAGCAGTGGATGTACAATCTGACTGTTGCTGAGGCTCATACGTTCTTTGTGGGTCAAGGACGGTGGCTGGTTCATAATGAATGTAAACTCACGAAAGGGGGACGCAAAAAAAATTGGTACACTTGTTGATTTAAAGGACGTGAGTGCAAGAGAGGCTATTCGTTTACGCGGTGGCGGTGCAGGCCAAGTCAATCAGCTTGATATTGACTATGTTGATCTAACGGTTGGCGAGCTTGCGAATCTCGCTGCGCAGGGCGAACAAGCGGCAGAGACAGCAATAAAAATTGTAAAACAAGCAAAAAAGAAGAAGGGGAGATATGGTAACAAGTAACAAATTCCCTGTGGGTCTACCGCTTGTTGAAGTAATGGTGTCATGCAATTCAAAATTCGGTAATCTTCAGGCATCTTTTGATGAAGTATCTTTAGCTTTTGGTGATGGTAGCGAATTAATAACCATACAACCACTAATTGACACGGATGAAATTCGCGTACTTGATTCGCCTACAACCCATGAATCGAATGATTACATTCAACCGGCCTGGAGTTTGCCCTTTATAGGAATGAAACTTCAAACCGTATGGATCTGTGAGAATAGTCAAGGATATAACGATTTATTAGTTTTCGCGTTTAGATTTCTTCAGCCCAATATTGGTTTTTTAGCAGAAGGTAACGTGCTTAAGTTAATTCAATTTTGTATGGATAGATATGATTAGTACATAGCACCTGACCGAATTCAGCTACGTCTATACTATCGATGGTGGCTAAAACATCTCCAGCACCTTCACCATAATCGTCACCGACTGGGTTAACAACAGCAATGTAGTGACGTTTACCGTTATACGTGACGACACGCCGCCCTAGATAGAAGATGAAGTAATCTCTGTTTTTGCTTATGGGTTAAGATATGGGCTGTATGAGCCATACCTTCACCCAGAGTTTGACGATCAATTTCACCCCAGAAATCGTTCCCGAAAAACAAGTCAATGCCACAACTAAATACTGATTCAAGAGATTTTCAACCTTTTCTCAGATCAAACCTGATACCATGCATGCTAAGGGAATCACAGTCCCCTACTTATTCGCTCTGATGTTTTGAGCCACAGCCCATAACCATATAACCATGAATATGACCATTCGTTGTTAGCAACGTTTCGTCAATCATAGTTTTCAAATCTCTTACGACTCCTCACACCAACGGCCTGCGTTCGTCCGCTCTTCCCATACGGATTCCCCATTCTGGTACTCGGCAGTCAGAGCAGAAACCTGACTCAGATTTACCAACAGATAGACTCCCACCCAAATGCCTACCCTTAGTTGCACGCTTGCCCTCGTTCGTGCGCGCGGCTGAGCCTCCTCGCATGTACTTGACTTCCCGTGACCGCCACCTTCTGGTACGCCTCATCCACTATCGCCTCCTGACCACCCACCAAATTGAAGCTTTGTTGTTTCATACAGGAAAGACACCCCGTAGTTTGCGCACCCAGTGCCAACGTCGACTTCAGCTTTTGTACCATCACCGCTATCTGGCTCGTATCCCTTTGCGCGTAACTTTAGATGTCGGGACTCAACACAGAGAGGGGCGCAAGCCATTTGTGTACACCTTGGATAAACTTGGATTGGATGAAGCCGCCCAAATGTTGGGACAGAAACGCTCGCACCTTGATTCCCCTCCCCGTCCTGACCGCATTCGAGACTGGCGCAAGCTGGCGCATGATATTTCAATCAATGATACCCTCATCGTGATTGACCGTTTGGCCCAGGCCAACCAACTTCAAATTACCTCGTTTCTCACCCAACGCCAATTGAAGTCATCGGCATATAAAGATAAGCTGCCCACAATCAACGTCAATGGTACTCGAAAACTCAAAGAACCCGACAGCTATTTCACCCTCTCCTTTCCCCACCTACCCCGACCCATCCACTGCTTTTATGAAGAAGACCAGAGTACTGAAGTAAAATCAGAGTGGCAGGAAAAAGTCACGGCCTACCTCCAGTATCGACATCAGGGTTTGGCCTATCAGCATTTTGGCTGTTCGTATCTTTCGTGAAGCAAAAATGACCGCAGAAGCTGAAAGCACAGAGCAGATTTTGGATGCTTCTTCTTTTTCAATCGAATAATCTATAGCAGATGGTAGCCGAAATCACGCTCAAAGTCACGCCACACCGAATGGATGTGGGTACCACCATTGCGCGAGTTGTCGAACTCCAACAGAAATGAGGCCCCCTGAAGTCGGTAGTATTGGGGGGCTTGATATTCTCGACTTCCTGCCCAGGCAAAACGAATCTGTTCAAATCCGGCCTCCTGAATGCGAGCTAGGCTTGGCTGGGCAACATGCTCAGTTTGAGTTTCCAAGTACGTTCGAAGAATTTCTTCTACAAGTTTCTGCTGCTGATTGCCCATGTCGCCATAGAGGAGTCCGTTTGTTTCGATCGGGTTGACGCGAGCAGCATTCTGCGTTACGTGCTGCCGCAACGTGTCTTGCTGAATAATTGTCGCGTTGAGCATATCACTACCAAGCGAGTTGACCAGTTCCAGACCAGCATCCTCTTCGCGAGGCATGGCGCGCAAACCAGCCTCGGTGTTGGTTGGCCATGCCCCAAGGAAGAAAGGGGTCGTTGCTAATTGATCACCCGCAATCGTAAAGTGTTGGGATAGGTGATGGCCCTCCCAACGCCAGCCCCACGGAGCATCTGAGTCTGGTGTGCCAAAGATCGTCACATAATATAGCTCTGGATCATTGCCCAAATCCTGCTGTAGAGACATGATGTTGAGTGCTTTTTCCAGACCTACATCGGATAGACTAGCTTTCAAGAGATCAAGCGCTCGGACCTTCTGCTCCTCGGCCATTTCTCGTAGAGGCAAACCATTGCGAGGGAATCGACCGGGTGTGGTCCAATGCCAGCGAAAGCGCTCCTCGCCCGAAAATTCGTAGGTCGCTTTTCCAAGTTGAGCACCGTCAAGGCCATTCAGAAAATGAGTAGCTGCTTGGGCTATCCTTGCAGTGAGTGTCGACTCGTCAGTAATGACCTGGCTATCAGTTGGGGATTCAGCAATGGCTTCAGCCAAAGAAACGGAACTATTCTCTGTATTGGATGCTGTGTCTGAGAATGAGATGCAGCCAGTTGTGCCAAGCAAGACTGCGCCCGCTGTAGAGAGGCCAAGAAATTTACGCCGATTTAGTGTTGTCATAAAATCCTCCAATTATAAGTAAACTGCACGCAAGCGATACTTGGAGTATATCAGAATATGACAGTGAGCCATGTTAGGATTCGATTAAGATATGCAGAAGGTCATCAACTGTCTGCACCATTCTATGCGTTTTGCTCCATTAATTTTCGGGTCACTTCCGCTAACATTGCTGCCCCCGTAGGCAAACACTCTTCGTTAATATCAAAAACTGGCGTATGATGAGGGCGATTGTTCTCATCTAATTTTGCTCCAAGCCAGAACATGGCTCCGGGTGCTTTCTGCGTCATATAGGAAAAATCCTCTGCGCCCATTATGCTCATTGGCTCGAGTAGCGCATCCTTACCGAGCATTTCGACGGCCGTATCTTCTATCATCTGACTGAGGCCTGGCTCGTTGTAGGTGGCTGGATAACCAGGGGTAAATTCGAGGCTGTAGTCACCGCCCAATGCACGAACAACGCCTAGTGCAGATTGCATCTCCTCTTTGAGCTGTTCTCTAACTTCTGAATCATAGGTGCGCATAGTCCCGGTTAACGAAATCTCGCTAGGAATGACGTTAGAGACGGCTCCACCGTGGATCGAACCGATGGAGATGGCCGCAGCCTTTGTTGGATCGATTCGGCGGGCGCGAATGCCATTGATAGCATTGATGGCCTGTGCCAGCATATGGGCTGTGTCGGTTCCCATATGGGGGAATGCCCCATGACCCCCTGTACCATAGATGGTGATGGCAAACGAATCCTCAGCCGCAGTAATCGGACCTGAATTGATGCGAATGGTGTTGACAGCTTCTCGCTCACAACATGGAGTGCAATGACGGCTTCGGTCTCTTCCAGTGCGCCCTCTTCGATCATGCGGACGGCACCAGATTTGTTTTCGTCATCGGCGCGCTCTTCGCTCGGTTGAAAAAAGAAGCGGATCTGACCAGGTGGGCGATCATCCATCTCAGAAAGTAGTTTTGCTGCCCCCAACAACATGGCTGTATGGGCATCATGACCGCAAGCATGCATCAACCCGGGCGTTTGGGATGCATACGGCACATCATTCTCCTCCTGGATCGGCAACGCATCCATATCTGCACGGATACCAATGACGGGCGTTCCCTCCCCAAATATCCAATGACACCTGTCTTGCCTACACCTGTCTGGGCCTCAAGTCCCATCTCTTCCAATCTTTGGGTCACCAATCTAGCCGTTTCGGTCTCTTCAAACCCAAGCTCAGGATACATATGTATGTTGCGTCGCCAATCGATCAGGTTTTGATGAATCTCTTTCGCTTGTTCGAGCATTGTTTTTCCTTTTGGGAGTGGATGGTGGATTATGTCATCTCTCGCTACGCATGGGATCTTGATATTTCATCTGGGAACCCACAAGATTTCTCGTCGTTTCTCCTCGAAACGACAGGTCAATACGACTTAACTTACCAGCCTACCGACTTACTGACCTACCGATGATATCGGCGGTAGGCTTCGGCCACATCCTTCAGAAATTGAACGGTTGTGCTGGGAGCAATTGTGTCCGGTGGTTCCATGTCGAGTTTATTCGCCATTGCCTTAGCCAGCCGCCCCAGCAGACCCGATGCAACAGGGTTAGATTGATGGCGATGCAGCGTGTCTGAGATCAATTCAAAGTCACTGGCGGAAAGCTGCTGAATAGTGGCAAAGCGCTCTCGCAGTGGGTCAACAGCCGCCGGGGGAGCACTCATGGCGGCAGAAAGCCCAGTCGTACTATCGATTATGGCTGGGAGTTCATTGCTCGGTCCTTTGAGAAAGTCGTCAAAGGATTGGTCCCCCTTCTCTCGAATGACCAGCGTACCGGCAGCATAGTCACCCAAGCGACGAGCATGGGGATTGCAGAACATAACAACAAGCCCTAGTCCATATCCGGATGGCATAAAGTCTATGATACGCACCAAATTACGAATAATATTTTCTAAAAGGCCGATGGGGTTTCCATCCATACGAATCACCCGGGTACCAGCCAACCGTTTCCCTGGCGTTTGACCATTCCATATCAGTTCAAAGAGAATAAAGTATCCCCAAAACAGGATAAAATTGAACAATGCCGCCAGGGCAACGACGATCCCAACACCCCACATCTCCTCGGCAGAGCTTTGCAATAACTCGATAGGGTCAAAAAGCTGTGGTTGCAACAGGGCTAGGAGCAAAAAGGCCACAACATTAAGAAGCATGAGTGCCAGGGAAAGGATTACCATATCAAGCAATGCGCCAATGAAACGGCTACCAATTCCAGCGACGTCATATTGGAAGGTTACATTTTCTGGTGTTTCAATGGTATACTGTTCGTTTAAATAGCCAAAAGGATTTGAATTTTCTGTTATCATGAATCTTGATCACTTTTTACAAAAAGGGCAGAGTACATGGCAATCGCTGGAATCTCTGCTAGATAAGGAGCAGAAGCTCACCAACAATCGATTGAGCAAAGACGAGCTCGACGCTCTAGGTCGCCTTTACCGTATGTCAACGTCAGATTTGGCACTAGCTCGTCGTGAGTTTCCTCGACATCGCATCACTGGCTACCTGAATCAGTTGGTTGCTAGAGCACATGGACAGATTTATCAGAGTGAACCGCTGCAGCGCAATCAACTTGTGGCATTCTTCCGCACTACATTCCCTCAATTATACCGCGACATACTTCCTTACACCATCACGGCAACGCTTCTGTTCATCTTCCCAGCAGTGATCGCTTTCTTGGTCGTTTGGAATAAGCCCGATACCATCTACCTCTTTGAAGGGGATCAGATTGGACCTTTGGTGCGCCAGGTAGAGGAGGGTGAACTGTGGGTTGATATTGAACCTCAAGTGCGTTCCGCCATGTCAGCAGTGATTATGACCAATAACATTCAGGTCTCGTTCCTGGCCTTTGCCGGCGGAATTCTGGCTGGATTGATGACTGCGTGGGTGATGATCTTCAACGGCATCCACTTGGGTGCAATCTTTGGCCTTCTCCAATTCCATAGTCTAAGTGGTGGGTTGGCCGAGTTTGTCGTTGGTCATGGCTTTATTGAACTAAGCGTCATTATGCTGGCTGGCGGTGCCGGTCTTTACCTGGGAGATGGCTTACTCCGTCCTGGCCTACTTCCACGTTGGCAAGCTATTGTGGAGCGTGGAAAGGTCAGTGTCCAGTTGATCTTGGGCTGCATCCCACTGTTGATTATCGCTGGTATAATCGAAGGATTTATCAGCCCAAGTGGCCTGCCATGGCCTGTGAAATTGGCGGTGGGTTTAATAACTGGCGTGGTACTTCACACCTATTGGCTACGAAGCGGGCGTGGGTGAAGTAACTGCGCCCTGTAACAAGCACTATTGACCTAAACAGAGAATTCCTGTCGAGCCAAAGAGATAGAAAGCCAGAACGTAATGAAAACCCTATTTTATGAGAGGACAGCCTATAATTTATCCGATGAACCTGTCCCAAACTGCTTCTTTTTGTTAGATGAGGCCTTTGATCGACACTTTTCGACGATTTTGGAGGCATATCTCAATCGTTCCTTGATGCTTGCTGAAATTATCTGTAGCCGTATGGCTGATGTTGAGTTATATGCTTTTTTACTCAATGATGCCCGCGGACGAGGGGACGGATTTGCTGTTGGAGCAAGCAGCAACGCTGATATTGAAGCCTTGACGGGGCACGCCAATTCGGATGCCAATAAAGGGGCAATTTTGATGCGCTCATATATGGCCGGCTATCTAAGTGCTTGTAAGACACTGCTTGACTCGGCGGCATATACTCTTTCAGAACTCTACCAACTTCCTATCGAACGCTCTGCCCGCCGTTTTGAAAATGCAGAATTTTGGCATCAGCTGGTTTTGTCTGCGCCCAATGCCCATCGTCGATACCACTCACGGCGCATCTTCTTCAGGGAAGTAGTTCGCTGGCGGGATGAAGTTGTAGAGCGGGTTCCACCGATTGCTTTACTACAAGGCCACCTCATGCGACAGAGCCTCCAGTTGGACGTGGTCAATGATCCATCGGAGAATCTTGACAAATTACTAAGCGATGCGCCTACTCTCTATTGGCGCAACCCCATGGACCTCCATCGAGAATGGAAGCCCAAATTTCTGGATCTTTGCGAACGCCTCTGCGTAGATATTAGAGACCAGCTTTAGGAAAGCCTGGGAACTAAGTCACACCAGCGGCCAGCCCCCACCTACCGGCCGCCAATCTTAATACCTTGCGTGATGATCAATTCCTTCATACGCCTCAATAAATTCTGCAAGTCGCTCGGCGTCAAACTCGTCTAGTTTTAATAGTTTTTGCCAGGCTGTAATGGCAATTGGCGCGCCCAAATCTTGATGCAATGTTGAATCGTCACCTACAGTCCAAGAAGGATCATTTGGTGCTAAAACGACATGTCGGCCTTCATCTATGTAAGGCTGAATTAAACTCGTAAGCTGCTCGACTAGCTCGGGGCAATCCTCTTCACACTGATAGTAAAGAACCACGCCTCCATCTTCCAGATTATGAACTAGGTGCTCATACCGAATTGGCTCTTCATAGATGGTCCACCCTACAATACTAGGATAATGGGGGCCTGATGTAGGAGGAAGGCTGTTGTATGGTTGGGGTGAACGGACCCCCAGGTCAATGTGTAGATTACCAAGGGTAGCAAAGCTCTCTTCGCCTTCAAACTGAATCGATTCGATGCCGTATTCTGCCAGATTGACTGGGAGCATCACATTATCCACGATGTAAAACATGCCATTGCTCACCTGATCCGTTACCCCTAGCACGTTGGCATTTTGGACAACAGCTCCAGTTTGTGTGCTCCAAAATGTCAGCTCTTCTCCAAGAAGTGAGGTAGCGGAGGATTCGCTGAAGAGGCGTTCGGTCGTGATGGTATCTTCTACCAGATGGAAGAGAATAACCTCCATGAGCTGCTCATCATTCTCCCTTACTTCATCTGGTAACCTGGCAAAAGCATTGGTGGAAGGAATAAATGCCGTAAAAGGTCCTTCGTTCTGCAATCTATCAACCAGCCCCAGCCGTTCCACTGCTCGTGCAAAGGCTTCTGTTTCCTGCTGCTGTAAAGACATAGCATAGATATCAAGGAGCGACGATTGTCCTAAATTTGTCTCTGCCTGAGTTTCGGAGGACGTTTCCGACGTGTCTGTATTCTCCTCAGCGGGCTGGGCAGTCGCTTCGGCAGTATTGCTCGCGTCTTCTGCTGCATCACTTGATTCTTCTGTGGATGTTGACGAGGTTTCTGAGTCTTCGCTCGATGGACTGGTCGGCTCCTCGCTATTCGTGGCTGACGATAAGTCGCAACCTAAAAGCAAGGTTGGAATAAGTAGCAAGGTAACCAATAAAGCTGTCATTCGGATCTTCATTTTCCCATTTTTTCCTTTAATGTGTGGTCGTCCAGTTGCAGTATACTCAGGTTACAGTATACTCCAGTTATAGAATTGTGGGGTTAAGCAACGATGAGAATCGTAATAGGGGTCATATGTGACTCTCTTTCTCATCTTTGTCCGCTCAGAGTTGCACAGATTAAACAAACTTTTGACACGGTTCATAACGCCTGTTAGGATAGGTTATCTAAAGCCCTAGTACACTGTATGTTGAGTTTTGCAACACTAGGATGGGCCAGTGGTAGACCGTCCTTGCAGGGCGGTGAACGTCAAGAATCCGTGAATTTAACCTTGGAACAGATCGATTACGCCACCTTACCCGCCCAAAATGGACGGGCCACGGCTAAAGTAGCAATATTTGTCGAACACTGTAATAGGATAGTGGATATTGTCCCGACTTTCGTCCAGCTAAAGCCTGACTTTTGTCTAAATGGGAGGCGATCTTCGTCTTTGCGGCGACAAGTCCTGCCTGTATGAGGAAGAGCTTCCCATCTTCACGGGTACAAGCATTGTATCTGGCTATCTATATATGCTTTGAATAGTGTGCTCCCTTTCATAAAATGACAAAGAACATGACAGTTGAAAGCTCAGAACAACCGGATTCCAATTTACGAGAGTATTTAACGGCGGCCCATGAAGATTACTTAAAGACAATCTACATTCTGGCCAATCGTGGCTCAAAGGTAAGCAACTCAACCTTGTCAAATCAGTTGGGCGTTACCCCAGCTTCTGCCACCAATATGGTCAAGAAGCTGGCCGAATTGAAGCTGGTTACTCACACGCCCTATCAGAGTATCAAACTCACGGATGCAGGGCAAAAAGTCGCACTGGAGGTGCTGCGCCACCATCGACTGCTTGAGCTATATCTGCACCAAATTCTCAACATTCCGCTAGAGGAAGTCCACGCCGAAGCCGATCGATTGGAACATGTCATCAGCGAATCGTTTGAGGATGCCATTGCGGATGCACTGGGAAACCCAACCCTTGATCCCCACGGCGATCCCATTCCCACAAGGGAAGGTCATGTGGATCCAGTTCAGGGAACGCCTCTGGATCAAGCCCAAATTGGGCGGGTGTATCGATTGATTCGAGTTCTGATCCAAGAGCCCGAGCGGCTAGCCTATCTAGGCACACTCGATTTGCTGCCTAATGCAATTGTCACGATTATCGAACGGGCGCCCTTTCAAGGCCCACTACTGCTCGAAGTGAATAATGTTCACCACGCCATTGCCCACGAAATGGCCACGCATCTCATCGTTGCGCCCATTGAATGATCGATCTATCATGAGTCAACCATCATCAGAAAAAACCTTTACAGAGCAGCAGTTACGGAACTACATCGGTGAACGGGGCTACCCAATGTATGTAGCCTATGAGGGGATTGTATATGACGTGACGGATTGTCCTAAATGGCGGCGAGGCATCCATGAAAATTTGCATTGGCCTGGTCAGGACCTGACAGCCGAAATGGCCGATGCGCCCCATGATGGGAACGTCTTTCTTCATCCCTGTGCAAAACGTGTCGGCATACTAGTAAATAGTTAGTCACCACTTGCCTAGTATATACACTATAGTTTAACTCACATGATCATCAAACTTCATCATGCTCAAATTACCATACCCATCGGTATGGAAGACGTCGCTCGCCAATTCTACTGTAATCGCCTTGGGCTGAAAGAGATTGAAAAGCCCCCGGCGCTTCAGGGCCGTGGTGGGTTTTGGCTTCAGCTTGGTTCCCAGGAGATCCACATTGGCACAGAGGATGGCATTGAGCGTACTATGACCAAAGCCCATCTTGCTTATCACGTGTCGGATTTGGCCTTTTGGCGGGAGAAGTTATCTCAGGCCAATGTACAGATGCTAGAGAGCGTGCCTATTCCAGGATATGATCGCTTTGAGTTTCGCGATCCATTTGGCAATCGGATGGAGATGATCCAATCGCTATAGATATCCAGACATCATTTTCCGTTATGACGGTGCATAGAATTTAAGGAATCAAGAACAAATAAAACCCAAAACTTCGGTCCTGTCATCTCGAGTACCCGAGAGATCTTCCATTACGTTTTATTAAATTCTCGATCCTAAGTGCCTGTCGTCACCAACGTGCTTTCGTCAGCCATCCGTTCCTCCAAGTTTTGTTCACCTCGACGCTTTAATATAGCTCGGGCATTCGCTAAATCGCCCGGCGTAGAACGAGTAGCCAAATAGTAAAAGTATCCAGCAGGAAGAAAGAAGAGTTGAAAGAGGGCTAATCCCAGAGCATAGTTCCATGGGGGCAAAAACCAGCTGGTTAACACCGTTTGCGCAACGCCAGCCAGCCCGCTGCCAAGACCTAACCCCACACCTAGCAGAAGCGTGCTGAAGCCAGCAATTGTACTCCGGTGTTCAGGCTGATTGAGATCACTGAGCAGAGCTGAGCGGTTGGGATTATCCAATGCCAAAGTGGCAAAACTGAGCATGGAGATTAAAAACGCGGCGCCCACCCATGGATTGGTAAACGGACTCATCAAGGTATGTTGGACGAGGGTTACTGTGCTAGCATCCGCAGGAAGATAGAATTCCGGCAGAGGAATAAAGAAAAAGGATGTTAGAATTGGCATCCCAACAAGGGCTGAAATCGTGCAAATCCATGCCCTAGCAGATGGGTTACGTTGCTGCCACCAATCTCCCCATAGGCCACCGAACACCGCGCCATATAATCCCAGTTGAAAGAGAACAGCCAGCAGATTTCCTGAAACCGTGGCTGTCTCCAGGCTATAGCCAAGGGCCTCCAGCCGACTAATGAACAAGCGGGGCATCCATACTAATGAACCGTAGGCAATGGTTGACATAAGCCCCTGCAAAATCAACCATCGATTCGATCGAATGGCCAAGATCTGACGGATGTCCGACAGCCGTATTCGCCGCCCATAGCGTTCACCAGCTTCAAAGATATGGGCCAGCTCTGGTTCAGACTGTCCACGACGGGGTTCATAGCTCAAAAAGTAGAGAAAGGCAAACCCAAACCCTGCCATGGACACGACAGCGAAGGGAAGTCGCCAGTTTGATGCCCCCAACATGCTTCCCGTCAGGGCGCCAAAACCGCCACCTCCAGCCTGGGAAAGCCCCCAAAAGCTCAAGAGTAGCCCGCGGCGGCGAGGCGGAATCAAGTCGTTGACAACGCTAAAGCCAATGGACGCGATACAACCAATACCGATGGCCGTGATGAGTTGAAAAATGAGCAGTTGGGTATAGCTTGTTGCCATGCTAATCATCAGCATAGCAAGGCTCCATATTAGGGTACCATAGAGAAGAAGTGCCTTGCGGCTGTTGCGGTCGCCCCAAAAGCCCCAAAGAAGTGACGTGGCAGCTACCACAATAATGGTAACGGCGGAGATAAAACCGAGCCAGGATTCAGGCACCTGTAAGTCTGCCGAGATGACCGCGTAGAGCGGAGGAAAGACAGCCCTAGCCGCATTATCCAACGATGCTAAAATGATAAAGACGATTACGGTGTAGATTCGGTGTGATAACCCGCCCCACCAGATTGGACGTGTCTGCAGCATGGGAAGTACTATACCCCTTCCCTCCTGGGTTGTCCAAAATGTAACCAGACGAGAGAGTCAGGGTTCACCTCGTAAATCGCTCAATCACCTTACCCAGTAAGGCGATGGCATTCAGGGGGTTCGGGCCTAACGGTGGTCCAAAGCTCAAATGCTGTACACCGGCATCAACTAATTTCTCTAAGCGTTCAATTACGTGATGAGCTGTACCCACCACACCAACCCGCATCATCCGTTCATCGACCAGCGCCAAGGCCTTTTGCTCATTTTGTTCCACCATAAGCGCTTGCTTGATCGGTCCAAAGTCTGCGGGCGATACGCCCAAGCGCTCCATAATCAGTGGGCTTAGGGACGGGCCATAGTAAGCTACCTTTTTGGCCAAGACATGGCGGGCAGCGTCATAATCTTCATCCAAGGAGACCCAAATACAGGCAGCCAAATCCAGATTGGACAGATGATTGGCTCGCAATTTAGCCCCCTTCTGCACGTAGGGAAGCACGCCAAAATAGTGTTCCGGCGGAAAGAGAAGAGGCAGCACACCATCAGCAATTTCCCCGGCGAGGGCAAGCATATTGGGACCCAACGCCCCAATATAAATTGGTGTGATCCGGGGGGCTTCAAAGCGCAGGTAGGCTTCGTTCGTCCACGGTAAGAAGCGCCCGTCGGGTTCGGCTCGCTCGCCGCTCAATAGATGCCGAATCGCCTCAACTGACTCTCGCATAGCGTTCAATGGCTTTTCTTGTCTAATGCCTACCCACTCTAAAAAGTCTTTAGCCCCAGCAGCAAGCCCCAAGTTAAAGCGGTTACCACTCAATTCATCTAACGTGGCAGCCAACATAGCAATCTCAGCAGGGTTGATGGTATACGGGTTGAAAATACAGCTCCCAATCTCAATTGTATGAGTCGATTGGGCCAAAGCAGCCAAAATGACCGGTCCGCTTCGCAAAAAGAGATCGTTGGATACCCAAAACTGATCAAATCCAGCTTTTTCGGCAGCCTGAGCCAAAATAATATATTCGTCAACGGCCAAATCGTTGTTAAGGCGCAAACTAAATCGCATATGCAGAATGGTTCCTTCTTAATCTGCGCCATCTTCAGTGCTAATCCATAAATAGGTGCCAAAGGCGAGAAGACCTCCGAGCAACACGGTGATCAGCAACATCTCCTGCTCGTAAATGGCTCCAAAGAGCGTTAATGGTAGCAAGACAACAACCGTTAGGGCAAGACAAAGATCCTGAATAGCCATCAAACGTCGTCCCGACGCGATTGCACAGATACCGACAGCAATTGATGCCGTAAACAATGTTGACATCAACATTTGGAATCCCATACCATATTGATTCATAGCAATCCCTCATTTCTGGTATACTTGCGTTCTGGCATCGACGAAATGATGTTCTCTCCTGAATATGCTATCGACATATTCTCATCCATGTCCAACCGTAGTATACACCTCGTCAAAGCTCAATTTTAACTTTTTATTGCCACTTGTCAAATGCGCACAGATGGATGCCCTTTCTGATTAGTCCTTATGCACGATTATTTGAGCAAAGGTCCCATTTATGCTATTTCGTTGTATATCATGCCCAAGTTTTTAGATTGCAAAATCGTTACTATTGACTATATATTTGACGTGTGCTTCATGCAGAATATATCTGCTCGGCTATACACAGGCATACACGGTAGATCGTAATCTTAATGACACTCTTCGGTTTCGTCCCCAGCAGTTCGGTAACGACCTCAAAGCGGCACTGCATCCAGACAGAGTGACATTGCAATCTATATTACAGGATCAAGGCACACGATAAGGGAATCACCAGTATATGGCAGACAAATTGAAATTGATCGTGGTCGGAAATGGGATGGTTGGCTACAAATTTATTGAGAAGCTTACCGAACAGGACACAGATGGTCGCTATCAGATCATTACCTTCTGCGAAGAACCCCGTCCTGCTTATGATCGAGTCAAGCTCAGCACCTACTTTTCTGGCAGCACAGTAGATGATCTGACATTAGCCGCACTCTCCTGGTATGAGGAAAAGCATGTTGAACTCTACCTAAACGATGCAGTTATCGCAATCAATTCCGCAAGCAAGAGTGTACGCTCAAAGCAGGGTCGAGAGATGAGCTACGATAAACTTGTATTGGCCACCGGTTCATACCCCTTTGTTCCGCCGATCCCTGGCATAGAAAAAGAAGGCGTCTTCGTCTACCGCACGATTGAGGACCTGGATCAGATCATCGACTACAGCAATCGCTGCAAATCAGCGGCGGTAATCGGCGGCGGATTGCTCGGTTTGGAAGCGGCCAATGCACTCGTCAACCTGAAGTTAGAGACCAGCGTTGTTGAGTTCGCACCCTATCTTATGCCTAGGCAAGTCGATCAGCAAGGCTCAGCCTTTTTACAGCGAAAGATTGAAGATCTCAATGTCAATGTTTTGACCAACACGGCGACCCAAGAGATTGCAGGTAATAGCTCTGTCACGGCCATGCGTTTTAGTGATGATAGCCAGCTTGAGGTGGACATGATCGTCGTCTCCGCTGGCATTCGACCTAGGGATGAGCTGGCGCAAGAGTATGGTTTGGCGATTGGCCCGCGAGGTGGCATTTGCGTGAATGATTCAATGCAAACCTCTGATCCAGATATTTACGCTATTGGTGAATGTGCGCTCCATAGAGAGATGATCTACGGATTGGTGGCACCCGGATACCGAATGGCAGAAACGGCTTGTGCTCATCTACTTGAAGAAGAAGCCAGCTTTACAAGCGCGGACATGTCGACGAAATTGAAGTTGATGGGTGTGGACGTAGCAAGCGTAGGCAATACTGCTCCCGCAGGAGACAACATTGAATCCGTTGTCTTCATGGATTCGCGCGCTGGGGTTTATAAAAAGATGTTCTTTGACATCAAGGAGAACACGGTCCAAGGCGCAATTCTAGTTGGCAACGCTGACGACTATGGGAATCTATTACAGATGTACCTCAATCGGATGAAGCTACCCGAATCACCAGAATCGCTTATTGTTCAAGGTGGCGAGACCAACGGACAAGCTGGCGTGGGAGTGGGTGTGGATGCCTTGCCAGAGACGGCACAGATCTGTAGCTGCGAGAATGTCTACAAGGGCACGATCGTTCAAAATATTCAAGAGGGCTGCCACGATGTAGGTACAATTAAAGCCTGCACAAAGGCGGGTACAGGCTGCGGCAGTTGTGTTCCTCTACTCAATGATATTCTCACAATCGAACTGGAAAGGGCAGGAATTACTGTTGATAAATCTCTTTGTGAGCATTTCTCCTATACTCGCCAAGAGCTGGTGGAGATCGTCAAAATTGCCCGCGTGAAGACATTTGATGAACTGCTCGGTACCTATGGCCAAGGGCGGGGTTGCGAGATCTGTAAGCCAGCTGTAGCTTCAATATTGGCCAGCTACTGGAATGAGTACGTCATGGAGCACCAGACAATCCAAGACACCAATGACTTTTATCTGGCAAACATGCAGAAAAATGGTACGTACTCGGTTATCCCAAGAGTACCAGGGGGAGAGATCACGCCTGAACAACTGATTCGCATGGGCGAAGTAGCCAAGGAATTTTCGCTATACACGAAGATCACAGGTGGTCAACGGATTGACCTCTTTGGCGCTCGTTTGGAGGATTTGCCCAAAATATGGTCCCGTCTGGGTGAAGTGGGGTTAGAATCAGGTCATGCTTATGCCAAAGCGTTACGCACGGTCAAGTCTTGCGTGGGTTCCTCTTGGTGTCGCTTTGGTGTTCAGGATTCGACAAGCTTAGCCATACGGGTTGAGAGCCGCTATAAAGGTCTACGTGCTCCCCATAAGCTAAAGATGGCCGTATCTGGCTGTGCCCGAGAATGCGCCGAGGCACAAGGCAAAGATGTAGGCATCATTGCTACCGAAAATGGATGGAACCTCTACGTCTGTGGTAATGGTGGAATGAAACCACAACACGCCCAGCTATTGGCCACTGACATTGATGAAGAGATCCTAATTCGTTATATCGATCGCTTCTTAATGTACTATGTACGCACAGCCGACAAGCTGACCCGAACGGCAACTTGGCTTAACAAGCTGCCGGGCGGAATGGAGAAGGTGAAGGAGGTTGTCGTTGACGATTCGCTCGGTCTTGCAGTAGAGTTGGAGCGAGAGATGCAGCACATCGTTGACACCTACGTTTGTGAGTGGAAAAAGACCACTGAAACGCCAGAAATGCTCACCCGCTTCCGTCCATTTATCAATGTAGAAGAACCCGATCCGACAATTCAGTTTGATTTAGTCCGTGGACAACCCCAGCCGGTGTAGGGCAAGTGGTAAGTGGCAAGGATAGATTCTGCCCCTGACCGCTCACCTGCAAACCTGCTTACCTATCACTGCCTAAACTAAAGGAAATTACCGAATGAAACAGTGGGTAAAGGTAGCCCAAAGCAAGGATTTCGTCGACAATAGAGGCGGCTGTGTCAAAATTGGTGATGAACAGATTGCAATTTTCAATTTCAATAAAGACGAATGGTATGCTGTACAAAATTTGTGCCCTCATGAGCAACGGATGGTATTAGCTCGTGGCCTGATTGGTGATGCTCAGGGTACACCCAAGATTGCTTGTCCACTGCACAAAAACAGTTTTTGTTTGCGTACAGGGAAGCATATGGGGGGTCAAGAAGAATTTCAGCTGACTACATATCCGATAAAGGAAAACGAGGGATTCGTCTATTTAGAAATCGATCTATAGATCTTCGCCAACAGATTCCTCAGATTGCTTTCTCTCCCCCCATTATCTGTAAAATCTGAGGAATCTCTCAAATCTGTTGATAATGATATACCGAAACGCCAAGCCCCTAACAATGTCACCGACCTATATGACCTGGTTTGGCGAATGCTCCGACAACACTTTCTGCTCATTGCCTGACTCCTGCTGACAGCCTTACTTGGCATACCTCGGTCGCCTTCTCTACAATTTACGTAATCGCCATATCCCATTCACCTGGCCCCTGGTAGCATCTGCCAAGGTATGCCATTGGACAGATTGCATCTTTCAATTCTGAGAACTCCAGATGCATATCAATGCATTCATCATACCAACCGATGTGACTACCCAACTGTAGTTGGCCAGAAAAGTTCCGCCCTCGTTTTCTGGAATTTCCCAGAAGGGATGGGACTGAAGTCTTGGCAAGACTTTTCAGGCGAAGTATATCTACCGCTTGCAACACCTCGCCCATGTGCACATCGCACAACAAAATCATTTGTCTCGCTGTCATAATTCCTTATAAAACATCAAAAAATTTGACGATCGACAAATCGATGTACATTTTGCACTATCTAAATTATGCTGTTTTGTCCATATTGACTCTTTCACTCTTCCTTATTGTCATTATACTGAATGAATGTCAATGCTGCTTGTTTGCCTCGACTTTAGTCAAAAACATTAGGTTGTAGTGAGTTCTGGCATGCCCCGTGCCAAGCTTAGGCGTACTCATTGTGAGTGCTCTGCATCTGTGATTTAATCATAGAGTAGGCATTCCAGCCAACAAGTGCACTATTTCTACACCACGCATATTCTACAAAACACATTCTACAAGAAATCTTCTACAAAGGATCACGGAAAGGAATTGAAGCAATGGATTTTAAGAATAAAGCGACTAAGATCGACTTATTTAGCTTTAGCACTCCTCCGATGCGGGCATTCCACGTTACTTGGTTTGCCTTCTTTCTCTGCTTTTTCGGCTGGTTTGGTATTGTTCCTCTTATGAAAGGGGACAATGGTGTGATTGCGACCATCGGTTTGACGCCTGCGCAGGTTGGAAACTCGGTAATTGCTGCCGTGTCACTCACCATTATTGCTCGCTTGCTTATCGGTCCCATGTGTACTCGATTTGGCTCACGTAAGGTATACACAGGGCTGCTGATTCTTGGTTCGCTGCCTGTTATGCTCATCGGTCTTTCCCAGACGCCAACCCAGTTCATTATTGCCCGTGTTCTCATTGGCGTTATTGGCGCCTCATTTGTAATTACTCAGTATCACACCAGCGTTATGTTTGCCCCCAACATTGTGGGCACCGCCAATGCGACAACTGCCGGGTGGGGAAACTTGGGCGGTGGTGTGACTCAAGCCGTTATGCCTCTCATCTTGGCTGCCGTACTGACCTTTGTGCCTGCGGCAATTGGTTGGCGAGTGGCAATGGTCGTCCCTGGTTTGGCCATGCTCGTGACGGCTGCTGCTTACTGGTTCTTGACTCAAGATGCTCCGGATGGGAACTACACAGAGTTGCGCGCACGGGGTGAAATGCCTGAAGCTAAGGATACAAATGGCACCTTTATGGAAGCCATCAAGGATAAGCGGGTTATTGCTCTCTTCTTTATCTATGCTGCTTGCTTCGGTATCGAGCTAACGATTAATGGTACGGCTGCCCTGTACTTCTTTGATAAGTTTGGTCTGAGCCTAGCCACTGCGGGACTAGTAGCTAGCCTTTTTGGCCTAATGAACATCTTTGCACGATCCATGGGCGGTATCTTTAGCGACATGTTGAACAAAAGCGGCGGTTTAAAAGGCCGAGTGCGATTTCTATTCTTGTGCTTATTCTTGGAAGGCATTGCGCTTGTGGTCTTTGCCAATATGGGTGTACTCGCAGTCGCGATTCCCTCTCTAATCATCTTTAGTCTCTTTGTGCAGATGTCAGAAGGTGCCACCTATGCCATTGTTCCCTACATCAACAAACGGGCATTGGGGGCGATTTCCGGAATCGTTGGTGCAGGTGGTAATTTTGGCGCCATGTTGGCTGGATTCCTTTTCCGCCGCGGTACTGATTTTTATTCTCAATCGTACATGATATTGGGTATTTTGGTGGCAATCTGTGCCTTCCTCGCCTTCATGGTTCGCTTCTCGGAAGAAGAAGAGAAGGCTGCTGCAGAGGAGACAGCTGCCCGGTTGGCGGATACACCTGATGGGGCACTTGTTGGGGCAGATTGAGGTATGCCGATTAGCTTATACGCAGCCCTGTTTGAAAACCCGAGTTTGCCAGAGCCTCTACAGGAGAGAGCAAGCTCGGGCTTTCAAAGCGACCGCAGTTTATCAATCAGTGAATAGTTGATACATGATGCAATCTCAAAATGATTCTACTCACCAAAACGGGCGTGTGACGGAAAGAGGCACCCAGTACAATACCTATTGTCCATACTGTGGTGTCGGGTGTGGATTACGAGTCAGTGTCGCAGATGGGCAGGTAACAAAGGTGGCGGGTAATCCAGAGCATCCCTCGACTCTGGGTGAGCTCTGTCTCAAACCAATTCACTTGCCTAGCTCGCTCAACACACCGGATCGTATCCGAGACCCGCTGATTCGAATGTCAGAGTTGGAGGACACGTTTCAACCCACAACTTGGGAGATGGCGACTGAATATATTGCTGAGGCACTAAGTGATATTATTGGTCGATATGGCCCCGACTCAGTTGCCTTTTATGGCTCAGGCCAATTTACCACCGAAGATTACTATGTGGCCAACAAGTTGCTCAAGGGCTTCATTGGGACCAACAACTTTGATGCGAACTCTCGTCTTTGCATGGCCTCTGCCGTAGTCGGTTACGTGACGTCGCTTGGTTCCGACGGTCCACCCCCAGCATATGAGGACATTGACGTTGCTGACTGCTTCTTTCTTATCGGAACCAACACGGCAGATTGTCATCCGGTGCTATACAATCGCATCAAGCGCCGCAAGAAAAGTGCTCCGGATCAGGTCAAAGTGATCGTGGTCGACCCGCGCGAGACGCGCACGACGGCCATTGCCGATCTGCATCTATCTATTCGTCCTGGAACCGATGTGGTTCTGTTGAATGGGATGTTGAATATTCTTTACCGCGCTGGAAAAGTAGATGTCGCCTTCATCGAAAAGCAAACCAATGGTTTTGAATTGGCGCTGACCAAGGCTTTGGAAATTGCCCCCAACGAGGCGGCTGAGTTCTGTGGGATCTCTGAAGGAGATCTGACAAGCGCCGCTATGTATTTTGGCAATGCAACCAGTGTTCTCTCCTTCTGGAGTATGGGGCTAAACCAGAGCGTGAATGGAGTTGCCAAAAATCACGGAGTCATCAACTTACACTTAGCGACCGGGCAGATCGGCAAACCAGGTAGCGGTCCCTTCTCCTTGACTGGGCAACCCAATGCCATGGGTGGGCGCGAAGCAGGTGGGCTTTGCCACATCTTACCGGGCTATCGGTTGATTGCCAATTCAGAGCACCGCCAAGAGGTTGAAGATTTTTGGGATGTTCCCGAGGGAAGAATTACCAGCAAACCGGGCTTGGCCGCGGTAGAGATGTTTGAAGCTGCTGCACGTGGTGATGTGAAAGCCATGTGGATTATGTGTACCAATCCCGTCGTTTCCATGCCTAATTTAGACGTGATCGAGGCAGCGATGGAAAATCTAGAGCTGCTTATTGTGACAGATGCTTACCACCCAACCGACACGACCCAGTATGCCCATGTACTTCTACCTGCAGCCCAGTGGTCTGAGCGAGAAGGGGTCATGACCAATTCGGAAAGACGCATCACCTACCTACCCCAGATGGTGAGGCCAATCGGTCTTGCCAAACCAGATTGGCGCATTATGTCGGATGTTGCGGCAGCCATGGGGTATGGGTCTTCTTTTTCTTATGAGTCTGCCGCTGATGTCTTCCATGAATTTGTGCAGCTCACCCAAGGGCGGCTTTGTGATTACAGCGGTGTTAGCTATGACCGTCTGCAAAGCGAAGGGCCACTTCAATGGCCTGTGCCAAATTCGGCTCACCCTGGTACAGCTAGACTCTATACTGAATTACATATGAATGGTTCCGATCAGTCATACAGAGAAAATGGCATAAGCAACGGCGCTGTGCATACTGTTGTTCACGGTATTTCCATCAGAACCGCAGATGCGGCCAGCAACGATGCTGATGGCAAAATCTTTAGGACTGACGATGGCAAGGCCAAGTTCCGTGCTGCAGAATACGTATCCGTTGCCGAAGAGCCAAGCGAGGAATTTCCCTTGATCTTAACCACGGGGCGATTGCGTAACCAGTGGCACACCATGACCCGCACAGGGAAATCGGCGAGCCTGATGAAGGGCGCTCCTGAACCCTTTCTAGAAATTCACCCAACTGACGCCGGGCGTCGCCGCATCGAAAGCGACGACATTGTTGAAATTCGCTCGCAACGGGGTACGGTCTGGGCAAAGGCAAGGGTCACCAAAAAGATTCGGCAAGGAACCTGCTTTATGCCGTTTCACTGGGGAAGGCTGGCAGGAAAATTTAAAGCGGCGAATAATGTCACCACCGAGGCAGTTGACCCACTATCCAAAGAGCCTGAACTCAAGGCATGCGCAGTACAGGTTCGTTTACGGCCTGGCTATCAAGTGATTCGCACATCAAAGATCTATCAACGCTTAGCCGCCAAGCTCAGGGGAGGTGAGGTCAAGCAGTAGCATGATGCGAATGAGGCTGAGAAGCAACATTATCTACGGTCGTTTCCAAAGCCGTAGTCTTCATAGTCGCTATCAGAGAGACCAAACTACAGTTTGAAACGGAGCTGGGTGTAGCCACTGATGTATCATTTGATCAGCATATTGCTAAGTGAACCGGATCTGATTCTTGAAACGGATCCCCTAAACGAGGTCTTGTCTCTCTGGAAGAATCATGGTGTGCAAAGCGCCATGATTCTTGATCGCGTGAGCATTCAAAATATGGTTCATTTCTATACAGATGCAGTGACGCGTCAGTTTCAGCCCTCGCCTCAGGTAGAGGAAGGACTTGGTGATCTATCAATTTTATTTGATGCACCTGAGCCCTCCGACTCTGAACCCGAAGGCAGCGGCACCCACCGCATGATATTGGCAATTGTCAACTGTACAGCTGACGAGGTCAAGACATTACTTGATGCAACAGAACGATTAACCCAAAAGAGAGTACGAAGCCAACGAGATTTAATGTTCGTCTTTCCTCTAGTCCACGTACGCGGCTTTCCTGGAGTTGAATCAGGCGAGATATAACCGATGAAAACATATCCCATCAATTTAGTCTTAACTGATTGCCTTGTCATCTTAATCGGTGCCAAGGGCGAGATCGTTCATAAAATTTCTGATCTGCTTGCGGTTGGTGCCCAAGTTCGAGTCATTGCCCCAAGTGCAGAAGATGAGGTCAAATATCAGGCGGCCTTAGGCACCATTGAATGGCTACCCCGCTCTTATGTACGTGGCGACCTGGCTGGTGCTACCATGGTCATTGCGTGCACCAATGATCCGTGGGTTCACCAACAGGTCTGGGAAGAAGGGCGCGCCAATAATCAACTGGTGAATGTGATGGATGTGCTAGAGCAGTGCAACTTTCATGCCGCATCCCTGATCCGCCGAGATCAGCTCACGATTGCAATCGGTACAGGCGGTGCAGCCCCGGCGTTGGCCGTCCGCATTCGAGAGAGATTGGAACAAGAACTGGGTGAAGAGATAGGCCGCTTCTTACAGCTCTGTAGCGCCATACGAACACCCCTTGCGAAACGCCTACCCAGCTTAGACGAACGCCGCCGTAAGTGGTACCAACTCGTCGACTCTGACGTTATTCCACTCTTAAAAACAGGTCAAGAAGTCTCTGCTTGTAGCCGTATGGTGGAGATTATGGGAACTGCTCCCTGCCAGGGCCACAATGGTGCTTGCCAGGTTGTTAACGGCCCACGTTGCCAAGCAGAATGCCCTATTGTTGCCTCCTTGCTTTGCAGGTCAGAAGCTATCGTAACCTGATTCAACAAAATACCACTCACCTATCTCCGCTTTCCAACTTCACGCTACTCTACTCGTACGCCTGTACGCCTACATCCCCTCAACACACATTGTTTTTTCGCGCTCAAGAACCACGAAGAATTCTCACCACCTAAAACAAATTTGCTTCACTCCCAACCCTCACCACTACACGAAAAAAATCTTGCGCTCCAACACATTTTTTCTGCCAGAATCTGTGATTGGATCCGAGTACTGCCCTGTAAATAACAAAGATGAAAAGATTAGAAAGATAAAGAATCTGCGTAATCTTCTAATCTTTGTTCGATTTACATTCTTCTGTGGTGCATGTCGTTGCATGGTAGCTACAACGGATTACGATAGGATCGATGAAAAAGATCCTGCTAATCCGTCTGAAGCCGTGTCCTTTCTTCAAGGCAGTATGTCATCACCATAGAATATGCAAGAGCGAGCAAATTCGGATGACTATTGTTCAAATCTGTGATGCTAGCATAATGATCCGAAGGAACTCTATGCATCTGAGAGATAGATAAAGTATACTTTCTTTTTCGCTCATCAGCCGAAAGTGTGCAGCTTGGCACTTTCATGGTCTAATTGAAGTTGATCTGCATACTTTGCACAGATGAGCCTTCATTTTATTTTTTATTATTCATCATTGCGAACTTAAGAAAATCTGAAATCATCAGTAGATTGCAGTGAAGCAGGTCCGTTTCGTGTCGCACGTGGGCGTGCTCGTTGAACGGTTGCGTTTGGTTACAGACGTAACATACTCTCTACTGGCTATTGGCAAAGGAGCATATCATGCGAATTTTAGTCACGGGTGGAGCCGGTTATATCGGTAGCCATACCTGTATCGAACTATTGGAAGCCGAGTATGACTTGACTGTTGTCGACAATTTGAACAACAGCAAGGTGGAATCACTAAATCGGGTCAAAGAGCTAACCGGCAAAGAGCTAACCTTTATGGAAGTCGATCTATTGGATAGTAACGCACTCTCCTCGGCCTTTGCCCATCAGCCCATCGATGCAGTGATCCACTTCGCGGCCTTCAAAGCCGTGGGTGAGTCGGTCCAGAAGCCGCTCGAATATTACCAGAATAATGTAGCTGGCACCCTCAATCTAATGGAAGCCATGCGAAATCATGGGTGTAAAAACCTAGTTTACAGTTCGTCTTGCACCGTTTACGGCGAGCCTCAGCAAGTCCCAATTACCGAGGAGCACCCGACCTCCGCCGCCGAAAGCCCCTATGGCTGGAGCAAGCTGATGACCGAGCAGGTCATGCGGGACGTCTACGCAAGCGACAATGAGTGGAATATTGCTCTCCTGCGCTACTTCAATCCGGTGGGCGCCCATCCCAGCGGGACCATGGGAGAAGATCCCAATGGCATTCCCAACAATCTCATGCCCTACATCACTCAGGTTGCCATTGGCCGTTTAGAGAAGTTGCGTGTCTTTGGCAATGACTATCCAACGCCCGACGGGACTGGCGTGCGAGATTATATTCATGTGGTTGATTTGGCTGATGCTCATGTGCGGGCGGTGAAGAAATTGGATAGCAAACCAGGGTTGGTCACCTACAACTTGGGAACAGGGCAAGGCACGAGCGTTCTAGAGGTGATTGCTGCCTTTGAGCAAGCGACCGGTGTGGAGATTCCCTATGAGATCGTAGAGCGACGAACCGGTGATGTTACCGCGGCCTACGCCGACCCGAGTAAGGCGGCGCAAGAGTTGGCCTGGGTTGCAGAAAACGATATCTATGATATGTGCCGAGACGGGTGGAAATGGCAGCAGCAGAATCCCCATGGCTATGAATAGTATATCTGTCTCTCGAAGTCCAGCATAATTTGAATGCCGCGACTATCATAGAAGGGTAGCACTTGAATAAACAAGAGCGCAGCAATCTCCTGTTTCGGGTCGACCCAGAAGTGGGTGTTATATAGGCCCGACCAGCTATAGCTGCCGGGTGAGCGTCTGCCCTTCTCTGCACTGGTTCTTATTTGAAAACCAAGGCCAAAGTTGTCCTCTCCAGCATCGAGCGGGAAAGGGTTTGCTAATTCTGGTACAGCTCCGGGCTGCTCTTCCACGACTAAAGCACCAATCTGATTCCTGGTCATCTTGATGACAGAATCTTCGGCAAGGATTCTCTCTCCATCCATTTGACCCATATTGAGCAGCATTTGAAGAAAGCGGCTGTAATCGTTGATAGTCGTTAGCAGACCAATATCGCCGAAGACTTGAGGCTCATAAGGATTGGGATTCTGCTCACAGATAAGGACGTCGTTCACACGTCTGTGAAGCGAAACAAATCGAGGAGCATTTTCCGGTTTAAGATGAAATCCCGTATCCTTCATTGCCAGTGGTTTGAAGATACGAGATTCAAGGAAATGGTCCAATGGTTCATGTGTAACCTGTTCAATGACATGGCCTAAAATGCGCGTACCTGGGCCATAAGTCCATCGAGCCCCTGGCTCATGTAGAATTGGAGTGGGTAAAGGCAATGGCTTGCCGAGGTTGTTAAGCGTCCTGTTACAAAAAGGGTAACTTACTCCTGCAGTATGGGTCAGAAGGTGCTGAAGAGTTAGTTGCCGCGAAAGGGGCCGAACCAGATATGGGATATCAGAGTCTCCGCTCTCAGCAATTATCTTCACATCCTTGAATTCAGGCAGGTACCGCTCAACCGGGTCGTTAATATCAAGTAAGCCCTCCTCTTGCAATATCATGATGGCGACTGAGGTGATCGGTTTGGTCATAGACTTAATTTGAAAAATCGCATCCACTGGCATATCAACGGAATTATGATCGCTTATTCTGCCGAAGGCACCGCAGTAAAGGGTATCACTACGATTCACAACCTGTGCTACTATGCCGGGAACATCTCCGTTTTCGACTGACTGGTAAAGTAGCGTGTCTAAGTCAATCTTATTCATGATTCAGCCCTTTTGGGCAACAAACACGCCAAGCCAGAAGTCGCGCCAAAGACAATCAACATGCTGAAAACCAGCTTCAGAAAGATAGTCCAAATAAGCCCTTGCTGACTCGCACAGATTCCCTTCAGCAGCCTGTTTTTCAGCATCGGCTTTCAGGAACTCTCTCATGGCAATATCGTCCTGTGGATCTTGTCCTTGAGTAGTCAGTTTTATTCTACCTCGCTCATGACCAATGAGCTGATCAATTGGCTCAGTTGTACCAGCAAGATGATCCGCAAAGACGAAGGCTCCTCTGGGCGTCAAAACGCTGAGTACCTCTTCAAACAACCGTTGTTTCTGTGCTGCATGGTGAATGGCCATAGAGCTTGTGACGGCATCAAATGACCCGGTGACGCCGTTGGACCAGTTGGTTTCCGAAAAGTCAAGAGTGTAAAATTGCAGTTGAGCAGCATCACTCATCAACTGCTTTTGGGCAATCTCAAGCATGGTGGCGGCACCGTCCGTTACATGAATCTCACGAAAATGCTGGGTCGCGAGAATTTTCTGTGTGAACAAGCCGCTACCTGCCCCTAGCTCCAGGAGTTTCCCGCTGTCCGGCGTTAGCTCTAGTAATATGCGTAGTGTGGCATCCAGCATCCGTTCTTTGCGCTCTGGGTCAAATCCTGTTCGCTTATGGTATGTGTTAGCTCGTGTCTCTGAGTTGTATGCTTGAATACTGATCGGTTGCATCAGGGTCTATCCCAATCCTGTCTTATATGGACGTGTTAACTCGACAATTGTTCCTGCTTCCGTTGCATTCTCTAACAAATTAGCAGCAGCTACCATGGTCATCCGCTGGCAGACGATATCATGGGCGGCGCCCAATGGTCTACCCATGGGATAAGGTGTTAAGACTGTGCGCGGAACCCTCATGGCTTCCAAGCGGGGGCGGAATGCTTGGGTGGCGATAATCACCGTGGGGATGCCTGCTTCTTCTACTAACCGTGCAATGTGTCCGACCGACACATGGCAGACGGGTCAGACAGGGACCAGAATCATCCCATCCATGTCCTGCTGGCGAAAGATCTCTACCCACTCAGGCCCGGTCTTAGAGAGTAGCCGCATTTGGGCCGTGGCACCCACAAAGGAATAGGCTGGCGACAATGCCGTACCAATGATGCCCTCTTCATCCAACTCCAGCATTCGATCGAGAGGAAGTGCAACATTGTGATCGACCAGGACGCCCTGGATGTCGTATCCGCCGTGCCGAACCTGGAGATGATTGTCATCGGTGTCAAGCGGAATTTCAGAGAGGGTAGGTGCGCTTTTGAGAAAATCCTGGATGCGCTCTGTAGCCTCTTCTTGGGTCATTTCTTTAACGCCAAATGGCTCTGGATCGTGGCCAACCACAAAGTGCCCTGTGGAGGTCAGGAGACCGATTCGGCTCTCACCAATTGGCTTTGACAATGCAGCAAATGGACCTTCATCATAGGTCCACATAGTCGGCTCCCTGTATCCCTGAATTTGACTATCAACCACATGGTCAATCAACCGATTGATGTCACCATCATCCACGCTCTGGCCAAGCCTTATTAGCAGCCCTTGGAAGAAATTTGCAGCTTCGTCATCGGAAAAGCTCTTGAGAAATTTGAAGTTCAAATCCGTACGTGATCCGTATGAGAACGAGTCCTTAAACTCTGTAAATGATTCGTTAGACAATCTGTTTCTCCTGGTTCATAGGGGGAATATCTCCGTGAATCTCTGTGAATCTCCGTGAATCTCTGTGAATCTCCGTGAATCTCTGTGTAATGGCTGCACAATAGCACAACGAGATCTGTATATTGCCTAGTACAGCACGGCATAAGTAGTTACATAGATAAAACGCATGTGCTGTACTTGAAACAGTCGGGTGCACGCCATTTGCTATTTGTGTAAGTATTTCCGCCCGACTGTACTAGCGAAGCTGCGCCTCAAACCGACGAGTAGTATCCAGCAAGTCGACAAGTTTGCAAGTAATACATGATGTTTTCGGCAGCTAAAAACTTGACTCGTTTGTTAAGATTTCCCTATATGAAGATACCTAGTGCAGTGTACTGTAAGTTATGCAACATTCGGATAGGCTATTGGTAGACCGTCCTTGCAGGGCGGTGGACGTCAAGAACCCGTGAGTTTCACTTGGAACAGATCGAGTTCGCCCCCTTCCCGCCCATTTTGGGCGGGCTACGTCTAAAATAGCTTAGGATACAGCAATAGGCATCCTCCACCTGTTGACGGTCAGTTATTTTTCTAGCATAGTCTCACTTGGTAAAGCGATACTCGGTGCCTGTAAAGTGTATCAGAAATGGGTGGCTGATCCAAGATTGGACAGGTTTTCAGCCGCTCTCCTTCATTTCGATAAGGAATCCACACTCATGAGTGCTTTTTACAGCGAAATTTTTCAGCAGCCTCAAGCGCTTCGGGAACAGGCTCAATTTTATGCCCAGTCACAAATACTGGAAGGGGCTGATACGATAGTATCTCTCTGGCTGGATGTCGTCGGTTCAGCAGAACACCTCCTCTTTGTGGGCCATGGGCCCCACGCGATAACGGCTCACCAAGCCGCACAAAGTGTTACCGAATGGGCTAAGATCCCGGTCCAAAGTTACAGTATCGGATCTTATCGTCATGGACGGATTGAAAGTGCTGGCCCAAATTTGGGTGTGGTCATCTTTGCGGGTTTGGGAGCTGCCCGAGCTTCAGCTTGGGCACTAGCAGAGGAGTTGTCTGAGTATGGTGCCAAGGTGTTGCTTGTTGAGAATGGCCAAACACGCGGCGTGGGAGAAGCAGCAAAAACCAGCCAGATCACGGATGAGTTTTTATAACCCCTATTCTTGACATATTGCCAGCCCAGCTCTTTGCAGAAGGATTGGCACGACATTTAGGCGTTGAAACCAGGTTTCGCCATATTTCCAAGGTTGTGACCAAGCTGTAAAACATAGTGTTGATATCACAGTGCTGAACTTAGATTCTTGGAACAGCCTTTGCCGAGTTAACCCCTATTGCCGAATACTTTCGTGAACGATTGAGCTACGCTATAATTGGAGTCCTGACGTATAAATGACCAGATAAAGCTTGTTTCCATGAAGATGGGGATGTCATCTCTTCTCCAAATATTCTCGGCTAAACTAGACACAAGTCGGGACAAAATTTTCTGGCGGCCTATACAGTCAATGAGCAATAGTGCATCATATACAACCATCCGAGGAGCATGCTTCGCTCGGATTCAGCCCTGTGTGCGACTCTTGCGGAACTGCGTCAATAAGCAACATTTAATTTATAGATCTCGACCTGCTCGAGCAGGTCGAAATGAATCTATCAAGTTTACAAAGTATTTAGAGGGGACCCGTTTTGATTCGCATCCTGATCATTGATAACGTTCGTCTAATATGCGAAGTCATGGCAGCAGCATTAGAGGACGAGGATGATATCGAGATTGTGGGTCTCGCCACCACCTTAGAAGAAGCAGAAACACCTCTAGCAAACGCGAAACTAGACCTCGTCCTCATCAGTACGAATCTACCAGATGGCGGTTCTTTGGAGTTAACAGGGAACATTCGACAGGATTTCCCCGATACAAAAGTGGTTGTGTTGGGGATGGCGGATACGGAGATCGTCATTATGACCTATATTGAAGCAGGTGCATCAGGCTATGTGTTGAAAGATGCTTCAGTAGATCGACTCCTACTCAATATTCGAGCTGCATATAACGGTGAAGCGCTGGTCTCGCCTCAAGTTGCGGCAGCCCTGATGGAGCGCGTGGCTGTGCTCACACAACACCTAACCGAACTTGGGGTCGATCCCAGCGGATATGAAGAACTAACGGCCAGAGAAAAAGAAGTCCTTGATCTCATTGCCGTGGGCTACAGCAACCAGGAGATTGCCAATACGCTTACGGTAGAAATCGGGACTGTGAAAAATCATGTTCACAGCATTCTGGACAAGCTTAACGTGAATAGTCGTAAGGACGCTGCTACGTATCTCACCCTGGTGGATGTAGCTCGATAATTGTACTGCGGGCGTCTCGTTAGGAAAATGTCAACAGAACCTAAGTCAAGGCAGAGAGCATGTATTTCCGGAATTCTTGAATCTCTGCTACTTTGTTGATAATCTCAACTGTTGGAGAGTCTTTCAGAATATAGCCGTGAACACCAGACCACTGAACTTGGCGAATGTGGAGAGGGATAGCATCAGGCATGAGGGCAAGCAACTTTGTACTTGGACAGGTTGTACGAATAAGCTGTATGGTTCGTAGGTGGTGAGTCATGCTCAAACCAACGTCAAAGAGGATGATATCAGGCGACTGTTGATTAAGGGCTGTCAGCACTTCTTCTATTACCGTCCGCGATTGACCCTTAATTTGATGATTTGGCCAAAAGCTAAGTTCTACTTTCAGGTTACTTAGGTAGGCTTGGTCATCGCCGATCAAAAAGATCGAGGTCATTTTGGATAGATTTGATGTAATTTCTCCGCTTAAAAACTGTTCAACGGCTTCTGAAAAAGTCTCCTCATCATCCTCTTGGATTGTCGCACCTTCATTGTAGTTCATAATCTTCTCTGCTGCCTCCAAATCGTGGAATAGAACTGGGATTGAATCTATCATCAGTAGATTACAAATTAGTATATCTGGAAACAGAAAAAATTCTATAGGAAAGTATATAGATAATAGGTCTATAAAGGATATATTTTTTCAGTCTGTCGGAACTTCAAGTGGAAAACTGACTCATAAACAGCTCATAGTAAAATCCCCTTTGCGCAACCAGTTGTGAGTGATTCCCCTGCTCCAAAATCCTCCCATCTCGCACCACTAAAATTTGATCTGCATCTCGAATGGTACTCAGGCGATGTGCGATGACAAAGCTAGTCCGCCCTTTCATCAACCTATGAAGCGCATCCTGAATCTGCTTCTCAGTACGAGTATCCACGCTGCTGGTGGCCTCATCCAGAATCAGCACGCTTGGATCGGCAAGGATAGCTCGAGCAATCGTAAGAAGCTGCCGCTGACCTTGGCTCAGGTTGCCCCCCTGCTCGGTCAGCATGGTCATATACCCCTGAGGAAGACGCTCGATAAACCCATTAGCGTTGGCCAATTGTGCCGCTGCCATACACTCCTCTGCAGTCGCATCCAGCCGACCATAGCGAATGTTGTTCATCACCGTATCCGAAAAGAGAAAAGGCGTCTGGAGAACCACACCAATCTGCCTACGTAGGCTCTCCTGAGTGACCGTACGGATGTCGATGCCGTCAATGGCGATGGCCCCGTTATGGATGTCATAGAAACGGGTTAGTACGTTGATCAGGGTCGATTTTCCTGCGCCGGTTGGGCCACAGAGTCCAATTATCTCTCCTGGCTTTACAGTAAAGGTATTGTCGTGAAGTACTGGGGAATCTGGCCCATAGCCAAAATCGACATTGGTAAATGCAACGCTCCCCTGGATGTCAGGTAACGCTTCTGCGTGAGCCAGATCTTGCACCGATGGCGCTTCATCCATGACCTCGAAAATCCGTTCAGCTCCAGCTAATGCAGCCACAATGACATTATACAAATTAACGAGGGCCAATAGGGGTTGAATAATGCGTTGTGAATAGGTCATGAAGGTGGCGATTAGGCCCGCCGACACACTTGCAACGCCGATAATGGCCATATAGGCACCTGTACCGACGACCACAGCAATATTGATAAAGGTTAGCCCCAACACAATGGCTAGAATTGAGACCCCAAGCTGATTTGCCTGGATGGCGGCCTCGCGCACCCGCTGATTTGCCTGATCAAATGTCTGGGTGGCTCGAAGCTGCTGTCCATAGGCGATCACAACCCGCTGCCCACTCAGCGTTTCTTCCATTAGACCGTTGAGATCACCCAACGCTTCCTGCTGCCGCCGAAATCGAGGACCAAGTTGGCGTCCGACAAGAAAGACAACTATCACCATAAAGGGCATAACAATCAACGAAGCCAGCGCTAACCAGACGTTTAAGAAAAACATCATAAAGAGGATGCCAACCAAGGTGAACCCTGCGATAAAGAGTTGGATGAGGTTTTGGGAGAGCAGCACATTTACGGCATCGGTATCGTTGATCAGCCTGCTCATTAAGTCACCAACGGGCTGGCTGTCAAAGAAGCTGATGGAGAGCTCTTGTAAGTGGGAGAAGAGGTCATAGCGGAGCGCATCTAGCGTCTGTTGGGCCACTTTGGCCATAATGCGTGCCTGGGCCACTTGGGATAGCCAAGTACCCAAATAAGCCAGACTTAAGGCCAAGACAATATTGATTAGCCCGCTTCGATTTTCTTTGGCAATGAAATCATCTATCGCTACGCCAATCAGGTACGGTGCAACCAAAGAGAGCAGGGTACTAATTATGACGAATGCAATGACAATCAACAGTTGGAGGCGATAGGGCTGCAAGTAGACGTAGAGCCGCCCCAGTGCATCCGTTGTAGCCTTCTGTTCCGGTTTTGACATAGCTTACTAGTTAGATTGTATGGATTGCGGTCTGCCCTATAAAGAACAAAGATGAAAAGATTAGAAAGATTAAGAATCTGCGCAATCTTTACAGTTTTGCTCGTTTCTCATCTCCTGTGGTGCAGCCCGTTGCATGTTTAGCTACTGATTATAAATAACTGGAATCAGCTCTCGCCTAGTTGGGACTCATAAATTTCTCGGTAGTGCTGGCTGCTTTTCATCAACTCAGTGTGGGTTCCTTCGGCCACAATTCGGCCACTGTCCAGCACGATGATCTTGTCGGCAGTCAGCACGGTGCTTATGCGTTGAGCGACGATGAAGGTTGTACAATCTCTCACTAAATCGGTTAGGGCACGTTGAATACGTCTCTCTGTTGCCACATCCACAGCGCTGGTGCTGTCATCCAGAATCAGGATTTTGGGTTTGCGAGCCAAGGCACGGGCAATCGACATCCGCTGCCGCTGTCCGCCGGACAGATTCACGCCACGCTGGCCAATGATCGCATCGTACCCCTTGGGCTTGGTCAGGATAAATTCGTGGGCGTCAGCAGCTCTAGCTACTACCCCCATCTGCTCATCGCTCAAGTCCGGTGCCCCATAGCGGATATTTTCGCTGATCTTGTCTCCGAAGAGGATCGCCTCTTGTAAGCAGATGCCAATCTGGGCACGCAGCGACGCCTGAGTCATATCCCGAATGTCGACACCATCGATCAGTATGCGTCCATTGTCGACATCATAAAAACGAGGTATCAGGTTGACCAAGCTTGACTTGCCCGATCCGGTTGCGCCCAAAATGGCAACGGTCTCGCCTGGCTCTACAATTAAATTGATGGCAGATAGGACATCTTTGCCGTCTTCATGGCGACTCTCCTTACCACCATCTTCACTGCTCGTTGCGCTATCCTCTTTGCCATAGCGAAACGTCACATTGTCAAAAACAACGCGCCCGTGGCTTTCCTGCAAGGGAGAGCTATCCTCTTGTGTGTCTTGAGGCATTTGCGTGCGTTGAGACAGTAACGCACTTCGAGACAGTGGCTTATCTTGCACTTCGGCGTTGCTCTCTAGCACCTCCACAATGCGGGCTGCGGATGCTTCTGCAGCGGCAACCTGGGGCAGGATTTGGCCTAGAAACATCATAGGCGTCAGCGCCTGGATTAAGTAGTTAATAAAGGCCACAATTTGGCCAGGGGTAAACGCGCCATCGATTGCTAGGTTGCCGCCGAACCAGAGCACAGCCACAAGCCCCATATTCACAACCACCTGTAGCGTGGGCATAACCCAAGCTACAAACTGATTGACGGTAATGTTTTCCGTAGTAAACTGATAATTCGCATCAGCAAAGCGGTCTCGCTCAAAATCGGAGCGCACGAACGCTTTGACAGTGCGCATACCGATCAAATTCTCCTGCAAAACAACATTGAGTCGTGACAATCGCTGTTGGACGGCCTTATACATGGGCTGGGAACGAGTGGCGAAAAAGGCCATTAACCCTACCACTATTGGCAATATCACCCAAAAAATTAGAGCCAGTTCGGGGCTGGTAAAATAGATCATTACAATGCTCCATAGAAAGAGCAAAGGGGCCATAAGCAAGATGCCCAGCCCGCTCATGACCAACTGCTGGATTCTGGTAATGTCTGTAGTGAGCCGCACAAGTAAATTACCTGTATTGAGCTTGTCTAAGTTTCCAAAGGAGAGGGTTTGAATATGGTGATAGAGGGCGGTACGGATATCGGCTGTTATATTTTGTGCGACACGGACACCATAAATTCCATTGACAAACATCCCCACCATGACGATAAAACCGAAGAAGACCATGAGTAAGGCATTGCGCATGACGAACGATAGATCCTCATTACCAATACCTACATCAATCATGCGTTGAGTTTGTATGGGAATGAAGGACATAGACAAAGTACTAAGGAATATACCAGCAATTGCGAGGATGATATAGCGTTTGTGGGCGGTGAAGTAGATCAGAAGTTTACCGAGTGACGACATAGTAATATTTAAAAATTTATGGCGAACTCCTCTCATTAGGGTAATGAGAGGAGTTATAGCCACGCTAAACTTATCTGTTATTCAGTAATCGTACGCAGTTGGAAGGACAAGGCAACGGCAAAGATGCCCGAAACCAGTGCCCAAATCGGGATCAGCCAAACGAGTGTGGCCAATGTCATCAATGGATTTGCTACGATGAAGATACCAAAAACGATATAGAGAATTCCCATGATTACTCCCCACCAAGTCCAGTGACCGTCGCGTCCCGCAAAGATCATCATGACGCCAGTGATGATGGTGGTGATACCGATCAAGTAGACCAGAAACGTCCCGCCAACCATGCCCGCAGCAATCGGATTGCCCACGATGAAGAAACCAGCTAAAATGCTGACGACGCCTCCAATGAACATCCAAAGGCGAGACTTCTCAGCGTGGCCGCGCACACCTTCAATCAAGCAAAAGACACCATCAACAATCCAGTAGATGCCCATAAACCAGATAAGACTAAGCAACGTAGAACCTGGTTGGACAAACATTAAGATAGCAAATAGGATTAGTAGAATGCCACGTATCAGTGGCATCCACCAGAGGGATGAAAGAACCTCTTTCATTTCTAGTTCAGTTGGGGTATTTGCTGCAACAGTCATTGTATTCTCCTTGAATCGTGATGGATAAAAGATGCTTATTGGGATAACTTGGAAGCATTGTTTCGCTGTTTAGATGACCCGGCAAAATTTGTCCTCCCCGTGAGAAACGTCTTAGCCAAGACTGGGCAAAAGTTGGGACAAAATCTTACTGGCTAACGATATCGGACAAGCATAATTATACAATGTGGGCTTATTGCGTTGAAGTGGTAAAGCTCATTAGCGCACATGAGCTATCTCACATAACATTGCAGTTTATACTCAGTAGTTAACCATGTAACAAGCTCCACCACAGGGGGTGATAATCGAACAAAGATTGCAAAAATTTCACAGATTCTCTATCTTTCTAATCTTTGTTTATTCACAGAGCAGCATGCATTGCATCTGTAACCAAGCGCACTGGTAAAGAGAGAGATTCTTCGGTTCCGTCACTGTACAACTGGAAGCAAACAGAATGACATACAGAAGCTCATTTCGGATGAATCCGCAACATCTCCATTGCATTATCGGCAAAGATACGCTGATGCACATGCTCATCCAACTTGGGGAAGACCGTCACCGGGTCATTGGCATCAAAGTGGGGGAAATCGCTGCAGAAGACCAGGGTTTCGTCAGCGTGGAGCATCTCCAGCATCTGGTGCATCTGCTCAGGTAGTTCTGGCTCATGCATGGGCTGGGTGCCAACCCGGATATGGTCCCGGAAGTATTCGCTGGGCTTGCGTTTGAGCCAGGGCGTCTGGTCGCCGATGGACTTCCAATCCACGTCCATGTGCCACATAAGCGAAACGGCCCAAAGCTGCTGCACTTCAGTCAGGGCGACCTTGAAGGTCGGGAACTTCTCAAAGACGCCCTCGCAGATTAGCGACGCAGCATGGGTGGAGGCAACCTGAGGACGTGCCATACGCGTCTCCATATAATAGGTGGGTACGCCGACCGGACTACCCGAATTTCTAGCGGCACCGCCCCCGCCTCCTATATGTGAGACGACCGGCAGATCATGCTCCACACACGCCTCCCAAATAGGGTGATAGAAGCGATTGCCAAAGGGCCATTGAGTCCCCATAGGCACCATGACCGCCACCGTATCTTTGCGGTGAGCCAAGCGATTGATCTCTGCAACGGCTTGAACTGGATCCGAGGGGGAGATCAAAATGGCGTTGACGACGCGTGGATCCCGATCCAGCCAGTTGTCAATGGTGTAATCATTGAAGGCTGTACAGAGCGCAGCCGCCCAGTCTGGGTCAGGCAATCCTGAGTAGCCATAGAAGGGTGGCGGTCCCGTCAACAGGGCATAGTCCACATTCCACCGATCCAACAGCTCCCGTTGGGTAAATTCCAGAGAATAGTTAAAGTCTCGGGCCATCAGATCCGGTTCTTTGAGATCAGAGCGGTTGGAGCGCATGGGCGTATTAGGATGGCCACCGCCGGGCAGGTGCAATCCCTGGTCTAATAGATGATCCTGCCAAAATTTAGAGAGATAGGGCAACAGGTCTGATGGCTGGCGGAAGTTGTGATGAACGTCACAGTCCACCAATCCCACCTTCTCTCGGGGCTCCGCGGTCCAGCCGGGGGCCATAATGGGTGTTGCGCCTAATTTTGTGGGTTCTTCGCCCACTCTTAACATGGTCATTGAATTGTCCTCCTACAAATATGCGGCCTCTTCGGCATCCTCCCCCACAAAGTCCTTTACTTCTACATCCACGATAATATTGTCCCCATCAAGCTTGATAGGGAAGGTCTTTACTCGCATCTTGGGATCAACTAGACACTCACCTGTCGCAACCTCGAAAGGCCAGAAGTGCCAGGGACAGCGTAGCACCTCGCCTTCATTGTCAAAAATAAGTTCAGTTCCTGGGACTGATGGCGGCGCCGCGGCCGAATAGTGGCCCGTTAATTCTCCCATACAGATTGGCCCCTGCTTGTGGGGGCAGATATTACGCACCGCGTAAAATACTCCATTGACATTAAAGACACCAATCCCAGCCCGCCCCCGAAACGGCACAATGATTTTACGTTCTCCCGGCGGGATCTCCGATACTTTTCCAACGACCACTCTTGCCATAATTTTTCTCCGCTATACTTCGCCAGAAAAGTCTTGTCCCGATTCTTGTACAATCTACTCTGGACAATTCCGCAAAGTGAGGGCGGAACTTTTCTGGCCATCTATATGAGTTGCAGGTTTGCAGGTTTGCAGGTGAGCAGGTGAGCAGGTTTGCAGGTTTGCAGGGTTGCAGGTGAGCAGGTGAGCAGGTGAGCAGGTGACAATGGTACTTGCCCACTTGCCCACTTGCCCACTTGCCACCTAATTCTCGCTAATTCTCAACAAATCCATGGCCGTATCAGCAAAGATTCGATTATGCATCTGTTCATCCAGCTTAGGGAAGACTGTCACTGGATCATTCCAATCAAAGTGAGGGAAATCTGTACAGAAGATCAGGGTCTCGTCAGCGTGTAGCATCTCTAGCATCTGGTACATCTGTTCAGTGGTCTCGGGCTCATGCATAGGTTGCGTACCGATGCGGATATGCTCGCGGAAGTATTGGCTGGGTGGTTTCTTGATCCAGGGTGTCTGGTAGCCAATGGCCTTCCAATCCGTGTCCATATGCCACATAACTGAGACGGCCCAAAACTGCTGCACCTCAATGAGGGCGAACTTCAGGGTGGAGAACTTTTCGAAGACGCCCTCACAGATTAACGATGCAGCGTGAGTCGCCGCAATGTTGGGTCGAGTCATGCGAGATTCCATGTAGTAACTGGGGAATCCAACCGCGCTGGGGACGTTTCTGGTGGCCCCGCTCCCACCGCCGATGTGAGAGACAACAGGCAAATCGTGTTCTGCACAGGCTTCCCATATGGGGTGATAGAAACGATTGCCAAAAGGCATGGATGTTCCCATAGGGGCCATGACAGCGACCGTATCCTTCCGATTGCCCAGCCGATTAATTTCAGCCACCGATGCTGCCGGATCTGAGGGATTGATCAGAATTGCATTCACCACGCGTTTGTCTCTGCCCAGCCAGTGTTCAACGGTATAATCATTAAAGGCCCGACAGAGCGCACTGCCCCAATCCACATCGGGAACGCCTGAGTAGCCATAAAAAGTGGGTGGGCCAGTGAGAAGCGCATAGTCAATGTTCCACCGATCTAGAAGATGCTCCTGGGTAAATTCCAGGGTGTAGTTAAATTCCCTGTCTTTGAGTTCTGGGTCTTTGAGATCGGTACGCGTTTTACGGTAGGGCGTATTAGAGTAACCAGGGCCGGGGAAATGTAAGCCTTGATCGTGGTAATGCTCCTGGTAATACTTAGAGAGATAGGGAAGTAGCTGTTCCATTGATTCAAAACTGTGATGGACGTCACAGTCAACCAACTTGGTTCGATCGGTCTTCTCTGCGGTCCAGCCTGGGGCCATAATCGGGGTTGCGCCGAGTTTCGTTGTCATGGGTATGCCTCTTATAGTCTCATTTCAGAAAGGGATCGTTCCTCTCGGGTGATATAGTCGGCCGTCGGGCTTTCAATCCGTCCATACGCATTCCAAATTTTGAATCCTAATAGCGCCAACAGATCGTCGGAGGCCTCGTCGAGTACCGCTTGCTCCGTGCCAACAATAAAATTTTCTTGAGGGCGGAACATGGGACCGCAGAAGGTAGTCAGAATTCCATAGCGATTTACATTGCTCACGTTGGCCCCCGTTCCATGCCAGATGCGACCATCAAAGACCATGGCGGTCCCAGCTTTCCCGGCAGCAGCAATACTTTCCACACCGTCAACTCTATCTTTGGTTGGACGCACGCCATATAAATGGCTGCCTGGCACCAGCCGCGTTCCACCATTTTCCTTGGTAAAGTCACCCACCATCCACATCACGTTGACAGCCGCTGCCGGTGCAATTAACTCAGGTTCATCAGCTTCAGTCCAGTTGGGTCTCTGGCGCGTAATGGAGCCAATGGGTACCTCAGATGGCCCTCGGCGAATCGGGCTGGGCATCCACCACTGATCCGTATGTAGATCCATCGCCACCCCACCGGGTTTGGCGATGTTCGCAGTAAAGCTAGAGAGCAGATAATCGTCGCCCAGTGCATGGTCAATTAGTGACCGTACGGATTCGTTGTAGAGAAGATCCCGAAAAACTTTTCCTTTATTGATCAGCATCCACAAGCGCTGATTAACGCCTCCAGATTCCGCAGTGAATGCGTTCTTGCGCAAATTACCATTCTGGTCTTTAAAACTGCCCCAATTCTGGTCTTTGCCGCCATCTTCATAGGCCACACCTTGCTGACGTTCTGCCTCAGCCTGCTCCTTCAGCCTGCTCAGCAGGGCATCCACCTCATCTTGTGACATGGCATCTTGTATCAGGGCATAGCCGTGGGTATCCAGATCAGATTTGGCTTGGTTCAGGTCGGTCGTTGCCACGGGGAGCTCGGCAACAGATCTTGCTTTCATCGATTTGTTCCTCCAATTGAACTTGGGTATGATGGCCAATGGCCGTCACACTCATTTACTGTAAAGCTACTTTAGATCCAAAACCGTTCCAATAAGGCCGCTCTGTCTGCAACGCACGGCTGGCTACTCAACAGGGTCAAGACTATTTGCAGCAAGCCGTGCATCGCAGTCTCCGCAATTTGAAGGATCTTGACTTTAAATTCGTACTGGCAACAACTCATTACTGGCAAAGCGAGGGCTTTGGACGATTGAATAACGCTAATTCTACAAAGGATTCTTGGTAGAGGCAAACGGGTTATTTGAACTCAACCATCCTAAGGAACGAGACTCGAATAAAACCGGAAACTTGGATGCCCGATTACTGCCTTCGGGCATGACAACTTTGGAGTTTTATTTGTTAGGCGATCCTAAGAAGCAAGACTTGAATAAAACCAAACGAAAGATCCCTCGGGTACTCGACGTGGTTGCCCGATTACAGCCTTCGGGCATGACATCGGCCAAGTCTCGGGCTTTATTAAATTTTCGTTCCTAAGTGTAATTGAATCGTTATATTTTGGCGTTGACATATATAGAGGTTGCTGCGTACAATTTCTTTACACTTAACTTAACATGCTTTAACCAACCTAATACAAATATGGAGTTGATTCAGGAATGGGAACGAAATAGTCATGTTAACCTATTTGCGCCAAGTATTGCTGGAACCACCAACTTTAACAAGCCTAAGACAAACAAAGCTAGCTCGACAACTTCATTATCTACTCCTCTTTGGTTTCTGCTTTATTCTCATCTACTCATCTACCCTAATCCTTCTAGACGATGCTAGGTCATCGATCATAAGCAGCATAATGGGCGTTATTGTGCTGATTCTGATTTGGTTATTGCATCACGGGTATTTTGGCTTTGCCTCTACAGCCATTATCACATCATCCTCGATTGCCGTCTTTGCAGCAATGACGATAAACGGCGGTATCCGTCATTCGGCACTCGTTATCATCGTCATGCTTTTGACCCTATCTAGCCTTTTCTTAGGAGCCAAAGGAACTATCAGATTGGGTATAATGGCTACTCTATTCGTCTGTGTTTTATTTTTCTTGGAGAGAATGGGACTCATTGTTGATCCCGAGTCAGTTAACCCACCTCAAATAACGGATCTATTTATCTCTCTAGCAGCCATTGTTGTTACAGCAACATTCCAACGCCAAATTATCAGCGACTTGGTTCATGGTCGGGAACAAATCCATGAGCAGGCAAGTTCTTTACAAAAGCAAAACCTAGCACTTCACAAAGCGCACCGTTCACTCCAAGAGCGCAGCAATGAACTCTCTAGGACGCTGACGCAACTGCAAGCAATTCAACACGAATTGATTGAAGCCAAAGAGATAGCCGAGGCTGCAAACCAAGCAAAATCTGCCTTTCTGGCCCACATGAGCCATGAACTTCGTACACCACTCAATGGCATTATCGGTTTTGCTCAGCTACTCCAACTGGATGACAATTTAACGCGTGAGCAGCTCGATAACATCGCGATGATCGATGAGTGCGGTAGTCATCTACTGTTACTTATCAGCGATATTCTAGATTTGGCCAAGATCGAGGCCAACAAAATAGAATTTGAGAAATCCCAGTGTGATGTGAGAAAGATGGCTGATACGGTGATTGGGATCATGGATGAGTCGGCTCGCTCAAAAGAGCTTTCACTCTATTACAAGCTGGCCAATGACGTACCAACCCAGATAGAAGTAGATGAGCGACGACTGCGTCAAATTTTCGTCAATCTGGTTGGCAATGCCGTCAAGTTTACGCAGCAGGGTGAAGTTGTTTTGAAGGTTCAACCTGCCAGGGTTTGTGAACCCAACAAACCGGGGTATATGCTTCTGAACTTTTCCGTAACCGATACGGGAATAGGCATAGCAGCTGACGAATTAAATCATATTTTCGATCCATTTGAGCAGGCTGGTTCGAGCCAGCAGAGAGCGGTTGGCACTGGGCTGGGGTTAGCCATTACCCGTAGGCTGGTTGGGGCCATGGGCGGTGAGTTACGCGTGGAGAGCAAGGAAGGAGAAGGAACTACCTTTTGGTTCGAGCTATGCGTTCGCATGGGGGTATAGATTATGCTCTTACCATGGCTTGCCGATATCCAGGTAACCAAACCAACATAAGACAAATAAGTATAATGGCTACCCCACTCTGCATGCCCACTGCCAGGGACGCCCCCAAATTCTCCGCCAATGCACCTATCTGCAGGCGACCAAATGGCCCAGCGCCAATGAACAACGTTAGAGATCCCATCACTCGACTCCGCATTTCATCGCTTGCTGTGAGCAATATGATCGATGTTTGCATGACCGCAAAGCAGACTCGCCCCACGCCCGCAACGGCAAGCAACACCAGCGAAAGGTAGAAATTAGTGGATAGCGAAAAGAAGAGCAACGCCAGGCAGAAGAAGGCCGAACCCAAGGCAAAGATCCACTGAATGCCAAAGAGATGACGAATTCGATTAACCACAAACAACCCGATTCCAGCTCCCACTCCACTCGCCGCCCCCAAAATACCCAAGCCCAACGGTCCCTGGTTTAGAACATCCCGAGCAAAAACAGGCAGCATAGAGTCATATGGAAAGGGCAGGAAATTCATAATGCAGGTTACGGCCATCACCCCTATAAGAAGTTGATTTAAACGGATGTACTGCAATCCCGCTGCGATCCGCTGCAATGGCGGTGAGCCGTCTGGCATGGCGCTCTTGGGAATGGGTTGTTTGCTTAGACCCAAAAGCGCCGCCAGGGCCAGGCCGGAGACCAAAGCAATCAGCGTATACCCACCCATCCCACCAAACAAGGCCAGGAACGTCCCACTCAAAAGCGGCCCTACTATGCTCGACAGATTCTGGACAAAATTCTCCAGCAGCATGGCCTCCACACTCAATTCTTTACCCACCAAATCCGGAATCAATGAGCGACGCGAAGCCCAGTCCACCCCCCAAACCGATCCGATCAAAAGGGATGCCCCAGCCAACTGCCAGTAACCAAGCCAATCCAACCACAAGAGAACCACCACCACACAAGTCACCACCAACGCAACCGTCTGGGCAAACAAACTAAAGGCCCGCCGCCCAAACCGGTCAATGATCGGCCCCGCAAAGACACCCACAAAGAGCGTCGGAACCGAACGAAAGAAACCTATCAACGCCACCATCCACGGCGAATCCGTCATCTCCAACGCCAGCCAGCCATTCACAATCAACTCCATCCAACGGGCCTGCCACCAGAGAAAGTTACTGGTTAGCAGAAAGCGGAAGTCGCGATGGATTAAGGGAGCCAAAAGTCCAGATTTGGGGAGCATATGGGGTAGTGCTTTACACAGCAACCTCTTCAAATAGAGAGGGGAAGTGCCTTAAGGGATCACCTGGCTCCTGCAGGAGAATTTGCTGACGAGGCGTCAACTCTACATCCGTCGGTGCCTCCACCCGTTTTGACGTCCAGACCATGTGAGAGACACAATATTTATACAGCAGGGTGCGTCGTTCGTGGGCCGCCCGCCATGGGGCCGTGCCGTGGGTCAGGGCTTCACTAAAGAGAATCACCGAACCAGCAGGCATGGCAGGAATGATGACGTGGGGTGACGCTTCGTGGGCTTCTTTGATCCCATGGGGCAGTTTATAGTTGCTTTTGTGGCTCCCTGGAATGCAACAGAAGCCACCATGTTCTGGCCCTGCGTCGGCCAAGGCCCAAGCCACCACAATAAATCCCTCATGAATTTGGTTGGGGCGAAAGGCGAAATATTCACCTGGCTCCACACCTGAGTTGGGGGCTGATGCACCATAATCGGAATGGAGAGAGCTGTACTTCATGCCCTGGCGCATGTACATGCCGTAGAGTCGATCCAGTCGAAACGCGTCACCCAAGCGAGCACGAAGCGCGGGCATAACCGACGGGTGATCCAGCAAATCACAGAAGGGCTTGCCCCAGTTAAGAAAACCCGATCCCACTGGCGAGTTCCCAGCACCGTTACCCGCACCATTCGTCTTGTAGGACAAAAGCGACGATTCCAGCGTTGGGGCGCTCCCAAAGCGCGGTGACTTCTCTGGCGCAGGCAAGTTCTGGTCGTCAATTAACTGGTTCAGGGTTGCCACCTCTTGAGGGGTCAAGGCATTTTCAATGACCAAGTAACCATGTAAATCAAAGAGATATTGCTGTAGTTCGAGATTATCCATCCAGGTATCCTCCTTGGTATAGTTCCGAATATAATCGGCAAGCACTGTGTATGGGGGAGGGTGTTGCTTATGAAATTCCTCAGAAGCTGTTTGAAAAGGGTGCAACGCTTGTCATTACTTCGACAGGCTCAGCACAAGTCTGAGGGAGCGAAGCGACTGAAAAATTTCTGTTTTAAGTGCGAGCAATCGTGAGATTATTCGTCTGGTACTCCGTCGCAAGCAGATCGATCACGGCCGCAAAGCGGCACTGTAACCAAACAGAATAGCTTTCCAGACGGCTTCTAAGGTAGTTTACCAAATGACCAACCATTTGACCACTAAACAATTTTTGTAAATACAGCCCAAATTTTGGAACGAAGAGCGGGTTGCATTTCATCTTTGGCATCACCCTTGCATTCCCCTTTACTTTTACGTCGCGGCTTTACAGATTATAATCAGCAGAATCTGTTCTCATTCGCTCTTGTCACCTGACTTGGCCAAGGTGGATGAATATAGGAACCATAACTTATAGTAAGCTCTGTTTGAAAACGGTAGTTGCTTTTCTCTTGTAGAAGCCATCGGAAACTACCGTTTTCAATACAACCGCACTTTACTAACCGATTATAAATCTTTGGAGAAACCATGAATAGCACCCTGAACGTTGGCGTCATTGGCATTGGCGGCATATCACGTACTCACATGCCGGGTTGGGAGGCATCCGAACATGCAGAAGTGGTAGCGGGTAGCGACATTAACGAAAACGCGCTGCAAGAGTGGGGGTCAACCCACGGCGTTACCAAACTAGTCGCCGATCCATCTGAACTCTTCAACGATCCCGATATCGACATTATCGACATCTGCACGCCAAACATGTACCACGCCCCCCTGGCCATTGCCGCCCTGGAAGCAGGCAAGCACGTCCTCTGCGAAAAGCCGTTGGCCCCCACTCCCGATGAAGTTCGTCAAATGATCCAAGCCCGCGACCGCTCGGGTAAAGAGCTAATGACGGCCCAGCACTTTCGCTTTAAAGGCAACTCCCAGGCCATGAAAGAGCATATTCAGACTGGCGTGCTGGGTGACATCTACCACGCCCGCAGTTGGATGATGCGCCGCAACGGATTTATACCCACCCCCACATTTCTGCAGAAGAAGCACAGTGGCGGCGGCCCCTGCATCGACATCGGCGTCCACGTACTCGACCTGACGCTCTGGCTCATGGGAAACCCCCAGCCGGTCGTTGTTTCCGGTGTAGCCAAAGCACCCCTGGCCCATCTGCCAGGCCAATTTGCCGCCTGGACGCGCACACCCGTTGATTCATCCCAGTGGGACGTCGAAGACTTTGCCGCAGCCTTTGTGCGCTTTGAAAACGGTGCCACCCTAATGCTCGAAGTGAGTTGGCTGCTTCACCATGATATCGAAGGTGAGGATATGCAGATCTGGCTCTACGGCACCCAAGGCGGCTGCCACTGGCCCAAAGCCGATTTCCTCTCCTCCGACTTCGGAACCCGTCAACTGCTCAACAGCAACCTCAAGCTAACCAGAGACACAATGGAACCTCATGCCCTTGAGTGCGTCGCCTTTGCCAAAGCATTGGCCGAAGGCGCACCATCACCCGTGCCACCCGAACAGTCGTTACAGGTTATGGCGATATTGGATGGGATTTATCGTAGTCAAAAAGAAGGGGGGGAAGTGCGGATCTAGGGTGGGTGTTGGTTTGGAGAGGAGGGGGTTGGTTTTGTTCTATCGGGAACGATGGGCTGATTACAGTACGAAGGTGGTTGGTGGAGAAACACCCTCTGCCCTCAGGTAAAAATAAAATCATGCTGAATATCATACGGTCTCAGAGAGGGCTTTACAAAGGGGGAAGTTATTAGAGTCGGCAAATGGAACTACCGGCTCTTTTCTTACTGCTATCAACATGGATTATAGGCAAAGGAGTAGGAGTTGAATACGTGTTGAATTTGCGAATGCCTACATTTTACCCGTCTAAATCTCAGAGATATGTTCGACAATAATTCTAGCACTCTTTTTGTCTCACCTAGTATAGACACTCAAGGAGGTTAGCATTGGAACTTATATTTCATCATTGGCACTAGTGTTAGCCCAATCGTTAATTGACGGGTTGTATGAAATGTAGTTACCTTTCGGGAATAATGGCGATGAACTGTCTTGGCGAAAGGATCCCGAAATGGCAAAGTATTATCGAGTAACGCTGATGGAGGAAGAACGGAATGAATTGCAAGTATTGATCAAAACCGGCAAGGCTGCGGCAAGAAAGTTGAACCATGCCCGAATCCTGCTCTTGAGTGACGAAGGGGAGCAAGGCCCAGGCAAGCCAGACAGTATGATAGCTGAGGCACTGGACACGGGCTTGCGAACGATAGAACGAGTACGCAAACGATTTGTCGAAGAAGGCATTGCCGAAGCAATCAGCCCAAAGCCACGTCCGAAACGGCCAAGTAAGGTCAAAATTCAGGGGGCGATCGAAGAGCAACTGATTACGCTGGCGTGTAGTGCACCACCCGCAGGGCGAGGACGCTGGACCGTGGAACTGTTGGCGGATCAATTGGTTATCCTCACATCGCTGGAGGGTGTCTCTGATGAAACGGTGCGCAAGACACTCAAAAAAAAGACATTGACCTTGCTGCCGTAAAGACTTGGTGCTTTCCGAAAGAGGCCAGCGGCGAATACGTTTGCCGTCTGGAAGATGTGTTAAACGAGTATGCGAAACCATTCGACCCAGAATATCCGCTGGTCTGTATGGACGAAGCGAGTCGGCAACTCATCGGTCAGGTCATCCTGCCATTGCCGACACAGCCCGGTCAACCCGCTTTGCACGACTATGAATATACACGCAACGGCGTCTGCAATCTGTTTGTCTTTTGCCAACCGCACATCGGTTGGCGACGTGTGCTCGTGACCGAGCGGCGCACCAAACAAGATTGGGCGCAGACGATTCGGACACTGGTCGACGTTGAATTCCCTGCTGCGCGTCGGATTCGACTCGTGCTGGATAATCTGAACACCCATGTTGGTGGGGCACTCTATGACACCTTTCCTCCCCCAGAAGCACGCCGACTCATGGAGAAGCTCGAATTCCATTACACTCCCAAGCACGCAAGTTGGCTCAACATGGCCGAAATCGAGATCGGTGTCCTCGCCAGACAATGTCTTAACCGCCGCATTGACGACCGCGATTTTCTCATCCGTGAGGTCGACGCATGGCAGGCTGAACGCAATGAGTTACGAGCTAAGATCCATTGGACTTTCACTATCGAATCCGCTCGCCACAAACTCCGGCGGCTCTATCCAACTGTTGCTGCCTAACTTTGCGGCCATCACCAACTCGCCATTTAAAGATTGGGGAGACACTAGTTTAGTTTGTCATCATAGCGAATCCACCTGACTAAAACGAACCTCATTACTATATCGCCTCATATTCAAGAGCCCAGAAGAAAGGATCTAGCACTCGCTTTGGCATAATTTGCATTCCATCATCTGTATCAAGCTCGGTGACATCGTGACCAGTAGCTGAGATTAACGTATAATGTGCTTGAATATTGTTGCGCTCGATTAAACCGACTAAATTTGCTCCCCCGGGAGCACCGTCACTATCCGTTAATAGCCAACGTCTAATTACATCACTAACTTGCTTCATTTGAGCTATATAGGACTCCATATCATCTTCAGTTACAGGCATCGTATGGGGAGAACGTAGCGAATTCCAGATATTGTCTTGGCGGAGATAGTTTTTAAGCACTGGTGGCAACTGAGGTAACATGTCGGCCATTGTCAAGATGATAATTAATTCGCGACGTTTGGTATTAAAGTTAATCTTATTCTGTACCATGGTTTCAATGTATATATTTAATAATTGATCCATAGATTCACCAGATTCCATTTTAGGAATACTTATTAACATAAACGTTGTCGCTGTATTTAAAAGGAATGGCAATTCTTCTACTGGAACATTATTGAAGTCTTCAAATTTCTCGCCAGCGTGATCCATAATAACCAGCCACTTTGACCCCCACCTTAACATATTTTCTAACTTCATTATGTACACCTCATTCTGTTGACGATCTCGTCTTTGTGTAGGAGGCGGCATTCCTCCGCCGCGAAGCGTCGAACGAAGTTGTCTTTCGTGCTCTATGTCGAGCTGAGTAACCGATTGATGTGTATAGTCTGGCCATAACTTTCGCATATCTAATAGATGTAGTCGTAATGCATCAAGAAAGACGGTTTTTCCGTGACCTGTCCAACCAAAAACCTGAACAAACAATGGGGTTGCATCATTATAATTCTTGATATACTGTAACGGGAATACGTAGTTACAAGTTGTCCCATCCGCAAGTGTTTGACTACAGGTAGCGGTATCGGTGTCAACTCTACTAATTTGCTGGCACTTTGGACATTTGATCTTGTTTTTTATGCCGAAAATATTTGTGAGTATGCTCATTATTACCTTCCATCAAGGTTTGGGTTATATTACATCTATACATAAAACAATTTAACTATAAATAACTACGGTTTAGTTAGATGGAATACCGAATTGTGCTCAAATTGTTTAGCGAAACCCTAATTCAGATTTTTGTACAATACTCGGTATACGATCGTTAATCAGAGATTTGCGGCTATTCGCTCTGAAACTCAAGTGCCCAAAAAAAGGGATCCAGAACGCGCCTCGGGTTCAGTTGGATTCCCTTTTTATGCTCACTATCGTCAATAGTATTAACATTGCTCATATTCAGAGTTTCTATATCGAAACCAGTCGCTGAAATTAGCGAATAACGTGCCTCAATATTGTTTGATTCAATTAGTCCTACAAGATTTGCTCCTCCAGGAGCACCATCCGCATCAGCCTGCAACCAATCTTTGATTTCGTCGCTTACCCATTGCATTCTCTCAACATAAGCTCCCATTTCTAGCAAAGCCATATGCGATGATTTAGGGGACCGTATTTTCTCCCAAACAGTATCCGTAGTTAGATAATTTTTTAGATTAATAGGTAAGCTAGGGATAATATCGGCCATAGTTAATACAACAACTAATTTACGGCGAGTCTTACGGAAATTTACTTTGTGTTGGGTCATTGCTTGAATGTATATATTCAGCAACTGATCCATTGCTTCGCCTTTTTGAGTTTGTTTTAGCTTTGGTATGCTTATTATCAAAAATGTAGTTGGCGACTTTATGAGGAAAGGCATTTCATCCACTGGTACTTCAAAATCGGCGAACATTTCACCCGCATGATCCATAATTACCAATGAGCGTGAGCCCCAACGCACCATATTGTCAAGCTGCATAATATAAACTTCATTTTGCTGTCTGTCACGAACCTGAGTAGATTCGGGCATTTGCCCCTGACGTAGTTGAGCACGCAACACTCGTTCGTGCTCCATATCTAATTGCGTAATGGCTTGGTGAGTATATTGCGGCCATAGCTTACGCATATCAAGCAAAATAAGTCGTAATACATCAATAAATACTGTTTTCCCATGTTCCGTCCAGCCAAACATTTGAATAAAAAATGGCTGGACGTAGTTGGAGTTTTGGATATAACGGATCGGGAATTCATAGTTGCAAGGGGTATCACCTGAGTATTTAGTTGGACATACTTTAATATCGCTTTCAGCATCCATTTTTAGCATTGTTAAACATTTGGGGCACATTAATGTACCAATTTGTTTCTTTCGCTTTAATCGATTTAATAAAATCATGTTGTTAACTCCAGCCGTATGCGTTCAAGTTTCCGATAGCTCACTTCATAATAGAACTGAATGTTGTCAATTCAACAATCGATAAGCAGAGTTTTGTATATTGTGTTCTAAAATACGAATAAATCGTGGGTTCGCAATCTTATGTTTTTTTACCATCTTTTTTACAGACTTAAGGTTCTTATCTTGCCAGCATTCTAAATTCCACACATCTGGCTCTAGTTCTTCTCCGCCACCATGTTTAATTATCCTATTCATAAGATCCCTTTGCTGGTTTTCTGTCAATGCTTCAACAATTCGCGATCTATTATTAAGGAATCTAACTACAAAATGAGCTGTTTCATTAGATACAAACTCAACAGGTTCCACCCATTTTAAGATCAGATCATTCATTAGATTTATAAATGAATCATAATCGGTACCTAATTCTTTTAAGGCCTGCCTGTGAAGTTTCGACCCCAAAAACGAACGGATTTCTAGCCTTCCTAATATAATTTTTGACTTTTGAGTGGAAGCCAAAAATACAAGAGGGCGATGATATGTACTTTGGGCAAACTCTAAAATGGACTGCCAGCGAGCAACTTTGAGTCTGTTATCAAGAATCCAACCATAGATTCGATTCGCCAACTCATGGTGTTCATGAAAGTTCTGTTGTGCAGCCGCAGACAGATAATATTGTAAATCATGTGTGGCATAGTCTTGGGTTCGTTCCAGGTCGGAACTGATTTCTTCCCATATTATTGGTATCAATCCTTCTGCAGTTCTCTGATCTATAGTTGCTGAAATAGCCTCTGTGAGCCGACTGCGTATATCATCGCTGTGAACTGAAACAAAACTTTGAAAGCTAGTTTGTAATAGGTCGGCATTACTAGCATAGATTGGTGTTTTACAAGCAAAGGCTTTACTAATAATCTGAATTGTAGGGATATGTTTAATCACTTCCAGATAACTGGATCTTTCTAAGAAGTCGTACAGCCATTTGGAATAATGTGGTACTTTTGGGTGGGGGGACCCTCCCATCTTAGTTGCATCGTAATTTACTTTACAAAGGTCTAGGTTTGCTTGAATGAATCGGCTATTGCTGTTACGACGTTCGCCACCTAAAGCCCAATAAACTCCAGGTGCTGGAACACAGTTATCAATAAAAGTATCGAATGTACAGTGCAATCGTAGCTCTGGAGTGAGATAAAAAAAGAGAAATTTTAGTACAGATTGAATTGCAAATTCATCTTCAGAACGCATCATTACCGAACGATTACCATTAATGATCTCTTCCGCGTCTGCGCCTAGCGCCCAAAGCTTTTTAAACTCAACTTCATTCCATTCTTGTAAAGAATTGGCCTCATCTTGGTCTGGCTCCTTCATTGGCATTGTCTGGAGGTTAATCGGTCCTGATTGTTTCGCTCTAACATCAATCATGTTTTCTGGCTCTAGTACAAATAGACCGTTCCTTCTATTGTGATGCACATCGAAGATTACAAATGGGTTATTGTCAATCTGTGAAAAAGCTCTACGATCAAGCAACAAACAATGTGCGACAAATGCACCTGGTCTGCCACTCTTGTCTGTAATTCGGGTATCTGTTTCTGGTATTAAAGCACTACATGTTAGAACTACTTTTTGCGTAGTGGTATGAAAGTATTGGTAGCGCGCCATAACAGCGTCAGCCTTGAAGCATTGAACTCGTTTTTCAATTTCTTTGGCTTCCTCGTCAACAATACCTGATGTTTTGTACACCACTTGATAACCACTGCGTGCATCTGGCGAGAATTCTGACTCAACACGGCTAAAGAAAAGCTGCTCTGCATTAATGTTCGCCATGCTCTATCTCCGTTTGATTAGCCGAAAGCCGTAATGCCGCATCGGTGCGCCTTCGCGGGGGTTATTTAATGTTTGTGGAAAATTTTTTCTCGGAGTCTCAAAACTGCCGAAAAAATTACTATTCGTTTGGCCATACCCACCATATGTATTTCTTTGTTCATCTAAATAGACATATTCCATCACACCCAAACGCATTAACATTTGATCTGCCATCGTTCGTGTGCCATCTAGTTCAAATGTGGCTTTGCTGGTACTAAACTCAATATTTTCAATGAGCATTTTTGCTCGTTGGGTTAACTGGCTTTGTTTCAATATTTGGTCGATATTTACCTTATCATCACCTATAGCTCGAACATACTCATAAGTCGTAAACCATTCCTCCGCTGTAGGGATATCAAAAGAGGATGATGACTGATTGCACCAAGCCGCGAAGCGTTTCATATCACGCGGTATAATTCCGGTAGCAATTGCTTGCCAATAATTATCTTGCCCAATCTTGCCAGGGGACACTCGTCCGTTTAGTCCGAGGACATTTTGGTACCAGAGATCATCAAAAGCAGTTTCATTCGTTGAGCAAAGAAAGTATTCAATCTGTATTTTGGTAATGGGTAACCAGTGAATGTAAGATGAAAGCGGCTCGATTAGTATCATAGGAAAGCCTGCTCGATCTAGTATTATTTCAAGTTGCATATGTAAACCTCTCTTTATTCAAGATTCAGATCAAAAAATTTTTCAACGATTCGAGTAAGCTCATACGTAGATTCATTGATCGCCTCTACTTTTGGCCAAAGGATATCGTCTTTCTTAAAACAGATAATGCCCAGGCGGTTCTGCCATTCTGTAAAATCAAAGTCATTTAGGTCAATAATCTTACGATTTGTAATTATTAGCACATACGAATTTTGCGGCACAGTTTCAAGAATGGGGCCAATCACAGGCAACATTTTAGATGGCGGATTTTGTTCTGGTGGTTTAGTATCAGGCGGGCCGTGCGAGATGCTTGTACCTACATAGTAGGTTGTCACGCTATCATTCGAGGTCAAAATGTCAAACGCGGCCTGTGGGATACCAGATTCGTAAATAACTTGGTTAGCTTCACCTGTATCGATAACTAAAATGAACTTTCCTTGGCTACTCTTCTTTTTATGTGAAGAATTCGTATGATTTAAAGCTAATAAAAGAGGATCAATCACACGATAGCGACGGTAGTCGAGCATCTGATTTGCGCCACCAGATGATTCCCGACCAATTGACGAGACAGCACAAAAAGATAGCTTCATCCCGCTCGCTTTGACCATGTTAATAAATGAAATTCCACCATCAACTTCATCATAGGTAAACTCCTCTAGTTCACTAGAGATACGATACAATTGCTGAACATACTCATATTCATCTAATTGATGCTGCTCGGCCTCACTCCGTTTCATTATGTCAAGGGTTTGGTATGGATCAATTCTAAGATAATCACGAACACTCCCAGGCAAGTCATTGGCAAGTTTATCCGCCTTTGTATAGATGACAAGCAACTTGCGATCCTTCGTGTCAACCTGAATTCGTTCCATTCCGGTACGATAGATATTAAAAAGATCAGATAGTGTACGCCCTTGTTCGTCGTTGTGTTGAAGATCGAATAGGCTAATAAAAAACCAGATTGTGTTGACATGCTTAAGTGGTTGAGAATATTCATCGATAGCCTCGCGATCATCAAAAACTTCCCCTGCCAAGTCATAAACTGCCAGGGTATTGAACGGATTTTCCAAAAAATTACGAATGCTAATAAGCAACGGTTCCGGCTGCTCACTTTTGTGAGTCGATTTACGTTCTTCTCGCTCCTGAACCTGACAACGAATTCTACGTATTTCTTCAAAAGTGTAGTTGTCCAGGTAATCATGAAAGGTTCCTTGCGAAATCTTGCCTAGGTTTTCGATAGTGACGGCCAAGCTATCAATATAGGTTGTTTTGCCATGTGTTGTATTACCAACAGTAGCCAAGTAGATCGGTGGATGTTTACGTGCTACCTTTACAAAATTAGGTGGTACTTCTTGACCACACTGACAAATTAGTGTGTTTTGCCCAGGCTCTACCAGTTGTGTAGAGTGACAATATGGACATATGAGTTTAGCCATTACTTGTCCTCCGCTATCGCATCTTCAACATAATTTCTTTGGTAAGTTCATCAATATGCTTTTTGCCAACAGCTCCTCGCACAGTTGATTGATCAAGATTTAGAGTCCAACTACGGCGAGGTGTATGCATCCAGAACAGGCTGGACCACTCTCTTTGTTCAGCCCAATCAGCCAGATCCAGAATCGGTTGTGATGTTAAAATTAACACAAATTCCAAGAGTTCTGGTTGATAGCGCTCGAGAGTTGGGCCAACTATTGAAACATTGTTATGAATTCCAGCTGGGCGTAGATCGCTAAGTTTGGGTTCTCGCCGTTGATCGCTGAAGACAACTTGGCTGCGACCAACATGATGTACAATGAATACTATTTCACTTTTTACAGTTTCGTTGTCTTGAAGCAATTTTTGGAAGTTGCGTATAAATGCCAGAGCAGTCGTCGACATTGTATTCGATCGTGATGTAATATCAACGATGACAACGCCATATCGTTTACCCTCTGATAAAGCTGGTAGGGTTCCCTCTAATTTTGTATAGAGTTGCAATCGAACTGTATCAGCGACACGCTGTATATTTTGATAATACACTTGATACAAAGTAAGGGTATGTTTGGTAACTTCATGTGACTCATGCGAAAATCTGCGAATAACTTGTTCTGGATATCTTATAAATGCATCCGAACAGCATAAAATTTCTAATTCTGCTAACTGATTGACGCTAACTTTATACGGAAGAGACCTAGCAAAATCCTCTCGTTCTTGGGACGTACTAAATAATCCATTTTTTTCGAGTCTTTGAATCAACCTCACCATAATTAGTTTGAACTGTTGTAATTCGAGCTCTATCTGCCCAAAAAGTACGATAAATCCTAATGACGTTTCCTCATAAGTGATGGTGTCGAGTATCCAACGAATGTCTTCTTTTGAAGATACTAGACGAATGCCCTCAAGAAATTCAGATTTTTCAGACATTCCGATTAGGCGCTCGGTCCATTCAGTACTGTATGTAGTATCAAGCAGAGTTTCAATAATCTGGCCAAATTCACTATATCCACGATCTAGATTCATCAACGGTGGAAAGAGTTGCAGTAATTCATCATAGTTACTGAGTGAATCATTTGTAGCAATTATTCTTGAACGATAAAAATTGAAAAGTACTCTGGTACAGGCGATACCCATATATATTTCTAATTCTTCACTGGACTCTAACCACTTTACTACTGTGTTCAGAGCGATCTGCAGATTCTGCCTGGAAAGAGCTAAGATCGACCAGCTGATTGTGAGAGAGATATCACGTGGATGGAGTACGTCGTCCGAAACTACGTGTAGTTGCTGCACCCACTGATTCAAGCACTCAATTACAGCTGAAAACCCATCTGTATCAACTACATCCGGTAACAATCGATATTTTTCCAGATTGTGCCACCATTCGTTCTGTGATAATTTGTGAAGCGAATCAATAATCTGCTGTTCAATAAATCTTTCAATATTCAACTGGTCGTCATAATTGACGCGCCTGCTACTAAGGTTTACGATTTTGAATAAATCCTCAATTATATAATTTAAGTCTGACTCATCACCGATAAATCCACTCTGAGCAATCGCTGACCGCAAATTGTGTAAGAGGCTTGGCTTGTCCATACTTAATAAAATTAATCTACCCTGCCAGGGCCATTCTATGAACTTAGTATACTGTTCAGGCTTTGACAGTTCTTGTTCTGTTGCAAAAGGATCCCATACTGACCGTCCTGATTTGTCCATGATGTGCGTAGTTGACAAATCGATTAGGTCGGATAGATCGAGAATATCATGCTGCTTATAAGCATCTCCACCAGGCAGATCTTGAAATATTGATTCAATGGGCCGCAATATTAGGACAAAATGAACCAATGCAGATTCATTTTGTAAGTATTGCGAGTTCCGATTACTTTGTTCAAAAAAAGGCATAATAAGTCGGTTATAGGTTCGTCTCAAACGTAAATCGTCTGAATTGACCAGTTGCGTTTCGCTCACATCATTATTGCTCCCTATAGAATATGAAATATGACTGGTACCCATGGGGTAAATCTGGATCGGAGTTAACATCGATAGTCGTTGGGCGATTTTAAAGACTTGCTGATGATAATCTTGCCAGACTTCATTACTCACATCTAATAGCAGAACACCATATCGAGACAAGGGCAGATCGACAACGGTTCCATCCAATACATAAGACCGAGCAATTATTGCACGAGCAATTTTTCGGAGATCTGAATGGCGTGAGTCTACCCATTGTTGAGCAAAAAACGCGTCGCGTAGGATGTGGCGAAGGTTGCTTGGAGCATCGGTTACAAGTTTCAACAGCGCAGGATATACTGCTGATACCCACGCTGCTTTAGATTCTGGAATTGATTCGACAATTCCGTACCATTCTTGAAGCGCAAACAGAGCGACATCTATGGGCGGAGCAGTCAAGAGCATTTCAATATCGTTTGTAAAACTACCAATGCCTTCTTTACCATAGTACATTTGCATCTCATGCCCCATTGCTAGATTATGTACAAAAAAGTTGATATTCAAGTTATACTCACTAGATTGAAGCATTGCTGGTAGCAAATCGAGAAAAGATGCTAAAAATCGTTCAACCTCAATAGAATTAATCTCAGACGCTTTTGTGATCTCTTTTTGGGAAATTGGTTCATCTGCAATAGGGTCTCTATCGGCTATTTTCTCATCTGTTCGAGGTAGAGACTGTACCTCACTACTCTTGTCTCCTTCTTCAAAGGTACTGTTACTCTTTCTGTCTTTGTCGTCTATTGTCGGCGTATGCCTCTCATTAAACATCCCAGCTTCATGTTGTGATGCCGAAGGCTCTACGCTTTCAATGTCTTCCCCTATCAAAACGGGATGTTCATGCTTGTCCTGGATAGCATTATCGCTCTCTGCATCAATAGCAGAATGATCTGAAAAGGATATTTGAGATTGAAATTGAGTAAGAGTGCGACTCAAGAACAACCAATTTGCTGCCGCGATAGCGATTCTCCATACATGATTGTTTAAGATACGCTTCTTCTTTAAATTTCTACGCCATTCTGCATGCTCCAAATTTACATTAACAGATAAATCTTCGTTTGACTTGAGAATCGATTCTATATCGTGTTCAACTTCTAGTTCCTCTGCATCATCCTGATTTCCAGTTAATTCGCGTTTGATCCATTCGTTAACAAGTTCAGCCATCTCTCTTGGATAGTATTGTGCAACGAGTAGAACTGCTTCAAGTAGCACACTCAAACTTGTTTCAGTCCATGCTATTAAGTACCTAACTAATTCTTGATTAACTAACGAAAAGTTTTCCTTGAAAATATCGAGCTTTAGTGCATCTATTACATCTTGATCTCCTTGAATGTTTAAACTGTCAACTGCTCTATCAATGTTCTCGCTTAGTTGAGTAACGAGCAATTTTCGCTGAATATCGGCGTCATATTCAAACTGACCACACTTCTCTACGAGATCAGTAAGTATTTGTCTTAATTGAGTCAAAGTATGTTGTGGTTTAGGCGTTGAAAATTGGCGTATATCCGTCTCAATATGTAGCAAGTTCACTTGTTCATAGATGCTACCATAAATCATGCTGACCGTATGAGTTGTAGCTAAAAAGGGGATAGTTGGAGCATCGAATTGTATAGTCGATCTATCTATATCTGCTATCCAATCGCGAATGATGCTAAGCATGAAATCGTGGTGTTGCGGATATCGACTGAGTGGTTCCATAAAATAGGGGGCTAGTTCTGGTATAGTAGACACATGTGCATCAATTATTTTTACAAAGTGTCGTTTGCGCCAGATCCCAATTTCACCAACAAGGTTGGCCAATATAGCAGGTGCTCCATCAAACGGAATGGGAACACTATCATCATTCAGCATATCGTTTAATACAGTCTCAGCCATCCATAATAGGCGATGATGATTATGCACCTGTTCAAGAACATTCTGAAGTACAACACGATTATCAAATCGAGGCACTTTTAATCCGGTTTGAGGTACACTAATGCCGAGTTTATTAAGCAAGTCCTCTATTCCAATACGATGTGGATCGATAAATGCGTACTCGTTGTCCATGCCCGGTGTGCTGCGAATTCGATGAACTAAGACATAATAAAGTTCCTCTACATCATATAGATCGATGCGCAACTTCATCTGTTGAAATAAAGCCACCAACATTGCGAACAATTTGTAATTTAAGTATCCTAGATTATCGAACCATTGTCGTTGTCGGCGATACCAATCGGTTATCTCGAAAAATAACTCACGTAGTTTATCTATCTCAGTAACATCCTCTTTTGCAGCTCGTTCAAATAGATCGCCAATTTGAGATGGTGTTGCGGTTTGTATAATATCATTGCGCAATGATTCAAATACATCCCGAATTGATTCATCTGGTCCATCTAAAATTTCCGGGAATTTCTGATTCAAATGGTTTTGATATACCTGATGTTTATCCTCAACATTCGTCCCATAGTAGGTGATGCCGGATGGAAGCTGGTCGTTGGTAGTAGTCAGGATCAGATTGATATTTTTGTGTTGAAGCTCATTCTGATATTTCTGTATTAAACTTTGTGATAACTCATCTTGTGTCAGTCCAAAGTCAAATACTCTCGGAAGGTGACTACTCAGGCATAGGTAGAGTAGCAGGGATGAAAGGTTGGCCAGCAATAGAATTGCGGATAGCCGAAATAACGCTCAAGCCATGCTTGCGAACGGTAGAGATGTAAGAGCGAATGGAGCAGAAGGTATCAGCACCG
>JBCCHB010000045.1:0-102468 GCA_039028975.1 Chloroflexota bacterium
CGGTATTTCTTTATCCAGATCAGATGTACTTTCAGATCATATACCGTATCACTTCCTTTTCTTTTGTTTCTCATGAATTGAAAGTCTACTAAAGTCTTGGACTAAAGTCCATAGTTTTTACTAGCGCATTGGTACAATAAACAGAAACCAAGCAAAGAATAGTATGGATATAAAAAATTTACAAAAGTGGGTTGGTACAGAAGAAGTGGCGACGGCCATCATTTCGGCGGAGACAGCCAACTTAATGCAAGCGACCCTAAGCCGAGAACCAACGTTTAGCAATGGCGATGATCTGCCACCAGCATGGCACTGGCTTTACTTTCACGAAGCCGTTTCGGTGGATGAGTTGGGTATTGAGGGGCACCCAAAGCTAGGGGGATTTATGCCTCCAGTCAGTTTTACCAGGGGGCCAGATAGCCATGAACCGCCTCGCCGCATGTGGGCCGGTGGCAAGATTACCTTTAAAGACAGTATACAGCTTGGAGAGTATGCCACAAAACGCTCAACTGTTAAGTCCATTACGCCCAAAGAAGGACGTAGCGGGAAATTGGTCTTCGTCGTGGTTGAACATGAGGTACAAGTGAATGGTCAAACCTGTTTGTTAGAAGAACAGACGATTGTCTATCGAGAACCTGCTCAATCCAATTCTGCTTCAGCTGTAGTGCAACCAGCCCCCGTAGATGAGGAGTTTGCCGCCAAATATCGACCTGATCCCATGCTTCTATTCCGCTACTCTGCTCTCACCTTTAATACCCATCGCATTCACTACGATCTCGATTTTTGCCGCAATCATGAAGGGTATCCTGATTTGGTTGTCCATGGCCCGTTAACCGCGACATTGCTACTCGATCTTTTCTATCACCAGTTTCCACGAAAGCGCATTGCGGGCTTTACCTATCGCGGAAGTAGCCCACTGTTCAACCCGAATCCATTTACGGTCCATGGGAACAAGGATGGGCGTGCATGGGCCAGTAATCATGAAGGTGGCCTTGCCATGTCGGCACAGGTTTTACTAAAATAAATTAGCCTTGATGCACTTGAGCCATCTCGGCCATACTGGTAAACTGGAAGTCAACCTGGGGCATCTCCCCTGGATTTTGGGTTGCCCCAAAGCCATCCTTGTCATGGCGGCGATAGATCCAGCACGATTTGAGACCGTGGCGATTGGCAGGCACATGGTCATGAAAGAGGCTTTCGGCAGTGTGTAGAATATCTGATTTCTCAATACCTAATGTGATGATATTGCGTAGCATATACGAGAAATTGTTATCGCTGGGCTTGTAGGATCCAATGTCCTGAGCCGTATAAATGGCATCAAATTCCACGCCTAGCTTGGCGTTGCTGGCAGCGAAACTACGATTGTCCACATTAGAGAGGATGACGAGCTTGTAGTGCTCCTTCAGGTATTTGAGCGCATCAGCAGAGTCGGGGAAGGCTGGCCAGTCTTTAACCGATTCACCATAAGTCACGCTCTCTTCCCAGGAAGCGGAAACCCCCCACTCCTCGGCCATCCGTTTGTAGACGACAGCCAGTAGATCTGAGTAAATCATTGCAGGGGTCTGAGCTTCTTGGGCGGCTTCATGCTTGCCGTGAGCCTCGAGTATGGCGTTGGTCGTTAGCTCATTAGGAAGTCGGTCTGTAAGCGGCGTCAACGCCTTTAGCATACCGCTCTCCCAATCGATTAGGGTCCCATAACAGTCAAAAGTAAGGGTTGTAAAGTCGGAAAGTTGCATCGTGCCTCCACAACATTAAGCGTCAGTAGTCCGCAGTCAGCTTGTCCCCGTGAAGACGGGGATTGGTCGCAAGGTCCCAGGCCTACGAAGTCAGCATCGTTTTGATTGCGGCCTACTGAATACCTGTGCCTTTATTTGGCATATTCGACGGAGCGAGTTTCTCGTACCACAGTCACACGTATTTGCCCTGGATATTCCATATTGTCTTCGATCTTTTGGGCAATTTCTTTGCTTAGCTGAATCGCTGCCATATCGTCCACCGTGTCTGGTTGAACTACAACACGAATTTCTCGGCCTGCTTGGATGGCATACGTCTGGTTCACACCATCAAAACTATTCCCAATCTCTTCCAGAGCCGTAACTCGCCGAATATATGTTTCTAGCCCCTCTCGACGAGCACCGGGACGGGCACCACTGATTGCATCGGCGGCTGCTACAATGACAGCCTCAATTGACTCAGGCTCTACCTCACCATGATGGCTAGCAATACAATTAACTACCTGTTCATTCACGCCATATCGTCGTGCAATCTCTCCTCCCACAATCGCATGAGGGCCATCAATTTCATGGCTGACTGCTTTTCCGATATCATGTAAGAGGCCTCCCAAACGGGCAATCTTTACATTAGCATGAAGTTCATCAGCAATGATTGCTGCAATATGAGCTGTTTCAACTGCGTGATTTAGCTGATTCTGTCCATAGCTTGTCCGAAATTTAAGGCGGCCAAGGAGCCGCTGAATTTCTCTATGTAAACCTTGAGCGCTGGTTTCTATAATTGCCTGCTCGCCGGCCTCGCGAATAATTAATTCGATCTCCTGCTGTGCTTTTTCTACCTCTTTTTCGATACGAGCGGGGTGTATACGGCCATCCAGGACTAATTTACTCAACGATAGCCGAGCAATTTCACGGCGAACAGGGTCAAAGCTGCTGATCAAAATCGCCTCGGGTGTATCATCAACGACCAGATCGACCCCAATTGCCTGTTCTATGGCCCGAATATTGCGTCCTTGGCGGCCAATAATTCGTCCTTTCATCTCGTCAGAAGGGAGGCTTACTGTGCTAACGGCATATTCAGAAACATGCTCACTAGCGACTCGCTCAATGGCTAGGGTCACAATCTCTCTTGCTCGTCGATCCGCCTCTTCTGTCACTTCAGCTTCAACTTCGCGGATGCGTCGAGACATCTCTTGCCTTGATGTCTTTTCTACTTCTTCTAGAATCGTCTGGCGAGCTTCATCTTGAGTTAAGTTCGATACTCGCTCTAGCTCTGCCATAAATTTCTCTTCTGTCTTATCCAGCTCTGCCTCACGTTTATCAAGGCGGCTATTACGCTGGTTGAGCTTTTTGTCTCGATTTTCAACCTGCTCAGTGCGCTTGTCCAAGATTTCTTCTTTGTTCTGGAGCTTGGCCTCCAGTCGGTCGATCTCCTTTTGTCGTCGATTATATTCAGATTCGGCTTTGCGCCGTAACTGTACCTCTTCGTCTTTTAATGCTAGCTTCTTTTGTTGGATCTGGGTTTCTGCTTCAGCAATTAGCCGCTTTGCTCGCTCTTCTCCGCTTTGACCGATGGCTTGCTGGCGCTCAATTTCCTCTTGGGTGCCAGATCCATGTCCACGGTTGTAAGCAAAGAAGCCGGCAACGCCAGCAGCAACTATTGAAGACAGAATAAGCAATATGATCCATATAATCGGATTCATAATCTAGTTTCCTCTACTCTATAGTCAGTAAAATATACAACTCTAGCCGTTTGTGATACCGCATCGTGTGCATTGTCATCGATGCTAGAGGCCGTTAAACTCTACTGATAATCAGTGATAAAAAAATACGCCGCGGCGATTGCCACAGCGCGTTAGTGAATTGCAATTCAAACAGAACTAAAGTCAGGTATACCCTTTAAATACCGTGACATAGCCGGCCAGATAAAACTTCTATCTCCATGAAAACGGGGCTTGTCACCATGAAAATGGACATGCCCTCCATTTTTAGGATATTCCAAACTTAAACATACATAAGTCGGGACAAAATTAACCTGGCGGACTATACATCCGACACCATCTACAGAAGTGTATGTATGGTTCAACAAGGGTCATTGTGTTTGGATTGCAATTTGCATCCGTATTTTTGGGGAGATCGTCTACATATGGACAATAGTGGCCACAATTAGATTAAAATCGCTTCCGATTCCTTCAAACGTAGCCATACTCATCAAATACCTTTAATCCCTGTCGTTCAGCGGCCAAGTTTTGTCATAGAATTTGTCAACCACTCGTCAGATAGCTCCACCATGAAAACGGAAGACATTTCCTTCTTCATGGAGACAAGAGGTTTACCTAGCTATCTGCCTCAATTGGTCTGTGTTGTTATCCTACAACCAGCTCAGAAAGAGCATGATTATAACGAAACATCACTCGCTCGGGTGGGATCCACTGATATTGAATTAGACTGAGAATCAGAATAGGTTAGCCCGTTGCAGAAACTTTCTTTTTGGATGGTGCCGTCGCCCCAGGTTGAACATCAGGACTAGGTATATCCTGAACATCATCGCTATGTGAAAGTAACCCAACCTTTTCTCGTACCAGGTTATCGATAGTCATCGCTCGTTCTTGATTTTCACGGAGATGTTCTTTGCTGGCTTCACGCCCCTGCCCAAGCAACTCCTCATCGTATCGATAGAATGCTCCACGCTTGGTGATAATATCATGTTCAACACCCAAATCAATCAGGTCACCAACAGTACTAATGCCTTCGTTGTACATGATATCAAATTCGGCAACCTTAAATGGTGGCGCTACCTTATTCTTTTTTACCGTTACCCTGGTCCGGTTTCCGATCACCTCGCTACCTTGCTTAATCGATTGAATACGACGAATGTCCAATCGAACACTAGCATAAAACTTAAGGGCCATGCCGCCAGATGTTGTCTCAGGACTGCCAAACATGACGCCTATCTTCTGGCGAAGTTGATTGGTAAAGATCATACATGTCCCCGTGGTTTTGACGACACCGGTAAGTTTACGAAGTGCTTGGCTCATCAAGCGAGCTTGAAGGCCCACATGGCTATCGCCCATTTCGCCTTCAATTTCGGCTCTAGGAACAAGGGCAGCTACGCTATCCAAGACAACAACATCTAGAGCACCCGACCGAACAAGTGCTTCAGTGATTTCTAACGCTTGCTCACCCGTATCGGGCTGACTAATATAGAGGCTTTCTACATCTACACCAATCTTTGCTGCATATAACGGATCCAACGCATGTTCAACATCAACAAAACCACAGATTCCCCCTCGCTGCTGTGCTTCGGCTATTGCATGAAGGCATAGGGTTGTCTTTCCAGAGCTTTCCGGCCCATAAACTTCAATGATTCTGCCCCGGGGCAAGCCACCAACACCAAGAGCAATATCCAGGCTTAAACTACCAGTTGGAATCGTTTCGATATTCAGCGCTGTTGCTTCGCCAAGTTTCATAACGACACCGTCACCAAATCGTTTATTGAGATTTGAAAGGGTCGTTTCCAACGCTTTTTGGCGTCCGTTATCGCTCATGGGTTGCTGTCAAAGGTATTCTCTCAACTATCCATCCAAACTACACTGTTGAATAAATTGAATGACTATACTCAGGCCCCGCATAAAGTAACACATTTTTTCTTTCAAGTAGCAATGTTACTTTATCACGGCCACCAGTATACATCTTACTCATCATTATCCGACTATGATCAAATCACATGGTGAGCGATTTGTGCTGCAAGGTATATTTGTTCTCCCAATACATTTGCATTGATTCGCGCTGTTTCACTATCAATACAGAACTATAGGCGGCTATTCTATCATTAACGGCTTTGCAGACATTATAAAGTATATAACCGTACCAAATGAGTGTATTGGATAGTTTGTGTGCCTTTCACAGCGTATGAAGTTAAATAGTTAATCTAACTTTACCTAGCGAAGTGACACATAGCAACAAATTGTAGTGTAGATGAACAAATAATGCAAAAGAGTATACCGCCACTACGCTGCGGTTGGGCATGGACGAGAAGAACTCGTTACCGTTTCAGGCGGACAATTAAATCATGACTCTCTTATTACTGGCACTAGGCATCCAAGCCTGGGGCTGCATAGATTTGTTCCCGTAAGGCCATGATTTGGTGCTTTACAACATCATTTTTCTCAATATCATTGTTGATCTTATCAACACCATGACGTACTGTGCTGTGATCTCTTCCGCCTAAATACTCACCGATGGAAGGAAGAGAAAGAGCATTTTCCTCGCGCAGCAAATACATGGCAACCTGCCGCGCATGGGCGATCTCTTTGGTACGCGTCTTGCTTTTGAGATCTTCTTCCGCCAAAGAAAAGTGTTCCGCCACAATACGAATAACTGTGGCTGGTGTCCGCAACGTTCTCTGCGGAGCCAAAGTCTTTAATACAGACTCGGCTAATCCCATATCCAAGGTATTGCTAAATAGCTTTGCGTGGAGCACAATACGGTTTAGCGCACCTTCCAATTCTCGGATGTTGCTATCAATTCGTTCGGCAATCAACATTAAGACAGTCTGGTCAATGTGCATTCCAGTTTTGAACGACTTTGACTGTAGGATTGCTACACGTGTTTCAAAATCTGGTTTTGATATATCAGTCTGCAAGCCGCCTTCGAAGCGGCTACGTAGACGCTCTTCAAGCGTAGCCAATGCTTTAGGAGGTCGATCACTGCTCAGCACCACTTGGCTTCCTGCCGCATGGAGTTGGTTAAAGGTATGAAAAAATTCCTCTTGGGTACTCTCTTTTCCACCAATAAACTGAATATCATCGATCAACAATACATCGACTTGTCGATACTTGTTTCGAAATGCCTCGGTGCTTTGATTGCGAATCGACAAAATGAGTTCATTCGTAAATTGCTCTGATGTACAATAAAGGACACGATGGTCATTTCGGTTCGCCACATTGCCAACGGCGTGAAGTAAATGTGTTTTACCTAAACCGACTCCGCCATAAATAAATAGTGGATTAAAATTTGTTCCAGGGTTTTCGGCAATAGCTGTTGCTGCTGCATGAGCCAATCGATTATGATTGCCAACCACAAATGAATCAAAAGTATGGCTAGCATTCAGTGCACTTGAGGAAACATTATTATTTGAATGCAAAGAGGGCCGTGGACTTACGGGTGAGGGTGGCGCCTCTTGTTGGAATGATTGCGACAAAGCCCTATCTATTGCTTGGTTATCAACCGCATCCGCTGCAATTGCTGACGGACTATCTTGAGGAGATATATGGTTCGATGGCCCATCCCCTTCTGGCAGGTCTTTAGAATGGGATGCAAGCGTATCATAAAGTGGCGTTGGCTTTCCATCTTCCGCATCTCTAACGGATGGCGGGGAAACCCGCAATGTGACTTGTACAGAACGAGAGAGCAGGCGCGATAATGTGCGTTTAATCTGAGAACGAAGTCGATTTTTGATCCAATCACAGGCGTAAGCATTTGGAACGCCAATGATGAATTCACCATCTTCATAACCAAGAACTTGTGTATCTCTCATCCAGGTATCAAAAGTTGCGGGTGGCATACCCAGGGCCAATTCGGAAAGGGCGTTTTGCCAAACTACTTCTGATTCTCTTTGTGAATGACCACCATTTGCACTACAATTATTTTCATTTCCATCGAAAGACTGTGCATTATCTTCTAAACCTAATGCGTTCAACTGCTTTTCTAATTCCGTTGAACTGTTTGAATCACTCATACTCGCTTCGTCAGGTTGTTTGATAAGAGGATCTGACCGCAAAGTATTGCGTTGTCCCCTGGAAGATTCCTGGCTCCCAGCTTTGGGGTTCGCTATTTCTATTTCTATTTTACTTGCATCCCCCTCCAAATCGTATGGTGGATGCTTTGAATCAAACATACCAAAATGTTCATTGCCAGACATTGAAAATATGATTCCTCCCCTTTCGCCAGAACAGGATAAAAATCTGTTGTGGCTGCCGCTCCCCAGATCGGTTCCAAGTAAATCAATAATGAATACTAACGAAGCATAGCTCCTTGTTACCCAAATTGTCGCTGCATTTACTCAGAGAGCGGAAATTTATGATGAACCTATGAGTAGCATACTCACTATATAATTGGATGAATAGTTTTGAAAAAAGGGTAAACAAAAATAGGATCGCCCGCTAGGGGTGATCTACTGAATATATTTTGTCATTCAACTTCTATTTAATAATTAAGAATTATGAGAACAGGTATTCTTAACGAGAGCATACCTCTATGGTCAAATAGGACTGAGCATAGATGGCAATCAGTCCAATGCTATAATGCGTAGTACACCAAGTAACAGTTCGTCCAGAAATAACCAAGCGAATTTTTCAGTGTTAAGCCATAAAAATTCGCTACTTTATTCTTGGACAGACCCTGGGGGAAACGCACATATAAATGGTCAGACAAAGCTTGATTCCATAAAGTTAGAGATGTCCTCTCTTTTTGGACATCTCTAACTAAGCAAGACCAATAGTGGAACGCAATTTTACTGACGAACTATAAGGCGTTTTGCCAAGTGAGGCAAAAGGCTACAATCTCTAGCTACATCGATGTAGCTAGAGATTGTAGAATCTGATGAACTGGGTGTAGGTCGGGTACCTATCTCGGATGTTGTAGCAATAGAGTAGCTGACGTCATTTCGTAGGCTGTTTTGTCTGCAATTTACAGCAAATAATTCTGACTAACCTACAGGCTACATTTCCTAAAACTAATGGTAATTCGCCACAAACGCTTTGTGGTAATGGCTCAGGTAGATGAACGCCTCAGTGGAGGTCGTCCATCATGAACTCTAGGTTCGAAGTACTTCTTAATTGCCTTAGAACCCAAGTTCTTCTTAATGGATGGCCGAACAAAATCAGCCCTCCACTTCTACACATACCTGAAAGTTGGCGATGAAGACTGGGGCAGAAATTTACTACTCAGCTAGTTAGTTTGCCATGAGTTTTGTTGCTCAACTCAATTGATGACTCTGTGCTATAGTCTAGCAGAAGTGATTGTGGTTGCCAATCCTCTTCAAAGTCAAAAAGGCGAGGCAAAGTTGCATTATTGTCAAATTAATGGCGAGAGCACATCTGTTCTACGCAATATATAGCTGAAGGTAAATTGCCGCGTACAAGATACAAATTTATGTAATAGAAAAAACTCGCATAAATTTAAGGTGAAGAGTTTGACCGCAGAATCCCTGCGCGAATTGACTTACTTTTATCCCCAAATGTCATCACCAATTACCATAGTTGTCCCCAGTCTTGTCCCCAATTTTCAACTTATCCACCACCATACGCAAAAACCAGCCGCGTGCGTAATTTTGCAAGTTACTATACTACGGTTGTTTTCAATTGAAGCTGAGTGCAAGAGTTGTATAAGGCTTGTCGTTCATGTGATGTCAGGCCTATAGGTTGTTTCATTGATACGATATTGCATAACTTGCTGGCACAACGCTGATCCAACTTCTACCTGCTTTAAGTGGCACTTCCTGTCCGTTCGAGCTAAAAAATCGAGGCATGTCTCCGCCGCTATCGCTTCGCCAGCTTCCGTCAAATGCCATTCCGTCTCGGAAAAGAATTGCACGGCCGCTTCCGAATAAATTTAATCGAATACTCAAACTCCCTAAACTATCTTCTACTATATCTGTCGTTTCATGGGAGACATACTGGACAATTACATTTTCAAACTTGAGCTGTCCACTCCCATTTCCATCTATATGTGGTGTGCCACCTAAAAAGCGCAGATATTGTCCGTTGCCATTATGCTGGTAGCTAACGCTGTTAATACCTGGATAGGGAATGGATATGGTCGTTGCAGGCGTCCCGCCCTCAGGGTAGGAGCCAAAGGTAAATCCGCGGAGTGCTCCTGGCTTTTCGCTTCCCCAATCAGCCAGCCAGCGGCGAAGTTTACCCGTATCAGTCCGGAGACGAGTTCGATAATCCGAACCGACGTTCGTTGTATAGCGGCTATTAGACGGATCGTCCAGATCGATGTCCAGATAAGGAAACGGAACCTGATGCTTTAGTATATAGCGAACCGGATCACTAGCTCCCGAACAGACCAGTCCACCATCATACAAAACGCCCATATAGTTGTTGATCAACCGGGCACTGCGAATTGGCCCAATCTGAGCGACGTCATCACCATAGAAGACACCACTAAATCGAGTAATTCCATATCCTTCCATTAAGTACTCATACATCACGTCTGCCTGGCTTGTACCCATCTGGGGGCGCGCTGCAAAATCGTTATTAATACAGACGATCAGGGGGCGTTGGCCATTTCGGCCGCTGGGTAAGGGTAACCCTGTTAAAGGATTGATTCCCCCGGGTGTGCCAAACCCACCATTACCTGGCAGCCCCGGTGCAGGGCCAGCCACGACAGGACTTGCCTGCCCCCCCGAAGCAGCCGGGACTTGAGTCCCAGCTTGCACTGATGTCGTCTCGACCGGAAGCCCTGGGACCACCACAACAGGAATCAGGGCTGTTTCGGCTATGGTTGCGGCAGATAGTTTTACAAGTTCGCCAAAGATCCATCCAGCTTCATTCTGGTTACTCGGGCAGCAGACCTGCCACCACAGACCGTCTTCACTTTGCCCTAAGATTGTTAGAGATGCTCCTCTTGATGCTTGACCTGTTACCGAGGCGATTGTTGTCGGGCCGCTTCTTATATTGACTAGCTCTCCATCGACCTGCCCTGTCCACTCGGCGGACAGCTCGGAGCGTGGTTCTGTTTGGGCTCCTAGCCCAGATTCTTCGACAGAATCAAGTTCTCCAACAGATTTAGATTCCTGGGGTGATGTGGATAGAAGATCTCCAACGGTTGCTCGTTGAGTCACCGTTACAGCTTGAGCAATTAGGTCTGCTACTCGCAAATTTGCATCATCGCTGATTGTCTTACGAGCAGTGAGCACATTCTGATTGGATAGATTCGTAGCGGATGAATCTGCTGTAGCACCCCGTTCATCTGTACCCATCTCCTGTTCCGCTGGAACGGCTAAGTCGGAAATGCCTACAGATAGGGACGAATTTTGACTTGTAAAGTCTGTATCATCGGTGCTTGCAGAGGATTCAGAGAATGAAGATGTATCGGCTGTAGAGCTATTCGGGGAGGAGGCAATCCAATTACATCCCACAGCAAATAAGATCTGACAAATAAAGTAAATGACAACGATGCCTATAGCCTTGACATCTAGTTGGATTTGCCCTTTGAGGCTTTTTCCCATTTCGAAGACTCCTTTATCTATTTAGATATAATGATTTCATCTTCCTCAAACGGTTTCCATTATACCGCAACCCGTCATAGATAGTAGCAAACGCCTCTGTTGGCTCATGCTCAAGGACTCTTGGGGTAGACAGTGAGTAGGAGTGGATAAACCTTGTTCCAGCCAATGATGCTATCTCAAGAGCGGAAGTGGTTGCTGCATTGGAACGCGGCATGTATAATCAGTGCAGTGAGTGAGAAGCTTCGTATAGTTTGCCAGTAAGATTCTGTTCTGATTTTTGACCAATTCAACCCAAAGAAGTTCATAAAGGGAGAATATCCCCGTCTTAGCGGGGAGAGGTCACGTCTTCACAAGGGCAAGAGCTGTATCTGGCCATTCGTAATTGACAAGTCATAAGGAGATAATCGTATGTTAGAGAGCCTGCCTGGAATTATTGTTATCGTGATAGCCATACTTGGTTTTTTGCGTTCGGCTATCAAAATTGTCCCCGAATATGAGCGTGGCGTAATCTTTCGTTTGGGTAGAGTCGTGGGCGCTAAAGGGCCTGGGCTGTTCTTTATCATTCCGGTCGTTGATCGTATGGTAAAGGTGGATCAGCGCGTTGTTACCTTGGATGTGCCAACCCAAGAAGCCATCACCCGAGATAACGTGACTGTCAAAGTAAATGCTGTCTGCTACTTCCGCGTTTTGGATCCTGTGGACGCTGTGGTCAACGTGGCCAATTATCTGCTTGCGACCCAACAGATCGCGCAGACTACGCTCCGCTCGGTATTAGGCCAAAGTGAACTAGATCAGTTACTGGCAGAGCGAGATGAAATCAACAACCATCTACAGCGGATCATCGACGAACAGACTGAACCGTGGGGCGTAAAAGTCAGCGTAGTTGAAGTGAAGGATGTAGAATTGCCCCAAACCATGCAGCGAGCCATGGCTCGCCAAGCAGAAGCTGAGCGCGAGAAGCGCGCCAAAATTATCCACGCTAGTGGCGAATTAGATGCATCTCAGCAGTTGGCTGAAGCGGCTAAGGCTATGTCTGCGGAGCCAGGTGCTTTACAGCTGCGTTATTTGCAGACCTTAACCGATATTAGCGCTGAAAACAACAGTACTATTATTTTCCCCTTACCCATTGATCTATTAGGTGGTATTATGGATATCATGGGTGAAGGTGCCAATGGGTCATCTCCATCTTTACCCCAGGTCTTAACCACAAGCGGAAGTGCGACAGATACCTCCGAAACAGGTGACTAACCTTCTCTCATATGGATGGCTGGAAAAAGCTCTTGTTCTCGTGAAGACGGGATGTCCCCACAAAGGTGGGGGGCTCCTCCCTTTTCGGAATATTCCAGAGTAGAAGATTTGACAAGCGTCGGGACAAGACTTGTCAGCGTTATACAGAGTCCCTTAGAGAAGGCACGGAGCTACACAGCGCGGCAGAGAAGTAACCAAACTAATCTCGTTAAGCGGCATCCGGTTAACTCAGAGATTCTCAGTGTAATCTGGCAAGGTATACAGATATAGGGATTGAACCCGTGGAATTGCAGAAGCGCCCCAAAAATATTACGATCGACCGAGAGAAGCAGACGATGCAGATTGATTGGGGCAATGATACTCGGGGGGATTATCCCTTGCGTTGGTTGCGGGCAAATTGTCCCTGCGCAACGTGCCGAGAGGTTAGACGTGAAGCATCCGTTGCTGTGGATGTTCTACAGTTGAATAGCGGACCCAACATAGAACCCAGCACGGAAGTGGCTCGCGCCGAGTTGGTTGGGAATTACGCGATTCGGCTAGAGTGGACGGATGGTCATGGTGCGGGTATCTTCGGTTTTGGCTCCCTACGGGATGCTATCGCGCTGGAAAAGCTAACGCTCGATGGATCACCCATATTCAATTATATCGGTTAAGGCTTTATACCGTTGATGCATAATTATACGAACCGTTCGTAGGGTTTGAACTGTCAAATCCTTACGAACTTAGTAACTCCTACAAACTATACTATCATTAGCTAGGCTACTATGAAATCAGATATTGATCGACTGATGTTCGAGCGTGAATTAGATGCACTCTTGGTTATTGGGGACTCGGACGGGAACTCAGTGATGAACTATCTCACTGGTGGTGGGCATTTGGAAGGTGCACTGATTGTTAAAAAGCGAAATGAAGCGGCCGTCCTCTACCATGGCTCTATGGAGCGGGATACCGCTGCAGAAACAGGTCTACAGCTTATTGATCGAGGCGTGGCCCACAACCGGTACCAGTTGATTCAAGAACATGATGGGGATCACTTGGCCGCAGATCAGGCCTATATGATACGGGTGTTGCAGGAACAGCAGGTGAGCGGACGTATTGGCATCTATGGTCAGTACGATGCCGGTGAGGCGTGGGCGTTGCTCAACGGTTTACAGACGCAGGCACCTCAAAGTGGTCTCGACATCGAGCTAGTAGGGGAATATGATGATTCCCTCTTTACGATTGCACAGGAGACCAAAGACAGTGATGAACTGGCCGAGTTGCAAGAGGCAGGTCGCCTAACTTGCCTCGTGGTTGGCGAGGTGCAGGCGTTTATCCAGAAACACAAAACCCAAGAAGAGAAGGTGATTCAAGAGGACGGAAGCCCCTTAACCATCGGCCATGTCAAGCGATTTATGCGGGAACGCCTATTTTTCTATGGACTTGATGATCACAACGCGACGATATTCAGCCAGGGACGAGATGCTGGGGTACCCCACAATCGAGGTAACGAAGAGATGCCGCTACGTCTGGGGCAAGCCATTATCTTTGATATCTTTCCCCAACGCGAGAGTGGATACTATCATGATATGACGCGCACATGGTGCTTGGGCTACGCACCACCTGAAGTGGAAAGTGCCTGGGAGCAGACAAAGGAGGTATTTGATCGGGCTATGGAGATGTTTAAAGTCGGCATGCCCTGTCGAGATCTTCAGCTAATGACCTGTGACTATTATGAGAAATTGGGACACCCAACTGTTTTGAACAAGCCGGGGATCCAAGAAGGGTATGTACATAGCTTAGGACACGGAATCGGGCTAAATATTCATGAAGATCCACGTCTCACTCATGCCAAGAATTACGACAACAAATTGCAGCCAGGCCACGTTATTACTGTAGAGCCAGGACTCTACTATCCAGACAAGGGCTTTGGCGTCCGGATCGAAGATGCGGTCGCACTAGACGAAAACGGTGATCTCATCTGGTTGACCGACTACCCCTATGATCTGGTTATTCCGATGAACGGGTAACCTGAATATCCACATAATCAATTGCCACCCAGCCACTGTCCCCATCGTCTAGATGATTCACTAGCAGCCGAACCCACCCGCCATCACGGCTGAAATCGATTACATCGTACTGAGCACCTACGCCAATATAGCCAACGACTTCTGAACGGGTTGTTGGTCCTGCACGCACTCGTAGACGCCCCCCTCTGGTAACCACGGTTGCGATGCCCAATCTGTCTACTGGTGGTTTAGCCCGCGAACCAGGGTTTTGTGCGTTTTGCAGCATACTGGCTACCGTCGACGCTTCTAGTCCTGCTTCTGATTCTGCTTCTGAAATTGCCCTTTGGCGCTGCAACGTATCGATTATCTCTTGGATCGGATTCGATTCGCGCACGACTTTGAGGGTGTAGCTGCCTCCTTCTTGATCTCGAAATGTACCGGCCTCAACCACAATGGTCGTCGTGTTATCAATTAAGAGCTTTTCAATTGACGAAAAACGAGCGTTCACTACAGCCGAATCATCATTTTCAACGAGCAGCGCACCATTTTTTGAATAGACACGTAATATAGTATCGATGGTCGGATCTGTACCAGCTAACGTCAAATTGATAATATCTCCCTTAGCAACTGGTAGCGAATACTGGGTTCTTCGCCCAGGTTCAAATCCGCCAGAGATCTCTTCACCAATGGCAATACGCCCCCCTTCAACAACCGCGACATCTTCACTATCAAGATAAGCTGTTGCTGCTTCTAAAACAGGATCACCATCACTGAAGAGGGTCTTAAGATTGACAGGAACTTGTATATGGGGGGCAACTCCGCGCCCTTCGATATGGATCCTCCCATTCACGTCAACAGCCCGCCCTGCAGTGAATTGTATCCGCTCGTCTTCTGGCATGATAAAGACATCAATACTCCCCCCTAAACCTGCCGTAGGATATTGGCCAACAATCACGGCACGGTCATCAATGGTCATATTGTAGCTAAAAAATTCGCAGGCACTGTTGCAGTTTGGCCCAATGAGTACGGCAATATTCGAGCTGTAGCGTAAATTTTCTGGTGGTAAGAAATACTGATCAACTGAACGTTCATCAAAATAAAAGCCATTGCTCTCTGCATTGTATCGACCAGCATTCCCGAGCATATGCTCGGAATCAAAGAAGTAAGCCGCCATCTGATCCGCCAGAAAGCCACTGCCTCCTGAATTTTGACGCATATCAATAAGCAATCCGGGAGCATTCAGTTCATTCAATGTACGGATCAATCGCTCCCAAAGTTGGATGGTCAGTAGTTCATTGTCAGAAAAACGGTAAATTTTCACGTAGACGTAACCAGAATCGAGCGACTTGTACTCGAGAGGTAGCTCATACCCAGTAAGGCCATTTCGCATGGACGAGAAACGGAAGCTTGCGTCTTCGGCAATGGCTTTCAGCGTTACCGTACGGGTCGCTGTTGCATCTGGGTTGAGAAATGTCAATGTTCGACTCTCTCCCAGTGGCATGCGAACAATATAGCGCAATTGCTGTAACCGCTGCACATGGTCGGTACTGAATGGGGCCGACCAAGGCTCCACTGCGTCGAGCGCAGAAGCCACAGCCTCCTCTTCTATTTGGACAATTTCTGCCCCAATCTGAATGCCCGCCTCTGCCGCAGGCCCATTTTCGGTCAGAAAGTGGACCACAACTCGCCCATCATTCAATTCCCTTAAAGCCATACCTAATCCTCCGGCTGTTGCCCGTCGAAACTCATTCGAGATGAATGGACCACTCATGTGTCCATCAGGGATTGAGGTAATAAAATCGCGCAGGGCTCGCCGATATTCCCGCGAGTCGCTTTCAGTAGTCGCTTGCACAAACCGTGGGCGAAACTGGTCACTCAGTTCATCCCAATCAATCGACTTAAAGTCGGTGAAAGCATATTCTCGGCGTAGTTTATTGAGCATTGCATCGAAGGCTCCATCATAAGGCAGGGCAGAAAAATCTTCCGTAACGGAACTTTGGGGTTCAATTAGATCCACCCTAGGATAGCGAGAACGATCGAAGGTAAAAGGCTCAGTGTCCATGTCAACTAGTGTATAGCCTTGGGGCAGTAGAGCGATTGGATCATCTTCGGTAAAGAGCAGCTCGTCCTCACCAAAGCCGGTAGGGAACCCTTGTCCATTATCCTTAGCATAAACAATAAAGGTACCCCCAACAATCTCTCTGCGAGTAGATATGTCACTGCTGACCCTGGTTGAGGCGTAAGCGGTTGACCACCCTCCCCCAAAGAGATCTCTCCGTTCCAAAAAGGGATCACCAAATGTATTGGTCCAATAGGCAACCGCAAATACCATAACACCAGTATCATCTGAGCCATTATTGTCCACATCGCGGCGCGTCCCTTGGGGTTCAACAGGTAAAGAGATGGTGTAGGAAAAGGGTGAGGTGTAGAAGTCGGACGTGATCTGTCCTAGGGTCTGGGACTCGACAGGAAATATAAAGTGCTCATTGCGGTCAATAAAGCCAGCCTGATCTTCCAAAATCACCATGGGTGCCGCAACGCCAGTGGTAAAGAATGCATAGCTATAGGAAACTTGTCCAACGATCTGAACGGGTCCCCCTTCTTCATTGAGCACAGTTACTGTCTCTAGTTCGGCTCCTTCTTGGCTGCTTTGGGCACCCACCGAGGGAGCAGAAACGATTTGTCCCCAGCTTACTGTGAGAAAAAAAGCACTCAATAACAGTCGCCCTAGCGGTCTCAGTCGCCTCAAATCATTCCTAGGTACTTGTATTAGGAGCTGATGTCGTGAGAACCATGGGGAACCAGTGGCAAATGGTAACAGCCAACAAATCAAATGAGGCTGGCTAACAAAAGGCGGGCTTAAACAACGAGATGGTGCAGTTCGAATCATATATTTGATTCCGCAGTTGATTGGGGGTTTAAATTGACCATTCTTTCTTGTTCATACTGAACAACATCTTTCAGAATTTGGGTGAGATCTTTTTGCGCTTGCCACGAAACTGTCCGGTGAAGCTTTTCAGTATTGGGCACACGACGACGCATATCTTCAAAACCAGGAGCGTATGCTTCACTATAAGGAATATACTTTATCTTAGAGCTAGAGTTGGCTACATCTATAACAGATTGGGCAAGTTGGTTGATGGTTATCTCATGGCTGCTCCCAATATTATAGACTTGGCCAGCCGTCTTGTCTGGTGAATCTAGCAATGCCACCAGTGCACGTACGGTATCATGAACATGGCAAAAACAGCGGCTCTGCTCCCCATCGCCGAAGACTGTAATGGGTTCAGCGCGCAGTGCTTGCCGGACAAAGCGCGGGATTACCATGCCGTAGCGTCCCGTCTGTCCTGGGCCAACAGTATTGAAAAAACGGACAATTGTGACAGGAAGATTGTGCTCTCTATGGGCGGCCAGACCCAAAAATTCATCTAGCAACTTACTGGCGGCATAGCACCAGCGGCTGCGGCTCGATGGCCCCATAAGAATATCATCCTCTTCACTAAAGGGAATTTTCGTCCCTTTGCCATATACTTCGCTAGTACTGGCAATCAAGGTACGACAGCGATATCGGCGGGCTGCATCCAGCACGGCATGGGTGCCCAATACATTTGTCTCAATGGTTGCAGTTGGCTCTTCGACCACTAACATAACGCCTACTGCTGCTGCGAGATGAACAATCGCGTCTGCCGTACTGGCTAACCTATCTAATACCAGTTCATTATTCAGATTATCAATGGCAAAAGAAAAATTAGGATGGGGAATGAACTCGTTGATATTGTCAAGCGTCCCAGTCGACATGTTATCCATAATGGCGACTTTATCGCCTCTTGCCAACAGTGTTCGGGTTAGATGGCTACCAATGAAGCCTGCACCACCTGTAATTAGAATCTGCACCGTAGACCTACTTTCATGAGGAATTTCTATTTCAGCCTCTTAGCCCATTTGCTCCGTTGTGTATTGTGAGTCGTATGGCCGTCAAGTCAATCTGCCTAGAACGGGCTGTCCGGAGCCTGCCTAGATTGTATTTATCGCATTGAGGCTACTGGTATTGTGTTTCGTTGTATCGATAAACGAACATCTCAATATTTGGGTGGCAGTGTAGCTATGGCAGTAGATTGTAAGCTGCGGAGCGAGGACTCGCTACTTCGACTGACTTATTCTGACTAGTACAGAGCGACCTAAAAGAAACCAGGGTTTTGAAGACCCAATTTCAGAGTGGTTCCAGGTTAAAACCCTGGTTTCTAACTCTCGGTCTATTTGAGCCGTCGTGTACTAGGCTGTAATGGGCAATTGCCAGCCGCCATCAAAACCTATTGACTCGCCAGTTAAATTGAATTGAATAGTGACTGGCGTTCGATACCAATTTCTCTACGGCTGCTTACTTATACTGATTTAGAAAATATTATAGCTCAACCTGATTCTGAGGATAAATTGATTTGATACAGTTTTCAGAAAAGATATGTATCCACTGACTCCTTAAATTACACAAATTAAGGGGAAAGTTATTTGAGTAAGTGTCCCCTTCAGTGGCTCGAAATGACAGTTTGTAACTTAAGGGCTAAAAGAATCTGCCCGCCTATATACGAAAACGGAGTGCATAGGTACATTGAACCTAGACGTGCATATCCTCCATGCGAACAACTGATTTTATTCACTACAGTTAACTAGGTATATAATAATTTGGTCGTCCACAATCACTTGGGCGTTAGGACATTAGGTAATCTCGCTTTTATTTTATAGATGGCCAGAAGGGCTTGTTCCTATGAAGTGGTGGATGTCTCCCCTCTTCGGAATTATTCAGGGCCGATGGGACAAGAGTCAGGGCACGATTTTTCTGGCGAAGTATATATGAATATAGAATCATTCGTTAATTTTGATCTGAGTATTGAACCGGGCGACTACAACTTTCTGGCTGTGGTGCAGAGTTCGCCAGCCGGTATAGCCGAAGAACCGATCAGCATACCTATTCATCATCAAGAGATACTCTTTTTCTGGCAGCAGATGACCAGTGAATTTGAGAATCCTGATGCAGATTTGGATGCTCAATTCAGCAGAGCGCAAGATCTGGGGGAACGCTTATTTCGTTTTGTCTTTCCACAGACGCTCCAGTCGAGGTTCACCCAAAGTATGGAAATGGCTTATGCGCAACGCCAACAGATTCGATTACGACTCATTCTATCAGAGGTACCAGAGCTAACTTACCTGCCGTGGGAATTCCTATATGATCCATCTCAAAAACTCTTTTTATCTCTTTCACCGCATGTGGTTCTGGCGCGCCAAATTGATCGGCTTCACCAGATTCCGTCGATTGGCGTTAGACAACCACTACGCATGCTGACAGTCATTCCTACGCCCAATAATCTTCCTGATTTTGATAGAGAGCGAGAATGGTTAGCCTTAGTCGATACTCTGGATCATTTGGCCCTAGAGGGCAAGATGATCATTGAGCATCTTCATCCGCCAACGCCATTTAATCTCCAGCGTCAACTTCGAGAAAAAGAGTATCATATTCTGCATTTTATTGGTTACGGTGAATTTGATAATTTTGCACAAGATGGGTTGCTCATTTTTGAAGATGAAGCAGGGCGTGCGAAGACTGTCTCTGGACAGCACTTGGGAACCATGTTACGGGATCACAATACGTTGCGGCTGGTCAACCTAAATTTGCGACATCCTCTAACGAAAAGGGGGAGTGGAGCGTCCATAGAGCCTTCCCCGTTTGTAGCAGTGGCTAAGAGTATTGTCCAGCGTGGGATACCCGCAGTCATTACACTCGTACATGAGATGCCGCCATTTGCCATGCTCACCTTCTACGATGAATTGCTTAGTGCTTTGACTGAATATGCGTCTATGGAGAGTGCTGTTCGGCAGGCTAGGCAAGCTGTTCTGTCAGCACAGCATTCTGCTGCTTGGGGCGTGCCAATCTACGTAACACGTTCTACTGATGGTAGATTATACTACGATTTGGCTCAAGGCCCGCCTGAAAAACGACTCAACCCCTCCAGCAATGAGATTAGTAGCCTACGTTTGCGCTACTGGCAATAATCAAATAAGGGCTCTGTAGGCGGTTCCATTAATTTAAAATCGAAATAACAAATTTTTCGAGCGTATTTACGCTCCAAAGCCGTAAGATATTCGGAATCCCTATAGAACCTCAAACAGAATAGAGGAGAATATTATGACGAACGCAGATATCGGCCTCATTGGATTGGCCGTTATGGGACAAAATTTGGTGCTCAATATGGAAAGAAACGGCTATACCGTGGCTGTTTACAATCGCACGACCGCTACGATGGAAGAATTTGTGGCGCAAAATCCCGGTAAGAAGCTCGTGCAGACTCGCTCCATGGAAGAGTTTGTCGAATCACTAGAGCGCCCTCGCAAAGTGATGATTATGGTCAAAGCGGGTAGTGCTGTAGATGCTGTGATTGATAGCTTAGTACCATTACTTGAGCCAGGTGATATCATCATGGACAATGGAAATAGCTACTTTAAAGATACCAATCGACGTGCCGAGGCTCTTCTGGAACAAGGCTTCAATTTTATGGGCGTTGGCGTCAGCGGTGGCGAAGAGGGCGCCCTTTGGGGGCCTAGCATTATGCCTGGTGGCCCTAAAGAAGTATGGAATATGGTGAGTGATATTCTCGAATCGATTGCGGCCAAAGCTGCTGAGGATGGCAAGCCCTGTGTCTCATATCTGGGGCCACGAGGGGCTGGCCACTATGTAAAGATGGTACACAACGGCATCGAATATGGGGATATGCAGCTGATTGCCGAAGCATATGATGTGTTGCAACAGGCACTTGGGCTAGAGGCCGCGGAATTGGCCGACATTTTTGAAGAATGGAACGCGGGTGAGCTAGACAGCTTCTTAATTGAGATAACGGCTAAAATCTTCCGCCGAATTGATGAAGAGAGCGGTGAACCGCTGGTAAACAAGGTTCTGGACAAGGCTGGGCAAAAGGGAACCGGCCGATGGACTAGCCAAGATGCCTTTGATTTAGGTGCGCCTATCCCAACCATCAATAGTGCTGTGGTCGGCCGAATTCTTTCAAGCCTAAAAGATGAGCGTGTACCCGCCTCTAAGGTTCTTTCTGCCCAGGCGAGCACGAACTACAGTGGAGATAAGCAAGAGCTGATCAACGCCGTGCGCGACGCTCTCTATGCTAGCAAAATTAGCGCGTATGCCCAAGGTATGACCATGCTGCGTATTGCCAGTGAAGAGTATGGTTACGACTTGAACTTGGGTGAGGTTGCTGCTCTCTGGCGAGCTGGCTGTATTATCCGCGCTCGATTCTTAAACCACATTACGGATGCCTTTGTTCGTGATCCCCAACTGCCAAACCTTCTCTTGGATGAGGATTTCCAGAAAGCAGTTTCGGATCGACTTGTTGGGTGGCGTAAAGTGGTCCAGACTGCCGTAGAGATGGGGATCCCCGTGCCGGCCTTCTCGACCAGCTTGGCGTACTATGATAGCTATCGAAGCGCGCGACTCCCAGCCAACTTGATTCAAGCCCAACGCGACTTCTTTGGCGCCCACACTTATGAGCGGGTTGATAAAGAGGGTATTTTCCATTCTGAGTGGGAATAAGTCGTATAGACGATAGCGGATAGTAGATAGCAAATTTACGAAAATCATGTTTCATTTTAATCAAAGAGCCAAGTTTATTCTGTTTTTTCTGCTCATTTTGGTCAGCGGTAGCGGCTGGATTTGGGTGAGCCGTCCATCTGTTGTGGAAGGTCACCAAACGATTAAGGCAGAGGCCATTGTTGGGCGTCCAGCCCCCTTGTTTGCTCTAACAACACTGACAGGTGAACACTTTGATTTGGCAGAGCAACAAGGCACACCGGTTTTGCTTAACTTTTGGGCAACCTGGTGTGGCCCCTGCCGTGCAGAACTCCCTGCTCTTCAGGCCACTGCCCAACAGTATGCAGGTCAAGTCAAGATTGTTGCTGTGGATCAAGCAGAAACACCAGCGGCTGTTCGGCGCTATGCGGAAGAGCTAGGCCTTACGTTCATAATCCCTATGGATACAGAAGGTTCTGTAGGGAACTTGTATAATATTAGAGGGCTACCAACCACATTTTTTATCGATGAGAATGGCATCATTCGCCAAGTTCGATCAGGAGAAATGGATCGTATTACCCTGGCGGAATCGATTGCATCACTATTGGATTGACTAATGCTACCAAATTGTTCGGCGACTGTCTTACCGAATAAATTCGGTAGCTGCGAAGGGAAGCCCTGCTAAAGCAGGCGAGTAACACCCTTGAACAAATCACCTTGAACAGAGGAAATATAGAGTAATGACAACTGCCAAGTTAGCAAACACAGAGTACCCTGTCCTTGATCTAATCAAAGAGCGCTGGAGCCCTCGTGCCTTTGCCCCAACACTTGTGGAAGAGGAAAAACTCTTATCCATCTTTGAGGCGGCTCGTTGGTCGCCGTCGAGCAATAATGTACAACCCTGGTCGTTTATTATGGCAAGTCAGCAAGATAAAGAAGGCTTTGCCCGCATGGTTGACTGCCTGATGGAAGGAAACGTTCCATGGGCGTCGAAAGCACCTGTGTTGATTCTCACCGTAGCCCAGATCTATCTACCCGAACGGGAGCGACCCCATCCCTACGGTTGGCATGATATGGGTTTGGCGGTACAGAATATGGTCCTTCAGGCAACTAGTATGGGGCTACACTTGCACCAGATGGGCGGCTTTTCCAAAGACAAAGCCAAAGCAAATTTTAGTATTCCTGAACACTATGAGCCTCTGTCTATGATTGCTCTAGGCTATCTGGGAAACCCTGAGGATCTACCCGAGCGATATCAGGCTGGCGAAGTAGCCCAGCGAGAACGCAAATCTATTCGTGAACTGGTCTTTGAAGACACCTGGGGGAAGATGGCTTCACTGGTCCAATAGATAAAGAGCCTACAACCCATGGAAACTGTACAAGATATTCTGACGCTTCTTGCTTTAGAACAAATCGAAGAGAACATCTTCCGCGGCCAAAACTACAAGACACCTTGGAAGCGGGTCTTCGGGGGGCAGGTACTGGCTCAAGCCCTTCATGCCGCCTATGAAACCGTCCCCCAAGACCGCATGGTCCATTCACTCCATGGGTACTTTATCCTGGTAGGTGATATTGATGTGCCGGTCGTTTACACAGTCGACCGTATCCGTGATGGCGGGAGCTTCACCACTCGGCGCGTGGTTGCAATACAAAAGGGACGACCCATCTTTAATCTCTCCTGTTCATTCCAGAATGCCCAGGACGGACTGGATCATCAGATTCCCATGCCCAATGTGCCACCGCCAGAGGTGCTCGTTTCAGATGAGGAGCTTTCGACTTCCCGACGCCATAGCAGACACTCACGCCCTATTGAGTTCCGCCCTGTAGAAAAGCTGGACTCAGATAGCCCCCGCAACGCCTCTCCGTTTCGTCATATCTGGCTCAAGGCTAAGGGCGAGATGTTCGATAATCATCGTATGCATCAAGAGGTGTTGGCCTATACTTCTGATTATCATCTTCTCGGTACATCTATACTCCCTCATGCCGAAGAGCTTCCCTCAGCAGGGCTGTTCACGGTTAGCCTTGATCATGCCATGTGGTTCCATCGAACGTTTCGCATGGATGAGTGGTTGCTCTACGCGATGGATAGCCCCAGCGCCTCCAACACCCGGGGCTTTTCACGAGGCAATATCTTTACCCAAGATGGCATACTTGTCGCCTCCGTGGTCCAGGAAGGGCTAATGAGTCCCCGGCGCAATAAGTAGTTGGATAGCCCCGAAAGCAAGAAAAATCTCCTATATCCAAAAATCACACGTAAAAAAGAGATGTGTGGGCATTCGTTGTATGTAGATGCCCATACGTTCGCTTGTAGTCGTACAGGCCCTTCCGTATCCCTTCCCCCCAAACGAAGGGTGCTGTCCTTCATTTGGTGCAACGAGAACGCACAGTCGTTTTCTCAGCAGCGCTAGAATGGAGTATATGCTATTGCTAAATATCAGTAGATTGCAACACGCAGAACGAGCATTGTTAGACGTGCTCTTCTTTGCATCTGATAGACCTTATCTTTGCCAAGATCTGCTGAGCACATGGTGGGCCGAAAGAGTACGGTACTCTTTATTGTCAAATTAGCGACTCTACACTACAATTTTACGCGCATACAGGTTATGGGTTCCAATGATGGACTCGCGCTTATGGATGGCTGGAAATCATTTACCTTTATTTAAACCGCTTGGACTTGACTTCTCGTTCCTGACTGTCAAAGAGTGAGCCCGGCAAAAGTAGAGATAAGATTTACCAAGCCAACTATATAGTCAAGTAGGATTGTCGCTATATATGTCGTTACCTGAATCAAGCATACAGTACCATTCCAACTTATCTGTTGAACAACTAGCTAAGAAGTGCGAAAATCGTCAGCCGGATGATTCACACGAATCTTACTGCTATGAATTATTCGCCAGAGCGATTCTCCAGCAGGACAGTGAAGCATGGAGCGCCGTCTATACCCAGTACCACAGATTAGCGAGTCGTTGGGCAACCGATACAGCTCGATCTTCCCAAGGAATAGGGGATTTGACCATTGATGATCTGGTCATTGACGCATTTACAGCCTTTTGGAAGGCGTTCCGTCAAGAGCAGATTGAAGGGGCCAAAAGCCTTGCCCACATTCTAGCCTATCTAAAGACGTGTATTGTCTCTTCTGTTGGTCAAGCGAGACGACGAGCTGAACGGTCTGTAGTATTGACTGAATGGGAGACAGTGTCTCATCTCTATGACCGGGATGAGGGGGCAGACATGACTGAAACCGTACTCGATAAGCTTTCGGAAGAGGCGCTGTGGAGAGAGATTGAGGAAGGGTGTCTAGATGATAAAGATATGCTGATTGCCAGACTTAGTATTGCGGCAAATTTGAAGCCTAAAAAGATAATGGAGCTGTATCCAAAGCAATTTACCAACGCTAGAGAAGTCTATGACCGACGACGAAATTTGCGAGATCGGCTTCAGCGTAATCCTAAGGTCCAGGCGTTGTTGGGGATACCCACCTCATCATCTAATTAATTGTTTTTATCACTTATTCCCGTAACTAATCAGCTACTTGACAGGGTAACAGTTCACCTTACCTATGTCAGAAACCGAGTTTTTCACGGCACCGAGTAATTTGTCGTATAAATAGAGAAGTTTTTCCACACAAAATAGACTAATCAGTCTAAAAACTCGGTTTCTTTGGACCAAGGTGGTAACTAATCAGCTACCTGGCAGGTTAGTTACCCTTAGTTCTTTAGCGACAGAGCCAGTGAAACGCTTTTTCTAAATAAGAGTTGTTCCGACATAACGAATAGATCAGGTGGCAGGAGCAACATCAGGTAACAAGCATCAATGTGAACTATGTCATATCGCGATAGGTAAAAAAGCCAGTGGGTGGCCAGAATGAATATTGCAACTGTAACTTGTATCAATCCAAATGAATATGTGCCATGGGAGTTGGAGGCGTATGCGGATGGGGAAGAGGTACCCCACGTCCAAGAACACCTGGCGCGATGCTCATCATGCCAAGCGAAACTTGACGGAATGCGATATATTGATCTGGCTCTGACAAAAGAACTCTATCGCTTTGATTGCTACCCCTGGGAGACATTGCGCCGCTACTGTTGGAATGAATTGGCTGAGCGAGAAGAAGATGATATCAAACATCACTTGGCCATTTGTCCCTTGTGTACTGCCGACGTTGCCGCGATCAAGGCCTCAAGTGTTGAAAAGAAACAACCTACCACTTCCGATGCTGAACCATCACTTATAGAGCGGATTACTGAGACAGTTGATGAATATACCGGTAACATTCGAATGGTTGTGGCAACTTTGCTCAACAGTCAGCCGCCTTTGGCCACTGCGGCAGCATTTCGTGGCGAGTCAGACCAGAGCTCCCTGCTCTATCAAGTTGATGAGCTAATGGTAAGCCTCATGCTCAAGCCCGACATGAGTGGTACCAAAACTGTGTCCGGGCAGGTCTTGGCAGACTCTATCAACAAAGACGCCACCTTCCAACTTATCCCAGATAAGGATGGAGAAGCGACTGTAGATGGTGGGATTGATGAATCGGGCCTCTTTACTGCCACAAATATTCGTGCGGGCATCTATCAGCTTGTCCTCAAGTTCAACGCCCAGGTTGTGCTGATCCCAGATGTGGCTATCTCTGCTGCGTAGAGAGTATCTTCATGAGGTGTTTTGTTGGTCAACCACAGTTTTGGTTGACCAACAAAACACCTCATTCAAACCAAACCCCACATGCTTACATCCCAAAACTAAACCGCTTCTGCTTAAATCCACTGTCTGTGTTTGTCCATGTTACTGGGACGTTGTATAGTTGAGTCTGATTTGTGCTTGATTTTGCTTACCGTGCTGAGTAAGATTGGACCCGTCCCAACCACCCTATGGATGAAAAACAGTTCGAGCAGATTCTCCAGGCCAAGAGCCAGGAAGAGCGCTCATCTCTCGTAACCTCTCTCGAATTAACCATTGAGTCTGTTCAATTCCTCAAAGACCGCTCTGCCGCCGATCTCCGAACCGATCCGACAAAAGCTTTGGCTATCGCTCGAGCTGCTTATGATGTAGGGGAATCTATCTCTCCAATCGCTAGGGCATATGGTGGGTGGAGTTTGGCGAATGCGCTAGTTATCGCACAAGAATACCAGCAAGCAGAAAAATATTTTTTGCAAACGCGCAGTACGTTCTTTGAGCATGAACTACCTCTTGATGCAGAACGTGTGAGCATTGGACTTGTCTATGTTTGGGCGTATCTCGGCAAAAATAGCCAAGCTTTTAGCTTATCTAAAGAAATTGAAGATGCACTTCAAGACCATCAAGAAGATCCTGCTGATCAAACAAGATTAGTTAATTTGCTTATGAATGTAAGCATCATATACGAGTTACAAGGTCAGTACGAAGAGAGTATATCTATCTATCAAAAATTGCTAGAGTTAGCAAAGAATTTAGCGGACCCCCTTCTGACGGCTACTCTCTATCACAATATGGCATATGCTTTTGTTTGGCTTAATGGATTTCATGATGCCCATATTTCATTTCAGGAAGCAGAACATATCTTCGTCAGGGAAAATGCTTATACCGAATTGATTCGGTTATATATAAATCGACTGGCCCTTTCAATTAAACTAAACGATCTAGATACCGCAGAGCAAACTTTAAAAAAGGCTCAAGCTCAAATTTCTGTTGTCGAATCAAATTTCAACTCTGTCTATCGTCTTGTTCTCTATCAGGCCCGTCTAGCGTTAATCAGTCAGTGTATTCCACCAAATGAGCTAATGGTCAAGCTGCAAGAGGCTCAGAGATTCTTTTCTCAAAGTGGGAGGCATTCAGAGGAAGGTTTAGCTTGGCTAGCAATAGGTGAGTTTAACCTACGAAATCGGTGCTTAAGCCAGGCTCAGGTTGCATTTAAAGAAGCATCCAGAATTGCTAATGCAAACGTAGAGCGATCTCTAACATATAGTTCAGTTTATGGCTTAGCACGAGCTTTAGATGGCTTAGATAAGCAGGAGGAGGCAGTATCTTTATACGAAGAGGCTTTAGATGAAATCGAGTTGATTCGTCAAAGAATGCATGTAGATCTCTATCGGTCGAGCTTCCTGGTAGATAAATTGACCATCTATCAAGATTTAGCACGACTATATTTGTCACTGAATAAGCTAGGTAAGGTCTACTATACAACTGAACGTGCCCGCTCAAGGTTGATTGCTGAAAAACTACTGACTCAATTTAATTATTCTAGCCCATCGAAATTTGATGTACAGAAAATTAACGCAGTTGCTAAAGTGCCGAAATTCCATGAGAATGTCTCAATGCTGAAGACACTTTACCAGCAAGCTGAACTTAAGCAGATTTATCAGCAAAAGACAGAGCGCGATCCAATTCTTACGGATTCTATTCTTCATCTTGAAAAAGAGCTCAACGAGCAAATTCGCATAATTCAGCTAGAAAGCCAATTCTTTTCACCTTTGGCAGTTGGTAATATCGCTTCATCTATGCAAGTTCAGAGCAGATTGAAAAGTGAAAGTCTACTCTATTATCACATTATTCATGATGAAATCTGGGCCTTTGTTGTAACAGCAAAAGAGATTGCTGGTCATCAACAATTAGGAACTTTACCAGATGTAAATAGTCTAGTAGATTCAGTTATGTTGGCCGTTGAGCGAGCAATCGATCTGACTGGCCAGCTAGGGGTTGTTGGCGCATCTGCAATCGTCAAACCACTACTCAAAAATGTCAATGGGTATCTACATCAGCTGTATGAAATTCTGCTTGATCCACTAGTTCCTGACTTGGATTTAACCCAAACGCTCATTATCTCGGCTGATGGCCCTCTAAATATGATTCCCTTTCATGCTCTTTTTGATGGAATAGCGTATCTCATTGAAAAAACAGCTGTCTGCTATGTTCCCAGTGGAACAGTGTTGGATATCTGCCTATCAAAGCGTAACCCACCCAGAACGACCCTATTGATGGGGTACGAAGCTGATGATCTGGCCCAGATAAGTAATGAAATTAAGTCTATTATGAGCTTAGTAGAGCAGGCGGCCATCTATGAGAATACTGAGGCAACAGCAGAGCGATTCTTACAACAAGCGCCAAACTGCGGCTTAATTCATCTGGCTATGCATGCACGATTTCGCTCAGACAACAGTATGCTTTCTTATTTGCAATTTGCTGACCGCTATCTTTTTTTTGCTGAACTAAGCCGCATGAGAATTCAAGCAGATCTGGTTGTCTTAAGTGGTTGTGAAACAGGGACAGGTAAAAACAATGGTTCTGATCTTTTAAGCTTGGCCAGTGCTTTCTTTGGAGCTGGTGCTCGTTCTCTACTTGTCTCATTATGGAGGGTTGAAGATAAAGCAACAGCCCTACAAATGCAATCGTTTTATACTCTGCTCAATCAAGGTTACACCAAGAGTGATGCATTACGCCAAGCTCAACTAAACTTAATTGAGCAGGGACTCAACCAATCTACCAAAGCTATTTATCAACATCCAGCCTTTTGGGCACCATTTGCTTTGTTAGGGAATTGGCGATAACGAATAGTTCATCGCCTGATTCCGAATTATCATCCAAGCATTTTTTTGCGGTAAAGTGAATTATCCTACACTCATGATGTGACCCCTGTCATCTTTTGGTTCCTCAAGATCTGAGTACAGCAAACGGTAGATTTCTCCTTGTTGTACTTGTCGAGATGACAGGTCGCGGATAATCTCTCTTTTCCGACCATTATTTGAAAGTTCCTTTTTGATGAAATGAATCCGTTTATTTCATCCTAGGTAGTACGTAAATTTCATATGAATATCCATTTGATGGAGTTGTGGGAACTTCTATCTATCGTCTAATAGACTATCTTATCGGCACAGAATGTATGTCTAAAAGGAGACATCCATTATGAAATCAAGACGTATAGCGTACACTATTATATTTTCATACCTTTCAGTGTCGCTGTTCTTTGTGATAATACAAACCTCCACGGCTATTGCTTCTGTAGATGCACCATTAGGTGCGCATTGTCCAGGACTAGGCCCTATATCCCTAGAAGATGACTTTTGCGGCTGCACTTGGGGTGAGGTCTACTATCAAGGCGAACCGATTGTGGATGTCGAAGTGAGTCTAACGTTTAATGGCCAGACTACTTCAACTGTTTCATTCGTTGGTTTTGAAGATCAACCTCCTTTCTTTGACATAACAGGAGCTGACCTAGATGCCAAACGCGGCGACATTATGACCCTGACCGTTAACTTTGCCGGCCAAACCATCAAGCATCCCTTCCGAGCTATTCCAGACGATCAGGGTGAACAGTATATTCCAATTGTCATTCCAGACACCATCTCTTCTGAACACATCAGCCAACCTGGCTACCATCATGCCCTTCAATCTGATGATACCTATATTTGGAGTGGAGGTTCCGCTGGTTTGCAGCGCTTTGATTTAGACGGTACCAACCCTCAAGCGATGACGTTACCGTGGGTCGATCCAACGGTCAGCGCCTTGGAAGCTGGACCGGATAACACGTTATGGGTGGTGGGATCAGAAGGGCTGGCGAGCTATGATGGAGCAGAATGGGTGACGGCTCCGGTCTCGCTGACCGACTCCATCAGTGCGTTAGCTTACGATGCCACGGGCGGGCAGCTTTGGCTGGCTGGTAAGTCTGGTCAAGAGAATCGGCTCCTCAAAAAGGGTGATGAGGCCATTTGGGAGGTGGAACGCTTGTTTGATGGGGAAATTGAGTCGTTGGAAGCGGACAAGGCAGGTGGTCTCTGGGTTAGCACGTGGGGAAACGGCGTCTTCTATCTAGCTTCAGCATCCTCTGAATGGATTCAATATACGGTGGCTGATGGTTTGGCTTCTGATTTTGTCTACGATATGGTTAGCGATTTGGATGAAACAGGTGATGGAAGCGTTTGGTTTGGAACTCGCCCCTATCTCTCTGGCTCAGGTATACGCGGTGGTTTGGGGCAATTCCAGCCTGCTACTGGCGAGTGGACCGTCTACACGACTGAGCAAGGGCTTGCCGCTGACGGCGAGTTGGTCGGAGCCACGGATAATCTCTACGCCGTTGCGATTTCACCCGAGACTGGCATGGCATGGACAGGCGCAGATAACGGGATCCAACAGCAGAGCCAATCGGCTCTTTGGCTCCCTGTTGCCCCTGCGCTTCAGCAGGTTCATGATATGGTGGTTCTGTCGGATAGGGTGTTTGTGGCCCACGAAGGTGGGTTGACCCGTTATAACTTGGCTGAACAAGATACGACTGCCCCCGAGGTGCAGGATGTGCAATCTGAAAGCGGAGACCTGATCTCTCAAGGTGAGAATTTAGTTTTAAGTGCGGTGGCCCAAGTTGCTGATTCCGGCAACAGCCCCATCGTGATTTGGGATTGGCGTTCCGATCTGGACGGTCCCATCTGTACGACAGCGGGAACGTGTCAAATTAGCGCTTTTTCCTTACAGGCAGGTCAACATACCATCAGCTTACGGGTTCAAGATACAGCAGGTAACTGGTCTGAAGAAGCAACAACAACAGTGACATTAGAGGCACTTCAGCATACATATCTACCATCTGTTTTGGGTGGGATGGCAACGAGGTAAATATTCAGTAGTCCCCAGTCGCTTGGTCGCCTAGTCTAGAGTCGTTCTGGCAGACATCAAGGACATGGCGATCCACTGATATTCCCTCATTCACAAATTGAGTTCCACGGCTATCTACTCTACAAATATCATTCGAGCAGATGTAGCGTCCTAAATTGCAAGCGAACCGTCACAATACTATATCCTAACCCGTGATAAACTTAACTTATCCGACGGCTGTGGTGCAGTATCAAGGCCACGGGTTGGAAATTAGCCCAGCAGTATCGGGCGCAATTATAAAAAGGCGCATCCTTCTTGAAGTACTGGAGAAGGATGCGCCTTTTTATTTATATCTAAACTGCAGATGTGTAACCAAGCGAAATGACAGTTTGCGATCCTCTGAATAGAGAATTCGGTTAGTAGGCTGTCCGATTATGCAAGACATCTACATAGCGCTCTATATCAGAGACGGTAGCTGGGGCTGAACCGGGATCATCTTCCATTCCCTCGGGCACAGGAGACCCTGTGGGGGAGGGCATGCCACGAGCCGCACCGGCTGGCATGGGGATGCGGGCAGGCCCAACACCTGGTACATCGACCATGCGCTTGTTCTCCGATTCTGCTAATTTGAGGACGCCATCAGCCAAAGCTGCCCCCGCGCTCTCTCGTTGGTTGATGGATGCATTGCTTAAGAAGTTCTTGCCTTGCGTAATGATACCCAAAATTTCGTGGGCAGGCTTGGCCCCCGAGCCGATAATCAGTCCCGTGATCAGCGTGTCCCACAAGGCTGGCACATTTTCGACAAAGCCGGGCACATAATCCTGCAGATAAACAAAAAGGCGCATGTTGGTATAGTTGGCTACCAAAATACCGATAATTACGCCCATAAGCATACTAGAGCCACTCTTGAATTGAGTATATTGGGCGGCTTTCAAGTCCGCTGGTTGCCAGCGTTTTGAACTCAGCATAGCCCACTCTACATAATTCCAAATGACTTCCGTCGAGCGTTCTACCCCAATCGATGCGGTAGCCAATGGTACCAGGACTGGCCAGATGGTGCTTCCAGAGCTTGCTTCTTGCAGAAGTGGGGCCGCCAAAGCTGGTGAATCGATGAGAAGAGCCAAGCCCATCCCACCAAATATCCAGCCCATGAACGAAACCCATCGATAGTCAACACCTATCTTTTTGTGGCGATGCTTCATTAGATTGCTACCTTTTCTTTGCCAGAGAATGAACACAGACCAGAATACGAAACTATTTATCCCCACGTCTCAGCTAGATCGACCAGAAGACGCACGCCATAACCAACTGCTCCTTTAGGAATAACTGGATCTTTGCCGCTCTTTGTCCAAGCCATGGTGGCAATATCCAAGTGCGCCCACGGATAGCCTTCGGTGAAATGTTCCAGGAATTTGGCGCTGGTGGCAACCCCACCCATACGACCTCCGCTGTTTTTTACCTCAGCCATATCACTTTTGATCTCATCTTTATATTCATCAAAGAGGGGCATAGGCCAAAGCCGCTCATTGCTACGCTGGGCGGAAGCCATCAAGGCATCACTCAACGCCTCATTATTGGCGAAAAGGCCGGCTGCTTGAGAACCCAGTGCAATGCCAACGGCCCCAGTCAATGTGGCCAGATCGACTACGGCAGAGGGCCCATAGCGCGCCACATAGGCCAACGTATCTGCTAGGACCAGCCGTCCTTCCGCATCGGTAGAGATAATTTCCGTCGTCTTACCCGTCATACCAGTAAGAATATCACCAGGGCGATAGGCAGCACCATCAGGCATATTTTCTACACATGCGGAGATGCCAATAACTCGCTTAGGAACTTGAAGCCTAGCAATCGCCTCCATAGCACCAATGACTGCGGCGGCTCCTCCCATGTCATTCTTCATCATCCACATATCTCCGCCAGGCTTCAAGGTGATACCGCCAGTATCAAATGTGATCCCTTTGCCTGCTAGAACCAGAGGTGCATCGTTCTCTGTCCCCGGGGGAGCATGTTCTAAGATGATCATCTGGGCTTCATTAACGCTTCCTTGACTGACAGCCAGAAGGATGCCCATCTTTAACTCGGCCATATCGGCTTCATTCAAGATAGTGCAGGTCAACCCAACCTCGTGGGCCATGGTGCTAGCACGTGCTGCGAATTCGACTGGATAGAGAATGTTACCGGGTTCACTTACATAATTTCGGGCGCTATATGTCCCTGCGGCCACAGCTTCACCTCGAGCGACGCCAGCTTCAATCTCACCGATTTTGCTGTCGTCAAATTCGACAATTGTGCAGAGATCTGGGCCAGCAGGTGGCTGCTGACGCCGATATTGGGGTGCCATATAGGTGGCCAGTAAGGTGCCTTCCACTAAGAGCTGGGCTGCCGTAGTGGCATCCATATTGCCAACGCCAGCCCCATGAACAATGGTCGCAAAGGAGCGGACCCCCTTCATGTTCTTGATGGCTCTGGCTGCACAGGCGGCAGCTCTTCGAGCGGCTTTTGAGTCAAACAATTCCCCTTTTCCTAAGCCGACAATGAGTATTCGAGGAGCGGGAATCCGATCACCTGTGTAGAGCAAAGCCGTTGTGTTTGCCTCACCTTTAAAGTCCTCACTAGCAATCAGGGAGGAGATAGCACCACCCAATGCTTTATCTACTGCACCAGTAGCTCCGCTAGGCATAGTTACCCCAGCAAAGAGGTTAACAACCAAACAATCAACGACCTGCTGGCTGATATTGCCCTGTATGACATTCAATTTCATTGATTTATCCTTCATTTGAATTTTGCATAGAGCCGTTCTGCCGCTTCATCTAACATGTCGTCTGTTTTGCAAAAGCAAAAACGGACCAAGTTTTCTGTCAGGTGCTGATTCGCTGGGGAGTAGAAGTGGCTCGGTGGTATGGCTGCGACCCCAATCTCTTTGGTTAACCAACGGCACGCGCTGACATCCCTCAGAATACCTTCCTCATTCGGTACATCCAGAGAGCTGGAATCGGCAAGAATAAAGTAGGAGCCATCTGGCTTAACCGGAGCAATACCCACATCTGCCAGAACGGCCATCAGCTTATCCCTCTTGGCTTGGTACATGCTGCTCAACCACTCAAAATATCCTTCCTCCTTTGCTCTCTCCATGCCTACGGCAACAGCCTCTTGTAGAGGCGTGGCAATGGTGAAAGGAATCCATTGATGCCCCATCAAGATAGCATGAGCAATGGGGGCAGGCGTAATGGCCCAGCCAATCTTCCACCCTGTAACGGAGAAGGTCTTTCCTGCACTGCCCAAGGTAATGGTTCGCTCCCACATTCCCGGTAAGGTAGCAATTCGGGTATGTAGATTCGATAGCGTTACAGCCTGACTCCCTGCCTCATCCCCCGAGATCTCTTCTGGATAGACCATCCACTCATATACCTCATCAGCCAGCACATAAGCATCATGTTGTTGTACCAACTGCGCAATCATCTCTAATTCAGCTCGACTATAGATTTTACCCAATGCGTTTTGCGGATTATTGACAATGACCAGGCGGGTCCGTTCTGAAAACGCGGCTGCCAACTCATCTGGGTCAACACTCCACTCAGCCGCTTTGCCCAGGTTATCCGGGGCAGGGGGGCGCAGAGGGACATAGATCGGTGTCCCTCCAGCCATAATGACAGAGGCAGGGTAGCTATCATAGAATGGTTCAAAGAGGATGACCTCATCACCAGGCTGAATAAGCGCCTGAATGGTGGCAAAGATCCCTTCTGTCGCGCCTACAGTGGTGACGATCTCGGTCATTGGATCAATCTCTCGGCCAAAGAGGGGACTATATACCTGGCTGAGAGCGTTAACAAGTCGAGGATGTCCGGCATAACGTGTATACTGATTCAGATCCTCAGCAATCGCATCTTGAGCGGCTTGTTTGACAAAATCAGGTGCTGCAAAATTGGGAAACCCTTGGCCCAAATTAACGGCATTATGCTCAATAGCCAGAGCCGTATATTCGGCAAATACAGTTGCACCAAAGCCTTGAATTCTAGAGGCTGGCACAAAATGGTCAGGAGTGGTAGATTCTTGTTGAGCAATCATGAGCGTGTCTGTAAGTTGTTACATTTTTGTGGTTAGGATAGTAGAAAGTTTATAACATATTATAGCCCATCCCCAGCCAGGAAGCCAGCATAGTCGGCTGAGTGGGACACGGATGTCCATCAACACTGCGGGTAGCACTACAATTCTTACCCAAATACGGAATTACTAAGTTTGCTTGCATGAGCATGGATTACAAGGAGCAGGTAAATTTGACATTTCAAGAGAATACTATACAATAGTAAATGTATTCGGGGCTATAGCTCAGCTGGGAGAGCGCTACACTGGCAGTGTAGAGGTCAAGGGTTCGAGTCCCTTTAGCTCCACTCATAGTCAGCTCTATTTGAAGACCGTAGATTGGTTACTTTTGTAGAGCTTAGGAAACTATGGTTTTCAAGCGGAACTGCAGTTAATCTACAATCATTTTAAGGCTCTCCACTTGGAGAGCTTTTTGATTCCTCACCCAGCCTGATCATGCTCAAGTTCATTATGGAGTAAATTTTGTCTACATCCCAACGCCTCCCCGATCAACTGCGTCCAGTTCACTTTGAACTTGATTATGTGAAATACCCTGAAGGCTCTGTACTGATTAGTATGGGAGACACACGTGTACTCTGCAATGCAACGGTTGAAGAGTCGTTGCCACCGTGGTTGAGATATGCCAAGGAACGGCACGGATGGGTAACGGCTGAGTACGCTATGCTACCGCGTAGCACCTCATCGCGCACCAACCGCGAGCAGATGAGGCCCAAGGGGCGTACTCAAGAAATTCAGCGGCTAATTGCGCGTAGTTTACGAGGTGTTGTCGATCTGAAAAAGTTGGGAGATCGTCAAATTACAATCGATTGCGATGTGATTCAGGCTGACGGCGGGACTCGTACTGCTTCAATTACAGGTGGTTATGTAGCCTTGGCTTTGGCGGTTCAACGGCTGCAGAAGCGGAATATCATCGCCGAAAATCCCATCAAGCAGGCGGTTGCCGCAGTTAGTGTAGGTATTTTGGGAGGGAAGGCTTATTTGGATCTGGATTACCATCTTGATCAGGCGGCCGATGTAGACATGAATATTGTTATGACTGCTGACAATCGCTTTGTAGAGGTACAGGGAACGGCTGAAGGGGAGCCATTTCCTCGTGCTGGACTCAATGCCATGCTATTGTTGGCTGAGCTGGGAATTAAGGAATTGCTAACAAAGCAAAACGAAGTACTGGCAACGGCAAAAATTTGACCATCGCTATATCTATCGGACGGCCATGTGACGATGGGTTTTGTTGGCTGGCTTGCTGAGGGCCGTTGCAATGGGCTCTCCTCTCTCTACCATATAGTAGGAGAGTCCCGTAGCTTCAAAGTTGCTAACGACCGGTACATAATCAATGGACGCACCAAATGTATTCCCGTCAATCACAACGGCAATGCTGTTGATGCCACGACGTTGACTATCCTGCAGAGCCAGAGCCCACTGGGGATCCGGATCGGCGCTAATGGCCAGGATTGTATCATTACGGTTAAGTCGCACGCTATCTGTGGCAATTACCTGGGCAAACGGAAGATTCCCGTCACCTTCAACAACAGCTAGCCCCTCAAGGATCTTGGTCTTTTGCCGCTCACCGCGATCAGATTGCAGAAACTCTCTGGTCTTTCCATAACTAGTCATGCCCACAGCTCGATCCTTATCAAGAAAATAATGGGCTAAGCTCGCAGCAATGGTCACACCATATTCCGTTGTGCTAGGAGGTAACTCAACCTGTCGTTGCTTGCGGTTCCGGTTGCCGCTTAGGGCAAAGACGCCTACCTGATAGGGGAAAACCTCCCAAGGCAAATCAAACTGTCCACCTTCATAGAGATCGAGGTAAATCCAAACATCTGCTGTCGGATCCAATTCAAACTCTTTTGTCATTAGGCGACGTGCACGTGCCGTCGATGGCCAATGAATCCGATTTAGACTGTCACCAGGTGCATAATCGCGCACGGTTGCAACGTTGGTAGTAATTTGATAGGTACGTTGCCGTCTTGCTTCTCCTCCGGAGAGATCGGAGACTGAAGGTTCAAAGGTCTCTAAAGGGACCACAAGCGGGTATACGACGATGTTACTGGTCGCAGGTAGATCCTGTTCCACATCGAAGATCCCTAATGGATCACCGCTACGGAGAACCATCGGCCCCAATCGAAAGCGCCCTCGATGAGTACAAGGGGTCCGGATTTGCCATCGTTCACTACTGTTGCGGCCCAAACTACTGATGACACGGCTAGCGCTATGCCCAGGCAGCTTGGAAAAATCTTCAACCTCTAACCATAGCTTTGCGAGCACACCGCCGTTGGAAACTTCAAAAATTTCTTCTACAAATTGACCAACTTGGCTACGCTGCGTTCTCGTAAAGCGGCGAATCCCAACAGAACGAGTACTAGACCAAGCAAGAAAATAGCTAAGAATCAGTACACCGCTCAATAAATAGGCTAAGCTAAAGGCCAGATCATGGCCGCTATTCAGTGCTAGTACCCAGAGGGTAATTAAAGTAATCAGCAGAAAAATAAATCGTGACGACACGATAAGCCTTTATACTCAGCTCTCTTTAAAAGACCACCTGTGGCCCCTCTGGTAGAGCTTAGGAAAACCGCAATTTTCTCAGAAAGCGGTATACTTCGCAAGAATAGTCTTGTCCCGCCTCTAACCCAATCCACTCTAGGGAATTCCAAAAAGGGAGGACAGAACTCTTCTGGCCATCTATATACTAATTGTCTCTATCTAGCCTTACTGCGAGTACCGGGAACAGGTGTGTGGCGAAGGGTATCTTCAATGATCTGGCTTGTTGTTACATTCTTAATGCGGGCCGATGGGCTAACTAAGAGTCGGTGGGCCAGGGTAGGTTCAGCCAAAAGCTTAACATCATCCGGGACGACAAAGTCTCGCCCTTGTAACGCAGCCCAAGCACGTGAGACACTGAAGAGGGCTAGGCTGCCGCGCGGGCTTGCTCCCAAATAAATATCGGGGTGCTCACGGGTTGCGGTGACAATATTGACAATATATTCTTTGACAAGATCGTCAACATAAATCTCCCGAACAGCCGTCTGAGCATTTACAAGCTCCTCCACCGTGATGGCTTGTGCCAAATCCTCAATCGGATGTTTGGATGCCTGCCGGCCCAACACATCAATTTCTTGGGATTTGCTGGGGTAGCCAAGCTGGATTCGTAGCATAAACCGATCGACCTGAGCCTCTGGTAGTGGGAAGGTTCCCTCATACTCAATGGGGTTCTGGGTTGCTAGGACAAGAAATGGTTGGCTCATAGGATACGTGACACCATCAACCGTAACCTGTCGCTCTTCCATAGCTTCCAGCAACGCAGACTGGGTCTTGGGCGTTGCGCGGTTGATCTCGTCCGTCAGGACTAACTGAGCCATAATGGGTCCCGGACGAAATTCAAACTCCATGGTCTTTTGATTAAAAATACTAACGCCAGTGACGTCACTGGGCAACATATCCGGGGTAAATTGAATACGCTTGTACGTACTGCCAATGCTGCGGGCAATGGCCCTGGCTAACATAGTCTTTCCAACACCAGGCACATCTTCAATGAGAAGATGCCCATTACACAGTAAAGCAAGAAGAGTTAAGCGAATCTCGCGTTCTTTACCCACAATGACATTCTGTACATTCCGCAAGACTCGTTCGCCAACACTCTGCACTGTTTGCATATATCTCTCCGAAGAGGGGTTTGAGATGTTTGTTTGAATAGAGATGTTCAATGAACAATTACAAATGGACAATGCATTACCTTATCATACCGTGGGGCAGAAAGGCAAGCAAAAGTAGCATTAAAGAGACATAATAAAGAAATGAATCTATTTTTACTAGTAGAAAGCTTACAGTGAAGAAGGCAACAAGTTATGCTTAGCTTCGTTCAACCGCAGCATGAGGTCAAAAACCTATAATGCGGTCGTTTTCAAAACCGGAGTTTCCTGTAGCTTCTACTTGAGGGATCAAACTTCGGTTTTGAAACGAAGCTCAGTATAATTTGGCAAGGTCAGAAGTAAAGAGGTACAACAGCATGAAGTTCCCAAGTTTTACGCAGAAGGCAGAAGTTCACTAGGGGGTTGATAGAAGCGGTTGAGCCTTCGGCTTAATCGCTTATCCATGTTATACTCTTTTTCTGCTTAGCATTACAATGAGGCATTGAGCATATCCTGTCATTTCGCTCAGCAAATGGCCGCAAAGCAGCAATGGATATACAGAGCGAGAATCTACCAGAGAAAAGATTTTCCCTCGCAGGTACCCTTTGGTTGCCTCGCGGTGACAATGTCTCGTTGTAGTATTAGGGATGGATAGTAAATAGCTTGCGTGTTTTAATTGGGTTTAGCCTTAGCAAAGGACCGAGTTATTCCGTTCCGCTCCTATACTCGGCTCCGTTTAAAAACACGTGTTTGGTTATTCTGGTAAGACGGTAGAAAACACCTATTTTCAAAATGACCGCAGTATAAACACCCCAAAATATACTTAGCTCCGTTTGAATAACGCCGTAGATCGCTTTGGTAGAGCTTGGGAAAATTAGGGTTCTCAAAACCATATTAGTATAGCATAAATTATCTGTTATGAATAGGGACGAATCCCAAAATCTTTTATCTCACTTCGGGACATCTTTCTCCTATCCTAAAGTTGAGCGATTCTATCTCAGTATGTGGCACACGAATGAAAACCAAGGCAAAATGTCTTTAGGTAACTACTTATGGGCACGGCATGTTAAAACCATTAGCTCCATGGCTCTTGTTCCATTGCTACTTGGCACCTTACTACTTCTTGGGTTAAGTCATTGCGCATCGCCTGCAGAACCTGATCCATATGCTCGTTACCGCCCGGCTATGAAAGCTGATTTTCAGAACGATTTGGATCTTTTGGGGCCAGTTCCCGAGTATTCTATTGCCGTAACCCTTTCTCAATCCTTAGAAGAGCTAAAGGGCAGAGCGCAAATCATTGTCCCCAACACCAGCCCACATATTTGGGATGATCATCTTCTCTTTCGCCTATACCCGTCATTGCCCCAATACGGGGGGAAAATGACCATTCAAATAGCGAACGTCAATGGGAAACCGGCACGGTTCGATTACAAACCGCGCACAGAAAAGTCGGCGATTCGGCTTGTTTTGGAAGAACCTCTCTTTCCAGGTGAGGAGGCAACCGTTGAGCTGATCTGGCATTTACAAATCCCTATTTGGCAGGACATAAGCAGTGGCTATCATCTCTTTGGCAATAGCCAGCAGATGACCAGTCTACCCCTATTTTATCCAGCCCTTTCGGTCTATGAACCAGAAAAGTCTTTCGGCCAAGGTGAGTGGTGGAGCGAAGTAGGCAGCGTACGAGGGGATGCGGCTTTCAGCCCTATATCACTCTTCGTCGTAACGGCCACCATTCCTTCTTATCAGGTACCGGTGGCTAGCGGGACACTCGTTACCTCGACTTTTGTCAGTGATAGTGAAGCCAGGCATGTGTGGGTAACCGGTCCTTCTCGCGAATTTCTTCTCCATAACAGTGCCCAATTTAGCTACGCCTATGCAGAAGCCTACGGCACACGAGTCACTAGCTTTTGGCTTCCTGGAGATGAAGCGGCTGGACGTGCCGCGCTTCAGTATGCCATTGGGGCGTTACGCATCTTTAGTGACAAATTTGGTATGTACCCATATCGGGATATGCGTGTTGCCCCAGCGCCATTGGCTTTCCGGGGGATGGAGTACCCGCAGGTGAGTTTATTAGGAGTGGAGGATTATAACCGATTCCGCTCGTCTCTTGAGTCGTTGACGGCCCATGAAGTCGCCCATCAGTGGTGGTATCAGATCGTTCATAATGACCCTGTCAATATGCCCTGGCTGGATGAATCCCTCGCAGAGTACTCAATCAAGATCTATGTAGAGAACATCTATGGCGAGCAAAGTGCCGATGCGCTGCAAGCTAGACGTTGGCAAAACCGAGTCAATGGGCTATCCAATAAGAGTCTACTTATTGATCAACCTGTCCTTGCCTTCGATAGTGGCCCAGTTTACGAGGCGATTATCTACAGCAAAGGTGCGCTTTTTTACGATCAGTTGCGCTCACGTTTGGGTGAACGCGCGTTTTTCAAATTCTTTCAATCTTATTTTGAACGGCACCGCTATCGTATTGTTGAAACTGAAGATTGGTTGGCAGATATAGAGGCTTTAGAGGATGAGGAGCTGTTGCGGCTAGTTGAGGAGTGGATTGCTAGTACAAATACGGCTGAATCGGTGCCGTAATATGAATTAGGAGTACCCCTGATCGTTTCGCCCTTCTATAAACCAACCGTATATGGGAGTAAGCAACTGGTGCGCTTTGGTGATCTTGCCTTGGGTTTGTCAGAGGCGGCGGAGGCGGACAGTGGTTCTAGCTGATAACGGCTACTTATCTGTCTAATAACCATTATCGGCACTAAGAATCCTTGCAGATCTTCCATGCATTGGATAAAATACAAGGATGATAGACCGTCTAATCCTTCCCAAGGTCGAACAAGCGCTCGAACGACAGGCTGCTGTAGCGCTCATCGGCCCGCGCCAAGTTGGCAAAACTACCTTAGCGCTTGAAATCGCGGAGGGAATACCCTCTCTTTATCTTGATTTAGAGGCTCAAGAAGATCTAAATAAGCTAGCAGAACCTGTACTTTTTCTTACGGCTTATGAAGATCGGCTGGTAATCCTCGACGAAATTCATCGTGTACCACAGCTCTTTCAAACACTGCGCGGGTTGATTGATAAAGGCCGGCGCAAAGGATATCGGACGGGGCGCTTTCTTGTGCTTGGTTCTGCCTCCATTGATCTATTACGACAGTCGGGAGAAAGCCTGGCAGGGCGCATTGCCTATGTTGATATGGGGCCATTTAACATATTGGAGACTCGGAGTGACCCGGTTGCATTTACTTCACTTTGGGTGCGCGGGGGATTCCCCGATAGCTACCTTGCCGCTAACGATGCACAAAGTTTTGAATGGCGTAAGGACTTTATCCGTACCTATTTGGAGCGAGACATACCCCAGTTTGGTCCACGGATTCCAGCACAAACCTTGGAGCGGCTTTGGACGATGCTTGCCCATAACCAAGGGGCGTTGTTAAACGCATCCACCTTAGCATCTGCTTTGGCGGTCAGCGGGCAAACAATTGCGCGTTACATTGATTTGCTGACCGATTTACTATTAGTCAGGCGCTTACAGCCCTATCATGCCAATGTTGGAAAACGGCTTACAAAATCACCCAAAACCTATGTTCGAGATAGCGGTCTGGTTCATGCCTTACTCAATATCACTGATTACAACGCACTGGCTGGGCATCCGATAATTGGTATGAGTTGGGAGGGTTTTGTTATAGAAAATCTCCTGGCTGCTGTACCAGACCGAACGATATCATATTTCTACCGAACTGCGGCGGGGGCGGAAATAGACCTACTATTGGAGCTACCAGGGGGCGAACTCTGGGGAATTGAAATTAAACGCAGCCTTGCGCCTAAACTGGAGAAGGGCTTTCACCATGCCCGTCAAGACTTGAACTTATCACATTGCTTTGTGGTATATGCTGGTGCTGAAAGATATCCGATAATTGCAGGGGTAGAAGCCATTAGTCTGCGTGAGCTATCGACCATGCTCAATGGGATCTGATGAAGTCTATCTCTTTATGGATGGCGGATTACCAATCAGCTCTACTGAATTTCGACTGCCAACTCCTCTAACAACGCCTTCGCCTCTTTCAAATCGACCGTATCAAACCCCTCGGTAAACCAACCGTAGATGGACGCAAGCAACTGGTGCGCTTCGGCGAGCTTGCCCTGGGTTTGCCATAGGCGGCAGAGGCTGACAGTGGAGCGTAATTCAAGGAGTTTGGAGCCATGTTTGCGCGAAAGAGTCAAAGATTTCTGGAGACTTTCCATCACTTCTTCTTGTGGGGCAGAGCTTCCGAGCAACAACTCTCCCTGCAGTCGATGTAATTCTGGGTTCCAGAATTGGTCCGCAGAGTTATCAGCATATTGAATCGCTTCCCGATAGACCGCAATCCCTTCATCATATCGTTTGGCCGCTATTAATCCAGCAACGAGCATACCCCGCCGCACATGCAACATACCAAACTCGACACTCATGAAGTAATCGATCCCCTCTTGAAGTAATTTTATGCCCGTATTATATTCTTCATTTTGGACCAGTGCCCATCCGCCAAACACTTTGCTCATGGCTATGTATGGAGATTTTGGGCGGGTTACCCACGTGCAGGCGTTTGTTGCCCTTCCGCCGCCAAGTGCTGACAGTTGGCAAACACAGTTTGTACAGAGTGCAGCCGCCCAGTAAATGAATAACCAAAAAACGGGTAAGGTATGATACAGACATACCTTACCCGTTTTTTGGTTATGCAACCTTGCCCTTTGCAACCCAGCCCTAATGATTCAAAATCTGGCTCAAGAATAGTTTCGTCCGATCGTGCTGCGGGCTATTAAAGAAGGTCTCCGGATCGTTCTCCTCCACAATCTGGCCATAATCGAACATGGCAACGCGATGGGCAACCGCGCGAGCAAAACCCATCTCGTGGGTCACGCAGAGCATAGTCATACCAAGACCAGCAAGTTCGATCATCACGTCTAGCACTTCTTTGATCATTTCCGGATCCAGGGCCGAGGTTGGTTCATCAAAGAGGAGAATTTTGGGCTGCATGGTTAGCGTTCGGGCAATGGCCACGCGCTGCTGCTGACCACCCGAGAGCTGGCCAGGATATTTGTTGGCCTGCTCAGGAATGCCGACCCGAGTCAGCCATTCCATGGCCAACTCTTCGGCTTCATCTTTCTTCCATTTGCGCACGTTAATGGGTGCCAGGGTGATATTGTCCAAAACCGTCAGATGAGGGAAGAGGTTAAATTGTTGGAAGACCATCCCCACTTCACGACGAATCTCACTGATGTTGCGCACATCGTGGGTTAACTCAATGCCGTCAATGATGATGTCACCCTGCTGATGCTCTTCCAATCGATTCATGCACCGAATAAATGTAGACTTCCCAGAACCGGACGGACCGCAGATAACCACCACCTCTCCAGGCGCTACTTCCATATCAATACCGCGCAGGACGTGAAAGTCGCCAAACCATTTATTCACGTCACGGCAGATGATAATAGGTTTATTACTTGCTAGGCCGTTATTATTTTGCGCGTTGCTACCACTATCGTTACTCTTCTCACTCATTTCAGTTAACTCCCAATTGAAGGATACATTATCGGACATAGTGCGTAATCCGTAACTCGTAATCCGTAACTTGTGAACTACTCCAGACTACCGACCTACCGACCTACCGCACACCAAGCCCTGTGCGCTCTTCCAGCCTTCGGCTGTAGGCTGATACGACCGAACTAACCAGGAAGTAAAGCACAAACATAAATGCATATAACTCAGAGCGTAGCCCCAACCACTCTTGATTGGCAATGATGGCGCGTACCACACCAACCAAATCGATCATCCCAACCAGCGCCACCAGTGATGATGATTTAAATGTGGCGATTACAGCCCCGGCCAAGGGCGGAATCAGGATCCGTAACGCCTGGGGCAAAATGATAAAGCGATATTTCTGAAGCGTATTTAATCCCAATGAATCCGACGCCTCATACTGTCCCTTGCCCAAGGCTTGTAGACCGCCACGTACCAACTCAGCCATATACGCCGCAGAGAAGATTGTATATCCGATAATCACCGCCCAAAACTTAGGGATACTATCAGCATCCACAGGGGCGAAGAAGGGGGCCATAATAATAGCCATAAAGAGCAAAGTGATGAGCGGTACACCGCGGATGATCTCAATAGACAAGATACTAAAGGCTTGAACAACGTTGCCATCAAATGAGCGATGGAAGTAGAAGTTTGCAATCGGTATCAGCAAAGGCCACAAGAAGAACAGTCCTTCGACAATATTACGCGCATCGGGAAACAGATTTACAGAAGTACCATAAAGGAAATAACCCGCCACAGCAATCGCAATGGGTAGCGTGATCCGGCTTGGCAATTCCCAGCGATCAGCTAGATATTTTAATGCAACGGTCACTAATACCACTAGCAATGGCCAGAAAGAAATAAGATGCTCTGTAACAGAAAGCTCTTCCGAAAATTGGGCTGCAGAGCTTGTGTAGAGCAGATAAGCAGATGACACAATAGCAATTGGCCATGTAATCCAAGGCGGAATACCTTGCGCATCATTACGACGCCCTAAGGCCAATAAAATACCAATAGGAAAGGACAGAATATTGACAAATATGGCAAAAATGACCGTCAGCAAAAGGCCGCCCCATTTATCTACATCAATCGGCGTAAAGATCTCTGTGGCAGCGATCAAACGCCAGACTACATAGATCACAGGCCACCCCAAGAGCCAGTAGGCAACTTGCTTTTCATCTACCCGAATAACGCTAAAAAACCAAAAAATCATCATGAGTGCTAAGGCGGTAATGATACCATAGAGAATGTGGAGCACATTGAAGTACAGTCCGCCGATGTCGACGATTGGTCCAACAACTAATGCGTTAAAGCCAAGAGCCGTCCAGGGCCAACTGTCAAAAAAGGTGACGCTTCGGTCCTCCAGCACAGGTTCTAGACCAGCCAGAAAAATATAAGCCAAAAATGGTGATGCCAGCCAGAGATAGTTCATCATCGTGCCGAAGAGCGGAGCCGACGTCTTAGTAGAGGGGCGAGTGGCGATATATGTAAGCAACCAAAGCAGCCCCACAATAATGGTTATGCCTGCAACCCGCCAGGTATGTTCAGGCTCCAGCAATCCAGTTAGAAGAAGTTTGCGCGCACCCCAAATAACGCCCCAGGAGGCACCAGTTGAGCGTACGTCAGGTGCGGTCATCTCCGGTGCAAAGGTGGCGTCGACATATCCCCAACTCCAGATGGCAGCAGAAGTCATGCCCACCAGGAGCGCGAGAAGCAGCGTAATGATGGTGTTAGAGACTGAATTGAGCATATTCCCATTCAGCCAGCGCGATAAGGGTGTATGGAGCGTAAATAGCTCTCCTACTACAGATAGAACAACAGCAATGCCCCATATACCAACAATGGCTCCCGCCCGTACTGGCGCAGATTGGAGCTGGCTATAGGTGAGTCCTACAGTGACTACAGTTAGAAAAAGAACCCACAAAAAGAGCCAACGGTTGCCGGTAATATTGTCCTGAAGAAAATATCGCCAGTTGAACTTTCTTGAGAATGAGCCACGTGGCTGCACTGGTGCAGCGGCCGGTGGCCCCGTAGTAATTGTTGCTTCAGCCATACTTTTTTATCAACCCACCTATTACACAGTTTTCAGTGTCATCCTAAATAGAACTAACAGTCAGCAATTGATACCGACCACTGACACCTACCAACCACTAAACTACCGTTCTACCAAAACGATTCTCTCATTATACCAATTCAATAATGCCGAGAAGAAGATGCTGATTGCCAGATAGACCAGCATGATGATAATCATAATCTGCAATGCGCGTCCAGACTGGTTCATCAGCACTTGCGAAATCAGATACATCTCCGGAAAGGCAACCGCCACGCCCAAACTTGTGTCTTTCATCAGACTCAAATACGTACTAATCAATGGTGGAATAATCACTCTCAGTGCCTGGGGCATCACAATGAGCGACAGTCGCTGCCCTTCATCCAGCCCCAAGGCGCGGGCCGCTTCTGTCTGCCCCTTGGAAACGGATAAGATACCCGCACGCACCACTTCCGCCAATCCCCCGGCGTAGAAGATAGTCAAACCCAAGAAGAGTGCAAAGAACTCACCAGTCATTTGCCAACCGCCGATAACGTTAAATCCCTCAAACGCTGGCGTGCTGATGGCAACCGGTGCCTCGGCAATTGGTACAACTTGGTAAGCATTCGGATCTTCTAACTCTACCAATCCCTCATTTAATTCATCCTTCGTAGCCACAACCAACTCACAACGCCCACTTTCCAAAGAAGAACCAGCTCTGGCTGGGGTTCCGCTGCGGCGGACCACTTCATATGGAATGTTCTCCGCTCGTAGTCGATTGGTCAGATTGGGTTCAGAGGCAGAATCGCGTAATGCACAAATTTTGAAGGATATTTCCTCCAAAGCCTCTTCGGACATCGTTTCGAATTCGCTCACATCACCGACACCACTTCGGGCAATTACCAATGCAGGGATATCATCAAACGAGTTGATTCCGCTTGATTTTGTCACCAGTAGCCCTTCGTGGTTTGCCATAGCCAGGGCAACGAACCAACCAATAACGGTCAACAGAACAAAGGTACCAAAGCTCCAAGCAAAGCGATGGTTGTCTGCCCCCGTCTCAATTTGGCGTCGCCCTAAGTAGCGCCAAAGGAAAATCATCAAGATAAGTCCAACAATCACAAATCCCATCCAAATCGTTCCCGACTCCATCAATCTGGGCCAGGGCATGCTTAGACCACGGTTGGACAAGAAGATGGGCAAGCCAAAGGGCTGGAACGCTTCTTTGATATCTGGCAATGCTAAAATAACGGAAAAATAGATAAGCAATAGCTGAATCAGAATTGGCGTATTGCGGATAATTTCAATATAAGCTAGCGAAATGTTAGAAACAAGCCAATTATCGGAAAGGCGCGCAATACCCATAACCGTCCCCAGAATGGTTGTGGCTACCAGTGCGAGCAACCCTACTCGGAATGTGTTGACAATCCCATTAATAAAGGCCCACCAGAATGAATCCGTGGTCTCATACTCAAGCATTGTATCCGAGATATCAAAGCCAGCATTCTCCTGCATGAAGTCGTAGGCACATCGAAAGGATGAACCACCATCGCTACAGCGAAATTGTGCTTCACCCAATTTGCTGGCGTTCGCAATAAAGTTTGTCCCAATCGAAACGGCTCCATAGACCAGCAGGGCAATGAATACAATTTGACCAATTACGCCTAGAAAGCGGACATCAAAAATATAGGAAATAAGTCTATTAAAGAGGCTTTTGTTAGATTTCGTGGAAAGGGTGGACGCAATTTGGGTCATAAATCATCATCCTACACTACGGTTGCTTTCAAAACGGTAGCTCTATTTTGTTCTACATACGATACTAAACTACGGTTTTGCAACGGAGCCAAATATAAAAGGGGTAATAACCACAAGAATAAAACAAGATGAGTAGTTGACATCACGGTAAAATTTGAACAAAAGCCCCTGCTCGATTGAGCAGAGGCTTTAAATTAACTAATCATTCGATTTAGCGGAATGGTGGAGAGTACATCAAGCCACCCTCTGTCCACAGAGCATTAGTCCCGCGAGCCAAATTGAAGGGCGTGCCCTCACCAAGATGGCGCTCGAAAATTTCGCCGTAGTTACCGACCTGCTTGATAATCTGGTAGCAGAAGTCGTCACTTAGACCCATCGCCTCACCATGACCGCCCTCTGAGCCTAACGTATTGAGGATGACAGGATTGTCGCTGCCTAGCATTTCATCCACATTCTCAGAGCTAATACCAAACTCTTCAGCCTGAATGGTGCAGTTAACCGACCATTTGACAATGTCGAACCAGTTGTCGTCGCCATGGCGAACCAGCGGTCCCAGGGGCTCTTTTGACATAACAACAGGCAGAATCGTCACTGAAGAAGGATCATCGAAGAGCGTAGACTGGGAAACTAGAGCGGAGGTATCAGTGGTATATGCATCACAACGACCTTCAGCAAAAGCAGAACGAGTTACGTCGCCAGTGTCTTCAAAAGTCACAGCTTCGTAATCAATATCAAGTTGACGCATTACGTCAGCTAGGTTCTTCTCTGTTGTTGTTCCAGTTGCCACACAAACAGAGCCACCTTCCAGATCTTCCAAAGACTCAATGCCAGAATCGCTGCGAACCATCATACCTTGACCATCATAGAAGACAGTAGGCGCAAAGTCGAAACCAAGGGCCGTATCACGGCTAGAGGTCCACGTTGTGTTGTTGCTCAATACATCCGCTTCACCAGACTGAAGAATGGGGAAACGGGTGGTACCGGTGGTAACAACTGGCTCAATGGCCTCAGCATCACCGAGAGCTGCCGCGGCAAATGCCTTACAGAAATCAACATTGAAGCCTTCCCAGCTACCATCTTCCTTAATAAAGGCAAAACCAGGGGTAGCACCAGCTCCTGTTCCACATTTGAGAATACCGCGGTCCTTAACTGTGGCAAGGGTAGAAGCGCCTTGTTCCTCAGGTGCTTCAGCTTCAGCTTCTGCGGGTGCCTCTTCTTCAGCTTCTGCGGGTGCGGCAGCTTCTTCCGCCACAGGCTCTGCCTCTGCTGGCTCTGGTCCCGCAGCAGGACCAAAGCAGGCCACAACGATCATGCCCAATAGCATTGCGCCTACCAGACCTAGGGTGTACATCTTAGTATTCTTTAACATTGAATAGCTCCTTTTTTAATTGTGGATTCATCTAATTAGATTTATTCACAGACCATAACCTCCTGCTCCGCATCTTAATATGAGCATTCTAGGTTACCATCTATGGTAAAAAGATAAAGTTAGAGACCTAAAACGTGAAATCTTATGAGGGCCGCGAAATGACGAAGATGGCTAACTTACATACCGAGATGAATAGACTATCTGCACTGCCTTGTATGAATTGTAAGAAGAATAACTTAGAACTTTCTTTCCGAGTTCACATATGACGGGGGATGAGGACTGTGACTACAACCGAAATGTGTTGAATAGATTATGCAGGAGAATCAGGATGCTACTATAGCATGCTCTGTGCGAGCTGTCAAAACTTTAAACACTATGTCTTTCTGCGTTATACTCCAAGTAAATCACACAAGCCTCTTTTTGTAATCCAACAGATTGTCAATGACAAATTTGTGATTTATGCAGCAACATGCACAACTGCAGATGACCAGAAAAGTCTTGTCTTTACCTTTGCGGAATTATCCAGAGTCGATTGGACGAGTGCCGGACAAGACTTTTCTGGTATAGTATATATGACTCTTTTCCACAACATGATCGACTCTTTTCAACAAACCAAGGAGAGATAAACGGATGAATGCGCTCGTATGGGAAGCACCACGCACAGTCACAATGCGTGAGCAACTCGTCCCCACCCCCCAATCAGAGGAGGCACTGATCAAAGTTGCCTTTGCCGGAATTTGTGGCTCAGAGCTTGGCGGATATCTAGGCCATAATGCGCTCAGAGTGCCACCGCTAGTCATGGGCCATGAATTTTCCGGAACCATCGTAGAACTTGGTGACTCGGCTCAGCAGTTCAACTCCTCCTTAGAAGTGAACCAAGCTGTCACAGTGAACCCACTTGACTATGATGAAGATTGTGAATTCGTAGCTCGAGGGCTGCATCACCTAAGCCCCACTCGTAAGTTGCTGGGTGCCCACCGCCCAGGTGCCTATGCTGACTATGTAAGCGTGCCAGCCAAGTCGATCTCACCCCTTCCAGAAGGGCTGTCTCTTCGTGAAGGAAGTTTAACAGAACCGGTTGCCTGTGGCGTACGTATCGGAGAGTTAGCTGGTGATGTAGAGGGCAAGGAGTGCCTGATTATTGGTGCAGGTCCCATTGGCCTACTTGCGTTACAAACTTTGCTGCTCAAAGGTGCCAATCGAATTTTCATTGCGGATCTAGACGCTGAACGGCTAGCCATGGGAGCTGCGCTTGGTGGCGAAGCGCTCGATCCAACGGCAGTCAATGTAGTGGATACAATCAAAGAAGAGACGGGAGGGCAAGGCGTACCGTTAACGATAGATGCTGTTGGCACAGGTGGAACCCGTACCCAATGCGTTTCGGCTACCTGCGCCACGGGGACGCTTATTTTGAGCGGGCTGCATGAAGAGGTAAGCGAAATACCCGCGGCCGACATCATCCGCCGGGAGATTAAAGTTCAAGGCTCATTTGCTTATTCACCGACCAACTTTGCCCAAGCTATTGACCTGCTTGCCGCCAAGAAAATACGTCTCGATCCGTGGATTGTGGAAGCACCCTTAGCAGAGGGAGGAAAGTGGTTTGATCGCTTGATTGACGCGCCAGGAAATGTTTCTAAGGTACTGTTGGTTCCCTGACATAATCAGCGTAAGGGACGGCAAACCGGAGTAGAAAAGTCTTGTAAAGTGAATAGTGGATTCTCGGTAGACCGCAATGACGCTCGCTCATGTCAATTCGAGGCACCCTAAGGGTACCCGCGACGAGAAATCTTTCTCTGGTCAGATGCCCAAGATTTCTCCTCATACTTCCCTTCGGCTCCGCTCAGGGCAGGCTCCGAAATGACAGATTGCGGTCTACTGATTCTTACTGGTGGGTGAATGAGGTGGTATCACAGGTGCCGTCATTCATCATTAAGAATTCGCAATTCACCAATCAGAGAGATTCGATAGAAAGGTGAGATTATTAAACCAATTTTTAACGATTCCCTCTGGCCAACCCCTCACCAACCAGATAGGTGTAGCTTTCCTGTACCGCTTCCATCATATCCGTCGCACAGCGATCCAACTCGACGATAAGCCATTCCGCGTGTTCTTTGCCCGCAGCAATGATGGCTGGCACGTCGATGACGCCCGATCCCACAGCCGTCATATCACCATCATTGGTGGCAGGGCCGTCTTTAATGTGGAGAAGTGGTGCGCGTTCGCCCAGTGAAGTAATGGTCTCGACCGGGCTTTGGCCGCCCACCTGAATCCAGTAGGTATCCAGTTCAAAGTAGATACTTGAATCTAAGTTTTCTAACATGACTTGGTTGGCAGGTGTGCCTTCTACAGTAAGATACTCCCACCAGTGGTTGTGATATCCCAGTTGCAGATCATTTGCATTGCAGACAGCAACGGCCTCGTTCAATACATCACAAACTTCCTTGATGCCATCTATGGTATCGAACTTGTCACGCATCAGGGCAGGGCAGACCAAGCGCTTGGTGCTAAGAGCGGCCATTGCATCCAACACCTGATTCTTGTTGTCTCCCACAGGCAGGGGAGAATGGGCACTCGATACTTGGAGGCCCAACTTGGCAAAGAGCTTGGCGGCTCCTTCTGGTGTTGTGCCAGGGAAACCAGCCGTCTCCACACCCACGTAACCCATTTCAGCTATCTTGGTTACAGTGGCTGTAAAGTCTTCGTTCATGGCATCACGAACGGTGTAAAGTTGAATGCCAATGGGAGCTGTCATTTGATAATTCCTTCTGTTTTCTTATTAGTTAGTAGAGGGTATCTTGCATCTGTAACCAAGCGCAAGGAGCCTGACACGGACTAGGCTGACTTTGGACTAGATGACTAAACGACTGTCGACTACTGATTATGATTGTAATTCGCCAACAGCCTCTTTGAACTGTTTGGCGGTAGCTAAATGTTGATCCAAATTTTCATACCCGCAGCGCATGGTTTCGATGGCTATGTGGGTTGCACCGACGGCCTGCCATGCTTGGGCCGATGGTAACCATTGGTCCGTTGGTATCTTGCTGGCAGGGAGCCACATGTCTAACCCAAGGGTATGGGGATCACGCCCTTCATCTTCCATATAGCCTTGGATTTTGTCAATTATGGGTTTGGCTACTTCTGGCGATTGCCCCCCTGCGCACATCCAACCGGTACCATATCGAGCAATGCGACGGAACGTTGCATCAGCATATCCACCAAACCAAAGCGGTATCGGCTGCTGAACCGGGAGAGGATTGATGCCTGCATCCGAAACTTTGTGGTATTTCCCGTCAAAGGTGACCAACTGTTTGGTCCATAATTCATTCATCAATTCGATCATCTCATCTGATCGTTTGCCCCGGTTTGTAAAGCTTTCGTTGAGGGCCTCGAATTCTACATAGTTCCAGCCTACGCCTACGCCCAAGCGCAGCCGCCCACCGGAGAGAACGTCGATCTGTGCAGCTTGTTTTGCGACAAGTGCGGTTTGTCTTTGGGGCAACACCAACACACCCGCCGCCAACTCAATCTTTTCGGTTACTCCAGCCCAATAGCCAAAAAGGACAAAGATCTCCTGAAAGGGGTCACTAAATTTGTAGGGACGACCTTCCCACCCTTCGGGGCGGTCAGGGTTGGCACCGAGAACGTGATCATAGGCAAGGATATAGTCAAAGCCCATGCCTTCAACGGCTTGGGCATAGTCGCGGATCGCAATAGGATCGGCAGGTGATTCGATTTGGGGAAAGACGACGCCTAGTTTCATTGGTTACCTTACCCCCATAATCAGATCGATTACCAACTGATCCAACCGCTCGTAAGGCTGCCCCTTCTTGCCCATGTTGACTCGATCAAAATTGTAGGCTTTGAGGGCCGCAGCCTTTTCTGAGCTATACTTGCCGGTGAATTGTGACATACTACCATCGTCCGCCGTGATTTCCGCAAGTAGCGCCTGGATTTCCGCATCTTCGTTAAATTGCTCGGCCTTCTCTTTGTGGATCAGATAGGTGCGCATGGAACCGATAGCGAACTGTTTAACGTCTTCCATATCTGACGTGCGATAGGCGTGGGAATCAAAGTGGCGGGAGCCATCGTATTTTACATCTTCCAGGAATTTGACCAGGAAGAAGTTCTGCTTGATGCTGTGAGAGCCAAATCGAAAATCCTGATCATAGCGACCTGGGTTTTGGTCGTTGAGATCAATGTGAAAGAGTTTGCCTGCGTCCCATGCCTGGGCGACAGCATGCGTAAAGTTCAGCCCAGCCATAGTATCATGAGCATATTCGGGGTTCAGCCCCACCATATCGGGGTGATCCAAAGTATAGATAAAGGCTAGAGCAGAGCCAACTGTAGGCAGGTAGATATCGCCCCTGGGTTCGTTGGGTTTGGGTTCCAAGGCAAATTTATAGCCATACCCCTGATCCATGCTATATTCGCAGAGATAGTTTAGCGCTTCGCGGAACCATTTTCCTGCTTCTGCCGGGTTCTTGCCCGAGTCGGTTTCTGTCCCTTCTCGCCCGCCCCAAAAAACGTAGGTTTTGGCACCCAGTTCAGCGCCCAAATCCATTGATGACATGGTCTTTTGGAGCGCAAAGGCTCGTACTTGGGGATCATTGCTTGTGAAGGCACCATCTCTGAAAACTGGATCGAAAAAGAGGTTGGTCGTAGCCATGGGGCAGACAATACCGGCATCGTCCATGGCCTTTTTAAAATCAGCTACGATTCTGTCTCGTTCGGCTGGCGTTGCGTCGATGGGGACAAGATCATTGTCATGGAGGTTGACGCCCCATGCACCGATTTCTCCTAGCATGGCCACTGAATCCAGCGGGTTGATGGGGTCACGTACTGCGTCACCAAAGGGATCGCGACCTACATTTCCAACAGTCCACAGACCGAAGGTGAATTTGTGCTCTGGCTTTGGTTGATAATTGGACATTTGGTTCTCCTAAAGTAGGGTATATACTTCGCCAGAAAGGGCTTATCCCGACTCTTGTCCAACCTACTCTGCAACATTCCGAGAAGGGAGAACATCCCCATCTTCATAGGAACAAGCTTTTTCTGGCTATCTATATTGTTAGGTTAGGGGAGTTAGATTAAAACGACACTTATATCATATTTTACCATGAAGAGATTAAAGAGACTGAAGTTGACTCGCTATGAGATGACATCCATAAGAATGCAGCGGAGGCTTGAAATCCATGTACTTTGACCAAAGCGAATACAAAGTCCGATTTGAGTGGGGGCTGGCAGGCATTGAGGCACTAGCCCCTGTGACAGATGTTTTTATCATTGTCGATGTACTCTCTTTCACCACTAGTGTCGATATTGTGATTGGGAATGGTGGCATTGTCTACCCCTACAATGGACCAGGGGATGAATTAGAAGCTTTTGCAAAAGAACGGGATGCCCTCTTTGCTAAACCGGGACGCAAGCAAGTGGAAGGCTATTCCCTTTCGCCCTCATCACTGGTGACTATGCCTGAAGGCACGCGGTTTGTCCTTCCTTCCCCTAATGGCTCTCGCCTATCTCTTGCCACTGGGGATGTGCCGACGTTGGCTGGATGTTTGCGCAATCCAGCATGGTTGACGGCTCGAGCCAATCAGATGGGCGAACGTATCAGCGTCATTGCTGCCGGAGAGCGATGGAAGGATGGCTCACTGCGTCCTTCTCTAGAAGATCTCATCGGTGCAGGTGCTATGATCTTCCACTTAGAGGGGGGTGAACTCTCCCCAGAGGCAAAGATGGCCATGGCCGCATTTGAGAATGCATTGGGTAGGCTACCCGAGACATTGTCCCAGTGCGGGTCGGGCAAGGAGCTAATCGCTCGAGGCTTTGAAGAGGATGTACGGCTGGCCAGCAAATTCAATGCGAGTGTGGTGGCACCCGAGTTGAGAAATGGTGCCTATATTCAGATTGGCGTCGTAAGGGGGCGTGATGAGCAATGAATGACCTCAACTGTAATCAAGCAGAGATAGATTCGTACTTGAAATGATGCCCGAACTCTGCAACGCACTCGGAGTGAGATACAAAAAAATGGAGATCCCCCTGACTTTCCTGATGATTGACATATCGGTTGAGCTTTTTTAGAATATTTTCTTGGTCAGAATTTTATCATCACTACTCCCCTCCGTCTAAAAATCGGAGATTGGTTCTCCCTGTCATGGTTGCGGAGAACTTTGATTTGGAGACGACCGTACTAAAACGCAAGTTCAATTGAAGGAGCTGCCATGCCCAATCCAGCCTTGGATATTCCTCACGTTCTTGACGATCCTCCTTCTTACCATAAGAAGCTGCTCGAATACGGTGAAAGGCCTTATTGGACGCTAGATGGTTCGCGCGTCGCCTTCATTGAATCCAATTACGGTGATGTCTGTGAGATCGAAGTAGAAAGTGGGCAGATACGGCACCTCACACGGGGCTTGGGTGATCATCACAGCTTTCTAAGAGTTTTGGTTCTCTCCAACGGGGACTATCTGCTTGTTGGTCCGAAAAAGTTCATAGACCGAGAGACGAGCCGCAAATCGGATTCCGAGCTATGGGTTTTGGACAAAAACCTGAAACGGCCGCCCAAACCTTTGGGGCGTCGATGCTTTGAAGGCTTAGGCGTTTCAACACTCACGCCAAAAATTAGCTATGCAGTAAGTGGCCGACACGATCCTAAATTGCCCGACCTCGATTCATATGAATGTCGTGTAGCCGATATCATCTACGGCGACGACGGCCCTGAACTTGGAGAGGCTCGAGTCATCTATCGCATCGACGGGGGACATCGGCCTGAACCACAAGACTTTCGACATGATGATACTGAAGTCATCATAGCTGAGTACGTCACCGATCCAATCAAGCGGGCTGGGAACCGAGATCATTACTGTGTTGTCAAGGGAATTATGATTGAGACAGGTGAAGTTCGGACCTACATTGATGAGCCGTGCGTTCATAACGAATGCGAGGGCATCTTCCCCGATCACGAGCATATCTGCCTCGAATCAGGGTGCGATGGACCGTATGATCACCATACCAACGATCTCTGGAAGCTCAAGTTGGATGGAACCGGCAGACGCGTACGCATGACCGAGGTGTACAATCGTCCACCTTGGCGGTGCACCAACTCCAACGTCAGTCCAGATAGCAGGTGGCTAGCTTTCATGGTGACTTTGCGCACCGATGAGCCAGGCTATGGACGGGGATTAGGGCTAATGGATTTGGAAGCCTGGGAAAACTCTTCAAAATCACAAGAGTGGGGTACGCCTTAGGTTCTGTTGACATTTTCCATAACCAGGAATTTCAGCCCGATACAGGGAGTCGCCAGGTGTCATTTCCGCTTACTACCTGCAGAAATTTATCTTTCGCTTGCGTTATGGATGCCGTTTGCGAACCAGAGCAAAGCGCCATTACTGCCTTCGGGCATGACAATTCACAAATGTCAACACCGCCGGGTTCTATAGCGGTGCCATGTGGCGGCGGTTCCCAAATAGCCAATGGCACAATCACCCTCCATTCCTTACGACTTTGTGTAAATTTTGACATACATTCTATCTGAACTTTCCGATATACTAAGACCTTAAGTCCAGTGATAGTTAGATTGCTCAAGTTGTAAGGTTGTGTGTAGTTTATCGTTCTCCTCCTCATTTCCTCTACATCACACCGTGGTTCACTCTTGTCCTATTCTTTGCATGTATGAATAGCTAGATAAAATTAGACCTTTCTTTTTGGGAATCTTCAGCTTGAATCTCACAAAAGTTAGGACGAAATTAAGCTAGCGCTCTAGACCAATTGAGAGAAGTAAAATGAAGTCTATCCCCAGCTCAGCAATGGCTATGCTGATCCTACTTATCTTGGCCGTTGTCGGCGTTGTTCAGACCCAAAATCTGATGCTCGCTCTATCCAACGATCCCCCTAGTTTGTCATCCACTCGCTCCGTATCGTCTGCACAAGCGTCTTTGCTAACACCCAATCCATTTATCGAGATTGCCAACCAATCTGGTGTCTCTGGATATGAAATTGGTATCTTTGGCTCTGGATTTGGTACAGTCCAAGGCAATGGAAACGTTACAATTCTGGGAAACCAAGCCCAGATTGTCGAATGGAGCGATGGATTTATCCGCGCCGTGGTTCCACTGGTTGCCGATGGAAGCGGTCAGTTGGTTGTGACCACAGATTCATTGAATCAGGATAGCTCACCATTTACTGTCTATACCATCGCTCCAACGTTTCAAGAGAGACCACAGGTTCAATTTCAGAACATTCTCCATGGAAGGCAAGCTTACCTATCGGGTCTCACTAGTTATGTTTGCTATCAGCAACCAGAGAACACCGATTTGGCTCCTGAGTGGTTCCTGGCTGACTTTACCTGTGGCTATCAGAATATTGTCGGCACAGGGAAGGCAACCTTTACAGCCCCCGCCACCATCGCTTTTGACGTTTCCGAAGGATTAGTGGGCCCATACCATCTTCAACTTTACTCAGAGAGCATATGGTATGATTTTTATAGCGTTGTTCAGGATTATCAGATCCAAGTCTCGGCTGATTCAACCGACGGTATGGACGGTAGCTGGACAACGTTGTCCACCATCACGGGTAACAACCGCGGAAGTAGACTACACGAAATCTCTATCCCATCAGGTGGTTATCATTGGCTTCGGCTCCATGTTACGACAGGCCAAGGCATTGGCAATCAATTTGATATGAAGGAAATTCGGCTTTATCAACCCAGTGGTGGCCCCAGCACGCTTCATGATGCCTTTGCCCTTTATGGAGACTCCTTAACGACCTACGCATTCGAGGCAATCGGTCGTAGCGGTTTGGCCGCTAAGCTTAAGACCTTACGCAACACGTCAGATGATCTTATCTTTAACGTCTACGGATTGCCTGGTCAAAGCTCCTTTGGCCTGATTGATTTTGTTGATAGCAATGTCGATATCTATGATGCCTTTGCTCTGGATGATATGATCAATCGAAGCACCTATTGGGGAATTGCTCTTGGGACCAATGACACGTTTGAGGGCAGCAATGCGCTGGGTGTACCTGGCACAAATCTAGAAGAGTATGATAATCGAGTCGACGCGGTTGTTCAACATCTTATCAGCCAGGGACGGGTGCCGTTGATTGCAAGAATGCCTGATACAATTGAGTCGTTGGGCGGCTTTGGGGATCTGGCCAGTAAGAAGAAAATTTTGGCAGATATTGATGCCATCTCTGCCCTGCATCGGCTGATTCCTGGCCCCGATCTCTATACAGAATTCCGGCGCAATATCGAGACGGATAATGGCTCTTACTATAGTGGTGATGGCACCCACCACAACGATGCCGGTGAGGTTGCTTTGGTCGATCTATGGACATCAGCCCTGTTTCAAGGGACAGTCACCACCAACCAAGCGCCCACTGCCGTTGCCGACAGTGGCATTACGGACGAAGATGTCTCTATTACTGTGGATGTTCTGGCCAACGACAGCGACGCAGATGGAGATAGCCTGACAATTGTCAATCTGCTTCAGCCAGCCAATGGTGCAGCGCTGTTGAATATAGATGATACCATTACCTACACCCCGACTATTTCCTTCAGTGGGAGTGACCTCTTCACCTACACTGTTGACGACGGGAATGGAGGACAGGCCAGCGCTCAAGTCACCGTTACTGTCAACGAAGCACCCAACCCACCAGGCCAAGTAGCGTTGCTGGCACCTATTGGTCACATCAATACACCAAATCCGACCTTTATCTGGGAAGCGGAGAGCAGTGCCATAAGCTACACCCTGGTTATTTACAATGTCGATAACGTTACAATCCTCCTGATGGATACCCTCCCAGCAGCAGACAACTGCACCAGTACCCAGTGTACTTTTCAACCGCCCAATTTCGCGCTACCGCCTGGCCAGTATACTTGGCTTGTTCAGGCTGTCAACCAAGCAGGTGTAGGACTTTGGAGCGTTGGGTGAGGGACATGTTTACAAACTTTGTGTAAATTTTGATATACATCTCATACGTTTTTTTCGATATACTCTGGCTTTAAGATCGTCTGAGAGTTAGTTAGATTACTCAAGTTGTAAGGTTGTGGGTAGTAAATAGGTCTCTTCTAGGTTCCCCTACATCACATCGCATTACATCTCCTTTCTTATTGTTACATAGATTAATAGCTGACCCTTTCGATGGCCAGGTATAGTGCTCCTATGCTGTTGACTATTCCAACCTCCCTGCCCGAGCCTAATACAAGTTGTACCATATGAATATTCAGAAAAGCATCAACCATTCCGTTTCTCTTTTTCTATCAATCTTTTTCCTGCTATATATAGCAGTGATTATCGAACCCTCCCCAGCCATGGCCCAAGGTACCTGTGCCGCACTGCCTACCAACGCCTACTATGAGATTACAGCCAAACATAGTGGCCAAGTGCTGACTGTATCGGGAGCATCGCAGAGCGAAGGTGCCCAGGTGATCCAAATGCCTGATACATCTGGGACAGAGCAGCGCTGGCATCTGGAAGACCTCTATAATGGCGACTATCAGGTGTTCGCGCGCCACAGCGGCAGGGCACTCAGTATCTTCTCCTTCTCGTACAATGATGGCGCAGCTGCGGAGCAGGCCAACCCTTCTAACAATAGCAACGATGATTGGTGCTTTCAGGACACAGGTGGTGGCGAATACAACATCGTTGTTCGTCACAGTGGTAAAGCCTTGACAGTGGAGAATGGTTCTCTGGCCAACGGTGCCGATGTGGTTCAAATGCCCCTAGACCCTAATGCCGACCACCAGAAGTGGATTCTCTCATCGCTGCCACCAGAAGGGCCAGGCAGTGGATTAGGTAACCTTAGCTATGGTCAGGGACAAGTGTCTAGAACAACCAAGCTCATGTTGGACTTTCCAGTCAATGCTGGAAATCCTTATGGCATCAACAACGGTGTAATGACCAACGGACATTTAGTTGGTGTATTTGCCCCTGATCATGGATCTGGATTTGGTGGGCTGGACGTTTACAACGTCTCCGATCCCCATCTACCTCAGTTGGTTGGGCGCGTCCATGATACAACCGGACTCACATCCAGATTTCGCGAAACCCATTCCATTGGTACCGCGAATTTCAATGGTGGCAACTACGTCATCTTTAACAATTGCTGTGGTCTGGAGATCTGGGATATACAGAATCCGCAAAACCCCAGCCGGACAGGCTTTATCGATCTGCCCGAACTAGGCTTTGGCAACTACAGCAACAACGCTTGGCAGCTATTTGTCCAAGCACCGTATGTCTATGTCGGAGGTGCAGAGAAAGGGCTCTATGTTGTTGATATCAGTACACCAACCGCGCCACAGCTGATTAAGTGGCTACCAATCTCGGCCACGGGCGGTTTTCGGATCGGACCTGTCTTTGCCTTAGGAAATCGCCTAATTATCTCCAGCATGGGTTTCCCGTCGGTAGACGGTTTCTCAATTTTGGATATTGATGATCCGACGGACCCTCAGCTTATCTTCTCCTTACCTACGGTTCCCGAGTACTATACCATCTGCACCAACGGTACCCTGCTGGCCTTTGCCAATACGAGTAATAGCGTCCAGCATATTTATGATATCTCAGGCGACAATGCCACCCTATTGAGCAATCAGATTGTGTTGAACGATCCCCAATATTGTGCTTTTCAGGATCAGTATATCTTCTGGGGTGCTGAAACCATCTTTAAGGTCGATATTACCGATCCCACCAATCCTATACTAGTCGATGAGATGGGCTTCAATGTCTTTTTCCCTGACCACAGCCAAGTGGCCCCCATGGGCAACATCGTCTGGGCTGGAAACGATCATGGCACAGGTAATGGCTTTATCGTGCATCAGGCAGCCCCCGATACGACCCCGCCATCTATCTATACAGTCAACCCGGCTGACAACGATACGGGCGTCTCTCGCTGTAGCCCCATTGGCATCGCCTTTTCCGACTATATCGATTTGGAGACGGTCGACAATCAAAGCTTCATTGTGCGACCTGTAGGTGGACAGGCTGTCTCTGGACTCTACAGCTCAATGGGCAGCATGGTGAACTTTGTTCCTGATACTCTGCTTCAGCCAAGCACGACCTATGAGATTGTTTTGCCTAGCGGTGGCATCAAGGACATTATGGGGAATGGACTCAATGGGCCTGTATCAACTACCTTCACCACCGCCCAGAATAGCGGTTGTGATTCCGAAACCAATCCTCCTCTAACGGCCACATTGGATCCAATATCTCCTCATACGGTCAACAGCTCGGTTGGTTTTGCGGTGAATGTCGTCAATAACACCAATCCAAACCCAGAGGTCTCCTGGGATTTCGGTGATGGCAACTCGACTGGGTTCTCTACGTCCACAACAACAAACCATACCTATAGCGCGCCAGGCCACTATCAGCTGATTGCCACCGTACGGGATGGCACAATTGAGACAACGGCCACAGCCCTCGTGACCATTCACTATCCAATCACAAGCCAACAGCCAACTCGCTCTCGGGTGGTTGCCCACAGCGGAACCACCATCTTTGTAGTTAACCAGGACAACGACACCCTAACTGCTATCTCTGAATCTTCCTTGCAGAAGCAATGGGAAGTGGCAACCGGCGACCAACCTCGTAGCGTAGCGATTGCACCCGATGGCGATCTCTGGGTGGCCAATGAGCTGTCGGACACGGTGACCATCCACTCTTCGGCCAACGGAGCCATTTTAAGTACCATCACGCTGGATTATGGTAGTGGGCCATTCGGTATTGTCTTCAGCCCAGACGGCGCGTCAGCTTATCTATCTTTGTACGGAGCTGAAGAAGTGATCAAACTGAATCTAGCTGGTTCAGTTATCGGCCAGCAAGCGGTCGCAACGCCGAGAGGAATCGCACTCAGCGCGGATTCTAACCGCCTCCTGGTGACCCGCTTCATCTCGCCGGATACGGGAGGCGAAGTGGTAGAGCTCAACTCCTCTACGATGAACGTTGTGCGCACATTTAACATGGCGCCCGATACCACGACCCAGGATTCAGACTCAGCAGCTAGAGGCATTGCCAACTACCTGCACTCAGTCACTATTGCCCCGGATGGGCTGGATGCATGGGTAGGTGCCAAGAAGGACAATATCTTCAGGGGTACCGTGCGCGATGGGCAGCCCCTAACCTTTGAGACCACTGTTCGTGCCTTGAGCGCAGAGCTGGATCTGGTCGGAAACAGTGAACGGCTTTCAGGGCGTATCGACTACGATAACATGGCGTTGCCTGGCGGGATCGCCTTTACGCCGTTGGGCGATTATGCATTTGTGGCCTTAGAGGGAAATAACGTAGTCAGCATCCGTGATCGCTTTACAGGGGTGCAAGTTGGCGAACTGGTCGTAGGCAATGCCCCGGATGACCTAGTACTTAGCCCGGATGGTAGCCAACTTTACATCCACAACTTCCTATCACGAAGCGTAACCGTCTACGATGTAACAGGCTTCCGAGACTCAACCAACTTTACCCAGGTATTGCTAGGCACAATTGACACCGTTTCTAATGAGCAATTAAGTGCACAAGTGCTTCAAGGTAAGCAGATCTTTTACAGCGCCGCCGATCCGCGTATGACCAATCAAGGCTACATCAGTTGTGCCGTCTGCCACATTGATGGTGGTCACGACGGGCGCACTTGGGACTTAACCCAACTTGGTGAAGGGTTCCGCAATACCATCGACCTCAATGGCCGAAGCGGCATGGGGCATGGCCTGCTCCACTGGAGCGGCAACTTTGATGAAGTGCAGGATTTTGAAAACCAGATTCGCGACCTCCAAGGTGGCGTTGGATTTATGACCACCGCCGATTTCAACGCTACTCAGGATCCGCTCGGATCCCCAAAGAGTGGTCTGAGCGCTGAGTTGGACGCCCTAGCCGCTTACGTATCATCGTTAGGCGATTCTGGCCGTAGTCCTTATCGGTCGGCAGGCGGTGCCTTAACCAGTCAAGGCACCGTGGGACGCACGGTCTTTGAGAACAATGACTGTGTTGCCTGTCACCTTGGCGATGGGTACACAGATAGTTTTCTGACACTACTCCACGATATTGGTACCATTCAGCCAACCAGCGGCAATCGGCTCGGTGGACCACTCACAGGTTTGGATACGCCGACCTTGCGCGGCCTTTGGGAAAGTGGACCATACCTTCATGATGGCTCTGCTGCCACCCTTGCTGATGCGGTTAATGCCCACAGCGGTGTTTCCTTCTCTGGTAGTGAAATGAACCAGCTTGTGGCATTCTTACAGCAGATTGATGAGAGTGAACCCGCTCCTTCTGCACCACAGAATAATGCCCCAACCATTACAGATCCTGGGGATCAAACCAGCACAACGTTCGATACGATCAATCTATCCATCACGGCAACGGACCCAGACAGCGATCCGCTGACCTTTAGCGCCACAGGGTTACCTGCTGGCCTGAATATGGACACAAACACAGGGCTAATCAGTGGAATTGCCAATCCTGCTGGAACCTTTAATGTGACGATCTCTGTAAACGATGGCAATGGTGGCACAGATAGCGCAAACTTTGTCTGGACCATATCAGGAGTCACAGGCCAAATTTTGTGGGAGCTTTGGAACACCAACTACGGCCTCACGCTGGATACGCTACGTAACGATCCCGATTTTCCTCAGACGCCGGCCCAAAGTGGTTATTTAGCTTCATTTGCCTCAGCGGTTAATCAAGGTGATACCTTTGGCCAGCGAATCAGCGGGCTGGTCTATCCGCCCATTACAGGGCAGTATACATTTTGGATTGCCAGTGATGATCAGGGTGAGCTATGGCTGAGCACGGATAGTTCACTAGCCAATCTAGCCCTTATTGCCAACGTGGTTGACTATACGTTATCGCCCACCGAATGGTTTAAATATGCCGAACAGCAGTCGGCACCCATTACCTTGCAAGCCGGACAGGGGTATTACATTGAAGCCCTGGCGCAAGAAGGGGCCAGTGGTGATCATCTGGCTGTGGCATGGCAGATCCCTGGTGGCTCCCTCGAGGTCATCGATGGGCAATATTTGACGCCTCCCCCCAACAACCTGCCTGTGGCCCGAGCGGATTCTGTTACGTTATTAACTGACACGTCCAAAGATATTAACGTGCTCTTCAACGATACTGATGCGGATGGGGATACGCTAAGTGTAGAGAGTGTCACCCAGCCTGCCAACGGGATTGTCTCCATCAATGGCAATCAGACGATTCAATACATACCTAACCCATCCTTCATTGGCTCTGACAGCTTTGATTATACCGTTGACGATGGGAAAAATGGTCAATCGACGGCCACAGTAACAGTAATAGTGAGTGATACAGCGCCTCCAGCCTTTGGTCCTACAGGCGAAATTCTTTGGGAACGGTGGGATACAGCATTTGGCATCGTATTAGATATCTTGCGCAATGATCCAGATTTCCCAGACTCACCTGATCAGAGCGCCAACATCTCATCCTTTAGCTCAGCCATCAACCAAGGTGAGAACTTCGGCCAACGCATTCATGGGCTGATCTATCCACCCATTACAGGCCAGTATATCTTCTGGATTGCCAGCGATGATCAGGGTGAGCTATGGTTGAGTAGCGATGAGACATCAGACAATCTCTCTCTCATTGCCAATGTAATCGACTATACCTTGTCACCAAACGAATGGGGCAAATATCCCGAGCAACAATCGGCCCTGATAACTCTGCAAGCTGGCCAAGCATACTACATCGACGCGTTGGCACAGGAAGGGGGCGGTGGCGATCATCTCACTGTTGCTTGGCAGATCCCAGGTGATGCGCTGCGACTCATTGACGGACAATATCTCTCTCCACCAGTGGCGCCTCCGACAAACCAACCACCAACACTCGTGGATCCTGGCAACCAGTCTGGCACGGCCGGGCAAGCGGCCGCACTGACACTGAGTGCCAGCGATCCAGAGGGAGATACGCTGACCTTCAGCGCCACCGGTCTGCCTGCAGGGCTAACCTTGGATACCATCAGCGGTCAAATTTCAGGGACGCCGACCACTGCTGAAGTTGCAGGCGTGGTCATAACTGTGGATGACGGCAACGGTGGCACGGATAGCACCAGCTTCACTTGGACAATCAGTGACCCACCACAAAATCAGCCACCGACCATTGTATCTATTTCTAACCAGAGCAACTTGGTGGGCGATAGCGTTACGCTGAGCGCCAGTGCCAGCGATCCGGAAGAGGACACGTTAACATTCAGCGCCACAGGTCTACCGGCGGGGCTGACCCTGAATAGTGGCAGCGGCCAAATCTCAGGGGCGCTAGCCACTGCTGAAGTTGCAAACGTGGTGATAACGGTAGATGATGGCAACGGCGGCACGGATAGCACGAGCTTCACCTGGATGGTAGAAGCACCAAGTGTTCAATGCATTGGTCTGATTCAGGAGGCTGAAGACGCCCAACTGGCCGGTGATTTTGTGATCGGTGTGGACAGCGCAGCCAGCAATGGCCAGTTCATTCGGGTGCCAAGCGGCAGTGGCAATCAGTGGAATGGGCCTAGCGAGGATCGCGCCGATTTCTGCTTTAATGTTCCAACAGATGGCACCTATCGGCTAGTTGGTACTATCTTTGCCAAGAATGGAGGCGACAACTCTTTCTACGTCATGGTTGATAATCAGCCTACGAATGGATACCTCTGGGATACGGCCATTGATAGTGCGAATTTCATTACCGATTATGCCAATCAACGCGGCGGTGCTGATCCGCTAGAATTTACCTTAACGGCCGGAAATCATACCGTTGCTGTTTTCAATCGCGAGGCGGGCACCATTCTAGATAAACTGGAGCTAGAACCTGTGAATGTGGACCCTCCTGCCACTTGTGGTGGTCTCGAAATTGAAGCAGAAGATGGGACCTTAAGCGGTAGTTTCATTACCGGCAACGATGCCAGTGCCAGTGGTGGCCAATATGTCCATCTTCCCAATCAGATCGGCAACAATCAGAATGGTACCGGTTCGGCAGATAAAGGTGTCTACTGCTTTACGGTACCAACCAATGGCACCTATCTCTTGGAGGGCACCGTCTTCGCCAACGGTGGTGGCAACAACTCATTCTTTGTGACGGTGAATGATGCACCAACTGCAGGCTACATCTGGGATACTGCCATCGACTCCAGCAATTACATTCAGGACTATATTAATGCCCGAGGTGTAGCCGACCCACTCCAGCTGAACTTGACTGCCGGAGAGCATACTATCACTATTTACCCCCGAGAAGATGGTACTCGGCTCGACAAGCTAACGCTGATCGATATGGCTACTGTGGCCTTCCAAGCTGGAATCGGTTCAGTGGCTGACGAGGATCAGAGCAGCCGAATCTTTGGTACGGTTTGGGTTCCATCCACAGTACAGTCTGAGCCCAAATTGACCAATCTAAAAATTACGGCTGTAGACAAACATTCTGGTGTCATTGTTGCAGAGGCGGCGACTAGCCACATTGGCAAATACTTCATTGAGAACCTGCCAGCAGGTACCTATCAAGTTCAGCTTGAGATCAGGTTGGCTGACGGCTCTAGCAATGTACAATCGAAGAGTGTAACTGTCGGTGAGGGAGGAATGGCCGAAGCATCCTTTGAGCGCTTCCCAGAGAGTAGCAGTAAGGAGGTACCTGATGATGTACCTGATGCTGTACCTGATAATGTACAAGGCGCGGGAATACGCATCTTTATTCCAATTGTAAGCCAATAAAGCCGGATTCTTTCGCAAAAGAAGGTATCTCTTAAACCAAAAGGCCCATCGAAACACCGATGGGCCTTTTGGTTTGTCAGCGGCTACTCGCATCTCATTGACACCACGTATGCTGTAGCCGATTTGAAAAGAGTAGTTTTTCATATACTTCGCCAGAAAAGTCTTGTCTTGGCTTTCGTCCAATCTACTCTGGAGATTTCCGAAAAAGGAGGACAGAACTTTTCTAGCTATCTATACGTACGCTGAGCGTAGCCCAAACAACTCATTTCCGCAGGTGCCAGATTTGGCTCTGTTGGTACGATTTGGCACAATAGCGAAGAGTTTACCCTTTAGTAAAGGCTTATTATCGCACATGCTGAAATTTTTTGCTGTTGTATCCAATCAAGCGTCTGATTTTGTATCAGATCTGATTGATTCAGCGACCTTCAAATCATTTACTCTGCTTGTTCTCGCTTTGGTATTAGGACTTTGGCTATACCAAGAACCCCAATCCAGCCACATGCGCGCACCTGAACATCCTGAAGACGCTGTATCCTGGACTCTATTTGGAAGGGCGAAGGCCATTAGCATGTGGCAGGAAGAATCGCCGCTTGTCTCACCAATACCGTCGCCCGATGGAGAGAACAGAAAAACGGAAACCATACCCAATCCAGATGGGAATGAGCCTGACCTCCTAGCTGGTGAATCACCATTAGAAACGCCTCAAAGTGAGGCGACTGATGCAAATTTAGTGCCAACAGAAGAACCGACCTCCGATCCGCCTACTCCTACGTGGACAGCGACCCTAATACCAACCTTTACGCCAACACCGACTGTAACGGTTACGCTGATGCCTACTGACACACCTAGTCCAACCGTGACGCCAAGCGGCCCTGAACCACTAACTGGAACAGCAGTGATTACCTCTTCCTTGCCTATCATAACGGCTACACTTACCAATACGGTTGCGACGACTGAAACAGTCAAAAGTACAGGTACAGCGATTCCTTCGGTAGACACCGCTATAGACGATAGCGCAGATTCTGGTGAGCCAGTAGATGAATTGTCAGTCTCGTCGGATGTAGCGTCTGATTCAATGCTAGTCAGCGAAGGGGTTCTAGAACGCGAGGCGTCATTGGCCGCATTGAGTGTGCCTTTTGATGGGCTACTGCAGGTTGAGAGCCTAATTCTAAGTCTGCTCTGCTTGATCTTTTTGAGTATTAATGGGCTTGGCTTAACGGCCCTTGTCGTTACACTCTTTTACGTGCGTTCACGCCGAGAACCAATGGGGTCCTAACCAGATGGTTGAATAGTTGCATAGATAATTCACTTAGGCAACAAGCTCGCGGATGTTTTTATGGCTGAACCAAAGCGTATAGCCATCCGGATCTTGTAGACAGAATTCACGAGTACCACCTTGGCTGGCCTGCAGGGCAGATGGCTCGTAACCCTTTACTTGGAGTGCTTTGTAGAGCGAGTCAATGTCTTCAGGGTAGATGAAAAAGATGCTGCCATTGGTGGCAACCCAGGTCTCGTGGAAACTTTCCGAATTGTTAGAAAGCATAAGCCGAATTGGACCTGAGCTTAAAAGCGCCCAATCAATCTGACCATTCCAGATCAGCTTATCTTCAATTGTAAAGCCAAGTGCATCGGCATAGAATTCAATAGAGTGCTCAACATTTTTTACGTCCAGCAGGGGAATCAAAGTGTTAAATTTCATAATGCTATTCCTGATAGATCTTTCCTCTTATCAGACAACTGCTGATAGGTACGGCTGTTGGGTATACACATAGATATAATAATGAAAAGCCAGGGGAGAGAAAAGTGCCAAATGGATGAAAGCTGAATAGGCTTTTTCTGCACAGATAGTCAGATTCAAGTCGGTCTTTTGACTGGAGCGGGCGATAAATGTGGCTGCGACAAATGACGTGTTTGAAAACGGGGATTTTAGAAATGAAAATGAACTGAACTACTCATGCGAATCTATGAGCCTGATTGACAAACAGAAACCGCTCTCGCATCTGCAAGAGCGGTTTCTATACACACAGAGAGAAGGAGAAAACCTATTACTACTTAACCAATTCTACCCACTCATAGGATATCTAAAATACGGTGGCTTGTCGCCCGCCATATTACGTATATATCTACGCTCTTTGGCTGATATAATGCCTATATGCACGATTTCTGGAAGGCTTTACGTACGTTCTTTGTTAAGTGAGGCGAGTGCTCACCGGACGGGTAGTGACAAGATATTTTTTACTACTATGATTTTTAGCTCCTCCCTAAATATTGAGCCATTACAAAGAATACAATGATCAACATCCCGAAGGTTGCTACGATTACTCGGATTATTCAGGAGAACTATCGCACGAAGACCATCGAGTTCGACGTATCCGTTGATGCTGTTCCCGGTCAATTTATCATGGTCTGGCTTCCACAATTTGATGAAAAGCCCTTTTCTCTCGTTCATGATGATCCGCTTACACTTATGGTTACCGCGGTGGGTCCATTTAGCCATTTGCTACATCAACGAAAGCTTGGAGATTCCGTTTGGATTCGTGGCCCTTTTGGGCGTGGCTTTCAATGGGGCCCTCAACAACGTTCTATTGCGCTTGTCGGTGGCGGGTATGGCGTAGCCCCTCTATATTGGTTGGCCCGGCAGGCAACTGGCGGCGCGTCTGATGTCAAACTTGATAACATAGTATCGATTATTGGCGCTCGACATGCAAAAGATATTTTATATAGCGACAGATTTTCCACTCTATACTCAGCTCCGTTTGTAAACAACCGCATGATAGCATCACGGCAAGATTCCAAGAATCTTACCGTTCCGGCGGTTCAGCTTCACATTACAACGGAAGATGGCTCACGAGGAGTGCAAGGGCAAGTGACGGATATATTGGAGCCAATGTTGGCCCATGGGGACATTGATGGGATCTATGCTTGTGGTCCAGATGGCATGTTAGCAGCCATTGAAGAGCTAGCCGTGCGCTATCATGTGGCTGGGCAGCTAAGCTGGGAAGCGTATATGCGCTGCGCCGTGGGTATTTGTGGTGCTTGTGAACATTATGGACAAGTGCTCTGCATGGATGGTCCCGTATTGTCAGTGAATCGATCCTAACTGATTTCTCAATTAACGTTTAAACTATATCAGTAGTTTTTCATGGTTTAAGATGCGCCACGAAGGATGAACATCGAACAAAGATTGGAAGATTGTGCAGATTCTTACTCTTTCTAATCTTTTCATCTTTGTTTATTTACAGGGCAGACTTCCATTCATCCAACTGCACCACGGAAGGATGGAAATTGAGTGCCTGCCCTCTCGGGTAGATGCGTTTATATACAGGGGCAGTCCACAGCCGATTCGTCATCTGATCCTGAGTCGACTTGGTCCATATTGAGGACATTGCAAGCTACTGATTATTGACTAACTTCAGGAGTTCACGAAAGTCATGAAACCAATCCAGCTAGAGAACCACACATGGGTATGCTAGCTGCTTACAAAATTGTAATCTACTGAACTTTATTGACGAGGTAATTTTTTATGTCTACATTGCAAAGTAATGCGACCCATTCGGTCGATGAGCAAATTGGCTCCCGTACGATTTGGGGGTATCTGATTTTAGTTGCCAAAGGGTTTTGTATGGGCTGTGCCGATGTTGTCCCAGGTGTTTCTGGTGGGACAATGGCCTTCATTTTGGGCATTTACGAGGAGCTTTTGAGTAGTATCCGTATGGTAGGACGTCCTCAATTTATTCAAGCCGTCCTAGGCTTTCGCGTTAAAGATGCTGTACAAATCATCAATTTGCCGTTTCTAATTGCCATTATTGTTGGTATTCTTATTGCAATCCTTACGCTGGCGCCGGGGCTTGAATGGCTGCTAGAGAACGAACCTGTTTTGTTGTGGAGCTTCTTTTTTGGGCTGGTCATTGCATCGATTCTGTCCGTCAGTCGCCGAGTTACAACATGGACACCGATACTGTGGGGAATGCTGGTTGTGGGTGCAGTGTTGGCGTGGCTTTTGGTCGGTCTAACGCCAACTCAGACGCCAGAAAGTTGGTGGTTTTTAATGCTCAGTGGTGCCATTGCCATCTGTGCTATGATTCTGCCAGGTGTGTCAGGCTCGTTTATTTTGGTCCTGATGAGTAAATATCAATTCTTTATTGAAGCAGTCAATAGTAGGGATCTAATCAGTTTAGCCTTGGCCGGTATTGGTGCTTTGGTTGGATTGGTCTCATTTGCCCAAATTTTGAGCTGGCTCTTTAAACGTTATCATGATATGACGGTTGCGCTACTCATTGGTTTGATGGTTGGCAGTCTGCGCAAAATTTGGCCCTGGAAAGAGGTGCTAGAAACGATGACTGATCGACATGGCAAGTTGATTCCAATTGTAGAGCAGAATGTGCTGCCGATTTCGACTAAAGGTACTTTTAGTATTGAAAACCTAACGAATGGCTCTTTCCAAGTAGAATTCATCGCTAGTGTTGGCAGCAGTGTTGGCAATATGGAAATACTCTATGCTGTGGGCTTGGCTATTTTAGGATTCGTCCTGGTTATGCTTCTAGAACGGTTGGGAAATGCCAATTAACGTTCAAGTTGGTCGACCGATTGGGGCTGTCATTGCTGCTGCTGGTCAAAGTCGGCGTATGGGACAACCAAAGCAGCTTTTGCCCTGGGGTGAACGGACGGTCATTGAGGCAGTTGTAGAAAAACTGGAGGCAGCAGGGGTCTCCCCTATCGTCTGCGTTGTGGGACGGCGAGGAGCAGAAATTGAACAGGCGCTTGCGACTACCTCCGCTTACGTAATCCATAATTCACTGTATAAGAGTACAGAGATGCTCTACTCTTTTCAGATGGGTATCGCATATCTTGGAGAATTGATTGCGGCCCCATCTTCACCTTCAACTGATTCAGGGAGGATAGATCCTGAGCTGACCGGAACGCTACTTTCTTTGGGCGATCAACCCCACATTCCCCTCTCTATTCTAAGGCAGATCTGCACCCAGATTCAGAAGGTGCCAGAGAAAATTGTCATTCCTAGCCACCAAATGCGACGGGGGCATCCGTTCTTTATTCCACGTATGCTTTGGCCCCAAGTCACTTCATTGGGGCAAGAAGAGAGTTTACGCTCTCTTCTCCAAACTCACACTGAGCTCATCGAATATGTTAATCTGAATAGCGATGCCATACTCGCTGACATGGACACGCCAGAAGATTATGCAGTCCTTCTTGAGCGCTGGTTATAGATAACTTATTTTTGCTCCTCTTGATTAGATAAGCCTAATGTGAAGAGTCTGTACCTATTGTGCCATGAACGGCATAAACATAAGACGACACGCAGGAAAATTGATGTAACCTGGCGTGGGGGATATGGTGTAAGTCCAGATGGTGGAGTTGTTTACACATGCGCGGAATGAACCCCCTACCGGTGCATCAGCATAGCTGCGGCTAGTGATTAATTGGTTATGATTGTCATCTGTGTCACGTAGATATACCGCCCCTCCTGTTTGGCGCAAGACAAAATTTGTATGCCAATTGCTTAATTCAGGTGTTGCATTGGCATAAAAGACAGTATACCCATTGCCCGGGATGATCATTGAGCTAGGGATGCGATATTTCTGTCTGTTTTGAGGGTCATCACTTAAATACATCCCTGACAAATCAATTGGCAACTCCCCGCTATTGTAGATCTCAATCCAACTCACTTCACCTTCTACAATCTGTTGCCCCTGAGCACTGTGGACAGCTCTTAGCTCATTAATCGATAGCGTGGGCAGTTGGTATCCTACTAGGTATTCATAACGATGGCTGGGTGCATTGGCAGGGCTGACTTCTACATCGCCGCTATTGCTCTGGACTTCAATATGGTACTGAACAAACGTTTGGTCTGGTTGAGGGGATATCGGAGCCGAATATGTACCTGATGTACGACGTGTTAACGGCTCTGAGTAAGTTTCACCTGTTGGCAATGAGTAATGGAGGTATCCGTTCTGGTATTCGGTATCTGGGAATAGACGGAGGACAACGGTCACTTCCTCATCCGGAGCAGGCTCGGATGGTTCTGTGTAGACATAGCGAATAGTTGTTGCTAGCCTATTAGGTCCGTTCGGTGTACCGGGGAACAGCCGATAAGCCTCATCTGCACCATCTGGATATTTACCTTGTGCTACATTGAAACCTCGCTCTGTAATATCTAGTTTGTCGATCAATGTGCTGCCATCCGAGTCAAAAAGACCTATGGTAGATGTATCATTCGTTATGACAAAATTGGTGTGATTGGTACCTTGTTGGGGTTCATTATCGGCCCAAAACAGCAGGTGGCTAGTCGGTGAAATAACCAATGTTTCGTTGATTAAGTGTTGGGTTGGATTTGCCAAATCAGTAGTTATGTATAACCCTCTTAGATCAATAGGCTTCAATCCCGGATTGTATAATTCAAACCATTGATCGAAACAACTCGTAAAGATAGGTTCATCCGGATCACAAATCTGCCCTTGAGCGCCTCCAACTACTTCATTGACTCGAATGATCGATTGGGAAGCCGGACAGTATGTCTGCATCTGCTGTTGTAAAAATTCGGCTCGCTGGGTTGCGTAGTTTTTAAGACCATCAGTCGATTGATCAAAGTGGGTGTTATCTTCCCAGCCATATTTTCGCCAATCTCCACGGGCCGCATTTTGTATAGCCCCATGGTAAGCATCAATTAGAGGATATATTTGATTTTCGATTGTTTCCGGTTTGGTTTGTTCTGCTAATTCTTGGCAAAAATAGGCTTTGTATTCTGGCCTTTGCATAATACGGCTCAGTAGATAATTAGGGCCATTAAAGGCACCTGAATTAGGTCTTGTCCCTGCATCAATGCTTAAGGATGAATAGTACGCAAGGCCAAAAGGTATGCGGTGCCCCCAGGTAAAATCAGGATCCCAAGCTACTACGTCCCAGATGGACTGGGCAGGATCATACGTCAAGTAGACGTTATGGTAAGTGAAATCGAAATTGCTGGTCAGAATAACACCCGCATAATATTTCAAGTAGGTTCGTATATTAAACGTGCTATTCAGAAACTGGGGAAGAAAGGGGTTACTTGTATTCGACAATCCTTCAACAAAATCAATAAGGGGATTGTACCCTATATGCTTATTGGTTTTCAGCTCATAAGCACTTTGGTATTCTTCATTACTTGGTAATTTTATGCCATAGCTGGCATTGCTAAAGCGGGTCTCGTAGATTAGCGTGGATGAATTTTGGTTAGTGCGTGCCAAATACTCCTCGTCGATCTGCTCGTAATCAGTGTAGACTCCGTAATACTCATCATTGATAAAAAGAAGCGCATGACGTGTTTTCGGGGCAGGTACACCCATGTTCTCATATAATTTCATGGTCAAGGGGCCACGAATTAACGTCACATCATCATAGTGAGACTTGAGATTCAGCACATTGGAATGGGGTAAAGGTGAGTCATCCGTGAAGACAATTTTCCAGGATTTCTTGGCATACCCTAGAGTGAAGTTGCCTCGGTATCGTACCTTGGCATCGTACATCTCCCCTCTATATTTTACCTTGGCTGGCACATAGACTTTGGCCTCAATGTCCTCATTGAGTTGCTTCCAGTTTTCTTCTGAAATTTCTAACTGAAAGATGGGCAAGCTTGTACTTTGTTGGGAGAGAGGTTGAGTAGATAGTGGCGCTGAACGCTCACTTTCCCTGTATTCTAAGTCGATTGTGGATACTTGGTAGAACCAAGTTAATTGCGACGGCAGGGAAATGGCCTCTGTACTCGATATATAGGCCAGATCCTTGAACTGATCGATATATCTGGATTGACGCAGGGGGATGCTATTGATGCGTCGGAATGGCCCGTCTACCATTGAAGACCGATAGACATGGTAACCTAGTAGATCGGATTCAGCTCCATCATCCCAATTTAGAATAGTACTATCAAAGCTTGGTATGACCTGAACTGACGATGGCGCGACAGGCGGTGTTTCTTCTGGAGTGTATGGCTCAACAGATAGGGCAGCCAAATGCGAGTCACCGGATGTTGGAACAATCCGAATCTGTAACGCTCCATCTGATACATTTATAGGATAGCGAAAGACCGTGGCGTAGAACCTGCCACCAGCTTCTTCATACAGATCGAAGTTTGAAAGCATCTGGTTGTTTTCTAACCATAGATCAAACTTAGCAATGTTAGGGCCATGCGCGGAAATTTCAGCAAAGTGTAGTGTGACGGCATACTCCCCTGCTGGAAGCGTATCCACAATATACGTATCGATATTTCGCCGCTGACGCATATATAACGGAGCGTCAGCCGTACCACCAATTGGCTTATAAGCAGAGGTGCCTACCGCTTGGCCATCCATATAGCCATGCCCAGCATCAAAAGACCACGCTTGGTCGGGTAGATAAACAGTTCCATCCGTTGCCGTATAGACATTTGTGGCGCCTAAATTAATGTGTAGGGGAAGTGTTACCTCTTGAGAGAGCGCGCTCTTAAAAGATAAGAAACTAACAATAATTGCAAGAAGTAGAGAGAAAAATTTCATAGTCTGTACTCTGATCCGGTTGCAAACCGGAGTTGGGTCTCTCCATTGTACTTAGCTCTGACATAGCTGAGAATAAGCGACCCAAATAAATTCATTTCGAATGAATCTCAGCTATGCCCAACCAAATTATAGAAGCTATGGGAAACGCTATACTCAGCTCCATTGAAAGCCGGGGTTTGGTCTCTTAGCTGCACTCAGCTCCGCTTGAAAAGCATAGGTTGGTTACTCTGGTAAATCTAAAGAAAACTACGGTTTGCAAAGTGACCGCAGTATAGAGGTTTAGAAAAGACCTACTTTCACGATGACCTTAGTATAGGTAGATAGGTTGCCCTATCCTTGATAATGCTAAATGAATCTTGAACTACACCTTGACTATCTAAAAACGTTGAATGCAACTCGTGATCGTGAATGTCAACAATCAGTGAGCCATAGTGTAACGATGATGTTGCCATAGCAGGGTGATCTAACGTCCCTTGCTTAAGTATGCTTGAACAACCCATCGCAACATATACAGCGCCTTTTCTCCGGAACGCTTTCTTCGTATAAGCTCCGTCGCTTTCGGGCGAACCATTCCCGGCGTCAATCAACATGGCGTTAGAGAATGTACCCGATTGTCCATAGTGGCCGTTGATCAGATATGAACGTTCGTAACAGTGGTTATGGCCAGTAAGGACTAGATCAACAGAATGTGACTCTAAAATGGGAAGAATTCTTGTGCGCATGTCCACAAGCTCTGGTGTAACGTCAGAGTCGTGATGGCCTTTTGAGTAAGGGGGGTGGTGAAAATAGGCAATTAACCACGTCTTGTGATTGACTTGTAAATCCTGTTCCAGCCAGGCTTGCATCTGGCTTTCGAACCCATCATGTGAATTAAGGCAGACAAAATGTATATTACCATAATCAAATGAATAGTAATCCCTACGATTCGAAGGTACGCCCCCAGCCTCCCCTTGGGTTGGGGTCTTAAAAATGTCAAAGAAGGGGCCAACTTGATCGCCACTAACACAATCCGCACAGCCTGCATCATGATTGCCATAGGTAGGCCACAAGGGCGTATTTCTTAGGCAGTCGTCAAATATGTCGAATACAGCTTGTTGATACTCACTCTCCGTGCCATTGGGGTAAGCATTATCCCCTAACATAATGCAGAGATCGGTTTCAATCTCGGACGACATGGCATAATATCTATCACGCACCTGGCGAACCTCGTCATTGGGACTTCCAGAATCACCTAGACACCAAATGCGAGTTGATGTTGGCTCAGAGGCCGTTGGTGCCGTCCGGAAATAGTGCTCTGATGTGCCGTCCATCAAGTCAGCTTCGGCTGTCCCAACACTATAGTAATACTTCGTATTGCTTGGCAATCCATTGATACGGGCTACGTGACGCCGGCGCTGCCCGTGAATAACGAGCGATTCCTGCAGTGCATCTGCTTGTGTTCCAAAGCGAACCCTTGTACTACAGGGAACATCCGTATACCACATCACAACGACACCGTTGGTGTGACACCGTTGTAGATATGGACCCCGCACAATAGAGGGCGATGAGACCTGTTTGGATACTGCACCGACAGAGCCGGTAAAGCCGCTATAGACCATCAGGCTCATCAGAAATGTTCGGCGGCTAATCTGAGGGTATTGCCACTTCATGTTTTTCCCAAAATTCGTTATATAAACCTACCATTTCTACAGGTAAGCGACCCGACAAGTATGTGCCTTCTTCCATGTGCTTTTCCACCTCAATATGCCCATGTTGGTGGAACTTGGCTACAAGCTCACCCCTGGCATATGGAATTAAGACGTCTATTGGTGCCATTTGGTTGCGCAAGACATCTTCAATCTGCTTGAGCAATGTCTCTAGTGACTCACCTGTCAAGGCGCTAAAAGAGACGGCATTTGGATAATCTACTCGAGCACTCGCCAGCTTCTTTTGCGCGTCCATGTTGGATGGATCGATCTGATCCACTTTATTCAAGCCTGTAATGATCTTCTTCTTGCCAACCCCAAGCTCTTCCAGTACCTCTTCTACTGCGGCAACTTGTTCATCCATATTTGGGTGCGATGAATCAACGACATGGAGTAAAAGGTCCGCATCATTGACCTCTTCTAGCGTTGCCCGAAAGGCAGCCACTAGTGTGGTCGGTAACTTCTGAATAAACCCAACTGTATCGCTAAAGAGTACCTGTTTTCCTCCTGGGAGATCGATACGGCGCGTGGTTGGATCTAATGTCGCAAAGAGCTGGTCCGCAGCAAGTACATGGGCATTACTAACCCGATTGAGCAGTGTACTCTTGCCGGCATTCGTATAACCAACCAAGGCAATAATGGGGAGGCTAGATTGTCGCCGCCGCCGCCTGTACTGATCCCTATGCTTACGAATCTGTTCAAGCTGACGTTTAAGAAATGCAATTCGTCTGCCGATTTCTCTGCGGTCAACTTCTAACTGGGTTTCACCAGGCCCACGTACACCAACACCACCGCTAGCACCACCCGCTCGCCCACCTGCTTGGCGCGCAAGGTGAGTCCAAGCTCTCGTTAATCGAGGCAGTCGATATTCGTACTGGGCCAGTTCAACCTGAACACTCCCTTCCTTGGTGCTCGCGTGGCTGGCAAAGATATCCAGAATGAGGGCTGTGCGATCAATGACCTTAATCTCTTGGCCAAGGGCTCTTTCTAACTCGCGCTGCTGGCGGGGTGAAAGTTCATCATCAAATATCACCACGTTGGCTTTGTCCCGCTGGACTGCTTCTTTCAGCTCCTCCAACTTACCCGAGCCAATGAGCGTTGCTGGATTGGGTACGTCCAGCTTTTGAGTTAGGTGAGATGCGACGACCAAGTCGGCCGTTTTGGCTAACAAAGCTAACTCTGATAAAGAGTCCTCCAAAGAAAGCAGAGCCGGATGGCTGGCCAATTCCACACCAACCAGGACAGCAATTTCTTTGGGGGCAACTGTAGGGATAAGTCCATCGGCATCGCGCACGATAGGGGATTCCGCTTGTCTATGCGTTCCAGATATCCACGTTTCTACCTCAGAAGTGATCTCAGAATTATCCCCAGAATTTGCCCAGTCAGACTCTGCTCCGCTTGACATATCGCCATTCAGATTGCCTTGACCCACCTCCGAATTTGGCAGATCCTTACTAAACTTAAATACATTTGAGCCTGTCATGGGTTACCCTCCTTTAGGGTTCCGGTTGCGCGAATAATACTGGGATTGGCAATAAAGGGCAGATAGCTTTCCACATCGCACAAGATATTTGGCATACCAGGGGATAGGCAGAGCTTCTCCGTCAGAGAGCCATCTCCATCTGGATAGCGACCATATACCCTATTCACCTCTATTGCTCCGAACTGAACGACATCAATGGGAACTGCGCCATAGGGCCCATATATGCCCACGTTTTCTCCTGTGCTATTTAAACGGAAATTGACATGTTGTGGTCCTTGCTTACGATCTTCATCTGCATAAAAGATTAGCGTACCGCCGGGTAGTAGCAGTAGGGTACTCGTAATCTCATTCTTGTCTGGGTTGTCCGGATTATCTGACAGAAAAAAGCCACGGAGATCGATAGTCTCGGGGCCATAATTATAGAGTTCAAACCAATCGGGATACTTATTCGATGGCGAGGCTGTGTCTGGCTCATCTGGATCTTGGACAAGACCATCATTATTGGACATAATCTCATTAATGACAATCGGCGGCGGCTCATATCCAACTAGGTATTTTCTTGTATCGAGCGGTGCTTGGTCAGGATAGGCTCTTCTATTTCCTTCTGCATCAGTTACGACGATAAAAAAGCTGACTAGCGTATTATCCGCTTGGCCAGGCAGCCGAACCTCATATTCGTTCTCGTCACCAATTTCATTGCCGTTTGCGTCACTGAGCGTCATCGGAATCGTTGTAGCTTCAGACGGTTGAATATTGCTTACATCGGTTCGGCTATAGACTAAACTAACTTCTGAAATGCCTAAGTTATCTGTAATAATGGCACTGATTCGGGTACTTTGGAAAGGCGCTGGTATAGCCGGTAGAACGGACACCTGACTGATAATCGGTATAAAAATGTTCTCGCTGCCAGGAGTGGCAAGAGGCAGCGTTTGCCAATCCCCACTGCCATTTGGAAGACGACCAATCACTTGATTTGTCTGTTGCTCTTCAAAAATGTGAAAATCAATTTCGGTAAGCCCATCACTCTCAACCAATCCAATGGCTTCGCCACTACCATTTAGCTTGAAAGAGAGATGGGTTGGACCCTGTTCCATCTCTTCATCAAGCCAGAATATCATATACCCATTAGGCGAAATAATAAGTGACTGAGTGATTTCATGCTTGGTCAATTGGCCTCGCCTATCTGTGAAGTAGAGGCCCTGGAGATCGATGGCTTCCCCTGTGGGATTGTAAACTTCGACCCAATCTTCATCATCTTTCCCATCGGCCGGATCAATCAACGTGCCATTATTGCGTGCCATGATCTCATTGAGGCGCAGTTGAGTCGGATCGCCTATGTTTGGTTGAGTACGAACGTTGTCTGTTGCTATAGCTTGCATAGATGATAAGAACGTAAGAAACCCTATAAACGTCAGTAAGATCCCGGTAAGAACTATGCTGACTTGTTTGGTGAAGGTACGCCTAATCCAATGCTCCATTCCTGGTAATTTTCCTGTTCCTATTCCCCAAAGATGGCAATCGTCGTCTGGCTATTCCCCGGTTGGCTGTAACTTGAGCGCCGCTGAGTTAAGACAATAGCGCAGACCAGTTGGCCTTGGACCATCTGAAAAAACATGGCCCAGGTGTGCATCACAACGAGCGCAGAGAACTTCGGTACGACGCATGAAGAAGCTGTTGTCAGCTTCTTCTTTGACCATGCCGTTGTCTATAGGTGCATAAAAGCTCGGCCAACCTGTCCCCGAATCAAATTTTGTATCCGATTCAAAGAGCGGTGTACCACAACAGATACATTCATACGTCCCTAGCGTCTTCGCATCGTGATACTCACCTGTAAAGGCCCGTTCCGTTCCCTTTTTGCGCGTCACTTTGTATTGCTCTGCCGTGAGCTGTGCTCGCCACTCCTGATCGGATTTGATAACTTTATCTATTGTGCCTGTTTGCTCGTTCATTTTCTCTCCTACCTCTTCCATAAAACCAAGTTTGCAAATCGTGGTTCATTTATTAGAATAGCTCACTAGAAGACCATGATTATCAAGATAACCAAAGCACTTCTTGATCTACCATCTAAAACAGAGCGTCTTCAACAACCGCTGGCTCTTCTCCTGGACCGCTAACGATAACCTGCTGGACATAAGGCAGTGCCTCCAACTGTGGAGTTATCACTTGTGCGGTATCAGCTTCGCAGATGAGATGCATGTTGGGGCCAGCATCAATTGTATAGTAGACCTCTGTTCCGTTGGCTCGCCACTCCTGGACTAGATGAATAATCTCCACGGTTCCACTTCGCCAGTAAAATAGATTTGGGGTGCTGGTCATCATTACGGCATGCATAGCCAGAGCATCCTGTTCAAGAAATGGCCCTAATCTGGTCAGATCTTTATCATTAATGGCTTGACGTACTTCTGTTAAGGCTTGGGGTAAGCTATCTAGCCTACCCTGGAGTAGAGGGCTTGTATGAGCCAACTGATGTCCAGATGCGCTGCTGATCTTCTTTTCTTCCCTGTTCACAATGACCACGACATCGCAGAGATTCCAATGGGATGATGGATGGATCTGGTGAGCAACGCTACTCTCATCATCATGCCCTTTCTCCCACTCCACAAAGCCACCAAAGAGGCTGCGAGATGCTGAACCACTTCCCAGACGGGCCAGGCGCGAAAGATCTGCTGCACTTAGATCCAGTCCAAGGGCCATACAACCTGCTTGGGTTAAGGCCGCAAATCCGCTAGCGGAACTAGCGATACCTGACGCCATAGGGAAATTGTTTTGGCTAACAACCTTTGCCCGTTGAGTTGTGCGACCCACTTGGCGAATTCTGTCCAAATGTGCCACCGTCCGTTGATTTGCACCCCCGCTAAAGGATACACCATCAATTTCGATCTGATCTTCATCCATTTGACCTGTACTGTCCCATTCAACTGTTGTAGTTGTATACGCATTGGCCAAGGTCATACTGATTGAATTACTTAAGGGCAAATGTAGCTGTGCGTCAGCCACCCCCCAATATTTCACAAACGCAATGTTACTTCCCGCTCGAATTGTAGTTTTGGACATAATTAAAAGTTACAGAAAAGGTACAGAAATAGAAAGCAGCCAAGTGAACCCTGGCTGCCTGTCGTATACTCACAAATGAAACTATAGTCAGCTCCGTTTGAAAACAGGTCATGTAGGAAGAAGAATTAAATAACGTGATCATTATAATAGGGCTTTACCCACATACAATGCACGAGTTATTTGCAATTCATCCCATAGTCTTTCTGAAAGAGAATTAGACTATAGCTGTTTTCAAAACGACTGTAGTAACTCTATACGGCTTTGTCAGCCATTTCCTCAAATCGTCGAATGAGATCATCCAGCAACTCTTCATGGGCATCAAATTCCACGTTTGTCCCACCAGCATCCTGTGCAAGAGTTGCCTTCCAACCAATGCCTTCGACGATTTTCAGTTTTTCTGCCACGCCACCACCAAGTCGCTTAAGCAGCGCTTCTGCCATTTCAATAGACAACCCAGAGAAGGTAAGTGTCTCTGTATCATAGAGGGTTGTATCTTCGTATTCTTCATAACGGTTGTCTCGTCCGTCCTCAAATGATGAAGTGCTAATGGGCACGGTCACTCCTTGCTTACAGGATGTATTCGATGAAGTCTCTACCTTCCTGAGCTCTATTCTCCCAAATAATGACCAGGTTCTAATCAAGGATTGGGATAGCAAGCCGACTTCATCCAGGCATTATATCACGTAAATAACAGAAATGGAAGGGTATAAACTATTACACATACCCGTTACTTGTTGACCTTTGCTCTACCCTAATCGTTCCTTAATAAAACGTTCTTCGGTCGTTGCTAGCATAAATCGATTACTTTGTTTTTGATTGGCGAGCGTGTCGGAAGGCTTGGGTCCGTAATTATGACCAGGATAGATGATTGTCTCATCTGGCAGCTTCATGACTCGATGATGGATGCTATTGTACATGGCTTTGACATCACTATCTGGCAGATCACATCGTCCACACCCATCGATAAAAACTGTATCACCAGCAATGAGTTGGCTCCCATAGAGGAAGCATTGTCCACCTGGCGAGTGTCCGGGTGTGTGGATGACCTGGAATGCCATATTGCCGATCTGTAGATTATCGCCATCTTCTAGCTCTTTGATGCCTGCCACATCAGGACGGAACTTGGGGGCCTCGTGACGGCTAATATAAACAGGAACAGGGTGACTTTCCAAGAGCTCTGCTACCCCATTCGTATGATCATGATGACCGTGGGTCAGCCAGATTGCCTGGATTTCGTACCCTAACTTCGCGGCTGTTTGCCGAATCTGGGGAACGTCCCACGCGGGATCGACTATGGCCATTTGACGGGTGCCTGGGTCACCAACAAAGTAAATAAAGTTCTCTGCTGGACCAATTTCTGCTTGGTGGATGAGTACGTCTTTAGGAGAATGATTCATATGTGCGACTTTCCTTAAATCACTGTATAATTTGCTAAATGACATTACGGCCCACTGAGTATACAAAATGAGTATACCAAAGATGTGGATGTCAATCGAATCAATCTGAGCTTTGGCTCACATCAAGGAGAAGACTATGAATTATTTACATACCATGATCCGTGTCCACGATCTTGACCGGGCTTTGGACTTCTTTGTCAACAAAATGGGGATGAAGGAAGTTCGGCGCACGGAGAGTGAAAAAGGTCAGTATACAAACGTCTTTCTGGCTGCAAGTGATGGTGACTTACCTCTTGAATTAACCTACAACTGGCACGAGCCTGAACCCTATGCAACCGGACGATTCTTTGGTCATTTGGCCTATGCTGTTGATAATATTTATGAATATTGTGCCGATCTTCAGAGCAAAGGGGTCGACATCCTCCGTCCACCAAGAGATGGAAAGATGGCTTTTATTAAAGCTCCAGATGGACAATCAATTGAGCTGCTTCAAGCTGGTGATGCTCTACCCGCAGAGGAGCCTTGGGCCAGTATGCAGAATCAGGGATCTTGGTAAATTGATCATGATATTCAAGCTCAACTAGAGAGGTCCGCCGTGAGAATTGCCATCTTAGCTGACGTTCATGGAAATCTTGCGGCCCTTCATGCTGTTGTAGAGGAGCTTGAACGTGTGGACCCTGCACCTGACCATATCGTTGTCAATGGCGATCTAATCAACGGTACGCCATTGAGTTCAGAGGTTATTGACTATATCAGGAAGCAGGATTGGATCGTGGTTCGTGGCAATCATGAGTTCTACTACCTGGATTATGGAACAGAACGGGCCCCAGCAGACTATGAAGATGCCATGCGCTGGGGCCAGCTTCATTGGCTAATCGAACAGATTACCTTTGAACAGGGATCGTATCTGGCGCTGTTGCCCGATGAACGCACATTCTATATTCCCAATACCGAACCGATTCGGATTGCCCACGGTGTTCCAGGGAACAATCGGATCGGTTTCGCCCCTCATCAACCATCAGAAGAGATTGTTCCTAAGATATCTCATGTTCCAGAGAATGTATTGATCACGGCCCATTCCCACGTCCAGTTTGATCGGTATATTCTCACCGATTTTGATCGTTCAGATGACGGGAATGAGACTCGCTCCGCAAGTATTGATGCCAGGAACCCGTCTCGGCATGGCAGATTCTTCGATACCCTAAACCATCAAATCTCTTTAGCAAACCTCTGGTGGCACCTGATTAATCCAGGGAGCGTTGGACTACCTCTGAATGGCAATATCAACGCCCAATTTGTGCTCTTGGATAGTCACTCTCGGCAAAGGTATCCCGATGGATGGAAAGCCTCTCATTGCCAGGTTCCATATGACAGACGCCCGGTACTTGATTCGTTTCACTCCAGCGGTATGCTCCAAGCAGGTGGGACAATCAGCTTACTCTTCTATTGGGAACTCTGTACGGCGGAGCCAGAAATTATCCACTTCTATCGTTGGGCGATCAAAAACGGTTACCAGCCAGATGCGGATATGACTAAGACCTTTCATGCTTATGTAAATGCTACGGGTCGCGATAGCTATGTGAAGGAGCAGGATCCGTGTCATGATGGTCCGACCACTATTTGAAGGCGACCGGAGTCAAGTAATTCGATTATTAGAGCAGTCACCCGAGCATAATTTGTATATGTTGGGGAATTTGACGTCGATCGGTTTTTCGCAGAGTGATCTTTGCCAATATTGGGGAGATTTCAGCGAGCAGGGGCGTTTGCGAGCTGTGTTAAACCGTTATATGGTGGGATGGTCTATTTATGGAGAGTCAGATGCTGATTGGAAGGCTCTTGGTGAAATGGTCGATGATTATCCGACTCCTGCCCGACGCCTTCAGGACAATCCAATAGGAATCCCTTCCTTTCTTCCGTACGTAGTCCAATATACACCAAGCAAACTTTCAGTCCAGACCTTAATGTCCTTGGAAAGCTACTCCTTCAAGCCAGCCAAAGAGCGGGAGGATATCACCATCAGGAGAGCAACCATGGCCGATTTGCCTGCACTGGTGGATTTTTATGCTGATGCTGAGCAGATGTCTAGAACCGCTGCAGGGGTAGAAGAACCGATTCAGCGTACGCGGCTCTGGTTTGCTGAGCGCAACGGCCAGATCTGTTCTGCTGCGTTGACCAACGCGGAAGTTGAGCAAATGGCTATGATTGGCGGCGTTTATTCGGTGCCAGAGAGACGAGGTTGCGGATATAGCCAAGCTGTCTGCAGCGCTTTGTGTGCCGACTTACTTGCTGAAGGCAAGCGCCCTGTACTGTACTGGGAAACGCCTGCTGCTGGGGCTGTCTATAGGCATCTGGGATTCGACGAAGTAGGTGACTGGCGTTCGGTTCGATTCTAGCAGAACTGTTTTGAGAGCCCTTCAGTTGATTGCAATTCCTGCTCCGTACCAAGCCACAGATGTTCACCTGGTATATGGGGGTTCGACGGATAATCGATTTAAAAAGCCATAATGGTCGTTTGTGATCTATTTTTGTAGACTTGTTGGAATAGGCTAAATGTATGTAGGGGTAAACCGTGAATCGTAGGGGCAAGGTGCTCCTTGCCTCTACGTCCCCGATGGGTATCCGCCCCGCTTTATTGAGAAGACCTTATTGGGGTCTAGTAGCAATAACACCTGTTTCAATCCACTCTTGACGAAGTGATGCTCTGGCCCGACTGAGCCTAGATTTAATGGTGCCGAGTGGTAACTCCAAAAGCTCCGCTGTTTCTGCATAATCATATCCATGGACGTCAATTAAGAGAACTACATTGCGATGCCAATGAGGCAGCTGATCAATGGCACTGAGTAGATTCTCCATGGTCTCGCTGCGGATGGCTTGGAATTCCGGATCGCTTGTCTCCTCTGTATTGCTTAGAAAGGTCGGTTGGACATTCACATCTACTTTGGTTTGCTCTGTCAATTCATCTAGACTTAGCGCTGCCCGTCGCTTTTCCTTTCGCAGATGGTCGTAGCATGTATTGGTGACGATTCGTAAGAGCCAAGAGCGAAAGTTTCCATCTTGAAAACGCTTCATGGCTTTGTGGACTTTGATAAACGCTTCTTGGACAGCATCTGCAGCAGCGTCTTCTGTCTTAAGAATATGTTGTGCTACCCGCTCAGCCGCGCTCTTGTAGTAGATGACTAAGTTAGTAAAAGCTGTTTCGTCACCACTACGTGCTGCTTGAATGGTCATTGACATATCCATCTGCTGGGTACCACCTTGACCACCGTATAATGCCATCATTGGAAAACTCTGACGGTGGGTAAATGTCGCATCGACCATATCGGGTTGTTGTAACATAGTTTCTCCCTCATTCTATGATCAGTAGGCCGGCTGGGGGCTACGTTTGCAGCATCCTCGGGTGAAGTACGAGTCGCCTAAAGAGCGAGGTTGTGTTGAAAACGTTCGTTTCTTTTGGTAGAAGCCATAAGAAACGACTGTTTTCAAACAGAACTCACTTCAAGAGGGTTAATAGATCCTTGGAAGCCGCTACGGTTACTGATTCTTGATTAACCGAATTACCATAGAGTTGATGAGCCTTTGCTTTCGCATACCGGTTTCGCGCACAATCGTCCTGAGAGAGCCTGCTAGGTAGGTAACTTGTGGGCTGCAAACGGAGTCGTGTATGCATGGCATTGGTGGCTGAACTTGTCTGAACGGACTCAACCGCGAAAGATACCTTTGGTAACGGTGACTCGATTGTAGGAGAGTGAGAAGAAAAATGTCTGATTGTTCAACGACGAAATCTGGACCGTTTTCCTACGTATTTCCACTGAAATACCGTATAAAATAAAGACCATTGCTAAGAGGTAGACTCCCCTCGGCAATGGTCTCTATTTTTTATACTCGGCAGAACCTAGCTTTTTTCGTGCTGCGTCTACATGTTCTCAAGGTGGAATGGGTTCGGAGCCAGAATCGGTGCCGGACAGTTGACCACAAAGCCAGTTGGGTGGCTGTCTGGCACGCCGTTAAACTGCTCCAAATCGCCAGAATCAACCAAGGAGCGGATCTCATTGGAACTAGTCAATATGGTAGCGCTGGCTTCATCACTCCAAGTCAAGGTAAAGTGGTCCCAGAAGGGACTCCAAGCTGGGTCGCCTGCATGATTGTCGAAAATGGCAGGTTGGAAGCCCATTACACCAGGGCCTTCAATACCATTGCCAAAGACCCAAATTTCATCTGTACCACCAAGTTCTTTCAACTTATTCGTAATCGGCGCGTCCGAAACGTTCATCATTCCGCCCATCATTCCTGCATCCGTGACGATATAGCGACTACCAGGATAGCATTGGTGAAGCTTCATGGTCACAGTCATATTCCCCATGTCAGGATCGGCAAAGAGCTGACCTGGCCCAAGGGTCGCTTCCAGGTCTGGATCAACAGAGAGTCCACCACCGGGCCAAGCAATGAGTGGGTAGTTGACATAGACGCCGGTCTCTTCCATGGTAGCGTCCCCAGCATCAATGGCTGCCTGCACTGCTTCGGCGGAGGTAAGCGATTCATCACCGCCACTCACGTTGACCATACGGAAGAGCGAGCTGTAATTCTCATCTCCTGGGATCATCGCAATGACTGGATTACGATCACCATCTAGCATGTAGTAGGTGTTGACTTCACTCGCATCCATACCAGCCGCAACGTTCAGCAATGGCACATAAGTAAGGCCGACCTCATCGGCAAACGATTGATCCGAGGCATCAGTACGTACATGATAAACAGATTCACCATTGTACATAGCTTCATGCATCATCATGGTTACAGAGCCAAAAGCTCCTGCCCATTCATCACTATCAAGCGTGTAGTCGACTACATCATTGGCCATCACAACGGCAAAGTCATTGGGGGCCAAAATGGGGGCAGGGCAATTCACTACAAAGCCGTTGGGGTGGCTATCAGGTACACCGTTGAACTGCTCTAAATCGCCTGACTCGACCATAGCGCGAATTTCGCTGGCATCAGTCAAAATGCGTGCCTTGCCAGGTTCATTCCACGTTAGTGTGAAGTGATCCCAGAACGGACTCCAGGCTGGATCACCCGCTTTGTGATCAAAAATGGCCGGTTGGAAGCCCATAACACCAGACCCCTCAATACCATTGCCAAAGACCCAAATTTCGTCCGTACCACCCAATGCCTTGAGTTGGTTTGTAACAGGGGCATCGGACACGGCCATCATACCACCCATCATCCCAGCATCAGTAACGATATATCGACTTCCAGGATAGCATTGGTGAAGCTTCATGGTCACAGTCATATTTTCGGTATCTGGCGCGGCAAAGAGCTGTCCTGGCCCAAGCGTCTGAGTTAATTCCGTATCAACCGCCAACTCGCCACCGGGCCACTTAATGAACGGGTAGTTAACGAAGACGTCTGTAGCCTCCATCGTAACATCACCTGCATCTGCTGCTTCCATAACACCGGCAGATGAAGAAAGATCAACGTCTGAATCGCCTGGATCTACATTGACAACCCGGCACAAGGATGACCATTTCTCATCGCCAGGAATCATAGAGACAACTGGCGGTCGCCCATCGCTAAACATGTAATATGTGTTGACATCTTCTTCGGGCATAGCCGCTGCGACAGATAGCAGAGGTACGAAGGTCAACCCAACCTCATTCGCGAATTCTTCATTAGACGCATCCGTGCGGATGAGATAAACATCTTCGCCATCGTAAAGCGCATGGTGCATAAAGAATGTTACAGAGCCAAACATACCAGACCATCCATTGCTGTCGAGTGTGTAATCAATAACGTCGCCAGCCATAACCTTGCCACCTTCAGGATCTGCTGCGGTAGGTGGCGCTTCCATCATCTCCATTGCTGGTTCGGCTGCTGGCTCCTCGGCAGGAGCCATTGTGGGTTCTTCTGCCGGGGCTTCAGTAGGGGCTGAGGCTTCTTCTGGCATGTTGATGCCGCATGCAGCAACAATCATGGCACCACCACCCATGGTGCTATATGCCAGAAACTGACGGCGTGATAGGGTAGACTGATTCAACTTCAATGCCATGTCCATGTTCTCCTTACAATATGAATGTGTAATGTCTTGAAAAAAATGTTGTGTGTTTGATACTCATCTGATTGATACAATTGTTTGGTACGGTGGTGTCGGTACGATGGCGCAGATCATCATTTATCCGGCAAAGAACCTCTCAGGGGGCAACTCACCAACATTTCCTAATGACATGGCAGACTTTTATACTCAGCTCCGTTTGAAAACACGGGTTTGGTTACTTTGGTAGAGCATGGGAAAGCTCCTGTTTTCAAGACGACCGCAGTATAGTTGACCATAAAGAGTATCCACTCTATACATCATCCAAAGTAGACTATAGATCTCAAGATAATGGGTTTCCTTGACTCAGACCTGACAGGCTTTGAAAATCTGTCAGGTCTTGGAAAATCTTTTTCCCGATACCTATAGACAAAAACTGGGACAAAGTTCTACTGGTTAGCTATATCTACACGGAGCATGGAGCAAAGTTGAGCGACTGAATGATGTTGGATAGTCACCGACACTTATTGGCGCTATCTGCGACTGACATAAAGTGTGGTACCCAATCACATGTGAGGGAGACAAATATGCTGCTATGCTTGTTTCTGTCACAGTCACTCATGCACATTGACAATGAACGTAAACTATGTCAATATTGCTATGTTGGCGCGAAAAAACCTTTCGAGATTGCTTTGCGTCACCTAAAAAAGTGTCTGCAGATTTCCTGGCCGGGTGTCGCAGGCACTTTTTATTTACCTTCTTTGAAGGTACACGTAGCATATCCAAATTTTGCAGCCTCGTAGGTAAGAGAACTTACACCGAACTGTTTTGTGAGCATGTTTCTTCATTTTGAGAATTATTCACTTGAATCAATAAATGTATGTTACAATAATTCGGTGGTGCGTGAAAGAGAGTCGGTTCCACAGACAAATAAATGATTAGACGCCTTCCCCAAAGCTTAAGTTCACGCTTGCTTGTTGCTCTTACGATTGTTGCCCTGCTAGCTGTATGTGGCCTGGGCATTACCGCTTACTACAGTGAACGCGACGCATTGATGAAACAAGTCCGTTCCGAGCTAGAGACCATTGTTCAACTCAAAGAAACTCAACTAGCAGAGTGGTTTAGTGAACGCAGGGCAGATCTGTACTTGGTTTCAATGAACAAATTGAATCAAGAATATCTGATGGCTCTGCTCAATTCGGAGAATAACCCTGTAAGCCAAGAACCGTATGCTAGAATCTTACGGGAAAACTTACTAACCATCAGGGCCAATCAGCCTTTCTATCGACGCCTGGAAATCTTGGATGTGGATGGGCGTATTGTGGTTTCTACTGACCTGCCTCGTACCCAACAGATGACCACAGAAGGTTCGTTTTTTCACCGAGTTTTGGCTTCCTCTTCCCGACATGCAATCAAAGACTTGCACACGAATCCAGAAACAGGTGAGATCGAAATGGTTTTGGGGCTGGCGATCTCTCTACACGAGATCGCCTCTACGGTGGATACCAATGGGGATATGAAGGAAGATATGATGGGACCGACTGAGCGGATTATTGGTGTCGTCACCATGAGCATCGCCGCTGAAGAATCGCTCTTTCCCATCTTCAATCAATGGCCTGGAGATATTGAAACAGGCGAAATGATGCTTTTGAGGGATTCGGGTGACAGATACTTGGTGCTAAATCCCTTGCTACGAGATCCTCAGTCCCCCCTATCTCTCACCATCGAAAAACGCACGGAAAGTGCTGTACCAATTCGTTTGGCTATGGCTGGTAATAGTGGAACGTTGTTAACGACTGACTACCTGGGGAATTCAGTCGTTGTTGCTTTTCAAATCGCCACAGTCATGCCTTGGTCTATTCTAGCCAAGATGGACCAGCATGAAGCCTTTGCACCCATTCGGTCGCTTGCTCGTCAGATCCTACTTGTTGGGCTTATCTCCTTTATACTTGCGTGGTCCCTTGCCTTTGTCCTTTGGCGCCGATTTTCTATGCCATTGGCCCAATTGGTACGGGCCACTCGTACGGTGATAGAGGGTGACTATAGTGTTGACCTTCAGGTAAAAAACGATGATGAAATTGGCCTGCTGGCTCGTTCCTTCGATGAAATGATTAGGACGTTAGAGCGACGACAGAACGAACTACAGATGGCGAATCGCGTTATCGCCGATTCGGCTTTGACGAATACCCGCTTAGTGAAAGAATTAAAGTCCCTGAACGTCGACCTAGAGACCAAAGTGGCAGCTCGGACCAAAGACCTTTCAGAAGCCAATCAGAAGCTCACCCAACTTGACCAACTCAAGTCGAAATTTATCTCCAACGTCTCCCATGAATTGCGTAACCCTGTCGCCAGCCTCAAGCTTTATCGACGCCTATTGGAAAAGAGCACAGATGAGAATCGTAGTCGCTATATAGCTGCCATTGCAAGCCAAATCGATTGGTTAAGTACATTAGTTGAGAATATTCTCGATTTGACCCAGTTAGAGCAGGAAGTACTTCAGCCCGAACTCGAGTTCATTGACCTTACTGCTATTGTTTTGGAGGTTTTATCGATCTATGAACCGATTATCGAAGATACAAATCTCGAGCTACTTCGGGAAGTAGATGATTCTCCTATATGCATCCATGGCTCAGAGAGCAAGATCCGCCAAATGCTCACTAATTTGTTGACAAATGCCGTTAATTATACGCCTGAAGGGACAATTACTATCCAGCTATATACAAGCAAGACCGATGCAATAGTCATTGTTGAAGATACGGGGATTGGCATCGAAAAAGATGATCTGCCTCATCTCTTTGAACGATTCTATCGAGGTCAAAATACCCATGAGCTAGAGACCAGGGGGACTGGCCTGGGTTTGGGAATTGTCAATGAAATTGTTGCCATGCATTCAGGTCATATAGAAGTAAAAAGCCAAGTCGCAGTAGGTAGTCGATTCCGAGTTTTCTTACCCCTCTTTCAGTCTAGCCAGAAGAATCAGCCCAAGGAAGATGAACAAACCGAGGGGAAGCACCAAACCAGAGAAGATAGTCTATCGAATAGGCGCAATCTAACTCACCAGACAGAGCCCCACCAAGGACAACTTCACTCGTTCGCAACCTCTACCCAACTCTATTCGACAGACTTAGAAGAGCTAGACAGATAAGCAGTATGAGCCCCAATGCAACGGTCACTCGGCCTGCATAGGACCATAGCCGTGATTCTCTCGCGTGGAGCTGCAAACGATTCTCTAAATATAGCACATAAATCAGCCAAGCACTTCCCAGAATAAAAATGGAAAAGCGACTATAAGGCTGCACCGATTCGCTCGTCCAGCCAAAGAGTCGCCATGGGGATTGGACCCATATGCTGACAAGGTAAATGCCAACAGAGTGCAGCATCCACACTGTCCAGCCTGAAAGTCCTCCGACCAAAATCCAAACAAAGTAGGCTTGTAAAACCTGCTTAGTACCTTTCACTTGATCTCCTCACTATTAAACCGTGCATGCTGTATCGTATATGGTAAAGGGCAATGCTCAACGCAACGGCCACATTGAGTGAACCCTTTATACCCAACATGGGTAAGTGAATTCGCTCATCCGCCAACGCCTGTATCTCTGGATCAACTCCGGCTATCTCATTGCCAACTATTAAAACAATTGAGGGACTTTGCCCATTCTGGTTGGCTTGCACACTGCTCCATCCTTGGTCTGGGCTGGCCAAAGTATAGAGCGAACGGCTATCTTTTGCCATTTCCAAGCACCAAAGCTGCTTGCCTAATTTCTGTAGCTCTTGGGCCTTCTGTAAACCGTTTGCGCTGTAGCTCCACGGTACAACCTCTTCGGCACCAAGCGCCGTTTTGTGTAAACGAGGATTTTCCGGTGTGGGCGTGATACCGCAAAGATGGATATGGTCAACCTTAGCCCCATCTGCCGTACGAAAAATGGTTCCAACGTTGAAGACACTTCTTAGATTATCGAGAAATAGTTCAAGTGGTGCAGACAATTGCGTCCCATGCTGCGGCTGTGAGGGACCTATTGTTGTTTTGGTTGCCGTGCCGATGGGGAGTCCATCAAGCCCCATGTTGACCGCTCCATGGTCTAGGTTGATTGGATTGGAGGAGCTGTTATATTCTCGAACCAACGATGCCTCTTTCCCACATCTCGGGCAATAGGTTAGAAGTGAGTCATCCACAACCTGGGGAAATCGTAAGTGGCATGAGTGGTCAGAACATTCTCTAATTTGCAAAAAAGTTGACATAACAGTCCATGAGCCATCGGTCTGGATGACTTCAACACTTAGGCCTTTAAAGCTGTGAATTGGACACAAAATTGTCGATATTGAGTTTAACTGCTTTTCTAGTACTGTCGAAGGCCTCCGAATTGTCAGAGCCTTTTCGGGCAGTCGTCCTGAGCTACCAGTGAAGGTGAAATCGAATTAGTTCCTTTTGAAAAGCGCCGTTTGGTTTCCCTCAGATGAATTCACCAATTCGGTTGCCTAACAAAACGGCGCCAAAGCCGAAAAAAAGATGTAGCCCTATGTAAAGAAGGGCAAGAATAGACTGGTCCTTTTGTACCAATCCAATAGTCTCATTCCCGAACGTTGAGAAGGTTGTGAACGCGCCCAAAAACCCTGTAAAGACAAGTAACCTCGTTTCGGCTGTAAAAAGACCATGAGCAGTTCCAACTTGGCTCAAAATCCCGATCAACAGGCAGCCCAAAACATTGACCATCAGGGTTCCTACGGGAAGCCCTAATAACGTACTTTGGGATTGGATCCACGTGCTAACCAGGAAGCGTGCTATGGCACCTGCAAATCCGCCAAGGCCTACTAAAAGTATATCTTGCATAGATTTATAGTACGGTCGATATAATGATCAATCCGTTTGCAAAATAATAATTCCCGCTGCAATCAACACACCACCAACCAACGCAATACCTAGGTTTTTAGGCAATTGAACACCCACATTGGGCGCAATCCAGACAACAATGGCTTGGAATAGAATTGTAAAGAAAGCGTACGAAAGAAAGATAATTATAGCCTGAGAGGCCCCAATGTATCGCTGAGCTGTGTTAAAGCAAAGCCAGGAGAGTCCGCGACCGATGCCAATCAAACCGATCATCATAATCGTTGCCCACCCCACCGAATAGCCAGGATCAATAGTTATCATTGTGCGACTAAACGGAAAAGCACCGAAGAGAAAGAAGGCCCCAATAAGCATAGCCAACCCTGTGGTTCCAGCCGCGTTGCCATGGTCGAAGAGAGGCTTCATCAAGACGATACCTACGGCGATCATCAAACGTCCCCCGATTGTTAACGTCTCCCCTAAACCCCAAGTAACCCACAGCGTCGATGGGTCAAAGTTGATCAATGTGGCACCAAACAAGGCCAGCAAAATCGCCACTAGGCGTCGTCTAGAAAGGGTTTCATTTAAGAATAAAATGGCCAGTGCCACCACGAAGAAAGTCTGTAGTTGACCGAGTAGGTTGGCTTTCCCTGCCCCAATCTGGCCAGCGGCCGCAAAGCTCAGAAGAAACCCAGCGCCATGAATCAGAAACCCACCGACTATTGCGCGCGCCCAAGCGCTAGGGGTCCAACTGCGCCAATCGATCCCACCACGCTGCATAGCAACAGCCAGCAGGACAAGGCTACCAATGAGCGCGCCCCACATGGTGGCTATCAATGACGGTGTATGAAAAAAATTGATGGCGATTTCCGTCAATACCCATACAATACCTGCGATAACTGCAGAGAGAAGCGCATACAAGCTATAGCGGAATTGATTCGTCAATCTGTATCGCCCCTTCGTCTTGAGCTATGGGTTCTTGGATATCATCCTCTTGGCGTTTGCTATCATTTACCCAAATTATACACCCCAAATGAAGGCGCTGCTACTTGACCAACCCGTCGCTGCGCAGTACAATTGTGAAAAATTGTACATATGATTTCAAAAGGAAGCTACTGTGAACGAAAATCCTCCACTAGATCTCAGTGAAAAAGGCCGGAAAAATGGTCAACCGATTTCGCTAGACCGCCGTCTCTTTATGCAGTTTCTGGCCTTTGGTGGATGTCTCAATGTCCAGCCTATACAGGACACGCTTGCACAATCAGGCGCAGATGCGGTGCTTTATGCAGACGTCAACGACGCCCAAGCTGTGGGGCTGCTAACCCTCTCAGAAAACCCCAATTTCTTTGTTGATACATTGCGACCTTTGTTACAAAAAACGCCTTTCGTCGAGCTAACACCTAAACCAGAGATGACCATGATGGGGCGTACCTATACTATTGGCTATGAACCCGATTTAGAAGAAGCTCTGTTCAACAGGCCGAGAGGGCGAGTCTTAAATCCAGAACTGCCTTGGGTTATCTGGTATCCGCTGAGGCGCTCGGGAAGCTTTGAGGAACTATCTGACGAAGAGCAGCGTAAAGCATTAGGAGAACACGGTGGCATCGGGAAAGCCTTTGGTCGAGCTGGTTTAGCCACCGACATTCGCCTTGCCTGCCACGGTTTAGATAAGCACGACAATGATTTTGTCATTGGTCTTTTAGGAAAAGAGCTATTCCCTCTCTCCGCAGTTGTCCAGACCATGCGAAAGACCATTCAGACCAAAAGGCACATTGACAGGTTAGGCCCTTTCTTCGTGGGGAAAGTGCTCTGGCAGAGTAAAATTTAGACTCAAAGGCACTTCCGCAAAAGGCGCACAGGTGGCCAGACTTATACGTGGCATGCCCCCTTGGCGCATATGTTTAGACTTTCACGCCATTGCATTGAGAGTGAGACCAGATTGAAGACAGTAGTTTTTAGCCAGGTACGCCTAGGGGTAAGACAATTGATCTCAGCATAATTTTACTTTAGTTAACGCAGAATTAGCGTTCTTTTTACGATTCAATGATATGCTGGATGCAATAGGTTATCAAATACATTGAGATATAATGACCAAACCCATGACCATTCTAGATAGTGAACAAACGAATACGTATGATGCATTACTGATCGTCTCTTTTGGTGGTCCTGAAGGCATGGATGACGTCATCCCTTTTTTGGAAAATGTATTGCGGGGTCGTAATGTACCCAGGGAGCGCTTGGTAGAGGTCTCCCGTCACTATGCACTTTTTGATGGTGTCAGCCCAATTAATGCCCAGAATCGAGCACTAATCAAGGCGTTAGAAGTAGAATTAGCTGAGCACGGGCCTACGCTTCCCATCTATTGGGGAAATCGCAACTGGCATCCTATGTTAGAGCAAACAATGGAGCAGATGAAAGAGGATGGCATCAAAAAAGTACTGACCTTCTTTACATCTATGTTCAGCTCTTATTCGGGATGTCGCCAGTATCGAGAGGATCTCTATCGCACTAGCCAGGTTGTCGCTCCTTACACGTTTGACTTTGATAAAATTCGTATGGCCTATAACCACCCAGGCTATATCCAACCAAACGTAGAGAATGTGCAAGCAGCGTTTGAGCAGATTCCCTCTGCAAGGAGGGAGGACGTTCATCTCGCCTTTACTGCCCATAGTCTACCGATGGGCATGGCGGCCAATTGTGCATATGAGGCCCAGTTAGCCGAGTCCAGCCAGCTTGTGGCTGAGGAGGTTGGTGTCAAAAACTGGCAATTAGTCTACCAGAGTCGTTCTGGGCCACCTCAGCAGCCCTGGCTCGAGCCAGATATCTGTGACCACTTGGAGGTACTTCATGCCCAAGGGGTAGAGGATGTGGTTATCTTGCCAATTGGCTTCATCTCAGATCATATGGAGGTAATCTATGATCTAGACACAGAAGCCAAGGAACTCTGCCAATCCCTAGGTCTTAACATGATTCGGGCGGCAACCGTGGGTACCCATCCTCGATTTGTACAGATGATACGCGAATTAATTGTTGAACGAACGAGCGACAGTCCCAACCGACTAGTATTGGGGACGCGTGGCGCCAACCATGATATTTGCGGGCCCAACTGCTGTTTGTCGGGGCGCCCGGGAGAACCCAAACCAACGGTGGCACAGCTACCTTCTATGCTGGCCAAACAGTAATTTCATGACCGTTATGTGACAAAGGTCACTGTTCATATGACGAAAAATTTGCCAGAATACTCATCAGAGTATACTGCGGTTGAACATAGAGGTGAATTTTGCCCTTTGTGTAATGTTTACGAAAAGACAACGTTATAACGAGCGTACCAGGTAATGAAACAAAATCGGAAAGTTTCATGCACGAATCTCCTCGGATGTTGCTATTGAGGAAATTGAACATCCATTTGTCAGGTTTCGTTTAACCTATGTTGCTGAATATCCTATGACCTGGGTCTATTACATTTGAGATTTTGTTAAGCCATAAATTTTAGTCAAAATTCGAGCAAATCATGTCTATTATACTTGTTGGCCTTAATCACAATACTGCGCCAGTCTCTCTACGAGAACAACTCTCCTTAAGTGGTTGTGCCCTGGATATGGCGCTGGAGGAATTCCGCCACACCTTTATGGGATATCCACCAGCCAAGCCAGATGGTTTCCGTTTGACAGAAGGGGCCTTTTTATCTACCTGTAATCGGTTAGAGATGTATGCCGTGTGCAGCAGCGATACAGATGAGGCAAACCATCAGAGCTGGCAATATATGACTCAATTCCTGGCTAGCCTTCAGGGGACCAATCTAGAACTACTTACTCAGCACCTTTACTTTAAAGCTGGGAGAGATGCGATTCAGCATTTGATGCGAGTTGCCTGTGGGCTAGATTCGCTGATTTTAGGTGAGCCTCAGATTATGGGTCAAGTAGCCTATGCCTATCGGGAAGCTCATGCTGTGCAAACAACTGGGCCCATCCTATCTCACTTGTTCAACCAAGCTATGCACACCGGCAAGCGTGCTCGTACTGAAACAGACATCAGTCGCCATACTACGTCCGTGAGCCACGCCGCAGCCCGGTTAGCATCCCAGGAGTTGGGTAATCTTCCTGAACAGAAGATTCTTATCGTTGGCGCAGGTGAAATGGCCCAGTTGGCAGCCCAGGCCATGACGATGCATGATGCCCAGAATCTCACCATCATCAATCGAACATACAGCGGCGCAACCGAATTAGCCATGCAAGTAGGTGGGGTACCAATGGCTTGGCACCAAATTGAAGATGCCCTTATCGAAACCGATTTGGTAGTCACAGCTACTGGCGCTCCCCATATTGTGATTGACAGGGAGCAGGTGGAGAAGATTGTACCCAAGCGGGGCGGACGTACACTGCTCTTTATGGACATTGCAGTTCCCCGGGACGTGGACGAAAGCGTTGGATCTTTAGATGGTGTCGTCTGCTATGATGTAGATGATCTTCAGGCAGCGGTTGACGAGAATATGGCCCAGCGTCAGGCTGAACTGCCTAAAGTAAATGCACTCATTCGCGAAGAGGTTTCGGGCATGCTCGACTGGCTCTCTCAGCGGGCCGTGGTCCCAGTTATTGTGGATATACGATCTAAGGCTCAGGAAATTGCCGCACTGGAAGTAGCTGACGCCAAGCGTCGTCTGCGCCGGATAAACGACCAAAGCACAGAAACAGCAGAGGCTCTAATCGACCGTCTCGCTCACCGCTTAGTCAATAAACTGATGCATGATCCTGTCATACAACTGAAGCATCACGCAGCCGCAGGTGATGGACACGAGTATGCATTTATGTTGCGTGACCTTTTTAAACTTTCCACTGATAGTACATCTGCCGAGACGCTATCTGATGGTGTCTCTACTAATGTCATTACGAATGCATCTAATGATAAGTCCTGGAATGAGATTGCCTCAGGTGGTATTGTCTCGGATGGAACCAAACCCTTTGTTGAACGCGTATCCGAAAGAGGGCAAGAGAGGTTAGATGATACGCCAACGGTCCCAGCAGTGCCGACAACTCACCCTCTTACGGTAGGTTAAGATGGATTCAACCCTGGCGATTCAAGACAAAGCAAACAGCACCGGGCAAGCTATTTTAGGGACTCGGAAATCTCAACTGGCCCGTTGGCAGACCGAACATGTTCAATCTCTTCTCCACGCGGCCTGGCCTGATTTTCGCTTTGATGTGCGGGTCTTTACAACCAAAGGTGATAAGATTATCGATGTTCCCCTGCCGCTCATCGGTGGCAAGGGGCTATTTACTTTGGAGTTGGAGAATGCCCTGCGCAATGGTGCAATTGATATTGCGGTTCACAGTCTCAAAGATTTGCCCACGGATTCACCCAAGGGGTTAACGATTGGCTCAATCCCCCCGCGCGAAGAAGCCGCAGATGTGCTAGTTAGCCGAGGTGGTGAGACGCTCGAGGCACTACCGAATCACGCCACAATCGGCACAAGCAGTCGACGTCGTGCTGCTCAACTCCTCCACTTTCGCCCTGACTTACAGATTATTGACATTCGCGGCAATGTTGATACCCGCATCCAGAAGACGTTGGACCCAGACGGACCGTACCATGCATCTGTGCTCGCCTTTGCTGGAATCCATCGCATTGAACAGGACCATGTGATTAGCCAGATTCTGCCCGATGAAATTATGCTCCCTGCACCCGGTCAGGGAGCCTTAGGGGTCCAATGTCGGGATGACAAAGAGTCTATCCAACTTCTAGCACCCATTCATGCCCCGATTGCTGCCGCCGAAGTTATTGCAGAGCGTTCATTCTTGGCTGCGCTTGGTGGTGGATGTGCAACGCCCGTTGCTGCCAAAGCCACCGTTGATGATTTAGCTCTTACGCTTACTGGACGCGTCACGACCTTAGACGGTGTACACCAGATTGAAGTGTATATTTCAGGGTTAGCTGAGAATGCCTCTTTTCTAGGGGAAGCGTTAGCTCAAGAGGCACTTGAGAAGGGTGCCCAGGAAATTTTGGATCAATGTCAAGCCGCCGTCCACTAGCAGGGGTTCGAGTGGTCATCACCCGAGCCACTCATCAAGCTACTGAACAGCGTGAAAGTCTGGAAGAAATGGGAGCTTCAGTCTTTCACTATCCCTCTATTGCCATTGCGCCACCAATGGATATTGACACACTTGATGCCTCACTCCATAAGGCCATCTCGGATGAGTATGACTGGATTCTGCTTACCAGTACCAACACAGTCTATGCTTTATCTGAGCGGCTGCGTACGTTGGGACAATCTTTTCCTGCTACCTTGTCCATGCGGGTTGCTACAGTGGGTTCATCTACTGCCAAACAAGCACAGGAGAAGCTTGGGCTATCTGTTGATGTTATGCCTGCTGAATTTACCGCAGAGTCGTTAGGAACGGCCATCCCCCAGTTGAAAGGTCATCGTGTTTATCTCCCTCAGTCTGAGCTTGCGAAATCTAATCTAAGCAAAACTTTGCAATCCCAGGGTGCAATAGTCGATACTGTCCATGCTTACCGTACGGTCATGGCCCAAGGTGGCGATGACGTGCCATCTATGTTATGGGAGGGCAGCATTGATGCAATTACGTTTACTAGTGGGTCGACTGTGCGCAATTTTGCCCGTCGACTTGCTTTTGAACAGGCAACCCTCTCTATGCTAGATGATGTTTGTGTCGCCTGTATTGGCCCGTCTACCGCTACTGCTGCCCAACAGCTAGGATTAGCCGTATCCGTACTGCCAGAGGAACATACCAGCGCTGGGCTAACAGATGCATTGGTTACCTATTTCCAGACGAATGGAGCTTAAGACAATGGCTGCCACGCCAATAGACTCAACCAAGCGCTTCTCGGATCGGGTCGCCAACTACGTCAAGTATCGACCTCGCTACCCGCAGGCAATTATTCCGTATCTTGAGAGGCAAATTGGTCTAACTTCCGATACCATTATTGCTGACGTAGGTTCTGGTACGGGTATCCTAACTGAGCTATTTTTAGACCACGGCAATTTTGTGTATGGTGTGGAGCCAAACGAACCCATGCGCTCTGCTGCCGAGGATTTGCTCTCTTCCTACGAATGTTTCACAAGCATTGATGGGACTGCCGAAGCGACTACCCTTACCGAAGAGTCGGTAAATCTAATTGTGGCCGGGCAAGCATTCCACTGGTTTGAACCTTCCAAAGCCAGAGCTGAATTTGCCCGTATTCTGATGCCTGGAGGATATGTTGCCTTGATCTGGAACTCTCGCCTGCGGAAGGGGCCATTTATGCATGCATACGAAGAACTCCTCTTCACCTATGCTGACGATTACAAGAGCGTTGGGGATCGGAATGTAACTGATGAACATATCGGGACCTTCTTTGCGCCCCAGCAGATGACGTTACATACATTTGCACATTATCAAATGTTTGATTTTGCTGGATTGAAGGGCCGTGCATTATCCTCATCTTACGCGCCTGTCGCAGAACATCCCAGGCATGAGGCGTTTATTGAGCATTTAAAGCAGCTATTTGATAACCATCAAGAAGACGGAATTGTATCTGTAGACTATAAAACACGAGTCTACTCTGGCCAGTTATAGATAGTTAGGAAAATCTTGTCCTTGTGAAGGTGACGATTTCCTCTCTTTGCAGGATTCCCTGGAGGAACTGGACAAAAGTCAAAACATCACTTTTCTGGTAGACTATTGAGCGCATGGCAATCGCTCATAGTAGGGGTCGCTCTAACCTTTCAGTATTCGCGATATTAGCCTGACAAAAAAGAAAGGCGATGGGGACTCCATCGCCTTTCGTATCCGTCGTCATCTTGTATGCCCTAACAAAACAGCGCCCGTGTTACCGTGCGATTGTTTGTTTGTTCCACAGTCGAAGTATAGCATGGCTTTGAGGCTATTGAATCTTACAACTTTGCTGCCCTACTCAAGTCTGGTGGAAAGCGAGCGGTGTTAAGTCAAAAGGTTCTGGGAACTGCAAGTTGAAGGGAACAAGGCGGCCCAATTTAAGTTGTCGCCTAAACCATCGCCATCCGGCTTTGAAAATGCTGAG
>JBCCHB010000046.1:0-102465 GCA_039028975.1 Chloroflexota bacterium
ACCGGCTTCGTTATCAGGCGGCTCAAGCAAAATAAGTGAGGGGAGGCGGATACTTGGAGCCTACCTTTATCATTCAACATTATGTCTACTTATTTCTTATTTTTAGCACTTCGTGGTCTTGACATTGGGGACCACTTTACAAAGCGTGGCGGTCACTATATCACCGTTTGGGCACCACGCCAGACGGGAAAGACCTGGGTCATCTTCTTCATCGACTATATCGATGCTGAGAATCGGCAGAAATATGAGGTTGATTTTGCCGTATCCGTCGACGCAACCTCACAATCTACCGTAACTGTCCACCCTCTCTTTATTTCCCTGAATACGAAATAGAGCGATACCTTTCAACTCTTCAACTCTTCAACTCTTCAACTCTTCAACTCTTCAACCCTTCAACTCTTCAACTCTTCAACTCTTCAACCCTTCAACCCTTCAACTCTTCAACTCTTCAACCCTTCCCTACCTGGCAAACCGTGACCGCTTCCCCTCCATATTGGAATGTACATCAATCAATACCGTCTTGCCCTCCGCGTTGAGCTTTTGGGCCTCCTTGAGGGCTGGCCCCATCTCGCCTACCTTGCGCACGGTGATGCCCACGGCTCCCATACCCTCGGCAATCTGCGCGTAGTCACCCAGCATATGTGAGACGCCATACTGGGTGCGGGCCGTGGGGAAGCCGCCGGGGTAGGTGGCCATACCCCCATTGTTGAGTAGCACCGTGGTAATGGGCAGTTGCGCACGGGCCGACGTCTCGATATCTGTGCCGGACATGCCAAAGGCTCCGTCTCCCATGAGGTTGAGGCAGAATTTGTCCGGGTTGGCCATCTTGGCCCCAATCATCAGGGGGATGCCAAAGCCTAGGTGGGTGGTCTTGCCCCAGCCGATGTAGCTGTGAGGGGTGGTGGCTGTGTAGAAGGGAACGATCGAATCTCTGGGCGCACCCGCATCGTGGGTAACCATGCTATTTTCCCGATCCAGGTTCTGGTCGATTTCATGAATGACCCGATAGGTGCTGAGGGGTTCTTCATCCGAGGTGAGTAAGGGCGTCCATTCGGCTAGCCATTCTTGGCGGATGGCGGCAATCTCTTTGGCTGTGGCCTCCCACTCTCGGCCTGCCTCGCCAATCTGGGCTTTCACTTCTTCGATCATGGCTTGCAGGGTCAATTTGGCGTCGCCCACCAGACCAATATCCACATTCTCTTCTTTGTTGATCTCCTCAGGGTTGTCTGTATTCTGAATCAGCAGCAGATCATCGCGTACAGGCTGACCGTAGAAGGTGCGGGTTAAGCTAGAGCCAAGAGCACAGAGTACGTCGCAAGATTGCAGCCAGCGATGGGCTGGTAAGGTGGTGGCTCCGCTGCCTGCACCCAGTGCCAAGGGGTGGCGCTCATCAAAGGCAGATTTGCCAGGCATAGTGCAGAAGACGGGAATGCCGGTCAGCTCAGCCAACTCCTTTAATTCGGCTGTGGCATCTGCAAAGAGCACGCCACCTCCAGCCCAAAGCAGCGGCTTTTTGGCCTTAAGCAGCGCGGTCACTGCATCCTTGATGTCACCCGAAGTAGGGACCTGCCGAATAGGTTTGGGAGAATGGTATTCATCTAATACGTTGGGCGTCTCCTGACCACAGACATCAGTCGTCAACTCGACAACAATCGGCCCGGCGGGGCCATTGCGCAAGGCATGAAAGGCCCGGCGCATCACCGCGGTGATCTGCTCGGGGCTGTAGATGGCTTCCACCCGCCGGACCACATTCTGGTAGTTGTGAACAGCCGAATAGTTGGGGCTGACCGCAATCTGATTCAGATTGACACCGCCTGGCAGCATCAGAATGGGGATGTTATCGGCGTAGGCTTGGGTCACCCCACCGAGTGAATTTTCTGCGCCAGCCTGGGCCTGAACCGCTACGACGCCAAAGCGCTTGCGATCACTTGTGCGGCTAAAGCCATCGGCCGCCATAATGGCCCCCCGTTCATGGCGAAACGCAATGGGGCGTATGCCCTCCTTGGCAACTGCTTCAATCAGGGGATTGTTAGGGAAACACGAGAGCCATTCTACCCCTTCTTGCTTCAATATCTTGGCGATTAGTTCAATTCCGTTCATGGAATCCTCCTTTGGTTTTGTTGGGAGAGTTTTATACTGCGGTCGTTTTGAAAACAGGTGTTTTCCCAAGCCCTACCAGAGAGACCAAACACCTGTTTTCAAACGGAGCTGAGTATAGTATTGGTATCTTGTGGGTGATGGACTTCTTCACATACGGTTATCTTAGCACGAATAAGGGGTGAGCGAAAACAGACGTTTTCTTTGGGAAGCCTCTCAGTGCGGGCAAGAGAAGAAGAATGCGATGCACGGCTGAAAAACCGATAGGGCCGTTTCACCAGAAGCCCAGCCGTGCGCTGTATTCGATACGAATGCACCGCGGGACATAAACGCACGTGACCAAGCCAGCAAGGTTTCCCATATGTATCTTCTACTGAACAGTGTGCCGCACCCTCTTGATCCATATTCAGACCGTAACCCTACGTTTTTCATACGCCTATTAACGGACCAAAATTTACCGTAACCTTACCATTTTTCCGTCGTCATCATAAATAACTACCAAAATCTACTCATATCCGTTTGAACTTTCTGGTAAGGCCATTCCACAAAAATAATTAGCCAAAATTCGAGCAGTGAGCACGCCTCGCGCGGGTCGAACCGGCACGAGGCGTGCCCATTGAACGGGTATATTATTCTTTGGAATGGCCTAAATGTATTGCCTATTCCATCAATAGAAATTCCATTATATGCTGCAGTTTGGCCATAGGTGGTGCTTTGCGACTGTTGCACGTTTGGTTACAGTCGTGAAACAACCTGAGAAGGGTAACCTCTCTTCAACCGAGTGAAACTTTCTCTCTGTGCTAGAGTTGAGTATAAACGTGCATACTATTGACCTTTCGATCATAGTAAGCTGAATGTAATACCTTCTTAAGGTTGGGTTTGATATACTAATCGTTAAGATTTGCTTAAACTGTACGATTACTGTACCCAAAGTACATTATCCAAATCCCGACAATTACAGACAAGCGACGCGTTTTCTACCTATGCTGCCTTACTGCGGACGACATCGATGAAACGACCAGAATTAGAAGTCGTAGCTAGACAGAAGCATTCTTTGAGTGGATGTTGTTCGAAACCAGAAATTCCTATCCCTCTCGGTTAGACTCGTAGGCTCTATAGGAACCCACTGCATCAAACACAACTTCACTTTGGATCTTCGATCGAGAGAGCTTTACATCTCACGATCAAGAAGGAGACCTCCCAAGTCTCTTCCTTCTCTGCCAGCTACAAGCGCTAAACGCAAATCAATAACAATATCGTAATCGTTAATGTAGAGGAGAGAAGAGCATGGCCTTTTCACTTGGGGCGGCGCGCGTCTATCGGTCAACCGCTAATGACGCTCGTCTTTCGAGACAAAATCATCTTCATCAGACAATTTCCCAACTTCGCCTTATCCTATTTTTACTTGCCATTGTTGTGGCACTTCTGCCCTTTCACTTTAGTTTTGCCGCGCCACTTCAGCAGGGCACCGACCCAAACCCAGGCATCGATCTCTGTTACAATGCCGACGGTCCTGGCCGCGACATCTCTGGCACAATTAACGGGCGCCCCTTTACCAACCATGCAAGAATCTTTCGCTTAACTGTGGATGGCGTTGAACAAGATGCGTTCTGCACAGATTTGTATAATCCCATTGGGACGAAGCAGTGCCACAGCAACAGCCAGATTGGCGTAACCGATCCAAAAGTGGCGTGTGTGCTCCAGTACTACCCCCCAAGTTCAATTACAGAGGATGATGAAGCGGCGGCTGTGCAGAGCGCAATCTGGCACTTCTCTGACGGTTTTGAACTGTCACCTACTGAGAGCATCTTTGGGCGATATCAGTCGATCATTGCAGATGTGGAGACGAAATTTGCGGGCGGTGCCTGTACGCCTATTGATAATTGGCAGCTTATCGCGGATGCAGATACTCATGTTCACTTTTTGCAATTTGAGTCAGGGCAATTCCTGCCAGATGAGCATCGTATCCCCATCAAAGTTCTGGCGGGTGATCAGCCCGTTGCCAACCAGTTGGTTAACGTAACCACCGATCTAGGCACGCTTACGTGGAATGGTCAATCGGGCCAGCAGCTTACCGTTCAGACCGATGGGGCGGGTGTTGCGACGGTGCTAGTCGTGCATGATAACCCAGGTGTTGCCACAATTGACATCTCTACCAATGTTGAACTGCCGGTTGGTACTCGCATTGATCCCGGGGCAAATGTTCAAAAGCTGGTTGTTTCTGGCACGGATAGTTACCCACTTCAGCGGCAGATTTCTGTCCAATGGGCAGCAGGCGAAACGTTGATCCTGAAGAAATTCCACGACCGAAATAACGATACCCTCTTTAATGGTTTTGATGAATTTATCGATTGGTCCGTTCAAATCTGTGAGGCTGGGACAGATAACTGCTTTACAAAAGATTTAGGCCCTGATGGATCAGAATCGCTTAGTGTGGGGGCCAATCAGCGCTATGATATTTGCGAGGTTACCAACAACGATTGGTTAAATACTCGACCGCTGTGCGAGTATGATGTAAGCGTTCCTGCTACTGTTTGGTTTAGCAATGTACAACTGCCAGCCCTGGTTATTGAGAAGTATCATGACCTCAATGGCGACGGCATAAGAGATGACAATGAACCGGAGATTGAAGGCTGGCCTTTCCAAATATTGAGACAGAATGGCGAAGAATGGGTTTCAACCTACAGCGGCAATACGGGGGCTGGCGGGCGGCTCGGCTATTCTGGTATCGGCTTCCATACCTACCAGGTCAAAGAGCGTTTCCCGAGTGATGAGCAGTGGTATGCCTCCACGGCTGAGAGTCAAACCGTCGCGGTTCACGATAAGCAGATCTACTCACTAACCTTTGGCAACCTAAAGCCAGCCGCTTTGACTATCGATAAGACCTGGTTAATTGATAGCAATGAAACGGCTCCGCCAATTGACACGCTGGCAACAGCCTGTGTTCGTCGCACGGGTCCTGGAACGCCAGACACATCCATCGTCCCCCAGGTGCAAGGCGTCGATCTCGTGGCTGATGATGATGGCTTCTACTGCTACAATCAACTCTCTACAAGCGTTACGTTTGAGAATCTGTGGCCGGGTACCTATGAACTGATCGAGCGTTCCCCCCAGAACTGGACACCAGTTGTTACGCCGGCTCAGGTCAATCTGCTTAGCGGTAGCCACTTCCGCTCTATTGGTTTTGTCAATAGCACCACAACCGCAAGCATTGGCGACTTCGTTTGGCTGGATTGGAATGAGAATGGCTTGCAAGATAGTGGTGAAAGTGGGGTTGGGGGTGTAACTGTTCATCTGCTTGATGGACAAGGTACAGAGATTGCCAGCACTTCTACCGATAATTCTGGTCAATATATCTTCCAAAATCTGCTACCGGGAGGCTATTCACTGCGCTTTGAGCCGCCCGCTGACCACGAGATATCCCCTCAAAATCAGGGGAACGATACGTTGATTGATAGTGACATCGACCCAGATACAGGGGCTACCATTGTCACAACCCTTTCACCTGGCGAAGCAGATATGAGCTGGGACGCGGGCATCTTTAAGCCTGCCTCGCCTGATTACACCTTTGAAAAGTATATCAATGGCAATGATGCTGATACGGTAGCAGAGGCCGTCCGAACTGCGCCAGACCAGTTGCTCACCTTCAAATATGAAGTAACCAACACTGGTGATAGAGCCTTAATTTGGACTCAACTAGTGGATGATGTCTTTGGTGACCTAACCGCCGAGTGTGGCCTGCCAGTCGACGTTCCCCTTGACCGCAGCGTAAGTTGCTCTATTAACAGGCTATCAGGCGCTTTTCCAAATGGTAAAGTGAACATTGGTCAAGTCAGCGTTCGTACTCAAATCCAGCAATTGGAGGACAAGAACGATCCGGCTTGGTACATCACAATTGTAGAACCTCGGGAGCTACCGGCTTCTTTGGGTGATACAGTGTGGCTAGATGAGAACGAAAATGGCCTACAGGATGAGAATGAACAAGGGGTTCCTAATGTTGAAGTTAGGCTGCTTGCTGAAGACGAAACTCCTCTTTCCGTGACCGGAACGGATTCTGATGGCAAGTATCTCTTTGATGACCTGGCACCCGGAAAGTACATTGTTGAATTCGAGATTCCTTACGGTTATACGCTAACTCATGCCTACGTGGGGAACGATCAAGCCATTGATAGCAATGCCCAACTGACGGCACCCTATGTCGGACGCTCGGAAAGCGTTACGCTCCAGTCAGGCGAGGCCAATATGACCATTGATGCTGGCCTAGTCTGGGCGCCACCCGTTCTGAATATTCAAAAGGTTCCTGCAATTAACCTTGCTCGCCCGGGTGCTTTGATTACGTATACAATCACATACTCAAACTCAGGTGGCTCCGACGCAATCAATGTGAAGATTAAAGAAGATATTCCCCAAAATACGAGCGTCGATCTAAACCGAAGTACACCAGGGTGGCAATGTGAGAGCTTAGGCATCTGCACCTTTACCATCGGCCGTCTGCCAGCACAGACACTAAACCCAGAGCCACTACTCTTTATTGTTCGTGTTGACGATCCATTGCCAACGGGCGTGCTTCAAATTGCCAATGTGGTGACGATTAATGATGAGGAAAGCCCACCCAATGGACCTGTAGGAAGTAGTACGCCCAACGTAATTGTTCCAGTTGAACCGCCAACGAACCTACCCTTTGATAATGAGCCGGATGAGCGAAATATGGAGCCTGTACTTTACCTACCGTTCATTGGCTAATTTGCCATGGTGAATCAACCGCACAGGTTTACCTAACCCTAAATCCATGAAATAGACAGCAGCCCATCCTCGCAGATGGGCTGCTGCCTATTTCTTAATCTTTCTAATCTTTTTATCTTCGTTATTTCCAGGGCGGAGAGCATCTTACCTTACAACCAGCCATATTGAGGCTAGCTCAATATAGGGGTAGAGGGAACACCCATGGTCAATATTGGGCGGAGGTAGTCGGCAACGCCTCTTTCAACTTTCCACTGTCTTGGATACCCCAAAGAGACTTCGTTGAAGGGAATATCGTCTTTTATTCGCTGTCCGCGAATGTGGAGATGTCCGTGAACAATTGCCAAGGGGCGAAAACGTAGGTGCCATCTTTGGGTTCGTCTTGTCCCGCACCATGGGGTAAATCGAGGGACCCTTGGCAACTTGGCATGCTCTTGGCATAGTGGATAATGGTTGACGATAATCAGCGGCGCCTGTTGGGCTGCACTCTGTAATCTCTTCTCAGTTATCTGGCATCTCGCTGCACACCAATCCCCTCTTGTTGCATAAGGGTCTGGGTGGAGGAAAACTTCATCCGCTGCCACAATGCCCTCCTCTTCTGCCCACTTCAAGACATCCCTTTCCGCAACATCATCTGGACGAAATGAATAATCATACCCGATAAAGATCGGTGCAATCAGCGCTGGGTTGGATTCATCTGGCCAAAGAACATACTCATCTTCGGGTGTAACAACCCCATATTCTCTGGCAAGTTCAACAATGTGCTCGTATTTTGCCACGCCTCGCTTTTTGTTGGTAGACGTAGGGATGGTCCATAAATCATGATTGCCCGGCGTCCAGAAAACCTTCGCAAAGCGCTTGGTGAGGATTGAAAAGCAAACCTTCATGAGCTGATCTGATTCTGCAATATCACCCGCTACGATCAGCCAATCGTTGGGATAACTTGGTAGGCGATTCACTGCCTCTAGATTGGCTGCGTGACCTACGTGCAGGTCACTAATGGCGTATAAATGCATTACCTATGGTTCCGTTATTTTGTTCTGCGTTCGAATTGAAAACCGTAGGATTCCACAACTCTCTTAAAGTTGCCAAACTATGGTTTTCAAACTGGGTTGAGTATAAATATACTTTGAGCGTCTTCACCTCGCCTCACCTGCCACTCGAGGTCCCAATGTTTGGGTGCTTTGAAGCTCTGTGATGATACTGTTTAACGTAGGGAATGGCAAACTTATACTTTGCTAAGACGTCGATGAGAATGGAGATGTGAATTAGAGGTGATTCGTGCTATTCAAGACATGTGAAGTTCTTGAAAGGTTTCCAAAAGAGATAATGTGTTATGCTGACTGCGCTCGAATTATCAAAACGAATTAACCTACAGGGTTGCTCGCTCTTTATGCGACCCTAACCTATCACTACAAGCTGTAAGATCAAAATCTGAGTAATGATTGATGAATTTCTTTGCAAAGTCTATATCCACCTCTCAGGTAGGCTAGGACTCCGTCGGCTAAAAAGAAATGGTGTACGGCTTGGACAAAATCTACGGATTACAGGTCTACCTATTGTCATTCTGAAGCCGAATTCTTCTGTACAAATCGGTGACCGCGTTACCCTCTGTTCCACAAGTTATCGTACAGAACTTGGCGTAAATCATCCAGTTATTCTGCGCACTTCACGTAACGGTGCATCCATCGCCATTGGTGACGACGTTGGTATTAGTGGCGCGTCAATCTGTGCTTCCACCCATATTTCAATTGGTACTAGTTCGCTATTAGGTGCCAATGTAATCATTGCTGATACTGATTTCCATCCCTTAACTAAAGAGAATCGCCGATACTCGAAAGACGAATCCTCAATTCTGACCGAACCAGTACACATCGGGTCGAATGTATTTTTGGGTGCGAATACGATTGTACTCAAAGGTGTTACGATTGGAGATAACTCAGTTATCGGCGCCGGAAGTGTGGTAGTCAAAGATATTCCAGCAAATTGCATCGCAGCCGGGAATCCTTGTAAGATGATTCGCCCTCTTGAATAGCCGGTAGTCGAAACCAGTTTGACATAAATCGGAAAGAATCATAAGTTCATTGTTCACGTATACTAATATTTGCTCTATTTTCTACTCAATCCATGCTCAGCAGATCGCCCCGTCACCCCTTCGGCATCGCTCATGGACCCGCTCTAAGGAAGCTTGAGTGGGATGAAGAATCTATCTTTGGTCTTCGATAGAATGATACTCATCCATGACTAGCTGTCATACACTCTGTTGATCTGTTCTTTATGAAACGCCAGTTAAGAATTAATACGTACATGACATTTGTGCAGACAATCGTTCTCGGTGTCTTGCCTTTTTTTCTATACCGCTATTTGCTTGATATCCTGGGGGCAGAATTGTTGGGGCTATGGTCTTTGATTCTTTCTTCAACGTCTGTTTCACGAATAGGCGAGCTGGGTCTCTCTGCCAGCGCAATAAAATTCGTCTCCAAATATTCCGCTTTAGACGATAGCGATAAAGTCAGCCAAGTGATCCAGACGGCCTTTATTTCTGTTGGTCTTTTTATTGGCCTCCTGCTTGTGACCATTTATCCAATTGCTACCTGGGCCATGGGTTACTTCGTCCCTGAAAACCAACTGGATACTGCCAATGCCATTCTGCCCATTGCATTTTCATCATTGTTTATTACGGTCGTTGCTGGTACTATCCAATCCGGCCTAGATGGGTCTCAACGAATTGATCTACGGGCGTTGATACTCATTGTCGGATCAATTGTTAATTTTGTGGGTGCTGTGCTTCTGGCCCCAAGATGGGGCATTCACGGCGTGGCCTTTGCGCAAATGATTCAAGCGTTTACCATTTTGGGGATGACTTGGCTTTTTCTTCGTCAAGTGCTGCCGTCGTTGCCTCTTCTTCCCTACCAGTGGCGCAAGGCGGTGATGATGGAAATGTTAGGGTATGGCGTCAATTTCCAGATTGCTTCAGCGTGTAAATTCCTCTACAAGCCCATGACGATGGCCCTTTTGAGCCGTTTTGGCGGCCTTGAAATTGTGGCATTTTACGAACTGGCAGAGCGTTTGGTGCGCCAGATTCGACTATTAATTGTTAATGCCAGCCGTGTGCTTGTCCCATATGTTGCCAATTTGCAAGAGAAGACCCCGGAGCGAATTCAAAATCTGTATGTAGAATCTTTTCAGGTTGTGCTCTATATATCCGTACCCATCTATGCATCGGTGATTGCATTTTCCCCCATCATCTCCAACTTATGGCTAGGCTACTATGAACCTCAATTTATCTTCTGCGCCATATGTCTATCTGTTGGCTGGTTCTTTAATACATTGAATGTTCCCGCCTATATGTTCTACCTAGGCATTGGCGAGCTAAAGTGGAATACAATTTCTCACGTCTTAATTGCCATCATGAACTTGATCTTTTCGCTGATCTTGGTTCAGTTTTTGGGGAGTTATGGGATTGTCGCCGGCTGGGTGATTGCACTGAGTTTTGGAAGCTTGTTGATCATCTTTACCTACCATTCAGACTTCAAAGTTTCATATAGCCAAATACGATTTCAGGAGAATGCAATGGTGATCCTTGCATCCCTATTTGGTATAGGAGCTGCTCTTCAATGGTACCGTCAGACTGTTGATTCCTATAGCATGTTGCTAATCACCTGCACGACAGTCATGATGTTCGCGCTAATCGCTATTATTCCCATGTGGCTGCATCCAGTACGCCCCAGGATTATGCGCTGGATAACCCAATAATAATCTGACCATGCGTGATACAAACCTCTATCAGCCGTTTTTACTGGCTGTTCCACTCTTGCTTCTCTACAAACCCAAACTTGCAATTCAAGTAATCATTGGGTTAATGGTCGTATTTTTCTTTACATTTCGATTTACTGTATTGGCCCAAGCTGGTTCCGTTTCGATTCATAACATAGATGTGGTTGCTGCCAGCTTAACACTCTTTGTTACGTTTTTGCTCTTAAAGAGAGAGCGAATTCCTTTAACCCATTCAACATTTTGGATGCTACTTTTGTTTGGCTGGGGTGTATTGGGAATACTTCGCAGCCTAGGAGAGTGGGGATTTTCAGCGATACATGGTGCCCGCATTGAAGTTGTACCGATGATCATATTCTTCTCCATACTTTTTATCATTCGTAGCGAAGACGATGTTGTTGAAACGCTAAGGAGATTTGCGATCATTGTATTTGTTGGCATTGTCTTGAACTATATTGCCTTTTACTATCTGGGCGGAATTGCCAATACCAAGTTCTATAGTTTTGACACGCGCCAAGCCTCTCGATTTTTAATTGCAGAAGAAGCTCTACCCGTTGCATTTCTGCTCATTGGGCTTCTGATGGTTACGGTCAACGGCCAACTCAAGCTGAATATAGCTCTCATTGTTGCTGGACTCTTATTCCTGTTGATGACAATCTTGGGGACTCAGCATCGTTCTGTCTGGATAGCCACCCTCGTCGGTATGATACTCGTCTGGCTCCGCATGTTGCCTAACCATAGAGCCTTCCTATTGGTTGCCTCACTCGTACTTAGCAGTTTACTCATTGTGCTGATCCTCTTGTTGCTTGCATTGAATGGGCTGCTGGGAGGAGAAATTCGTTCCTTCGCTGAAGTGAACCTTGCCTTTTTAAGCGGTGTGCAGAACGACGCTACTGGCTCATGGCGCTTGAATATTTGGCAACAGTACTTGATAGAGACCTACAAATCACCTCTTATTGGGCATGGCTTCGGTCCGGAATTGCTCATTGACTTTGGAAGCTATAAGAGACGAATCCAATCACACAATGCCTTTGTGACCTACTTTTATGAGACTGGCATTATTGGAATTGTTATCCTACTGACTGCCCTTTTCCACTGGTTTAGAGAAATTCAGTATTACATCAGAACCGAGCTAAATCCAACCTATCGAATGTTTGCAATCGGATTGCAGTTAAGTGCGGTGATGTCTCTGTGCTTTGGTTTTTTCTATCGCCAACACATATTAATTTGGGTGATATTGGGTCTAGGCTCAGTTATGGCCTATCAGCGATATCTTCCACAAAAAGATGCTGCCAGAGCACCCGCTGACAACCTTCCCTATCAAACTTCTATGGTTCACGAACAATCAATTTAGGCCCTTAAGGCTATGATATCGACAAAAAATTGCGGATGTTGAGTTCGAGCAGAGCACTGGTACGGCCGCAGTCCCCTCGATTTTGCCGCAGCCGTTTCAGGCCGCCGCCCTGCACCCAGCGAGTACCCGACCAGCGAAGGCGAAATCTAGCTAGTTCCTTTGCAGTTCAATTCGTGTTTTTACGGCAAGAAAACCTGGTTCAACCAGATCTCACATGGTTGACAGAAAAATGAACGGGGATTAGCCAGATTATTAAGAATAGAAGAGAAAAATCTTCGTAATCTTTAAAATCCTTGTTCAACAAAGTTGTCAATCACATGAAATCCCAAAGAACCAAAATATCTTCTTGTAATTAATGGTAAATGAAATGAGTACAGAACTTCCCTTAGTAACTGTTGTGACTCCATCTTACAACCAAGCCGACTTTATTGAAGAGACGATCTGTAGCGTCTTTAGGCAGGAGTATCCAAATATCGAGCACCTTGTGATGGATGGTGGATCAACTGACGGCACGGTTGAGATATTGAAGAAATACCAATCAAAATATAACTTAAAGTGGATTTCTGAGGCAGATTCAGGCCAATCTGATGCACTCAACAAAGGATTTCGTAGAGCTTCGGGTGCAATCATCGGCTGGCTAAACTCAGACGATACGTATATGCCCGACGCCATTCAGACAGCGGTAGAATATCTAGCCGCCAATCCAGCAAGTGGGTGGGCCTATGGAGATGGCTACTGGATCGATGAGACGAGCCGCGTTCTAAGCGAAAAATACTCCGGCCCATACAGCTTGGCAAATTTGGTCTATAAAGGAATGTATGTAACTCAGCCCTCCATGTTTATCCATAAGGCAACATTGGATAAGGTCGGTTATCTGGATGAGAGCATCCATACGACAATGGATTACGATTTTTGCCTACGCCTTGGATACCATAGTGATGCCGTCTATATTCCACAAAAGCTGTCAACGAGACGACTTCACTCTGAGGCAAAAACCGAAGCAGTAAGTGTCAATTTTTATGACGACGCGATCCGTTCTATGGACAAACTATTCGCCCGTGCTGACCTACCAGACGATGTGATGGCGCTGCGTGATGATGCATACGCCCGGCGACATATGATTGGCGGTTATCAAGCCTTTAGCGCTGGTCAATATGAGCGAGCACGGAATCTATTGGAGGCATCTTTGGCCCTCCGCCCCAAATATTTACAGAAGGAAGGGCTGCTCATGCGCTTGCTAATTTTAGAAAGCTATTTTGGCCTTACTTGGCTAACCCCAGGTCATTCGCGCCGCCAAGCTGAACAGAAATATGCAGCTGAACATGGCAATGTGTATGTCAACTGGAGCTTGTCAGAACCAACTGTTCAAAATGCAATGGCCCCCAGGTAATCATGAAGAAAGTTCTCATTGCTCATCAATCCTCTATTCCTCACTATCGGGTTCCTTTTTATAACGCATTAGAACGTGTTCGGAGTGAAGAATGGACCTTTGATGTCGTCTTTGATCCAACTGAATTCGAGACACCCATCTTCTTCAAAGAACCTTTAGATCAGATTGATTTCGCTTTTTCACTTTTAGAGACACGTACATTGTCGACCCAGGTTTCTGGAAAAGGAATCCACTACCAGACTTTTTGGAAGCAAGCAGGTCGCTACGATTTGATTATTGTCGAAAATGCGGTCAATAATTTGACATATCCACTTTGCCACTTCCATCAGCTTCATGGCAAAAAGATTGCCTTTTGGGGACACGGTAAAGACTTCAATGTCGCTAATCCAGGAGCTATGAAGAGAGCGTCTGAGCATGTCAAAATGTGGCAGACTCGTCGCGCAGACGGCTTTTTTGCCTATACGCCTGGGATTAAAGAGTACCTAGTTAAGCGGGGTGTCGATCCGAATCGAGTTTTCGTAGTAAACAATACGATTGATATTGAGGAGCAGCGAACCTATTTTGACAAGTATCGCTCCCAGCGTGAAGAGATTCGTAAAAGGCTTGGTATTGGGAGTGGCCCAGTACTCCTCTTTGTTGGGCGATTTACCAAGAATAAGCGGATCGACTTTCTACTAGAAGCATTCTCTTACCTGCAGCGCGCGGAGCCGCAATCACATTTGCTGCTCGTAGGCGGGGGAGATTTTTCGGTTGAGCAATATGAGACAAAAAATGTCCATTGCCTAGGGACAATCGTCGATCTAGATGAGCTGGCACCTATTTACGCTGCTAGTGACCTTTTTGCCTTTCCAGGCGCTATTGGACTCGCCCCTCTACAGGCGCTCTGTTACGATCTTCCAGTCATAACATTGGAATCAACGATGCATAAGCCTGAGGTAGAGTACCTTACATCTGCTAATTCGATCATCTTGCCATCAAATTTAAGCCCCAAAGAGTACGCGTCGGAGCTTCTTAATTTAACAACTGATGGAGGTCGGCTCAGAGATTTGCGCTCGCAGATCTGGCCTAGCATTCGTCACTTAACCATTGAGCAAATGGCCAAAAACTTTGCTTCTGGCGTTACCTCAATTTGTTTCTAGCATTTCCCCAAGTAAAACGCTTCGTAGTTATACTGCGGTCGTTTTTAAAATAGGAGTTTTCCGACGCTCTACCAGAGTGACCAAACTCGTGTTTCAAACGGAGCTGAGTATAGGACACTGTTCGATAAGTTATGATAAATTTTGTAAATAATGAACGTTTAGAAGTAGGCGCTGTTTTTAGCTGCGCAAGGGTGGGCGCCTCCTCATTTTCAAGAGATGTCACGGGATTTCCTATGCCTGTACGGTTACAAGCTTGTTCCCAGGAAACTGGGGACCGCACCTACGATTGGTCGTTTCTAAAGTATCAAAACTGATCGAATGCTGTCCCAGGCTTGGCTGTCTGCAAACAAAAGGCATTCTGAAAGACTTATGAAGCCGTTAATTTGGTATGCTGGAGTCCAGTAGACGTAAGAGTCAATTACATTTCCTGTGACGAATTTGTAACGGCCTATGTGATTAAGTTGTAATGAAATCGAACTCTTTTCTAAGTATAATTTAATAAGAAGAGAGCCGATTTATACCCCCTGGCAATACAGTTGGCTTCTATGCTACAAAAGAAATAATTGATCATAAATAGAGGATAAATCTTACGAAGTCAAATCTTCTCCTATGATCCCAGGGCAGATCCCAACCATTCGAATGCTAAAACAGTACGTTCCTGAAAAAGCCAAGTGGTATTTTAGTCGGTTGACCTCCATGTCGGTCGATGAAGTATTCTACCGTATCCAACAGCGAACGAATATCGAAATTGATAGAAGATTTTCTGCCACGGAAGCTTCATGGCAGCGTGACAGGCAGGTTGTTTTACCAAGCCAACCTCTAGAAGTCAAGGTCGGTCTCGAGACTGTTGAGCATGAAACAGTAAGACAGACCTATATTGAGTTGTACCCTGAGAATTATGAAGCATTGATTCATAAGGCTGAGGCACTTCTTGAGCATAAGATGGAGCTATTTGGCTTCTCCGTAGATTTAGGTAAAGAGATCAATTGGCACCAGGATCCGAAGACGAAACGAATATGGCCGAGGGAATTCTGGGCCAATATTGATATTCGTGATGGCTCAAAGATTGGCGGTGTCAAGTGGGTGTGGGAGTTAAATCGGCATCATCATCTGGTCACCCTGGCCAAGGCATTTTACCTAACCGATGATGAAAAATACGCTCATGAAGTCTGCTCCCAATTGAGAGGCTGGATATCGACCAATCCTGTTCATGTTGGGGTCAATTGGACGACGTCGCTCGAGCCGGCTATCCGTCTAATCAATTGGACTTGGGTACTCGCATTTCTTTCTTCCTACGATAGCTTTGATGAATCACTGCTGCAGGATATATATGGCGCAATTGATCAGCAGGCGAACTATATCTTCCGCTATGAATCGAAACATAGCTCCGCAAATAACCACTTGATTGGCGAAGCAGCAGGATTGGTTGTTGCTGGCCTTTCATTTCCCTTCTTAAACCCGGCTTCCAAATGGGCCGAACATGGCCTACGTACATTAGAGAGAGAGGTCGGAAAACAAATTCTAGAAGATGGAACCTCAGTCGAGCAGGCGTTTCATTATCTGGCATTTACACTTGACTTTTGTTTAATTGCTTGGCGGGTTGCCGAGCTAAATAGTCTGCCCCTTCCTCCCATTTGGGTAAGTCGTCTTGAATCTGCCGCTGACTTTTTGTGCAGCGTTATGGATGAAAAAGGTATGGTCCCTCACATCGGCGATAGTGATGACGCCTGGGTCTTATGCCTAGATGATTTGCCTCATCCAAATAATTTCTCCTCACTTGTTACATCCGCATCCTTTGTCTGTAACAACATGCATCTCCAGCATCCATCATGTGATTGGGATGAGAAAAACTTCTGGCTCTTTGGCCCTCAAGGAAAAGATCGTCTTGATACCCTGACGCCATCTGAGCAGGATCCACTCTTTGCCCACTCGAAACTTTTGCCGGATGGTGGATACGCAATTCTACGAAGTGCCGACAGGCTTGCTCTATTTGACTGGGGACCATTGGGCTACCTTTCTACGGCAGCCCATGGCCATGCTGACGCTTTAAGCTTAACCATCACGTTAGGTGATCAGCCTGTTCTTATTGATTCAGGCACATATGCCTATCAGGAAGGAGGCGCTTGGCGGGACTTCCTACGCAGCACGCGAGCACACAATACGATTGTAATAGATGATTGTGATCAGAGCGAAATGCTCGGTGCTTTTTTATGGGGACAGCGAGCGAACGCAACCCTTTTGCAGTGGGACTTTACTGATGAATATGACCTAGTTGTTGCCGAGCATGATGGGTATGCTCAATTTGGTATCATTCATCGTCGGGCTATTTTATTTGGAAAACCGGATTGCATCATTGTCATGGACTGGATCTTCGGAAGCGGTACCCACAAAGTTGAGCAACTCTGGCATTTTTCTCCCGAGTCTCAAATAGATTGGGAAGGCCGTAAGGATGCATCAATTACGATTCAGTGCAATCACAAACACATAACTATTGTTGCTTTGGAGCGAGAAGGCCTAGAGGTAAGCACATGTAGCGGGAAAGAAAATCCACTTCAAGGATGGGCTTCTTCTACGTATGCTCAAATTTCGCCTGCGCCTGTTGTGGCGCTGTCTGGCCATGTCTCGTTGCCTTTTCAAACTTCTGTTGCCTTTGACTTTGGGGCTTGCGAGCGAAGTAGATTAACCCATTGGAGGGACAAATTATTATCTTTGCTACAACTTTGAGGAGACTTCAACTTTCATGAATATAGCAGTTTTCGGGCTTGGATACGTTGGGTGCGTGACGACTGCGTGCTTGGCACGAGATGGCCACTCTGTGATTGGTGTTGATATACAGACAGAAAAGGTTGCTGATTTCAACCAGGGTATCAGTCCAATGATTGAACCTGGCCTAGACGAACTTTTGGATCAGGGCGTGCAAAGTGGGTGCATATCTGCAACAACCAGCGTTATTGATGCGGTGGAATGTAGCGACCTTGCAATCGTCTGTGTCGGTACACCATCCCAAGCAAACGGTGATTTGGATCTATCCTATGTTGAGCGGGTCTGCCATGAAATCGGTAATGTATTGGCCCGAAAAAGCGGTTATACGGTTGTTTCTATTCGCAGCACCATGTTGCCCGGACGTGCCAAAGAACAATTGATTCCTACCTTGGAGTCTGCTTCAGGCAAACGTGTGGGCGATGACTTTGGCTTTGTTATAAACCCAGAATTTCTGCGCGAAGGAACAGCCATTGCGGACTTTGACACACCTCCCTATACCATCATTGGTGAGTATGACCAGCGAAGCGGTGATGTGGTTGCAGAGCTCTATCAGTCGCTGGATGCTGAAATCTTCCGCATGGATTTAGGCGCAGCGGAAATGCTCAAATATTCCAGCAATGCGTTTCATGCCTTAAAGGTTGTCTTTGCCAATGAGATAGGCAATCTGTGTCAAGCATACGGTGTCGATAGCCACCAAGTAATGGATGTCTTTACTCATGATACAAAGTTGAATTTGTCTCCAAATTACTTAAAACCTGGCGCTGCCTTTGGTGGCTCCTGCTTAGGCAAGGACACGCGAGCTCTCTTGTATGCCGCACGGCAGCGTGATCTGCGGGTTCCTGTTTTGGAATCGATTTTGCCGAGTAATCAACTGCAAATAGAGAAAGCACTTAACATACTCTTACGAGAAGAGAATCGTAAAGTAGGTATTGTTGGTCTGAGCTTTAAGCCGGATACAGACGATTTGCGTGAGAGCCCGGCGGTTGAATTAGTCGAGCGTTTGGTCGGCAAAGGCTTTAAGGTGCGAATTTATGATAAGCAAGTCTCGTTAGGCGATCTTCGTGGTAGCAACGAGTTATTTATCTCTAATGCTATTCCTCATATTCACTCGCTGATGTGTGATACGCTAGAAAAAACGGTGGCTGAGTCCGAGTCCATTGTGATTACAAAAAACCTTAACAAAGATGAATATCAATCCCTAAAGCGCTCACTGAGTCCTAAGCACTCACTCATTGACCTTGTTCGTTTAAACGGTAGATTGATTCCCGGATTTAGAGGAAGTTATCATGGAATATGCTGGTAAAGTACTAATTTTTGTTCAAAATCTTCCCGTTCCCTTTGATCGTCGGGTATGGTTAGAATCTCTGGCGTTAACAGAACGTGGCTATAAAGTGTCCGTCATCTGCCCAACTGGAAAACATGGACGCTTCAACAAATTCGCTGAGGAGATTGATGGGATTCACATCTATCGTTATCCAGCACCCATCGAGGCGCACGGTATTTTGGGATATATAGGCGAATTCTCTTACTGCTTCTTCATGGCTTTCTTGCTGTCACTTTGGGTCTGGTTTAGACATGGAATTGATATTGTTCACGCCTGTAACCCACCTGAAACGTACTTTGTTATCGGGGCATTTTATAAACTATTCAACAAAAAATTTGTGTTCGATCACCATGATCTCTCTCCAGAAATGTACTTGGCCAAGGGGGGACGTGAGAATGGCATTCTATACCGCATCTTACTATTTTTAGAGAAGCGGACCTTTAAAACCGCAGATACTGTCATCACAACAAATCAATCCCACAAGCAAATTGCCATTGAGCGTGGGGGGCTTGCTGCCGATAATGTGACCATTGTGCGCAGTGGACCTGATTTTGACCGCTTGCAGCTACTGGAACCTGAAACAGAACTAAAGGACGGACACCCATATTTGGTCTGCTATTTGGGCGAGATGTGTTCGCAGGATGGCGTCGATCTACTACTCTATGTTGCTGACAAAGTACGCAACCAGTTCGACCGCAAGGACATTAAGTTTGTGTTAATGGGTGGTGGTCCCGAGCTCGACTACCTTCGCTCCTTAAAGTCTGAGCTTGGCTTGGATGGTATCGTTGAATTAACCGGTCGCGTATCAGATGAGGATCTATGCCGGTACTTGTCAACAGCCGATCTTTGTGTCGATCCTGATCCATATACCGAATGGTCTGACAAGTCCACAATGAATAAGATTGCTGAATATATGGCCTTTGGCAAAGCAATCGTTGCATTTGAATTAACTGAGAACCATTATACCGCTGGAGATGCTGCCCTGTTCGTCGAACCTAATGATACTGACAAAATGGCAGAGGCAATCATTGAACTGATAAACGATGACAAAGCGCGTCAACGAATGGGTACCTATGGGATGACTAGGGTAAAAGAGCATCTTGCATGGGAATATAGCATTCCCATGCTCTATTCTGCCTACGACAAAGTGACCAAGCCATCATCTCCTCGCACCGTGGTGTATCCGCAAACGAACCCTTAAAAGCAGCTACTCTACTGGCTAGACCTGCATAGGGCATGCCCCCTGGACGGGGCTGTGTGTGGATTTTACACTATTGCTGAAAATGCATTCTATTTTATCCAAAGGTTTATACTCTTTGTCATTCAATTCACAATAACTTTACCATGCAAGACATTCCACAAACAATAGATTTTAAATTATATACTGATTTGTTGCGACGCTGGGCTTGGCTTGTATTGGCTTTGGGGCTCCTCTTTGGGATAGTTGCTTACTTGGTTAGTTCGGTTGCAACGCCCACTTACTACGCCTCATCAACCTTGTTAATCGATAATGCCCAAAGCGGTGGCATCACGCCAACAGGGCAGTCAAGATATACTGAGCTTCTATATACTCAGCGAATGGCTCAAACATACGCTACTTTGATGATGGGGGCCAAGATTCGTGGGCAGGTTGCAAACGAAGTCGGTCTCGATTCGGCTGCCTTTGGCAATCACATTGAAGAAATTTCAGTCTATCCCGTAGAAGATACGCAGTTACTTATCGTCGAAGTAACAGGCTTTACACCTGAGTATGTTTCTTCAGTTGCGAATACACTGCCGGAAGTGTTTATCGTAGAAATTCAATCGATGGCCCTACAGCGCTTTGCTGATTCCAAAACAAGCCTTCAAGAGCAATTGGACAAATTAGAGGTAAAAATAGACGATTTGGAATCGGAGATTGGCGCGCTGGGAGAGCCAACGACCCCTCAAATGGAGTTAGAGCGTACCAAGTTACAGACTACCCTCAGTCAATATCAGAATAACTATGTAGATATCCTTGGCCAGTTTGAAACCATTCGCCTTGCTGAAGCACAAGCTGCCAGCAATATATTTGTAACGGATCCAGCTTCTGTTCCAACTACACCGGTTGGCCCTCCTGTCATGATGAATACGTTTATGGGCTTTGCGATTGGGGCGGGGCTTGCTTTGCTGTTTATTAGCCTATTAGGATACTTGGATAACAGTATTGGAACACCTGATAAGCTGAGGAGGCGCTTTAATCAACCCGTTCTCGGATCGATTCCTGTCTTTTCACTGCTCCCATCAAACAAATCAGGGGCTTCCGATTCCAATCTAGTGACGGTTAAGCGACCTCGTACGCAGGTTTCTGAGGCCTATCGTATTCTACGTACGGGCATTTTGTCTTCCGTACGAACTGAGAACATAAAAACAATTGCCGTAACCAGTTCTACATCTGAGGAGGGTAAGTCGACTACAGCGGCCAATCTCGCCGTCGTGATGGCACAATCGGGTATGTCTGTGGCTCTGATTGACGCAGATATGCGGCGACCGACACAGCACCAACTCTTCTCTATCACTTTGAGGCCCGGATTAGCTGATACGCTGGGAGCAACTGGTGAAGTACAGTTGCGATACGAAAAACATCCCTTGCTTCCAAATCTAGCGATTACCCCAGCAGGTACGATTCCCATGAATCCGAGCGAACTAATCGGCTCCCAGAAGATGTATCAATTAATCGATAACCTAAGCAAGAAAGTAGATATTATCATCTTTGATACACCCCCTCTGCTATCCGTGGCGGACACACAGATCATTTCCGGGAGCGTTGACAGTGTTCTGATGGTTGTTGATGCAGAGACCGAACCTAGTCTGGTTGCCAAAGGACTAGACGCCTTGCAAATGACCAACACAAACCTGCTCGGTTTGGTTTTGAACCGAAGCGAAGAGAGCAACAGTAAACAATCCGGTAGCTTTGGATACTACGCTCAGGGTCCGGTCCCCGTACAAAGTACATCGGTTCATCAGCCATCTGTTTTACAAGAGCAGGAGTCTTCTGCCAGCAAAGATTTCGATATAACCAAACCTGTAGAGACTGAACTTTACAAAAATGGTGTGAAGACTATTCCATCGCGAACCGCTTGATAAAATATCTACTAAGCGCTCTCGTACCCAATCTCTTCTAGCCGTACAGGGCGATTTTCTCGATAAGACAGAGTCGCGGCCAGTCCCATAACGACCGGTATCCGGCCATCAATACCACTTACTGGTGGGGGCTGATCACTCTGGAGGGCATGAATAAATGACCTCATCTCCTGAACGTAACTATCCATATAGCGCTCGAGGAAGAACCACAGGGGTTTTGGAGTCTCAATTCCTTCCACTGTCCGAACGACAGTATTTCTGGGACGGTTGTTACTTGCTTCAACTGAACCACGTGAGCCAAATACTTCTGCCCTTTGATCATATCCATAAACAGCCTGACGACTATTTTCGATGGTACCTAGTGTACCATTGACAAATTTAAGTTGGACCATACAAGTATCAATATCACCAGCATCGCCAATCGCCGGGTCGATCAAAACACCACCACTCGCGTAAACCTCCTCGACCTCGCTCCCGATTAGAAACCTCGCCATGTCAAAATCGTGGATGGTCATGTCCAAGAAAATACCGCCCGAGCCTTTAACATAGTCAATTGGTGGTGGCGCTGGATCACGGCTGATAATACGAACACTGTGAGGTTCACCGATCTTCCCGCTGGCTACTACATCACGAAGGTGGGCAAAATTAGCATCAAAACGTCGATTGAAACCAATTTGTAGCTTGACTCCGTTCTCTTCCACCACGTTTAGCGCCGAATCGATGGCTGCTAAGTCAAGCGCAATCGGTTTTTCGCAAAAGATGTGCTTACCTGCTTGCGCTGCTTCAATGATGAATTGGGTATGAGTATCGGTACTGGAACAGATGGCAACTGCATCGACCCGCGAATCCTCTAGTATATCACGATAGTTTGAAGTCGCTTGAGCAATATGAAATCGTTCTGCAGTCTTTTGGGCTGCTTCCTCAAAGACATCAGAAATGGCTAGCACATTCGCTTCGGGAATACGAGTCACGAGGCTTTCTGCATGAACATTACCGATTCGCCCCGCACCGATAATGCCGAAATTGATTGAGTTTGACATGAAAAATATGACTTGATGGTGTATAGCTTGGGTGAAACTAGCAGCTTACAATAATTCGTTGAGGAAGCGTTGATCTGTAACTAAATACAACCTTCAAGAGGCACGCTATGCGCCGCACACGAAGTGCCTACTTCACAGCGAGCTTGATTATATTTCAGCAACCCGAACTCGTCGCCTCTCTTTATCACTGAGCATGGCAGCATCGATGAGTCGTTGTACTGCGGCACCATCGGCAAAATTAGGCGTAGATGGCGTATCGTCGCGAATGGAATTGATAAAGCCACGGGCCATATGATCTTGTTGCCGGAAGATATCTCGATAGGTGTTGTGGACTGTATCTTGGCGAGCCGAACCCCAAATATGTGCTGGTAGTATCAATTCCTGTATAATACCCTCGCCGACTTTGGCTCCGCGTACAGTTTGGATTTTGTCCCAATCAATGAATCCGTATAAGGTACCGTCAGAACCATGCAGTTCTGCATGATGGGTCTGACCAAATGGCGTCTCCTCATACGCCATGGTTGTTGCATGAACCACCCCATGAGCACCATTGGCAAAGATCAGCGTCATGATGGCACCGTCCTCGGATTGTGTATACGGATGTCCTTCTGGGTTGTGCGCAGGCCGGCTGCTCAGAAAGCTGGACTGGCAGCTAATCTCCACAATTTCACCAAACCACCACATAGCTAAGTAGAGGAAATGGGAACCTATATCACCAATTGCCCCCGAGCCAGCTTTACTCTGATCAAATCGCCAATTGTATCCAGGTTGGCGCCCAAATCCAGTGTAGTAACGCAAATTCAAATGATAGGGTTGACCTAAGTATCCCTCGTTGAGTAGCTCTTTGATGTAACGGTTTGTCGGCATGAAGCGATAGGTAAACGGAACCATCTGCTTGACCTGTTTTGCTTCCGCTAAAGAGGCCATCTCCATTGCTTGAAGATAGTTTAATCCTAATGGTTTTTCACATAGAACATGAAGTCCTGCATTGAGACCAGCCATTGTAATGGCGTAATGACTATCGTTGCCGGACAGAACGAATAAAGCATTAAGTTTCTCTTGCTCAATCATTCGCGTATAGTCAGAGTACGCATTGGGGATAGACCACGTATGGGCCATCTGAGCAGCTCTCTCCTGATTGCGACCGCAGATAGCAACAATCTCTACATCTGGATGATTGGACAAGGCCGGAAGGTACATGGCATCTGTCCACCAACTCGTTCCGACTATTCCTACGGCAACACTCATTCCTGAAATTCCTTTAGTGCCTTCATAATCCTCTGGATCCTTTGGTTTGGCGCATCAGAAGTAAACCATCCAGAGGCAGCCCTGCGTCAGTCGTTGTATATCAAAGTGCTCGGACGCTTTTCACGTTCGGGAGTGATCTCTTTTTGGTCTGTAACTGCTCAATCTTGAGCAGTTACATTAACCCCATCTAAGTTTGAAGCCTATTTATTGAATCAGTTGCATCAATGCTTCCCATTGGTTAAGTCCAGCGGACTCTCTATGGGCAACAACAATGACTCGATATTCGCTGCTAAAGTCGGGCCAGCATGAGATGAGCGTTAGGCGCTCATCTCCAAAATCTGTGAGCCACTTGGCATTGGCTTCTTGTTGAGCTAAATCTACATCTTCTTCCGGCACAATCTCAAGTTGGCTAACAACGTAATCATGTTCGATTCCTTCACTATTCCACACTGAAATAGTATCGCCAAGCTCAAGGAGAGAAAGATCTTGGAAAACTGAACCACCAATTGAGTTATGACCGCTCATTACGACATTGCCTGTTTCACCAACATGGGCGCTATTAATGTGCCATCCAACCGCAAAATCGGTAACTTGCCATTGAGGAATGCGATTTCCCTCTTGATCCACAATGTAATACCAAGACATTGGCGAGATTTCAGAATCTAGATTGATTTCGTTGATTTGGATTCGCTGAGGCGAAGGGCCATCATATGCGACAATGTCTTTCGGGGAACTTGTAGTCGAATGGTGTGCCAAATTCGGAGCTAGGGCACCCTCTGAAGCCGTTCCCCATGGTGACAGTGAACTGGTCAGCGTATGATCTTGTTGAGTTGGCCCAGTTGGTGGAAGATCAGTTGGCGGCGGCATAGTAGGTGTAGGCATGGGTGTGGGCGTCTCGGTAGGTATCTCCGTTGGGGTCGGTGTCGGGGTAGGTGGAGGCGGTATTACAGGGAAACAACTAGCTGCCCCAGGTAAGTAATCTTCACCAATGCCATCATCATCTAGTGAACCCATGAAGACATTAATATTGAAGCTCAGATCTGAATTGGCATTCGTATCAAATCCAGGAAATGTTGAGAATTCGCTGATGCTCAATTCAATATCGGGAGACTCCGCACTGGGATTGGCAAATAGAGTGACTTGATTGCTAAGCTGATTACCGAAGCCAGTAGATGGGCTAAAGGGAGACCCGAGAAATTCATAAGCCCCAATTGCGTTGACGTCAAAGCTGATAGGGATGCCTACAACCACATCAAAAGCTGAATTGGGATCCACGCCACAATCATCATCTGTATCAAAAAGAATAGTAAAGGACTCTGTTCCACCAAAGCTAGGTTGGTCAGTTCCTCGTAACCCATCCAGAATTTCTCCCGTTGTGCCTGGATTCCCATCGCCATCGGCGTCCCCACATATTTCAAAGCAGTCTATGCCAACGTACAAAATATCTGATGCAAAGTCATACTCAAAGTACGCCGCATTCATCTCCCACCCGCTTATATGGCCCTCTGGGAAAGCATTAGGCAACCCTACATCGGGAATGCCAACGCCACTACTCGGATCATCTACCCTAATTACATTGGGACCAATAAAATCTGCCGGCACATCACCCGTAAAAATTGGTGTGGCTGCAACCAAGCTACTGGTGCGAGAGAATGGCCATATCGTAATGAGCATGACAATGGCCGTGATAACGAATGTATATCCTGTCCTAAATTTCATAAATTTACCCTCTAAAGAACTTATTTGGCAGTGGTGAAAGAAAGCTAAGATTCATGGGAAGGGCAAGAAATTCTCTTCCCATGAAGATTGATTCTTCTAAATTAGCCTCATCGCGTATCTCTATGGGCTACCACAATAATACGGAATGATGAACTGTAATCGGGCCAGCATGAGACTAATGTCAGACGCTCATCACCAAAGTCAGTCAACCACTTGGCATTGGCCTCTTGTTGAGCAATATGGGCCTCTTTCTCTGGCACAACTCGCACTTGATCAACTGTGTAGGTATACTTGACTTGGTCAGCATTCCATACTGTGACCACATCCCCATGCTTGAGTGATGATAGGTTTTGGAATACTGAACCGCCAATGGTGTTGTGACCACTCATTACAACATTTCCTGGCGTGCCCACCTCCGCACTGTTAACATGCCAGCCAACAGCATAATCTACAACGTCCCACTGGGCAACTTGTTCTCCTGATTGATCGGTCGTGTAGTACCAGGACATGGGCAAAATATTTGATGCCACTCCAATCGACTCTATCTCGATCCAAGAGGGTGCCTGTCCATGATACGGAACTACGTCTCGTGCCGATGTCAAAGCTATGTGATTGAGTTCAATAGCATTGGGACCAGTTGGTGGCAACATTGTTGGCGGTGGAGGCGTCGTCGGCGAGGGTGATATTGTTGGCGGTGGCGTAATGGTTGGTGTATCAGTCGGAACCGTGGTCGCCGTATCGGTCGGTGTGGGGGTTAGCGTGTCAGTCGGAACTATGGTTGGCGTATCGGTCGGAATCGTAGTCGCTGTGTCGGTTGGTGTTGGCGTGTCAGTCGGAACCGTAGTCGGTGTGTCGGTTGGGACTGTCGTGGGCGTAATGGTTGGAACAGTGGTTGGCGTATCGGTTAAGACAATAGTTGGCGTAATGGTTGGCGTGTCAGTCGGAACCGTAGTTGGTGTATCGGTTGGGACCGTCGTGGGCGTAATGGTTGGAACAGTGGTTGGTGTATCAGTGAGAACAGTCGTGGGCGTAATGGTTGGAATAGTGGTTGGCGTGTCAGTTAAGACAATAGTTGGCGTAATGGTTGGCGTGTCGGTCGGAATCGTAGTCGATGTGTTGGTTGGGGTAGGGGTCGATAGAGGCGGAATGACTGGAATACATTCTAAGGCCCCGGGTAGGAAGTCTTCGCCAATACCATCATCCTCTAGCGATCCCATAAAAACAGTGATCTGAAAGTTAAATGCTTCACCAGGCGTAAAATCAAATCCTGGCAATGTTGAGAAGTTGCCGATACTCAATTCAAGATCAGGAGCATTAGCACTTGGACTAGCGAATACTGTTACCGGATTGCTCAGCACAGAACCAAATCCTGTGGAGGGACTAGCGGGAGAACCAACAAACTCATATGCGCCAACTGCACTGATATCTGTACCAAGCGGAACGCCAATCGCAGCATCAATGGCGAAATTTGGATCGGTCTCACAATCACTATCTGTATCAATGAGGACTGCAAAGGATTCGGTGCCTGAAAAGTCGGCCACATCCCGGCCCTGTAGCCCTTCCAGTATAGGACCTGTGGTGCCTGGATCTCCATCACCATCTGCATCACCGCAGATCTCAAAACAGTCGATGCCAACGTACATGGTGTCTGCTTCGTCATCATATTCGAAGTACGCAGCATTCATGTCCCATCCACTGACCCGATCATCGGGAAACTGAATGGGCAATCCTACATCGGGCAAACCAACACCAAAGCTTGGATCATCAACCTTGATTACATTTAGACCAACGAAGTCAGCTGGTGCATCACCTGTAAATGTTGGCGCTGCAGTAACTAAGCCGCTGATATGAACCAAGGGCCATATCATAAAGACCGCAATGATAACTAAAATGACTACCGTATATCTTGTACGCAATTTCATAGGTTTAATACCCCTAAATAGAAGGTAACTCCATGGAGTTCAAGAGAGACTTCTTAAGGACACAGGCAAATTATCTGCGATATCTGTTAAACTTTGTTCTCTCTAAAAGCAAATGGTTTACTGCAGGCGCTTTGAAAACAAACGGGTTTTCCCTAAATCTTATCAAAGTAACCAAGCATCTGTCTTCGACCGGCACGCCGAGTACAATAACAGAGGATGTACCCATCCTAATACGAATTTCAAAAGAAATCAACCTTCAAAATGAAAATTTAGAGGAAAATAGTCTTCGTGTAGCAATAGGTAGCAATTACTCAAAAGAGGGTAAGTCTATCTGCTTAAGCCATAGTAACTGGTTCAAATCCGAGCGCTATTTGGTGCGGAGCGTCAAGGAACGTGCCAGAATTACTTATCATACCAGCTTTCTCTGGTTTTTCGTATAGTAAAAATCGCCCTGTTTTGTGAAAAGTGGCAAAACTAGACACTACTTCTGACTGTGCTACTAAAAATGCATTGACGACTGTTGGTTTACCCTACATTGCCAAATGGTTACGAGTCAACGGTGAATTGCTCGGTTTTCGTGTAGCAAAGGAGCAACTCATTCTTTTCGTCTACCCTTTATCTTCGTACTGTCATAAAATCGGTGACTTCCTTTTTGGTGGGCATGGCGGTTCCGCAGCCGTGACGAGTCACAACAATAGCACCGCAAGCGTTGGCAAATTGGGCCGCCTGTTCCCACCCCATATCTTGAAGGTATCCATAGATAAGCCCACTAGCAAACGCATCACCCGCTCCTACTGTATTCAATACCTTTACAGGGTATCCCGGGATGTCGAATGATTTATTTCCTTGTTCAATGATAGTAACACCTTTTGCACCACGTTTGAGCACAACTGTATGTGGACCATCGCGCTGGTCAGCTAATGAGCGGAGGATGCTTTCAACCTCTGCTTTTTGGAGATCGGTAATCTGCTTGCCTTCCATTACACTATTAGGTATGGGCGCAAAGGCTGCGTAACATTCTTCTTCTGTGCCAATGATCACATCCAGATGAGATACAACCGCCCGGATATTCAAGCCATATGTGAGTGGATGGCTCCACTGATCTGGGCGCAGATCCAAATCCATGAATGTTGTTACAGAATGGCGAGTAGCCTCTTCCGCTGCATAGAGGGTGACATCTCGGCAAGTCCCACGGCTGAGGGCCGTACCAGATAGCTGTAATGCCCGGCTTGTAGCAATTGGCAGCTTGATTGCATCATCCAGAGTAAGATGGATATCCGCTGGATCCTCGCGATAAAAAACGAGTGGGAATTTATCCGGCGGCTGGACACCAACTACGGCCATACCTGTTCGTGCTTCGGCTTTTCGTGGTATGAACCGAATGTCAATGCTTTCCTTTTGCAGGTAGTTTAGCACGAATTTGCCTACCTCATCATCACCGACTGCGGTGAGTAATGCTGTCTTCAGGCCCAAGCGTGATGAGCCAATGGCAATATTGGAGGGACTGCCGCCAACCCCTGTTTCAAAACCAGTAATATCAGTAAAGTTCGCACCAATATCTTCGGCAAAGAGATCCATAGAAACGCGTCCGATAGTGATGAGATCATGGGATGCTGACGTCATATTTGCCTATACTTTCCATACCTTAATGCGCTTGCCATAGATGATATCGAGATAATGTGTTCCATGCATAATCGTGGCAAGTCGGTGAGCTGGCTAACCCGCTGAAATGCTATCATCCATCGGGAGATCTTTCTCTGAAAAGCTATTAATCTATTTGATGAATCGAGCTAAAAAAAGGGTGAGATCGTCCATCCCCTGATAGTGATAAACAGCAGTTGAGATTCCGGCGAGGGTTGTTGAGATGTCGGAGCCTGTTTTGGCAATCGTATAAATAGGTTTGCCTTGTGCAAAGGCATAGCCAGCTTCTATGCCCAAACCAACCCCCTTTTCTGATAAGTCAATGAGGCAGATATCACATAAATCGATGATTTCGAATGTGCGTTTCATCAACTCTTGAGGTGAAAAATGCTTGGCTCCCCACTCTTCCACATCTCGGGTTACACAGGTACACTGACACCCAAGAGAAGTCAACACCTTAGATATCGACTCGATTAGCAGGCGGTTGCTGCAGTCTTTGTGGAATTTGATTCCCAAATAGACGTTCATAAAATGTTCAATGAAGATTTTTATGCACTGATACTATGAGCGTCGATAGAGAGCTGGCATTTTGGGTACATCAACCTTGACGGCAACGCCAGATTTGGCTGATTCAACACACGCATCAGCCACAAGCATAGAGACATATCCATCCCACGCCGTGGGACCTGTTGGGGTACCGTCTAGAATAGATTGAACCCAGGCCCTTCCTTCTTGAAGGTATGCAGCATCAAACCGTTGGAGCCAGTCTTCGTCAATCTGCTGGCTACGATTCCCTCCATGAGAGACAACGGCGCTCTCTAACGAATTCGTGTGGACATTACCCATCTCGCCCGTCATCCTAACATCCACCTCGTAGCCATAACCTGATTCTGAATTGCATTCGATGTGACCCAATCCGCCTTTGCGAAACTGCAGCTGAATCAAAACAAGTCTTGCAGAATTCGGTTTAGTGGATGCACCGGGAATGTAGCTGGTGTAGACAGTATCGACTTCGTCAGCCATCATCCATCGGGCAGAGTGAATGTCATGAATGGCCGAATTGGTGACGACATCTTGGATTGTCCGCAATTGGCCTTTGGTTGGATTAATGTGTACGCCGCGGAAGGCCAACGTTTTACCCAATTCACCACTTTGGCTAACCTGCTTAACTTTTTGATGAGCTGGATCGTACTCTCGCATAAAGCCTAGTTGGACTAATCGATTCCCATGTGCTACTTCCGCCTCGATTACTTTATACGCCTCCGCAGCACTGGTTGCCAAAGGCTTCTCACATAACACGGGTTTTCCAGCTTGAATGCAAGCATGAGCTGTTTCGGCATGGAAGCGATCAGGCGTGGCAATTAGCACGGCTGCCACATCAGGGTGGTTGATTAATTCGCTACTACGGGTAAATGTATGGGGTACATCGCACTCCTGGGCAATAGTCTGCAAACGTGCTTGATCAATATCCATCACGGCGACAACCTGAGCCGCGGCTACTTCGCTAGTAAAATTTCGAATGTGACGACCACCCATGTCACCGGTACCGATGACGCCGATCTGAAGCTGCTTTTGCTGCATGTTATTCCTCGTTGCTTGGTGGGGGTGGCGATATACTTCGCTATCATACTGCTAACTTATGCGAAACGTGCGACGCACTGGGTTCCTTGATATCGTACTTAAAGAGAGGTTTTCCCCCTGTGTGTTGTACTGGGAGACTGCGGTATGGTTACGTAAAAATTTTTTTCTCGTAGCATAAGTAGTTCACGATTTCGGTGGAGGAGGCGTTCTCTTTCACTCTGAGAATTCCTACTGCGTGTAATCTCTAACGCCGGACTTCTCGAGGCAGATCCGCATTAGAGAATGCTCATTCCACGGTAACGAGTAACTTTCGTTAACGACCGAGCATAGGAAAGTCTAAGAATCGGCCCCGCAATATAGCCCAATCCTGGCTGAAAGCTGACGGCTGATTGGCTGAAAGCTATTTTGTTAGAAAGAGTATGAGACACCATCGACTTCTGGCCACTCTTCCACAGGAGGTGGTACCGGTTGGGGGCCGGCACCAAAGACAGATTGGTCAAAATCAATAACGCACCCAGTCATCATGCCTGACTCCTCTGATGCGCAATAAGCTATACAGCGGGCTACTTCGTCCATTTTGAGTAGACGCCCAAAGGGCTGTTCCGCCTCGGCAGCTTCCAACCAATCCCGGCCGTCTGAATGGAAACGGCGCTGGATGACATCTTCTCCGGGAGTATCCATCCACCCTATGGCCAGTGCATTCACCCGAATTCGGCTGCGCATGACGGCATAGGCTACGTTTTTGGTGGCAATATTGAGCGCCCCTTTAGAAATGGCATAGGGAGCCAGCATTGGGACACTGCCATTAGATGCCACGCTAGAGATGTTCACGATTGAACCCTCTACACCATCCCGCTCCATGATCCGAATGGCATCTTGCATCAGAAAGAAGGGCGCTCGAGTATTAATGTTCATCATCTGATCGAATAGTTCGGGCGTCGTATCCCAAATTGTGCCACGTACTGTCAGTGCGCCCGCGTTGACCAGTATATGCAGGGTGCCAAAGTGCTCGTCAGCGGCGTTGATGATAGAGCGACAGCCTCGAAGATCCGCTAGATCCGCTTGCACAAAGTGTGCTGTGCAACCACCACCGGTCAGCTCTGCAGCCACTGCATTACCCCGTTCCGCGTTGCGCCCAGTGATAAGTATGCCCTTCACACCTCGTTCTTTGAAGAGGCGAGCCGTCGTTTCGCCTAGCCCTTGGGTACTGCCAGTAACGACGGCGATCTTGTTTTCGAGGGAACTGTGTTGGTATGAATCGTTGTTCGCCATGAGATTTCACCTTTCGCTCGTTGACAAATCGATGCTGTCCCACGAGTCGACCTGTCGGGCTGTGGTGCTGAAGTTGACGCCCACAAGTGTAATGGACTTATCATGGAGTAGATACTTCTGAAAGTAACTGTTTTGCTTAATCTGCTCCATAGCAATTTCTGCGGTCGCGTTGATTTTGAATTCAAAGAGGTAGATGCGCTCTGCCAACTCCACAACGGCATCGATTCTGCCCTTGTTTGTCTTAACCTCAGCAGAAATCTTTATGCCAATCAACCGGAAAATAAGGAAGAAGATACTTTGAGAATATTTTTCATAGTCGAGCTGAAGATCGTAGTCGATATTCGCATAGACAACCTTCAGCACTTCAAAGAATCGTTCCAGATTGTAGTCGTATAGTGCAGAGACGAGCTTCCGCAGATGGCTTTCACTCAGTGCCTGTTCTGTCTCACTGAATTGGCTAAGAAGCTGAGTTAGAAACGCGTTCTCAACTTCGTAGTTTGGGTATTCTAACTCGTATGTCTGGTCGCTCTGGTCATAGTCTCGGATGGTTAGATAACCAGTCTGGAAAAGAAGTGGGACAATGGCCAGATTGCCCACCTCGTAGGTACTAAAGGCATGTTCGCTTACCTTTAGGTCTTCCAACAGTTCCAGATCGAAATTACGCTTTTGGATGAGTTGGATTAGGAATGTCGGTGTGCCAGTCTCGAACCAGTAGCCAGAGAACTTCTGCCTATCAAAGAGTAGAACAGTAGAGTATGGATTGTAAACTGCACAATCTATATCAGAAAAGCGGAAACCGTTATACCATATACGAATTTTCTCTAGCAGAATACTCCTAGAGAGGCCCTCTTTGTTCGCAAATGCATTCATATATTCAGCAAAGTTGTGTTCTAACTCCTGTTGTGTAATGCCAAACATGGTTGCATAGCGGTAATCAAGGGTGATATCCAGTAAATTGTTTAGCTGCGAAAAGATGCCTACTTTACTAAACTTGCTAATTCCTGTGATAAAGACAAAGCGGATATGGGCTTCCAATGCCTTGACTACGCCATAAAATCCTCTTAGCAGATCCTGGATATCCTTGGCTTTCTGCGTATCGGTAATGTTGTCCAGAATCGGCTTGTCATATTCATCAATCAAAATGACGACAGGGGCTTGGGTTGACAATTGGCGAATTAGATCCTGAAAGCGTGTTGCATAGTTGAACCCGAACAGATCTAGCCGGTTTTCGCGTGCGATTCGTTGGATCTCATAATCAATGACCTGCTCCACTTCGTCTACAGAGCGAACTTGAGTAGCACTAAAATCCAGCCGAATGACTGGATGAACTGGCCAATCATAGTCCGTGTCGGTATCAATCCAAAGCCCTTTGAATAGCTCCTGATTGCCTTGAAATATCTCGTCTAATGCCGAGACTGTTAAGGTTTTCCCAAATCGTCTTGGGCGCGACAGAAAATAGATAGCCGTCGGATGTTGAATCAACTCATACATATACCGAGTCTTATCTACATAGACGGTACCACTCTCAATAATTTTACGGAAGGTTCCAGTACTAACGGGTAGTGGTCGTAGCATAATGCTCTATACTGTACCACGTTTCCCAACGGAACCTAACATTTCCATACTCTCCTGGATAGCCATAGACATGGCATTGCGCCCTATCGTCATAACATCCCGCACTTCGGTTGTATTCGGATCCTGTGCTAGCGCGCTGTGAAGCGAATTCATATAGGCACGCCGGATCTTAGAGGCTACGTTGATCTTGGCAATCCCCAGCGTTATGGCCTCCCGTATCTGGTCCGCAGGAATGCCTGTGCCACCGTGGAGGACAATCGGAATCCCTGTTGCGCTTCGGATGGCCGACAGCCTCTCCATGTCTAGCTTGGGTTCCATCTTATAGAATCCGTGGGCATTCCCGATGGCAACCGCCAATGCATCCACAGCCGTCTCCTGAGCAAAGCGGGTTGCCTCCCCTACGTCGCTCATAGAGGCCTCATGCTCATCTACCGTTAGATCATCTTCCACACCCTGGATTCGGCCAATCTCCCCTTCAACTGTAACGCCGACTGCATGGGCCGCTGACACCACCGTTTGGGTAACTTGGATATTCTCATCGAGCGGGTGATGAGAGCCATCATACATTACTGACGTATATCCTGCCCGAATGCATTTCATCGCCATTTCAAATGAATCACCGTGATCCAAATGGAGCGCAATCGGTGTTGCATACTTTCTCGAAAGTGCGCCTGCTGCTGCCACAACCACGTCTGGATCCAGATAACGCGCCTCTGCCGAACTTGTCGATACAATGACTGGTGATTTACACTCGGCTGCCGTGCGAATTACAACTTCCATCATCTCATAGGACGCCACGTTGAACGAGCCGACCGCGTAACCGCCCTTTACTGCCCCATCCAGTAGCGTTTTCATTGGAACAAGCATTGAAGTTTCTCCGTCATGCGTCGTGCGTGGTTCGTGTACTAGCGCTCGATCTGTTTGTGTTATTTGGAACATAGTGGAGGGCGATGCTGGTAATCCAACGAATTTCCATTAGCACGACAGTTCACAATACCAGTTCACAATACCACGAATCACGATCTCACTTCCACTCAATTGGCAACGTCATCTTATTCGCGTCCCAATTTTCTTTGATCCACGTTGTATCTGGATCTTCGAACGGTACATAGTCGCGCCCCTCGTTTTGCGGTTCGCCAGCCAAGTAATTCAGAAAATAGACATTGGCCCCTGGATTCGCGGCCACTGGATGAAACCCTTCGCTGACAATGACACAGTCACCGTGACCAGCAGGAATAATCTCGTCGAAATCCGTATCAACCCGGTAGTTGCGATGAAAGGCTTTGCCCGTTTCCGGCATGATTCGGTAGTAGTAGGTCTCTTCCAAGTAGGGCGAGCCACCGTATCCTTCATGGCAGTGGGGCGGCCAGCCAGACCAAGTGCCACCAGGGACGTATACCTCGAAAAGAATCAATCGTTCAGCAGGCAATGGCCAAGCCAACGTATGATGAACCTCACGAATGGCCGGTCCACCACCACGCACCTCCACCTTCTGCTCGGCAGGTGTAAAGAGACGAGTTGGGTATTTGCCCTCCGCAGGCGCACCGCCCAAAGCAAACTCGAAGTCTGATGTCGCATTGACATGGATTGTTTTGCTTGGTGGCACATAGAGCACATGGGGCATCTGGGTAAAGACATTCTCCCGAGAGACGTTCCACTCCTGAGCATCAGCAGATAGCATGGCTGCACCCTCTAGCGGAACCAACGCAACCTCATCGCCGCCCGTCTCCTCACTATAGCTTTCGCCCGCCTGCAATTTGATGATACGAAAAGTCAGATAGTCCCACCCGGCGGATTCTCGGGTGATCTCCATGACCTTGGTTTGCGAATAATCTGATTTTATGTGGTGGTTGTTCATTTTTTTGTTCTCAGTTGGTCAGCCAATCAGCTATCAGCCTGTCAGCGTGGCAACCGAGATGGATGAGAGCTGAATAGCTGAAGCGCTGACTAGAGCTGAAATGCTAAATATCCCTCACCTCTTCCCAACCGCCGCTTTCCCATGAGCGCATCATAGCATCCAGAGCCTTAGCAAACTGATAGGCTGACGCAAAACTCGGTTCATGCTGCTCACCCGTACTAATCGATTTAAGGAAATGGTAGGCTTCAATGACTTTGAGATCATCGTAGCTTAGGTTATTGCCTGGCCCAGGTTGAAAGTTGGCATAGTAGGGCATGTCTGGACCTGAAATGACCCGCACAAACCCCTCTCGTTCAGGCGAGCCATCAGGCAGGTAGATGTACAGTTCATCCATATTCTCGAAGCTCCAACGGATAGCCCCCTTGGTTCCGTAGATCTCGAAGTTGTTTTCCAACTGGGGGCCTCGGGTGGCGCGGCTTACCTCTAATGTGCCGGTTGCGCCATTCTCAAATTCGACCAAAGCACCAGCGTAATCTTCGGTGGTCACAGCCCCTTTGGGATCGTCCGGCTCACCCATGGAAAAGTGTGTGCCACGACCCGGGACTGGTAATGGGCGCTCTTTGATGATAGTCTGCTTATTGCTAATGACCCGCTTTAGTGGACCCACCAGATAGTAAGCCATGTCTACTGTATGGGGCATGAGATCCCCTAATGCCCCTGTGCCAGCCTTTTCCTGGAGGAAGCGCCAACTGAGCTGGCCAAGCGGGTTGGAGGCATACATGGTGAAGAAGCGGCCATAGTAGTTGGTAATTTCGCCCAACTGTCCCGAGTCGATCATCTGTTTGGCATACTGTACGTGGGGTGCCCAACGATAGTTGAGGCCGGTGAAGGTCATGACCCCAGCCTTTCTGGCTGCGCGATAGACGGTGGCCACGTCATCTGGCAATGTGCCAATGGGCTTCTCACACATCACATGCTTGCCTGCTTCGATGGCTGCCAGCACCATTTCGCGATGTAAAAAGTTAGGTGAAGTGATATCAACCACATTGACCTCAGGGTGGTTAATCACGTCCACCCAGTTGGTTGTCGCCTCTTCAAATCCGAAGCGGGCTTGGGCCTCTTCACCACGCGCTGACACATCATCCGCGCAAATGACCAGTCGCGGCTTAAGACCCTCACTGTGAAATTTATCTTTTACGGCATTATAAGAGCGAGCATGGACCGAACCCATCCAACCCATGCCGATGATTCCGATGTTTGTTTGCATTCGATTCCTAAATGTAAAATCGCTCTTGTGCGCGCATCTCTTCCCACTCTTCGCGAGCTGCTTGCACTGAATCCAACTCGCTAACTTCGGCCACCGGGACATCCCACCAGGAGCCATAGCCGGGGACGCCTAGGTAGCGATCATTGGGAACGTGAAGCACCGTTGTCTTATCGATGGCTTTGGCATCCTCAAGCGCTTGTACCACATCGTCTACGCTCTGACAGCGGATGACGTGGCAGCCCAGCGATTCTGCATTAGTTGCCAAGTCTACTGGAAGCGTATGGGCATCGTATCCAATGGTGTCGGTGGGGAGACCGTTGTGACTCTGACCATTCTGATGCGGTGCCTCGACATTGTCCGGGAAAACGTATCTGGTTCCAAAACCACCTTGCCCAAGGGAGCGACTGAGTGCGCCGATGGAACGGAATCCGCTGTTGTCCATCAGTACGACCGTCAGCTTGTAGCCTTCCTGAACAGAGGTGATGAGATCGGTCGCCATCATTAGATACGAGCCGTCGCCCACCATGACATAGACTTCCCGGTCTGGCTCGGCCATCTTGACGCCGAGTGCGCCAGCGATTTCGTACCCCATGCAAGAGTAGCCATATTCGAGATGATACTGCTTGGGATGACGGGCACGCCAAAGCTTATGCATATCGCCCGGCAACGAACCGGCAGCAGCCACCATAACGGCGTCAGGATCACCCTGATCGTTGACGGCTCCGATGAGCGCACCTTGGTAGGGCAAGCCGCTCTCTGCCGTCTTGATAGCGTATTGCGTATCAACCTCGGCTTCCCACGCTTCGTGGAGTGCTTTGGCCTGCTGCTGATTGGCATTGCTATTCGTGTAGCCATTTAGGGCCGCGAGCAACTCCTCCAGCGTAACGCGAGCATCGCCCGCCAGGGGAATCGCCGCGTGTTTGAACGCATCAAACTCGGCCACATTGATGTTGACAAAGCGCACGTTTGGATTCTGCCAAACAGTCTTGCTGCCTGTAGTAAAGTCGCTATATCGGGTGCCGATCCCGATGACAAGATCGGCCTGCTGGCAGACTTCAAAGGCACCATTGGTACCCGTTGCGCCGACCGCACCCAAGTTAAGGGGATGGTCATAGCGCAGGCTGCCTTTTCCTGCCATGGTTTCTGTTACGGGGATGCCAGTCTGCTCAACAAACTGCTTTAGTGCGTCCGTCGCCTCGCTGTAAAGAACACCACCCCCTGCCACAATAACCGGCTTCTGAGCATCACGAATGGCCTCGGCCGCACGGGCAATCTCGCCCACATCGGCACGGTTGCGAGGGACGCGCCAGATCCGCTTTTCGAAGAGTTCGGCTGGATAGTCCCACGCCTCGGTCTGCACATCTTGGGGGATTGCCAGAGTAACGGTACCGGTATCGGCTGGGCTGGTCAGCACACGCATGGCTTCGATGAGCGAGGTCACCAACTGATCGGGACGATTGATGCGGTCCCAATAGCGGCTGACTGGTTTGAAGCAGTCATTGGCCGAAATGTCCTGGGAATGCTCCCATTCAACTTGTTGCAGAACTGGTGCAACATTGCGGCGGGCAAAGATATCACCAGGCAATAGAAGAACTGGCAATCGGTTGACGGTGGCTGTAGCGGCACCGGTCACCATGTTGGTCGCGCCTGGTCCAATGGATGTGGTGCAAGCGAGGGTGCGGAGTCGGTTGCTATGCTTGGCAAAGGCCGCTGCTGTGTGGACCATAGCCTGTTCGTTGCGTGTCTGGTAGTAACGAAAGTCAGGATATTGTTGGAGAGCCTGTCCCATCCCAGCCACATTTCCGTGGCCGAAGATGCCAAAGCAGCCAGCAAAGAACTGATGCTCTACACCATCCCGCTCAGTGTACTGATTTTTCATGAATTTAACAATGGCTTGGGCCATCGTCAGTCGTTCAGTTTTCATTGATTCCCCCTTGTTTGCTTAGCTGGCTTAGATGCAAAAAGTCGGTACATTTTAGTCAAGTTTTCAATAACCGACAATCAGATCCTGAAAATCCTGTAAATCCGCGTCCTAGCATTCTTCGGACTGAGGTAAAACCGCGCTAGTCTTACGATGGTTCTACTCTAAAATTGCTGCTAAGACTTTTAGCAATTGTGATAATTCCGCTGGAACCTGAAATAAATTAATGTCTTGAATAATCGTTTTTGTCTTTGGTTCTAAAATGCCAAATTGCCAAACTCTGCCTACAGATACAGCACCATACAGCATTGAATTTGTATTTTCTTGCAATTGATCTAATGCGATTAACTCGGCGGCCAGTTGAACGAAGCCGCGCTCTAGGCTCTCGTTTTTGGCCTCAACGACAAGAAAGTTTCCTGAATTTTCGAGATAATAATCGACGGTCCCACGCAGTTGATTCGATACATCTAAATAGTATTCAATATAAATTTTTATTTTCAGATATCGTGCTATATTTAGCAGAACAGGTGCTATTAACACTTCTCGGCGCGCAATTTCACTTGTCAAATCAACGTAGAGCAAGATCTCATTTAGCTCCCGCTGTAGTGGAGCAAAATAACCCTCATCAATATCTATCTGGGGCAGACGATAATCTTGATTCTCGTGACGATATCCAAAATATTTAGTGAACTCGCCGATACGAGGATTTAGCTTAAAGTAATCACTAAATGTGTACGATTTGTTTGGGTCTATAACAGGCTGTAGTGAAGATATAGCCATAGATAGGGCTTTCCTTTCTATAATCAGTAGACCGCAATCTGTCATCCAATGAGGTATGGGAGAAATCTGTACCTGGCCGAATAGCAGATTTCTCCTATCGCCGAAATGACAGTCAACGATCCGTTGCGGTCTGCTGAGAATCTAAGGTAACGCTGGCACAATCTCTTCTGCCAGCACCTCCATACTTTTGACCCATTTTGCCTTATCATCCCAGTCGTGCGCAACCATGAGGAAGGTGCCGAAGCCGCCGACTTCATCGTAGAGTGCGTGAAGCTGTTCGAGGCAGCTCGCCTTATCACCGATGATGCATAGGTTTTGCAGGATATATTCGGTTGTGATCTCTTCGTCAGGAATATCTAAATTGCCTTTTAGTAGATTCAATGCATTGCCCGCTTTAATCACCGTAATGAGATATTCAAAGGAACGAGCAAACGTGCCACTTTTGGCTAGATCCCACGCCTCCTGGTTCGAGTCAGCGACGAGAATGCTGCGGGAGATACGCCAGATCGCTCGGTCTGGCTCTGGTTGGCCTGCAGCATCTGCTGCTTCACAATAGGTAGCCCAATGAGTCTTCACTGTGGAAATTGGAACCAAGCTAGTGCTCAGCGGCATCCATCCCCGTTCTCCAGCCGTCTTTGCAGCCAAAGACCCTTCTCGCATCACACTCATACCGATAGGCGGGTGAGGCCTTTGATAGGGCTTAAGCAATTCTCCAATGCCCTGTTCAGGAATTGGATTTTCGAGCTTGATATTGTAGAAATCACCTTGAAAATTGAAGGGCGCGTCAGTTAGCCATAGCTTGAGAACCATATCCATGGCCTCGACCGTCATTAACCCTTGAGTCTTGGGATCAGGCAGATCAAAAAGACCCCAGTCCGTTGCTACGCCACCCTGGCCAAATCCACAGTAGATGCGCCCCCGAGAAAGGTGATCCAAAAAGGCCGCCCGCACCGCCACGTTGACCGGATGATGCTGTGGCATGATCGAGACCCCAGTTCCCAACTTGATCTGCTTTGTACGCGGCAGCAGGTTGGCGATAAATACATCGTTGCTGGGAATTGGCTCCCATGCCACAGTGTGGTGTTGACCAATCCAGGCTTCGCACATGCCGAGTTCGTCGGCGCGGACGATTAGTTCAATATCTTCTTCAAAGCACTGGGTTCGATCCTTCTCTGGGGGATGGATCGGCATCATAAATAGGCCAAATTTCATGGCTACTGTTCCTTTGCGATTATAGAGCTGGCTTTATTCCGAGGAACGATTGAAACCATGAAGTGATTGAAGGAATTAATCTATGCTGTACTTCGAGGGAATTCATTTTCTTCAACGTCTTTATGGTAAATTTTCTTTTTTTGCTGTGCCTTGTTTTTCTAATTGGGTCGGCTAGGCATACCACTCCCTGAGTCCGCTTTCAATTGCGTTAAGCATCTCCTCTAGGCCGGCAAATTCCTCATCCGTTTCCCACACAACACCGCCTTCATCCATTACTCTGGCCGTTACATCAGTATACGCATCACATTGGCCTAGCTCGATACAACCACTTGCAATCCAGTTCGCAATATTGGGATATTTCTTTTCAAGGTTCATAATATGATGGATAATAAATTGAGGTTTAGATAAAACGTCATTCGCTAAACGCAAAGGTTTGAACCAGATAATTTCTTATAATGGAATGGAAAACCATGTCCAACCAAATACCTATCTACAATGGAAGTTGTCATTGTGGTAACATTGGCTTTCGATTTCGTGCATCACAACGGCCAAAATCTTGGACTATTCGCGCTTGTCAATGTGGCTTTTGTCGAGCACACGGCGTTCGTACAACTACCGATCCGAACGGCTCAGTAGTGTTCCAAATTCAAGACGAATCGCAACTTCATCGCTATCGATTCGGAACAAAATCTGCTGAATTTTATATTTGTCGTCAATGCGGTGTCTACCTTGCAGCTGTGCTATCGAGCGATTCCGGTCAATTTGCCACCCTGAATGTAAACACGCTCCAAACACCGGTTCAAGTTGCGGATGCAATCCCAATTTCGTATGACAGCGAATCACTAACCAATAAAATCGCACGTCGGGAGCAACGGTGGACGCCCGTGGTTCGAGAAAATTAATGTTACGAAATACCTTGCTTCTTCTCCTGCTAATTGGTGTCGGATCGATTCGTGAGTGCCCCATGCCAACAATCCGAGAGCCACAAATGCACTTCAGCTCTACTGTCGCTGCCGATTTTCGAGACCTGGCTAACGACACTTGGGCGCAATTTTTGTCAACTTTTTCTGCCCGAACTGACTGTTTTGGGGACGTAACGCTGAACACAAATCCTGATTTGGAGAGCCGGGCCGTCTACGATCCCCGATCGACCACAGTGACCGTCCGTGTCCCAGGTACCCCAGCTTTTCTACAGGCTGCCCTTGTCCATGAATGGGCACACCATGTCGAGTTTCAGTGTGATGCACATCAGAAGTTACGACCTACCATTCTTTCTCTCCTTAATCTTCCCTCTGACACAGCTTGGCGTGCGGAGCACCAATGGGCAGATTCCCCGTCTGAACATTATGCAGAGGCTGTAGTTGAACTTGTCCTGGGTGACCATCCGCTGCCGACCAAGATTCGGGTCAATCAAGATATTGTAAGCATTCTTTCTGAGTGGTCAAAAGGTTCAAACCATCTAGAGTAGATAAAATGAATCACTGCATGAGCATATTATGCATCATCTTCATCTACTTTCGGTGCTTTTGCCCGACTGGCTTGTTCGAATTTCGTTCGTATGATGTGGGTGTAGATGCGTTTTCCTTCAATAACCTCGTCAAAGTAGAGCTGATCAGTTTCAGAATGTGCATTGCTGAAGACCACGTAGTACCTTTCTGCCAATTCCTCTGTAGCCAAGTAGGTAGCGAGCTGGACTTTGCCATTTTCAAACCGAGAGGGTGTTGTGAAGACCTTGGTTTCGATTATCTGTTTATGGTTTCTGTAAAGGACGAGAATATCAGTCCGGCCACGACCTGTTGGCGTTTCTACCAAAGTATCGCCGCCGAGATCGTTAACCAAAAAATTGATGAACCCATCGAGCGAGTAATGCCAAGCCCCTTCTCTTAGTTGCTCTGTGTCAAAAGCCCGAAAGCCGCGGCGTCGTACATAGGCCTCATATCGTTTTAGCATCGCATTCAAATCGAGACCGTCTGGCGTCACATACTGTTGAAACGTATCTGTGACGGATTCGATAAAGTATCTGCTTTCGCCATTGAGCAAAGGGCGGAATGCCGCGATGAGCGTCTTGGCGTAGAGCGGCACAGTAATATCTACGTATCCATCGACATTGTCAATAACGCCGTGGGCATAGAGAAACGCAATCGTGTCATCGCTGCGGACAAACGGAATTGGTTCATTGCCAAATAGAACACGTAGCATAAATTCCCGTTTCTGTTTGGCCTTTTGAACGATATTGACGACATTCTTATCTAAGTGATGGGTCAGGAAATGTTTAAGCGTTGTATAAAACGCATCCACCGTCACAGGCAGGCTTTTATCAGGGACAATTTTGGTTGTAATGTATTCACAGAGCGCATTGACCAAACCTGGCTGCCCGCTTGTATTTACATAGATGGCACGAATGACCTCATCATCAAAGTGCTGCCCCGATTCCTCGACATGCATTTTGATGAGTTCACCCACTTCTTCATGAGAAAAATAAGGCACCTCAACCTGATCGGTGACGTTAAATGGCGATGCAGACTCAAGAATTAATTCGACCAGCGTGCTTACCCCTGCCAACACGAGAGATTGAAGACCGTGCTCCTCCCGTTTGTGATACATCGCACGAAAGGTGTGCATAATGCCATGCAACGCCTCTGGGGATACTTCTTCGAATTCATCAATAACTAAGACTATAGAAGAGCTTTGCTTTGACACCTCTTCTAGGTATGATCGTAAGCTCAGGTGATCACGAATGACAACTCCGTCGATCTTGATGTTACATTTTTCAAATTCGAGCTGTAAATAGCGGTTAACTCCAACATAAAAACGTTCTAAGGGTAATCCCCCTAACCCCTCAAAGCTGATCCAAAGCGGCGTGTATTCCTGTGATTTGAGATGTTCCAACAGCAACTGAAAATAGGTCGTCTTCCCTGCCTGTCGAGGTGCAAAGAGCGTAAAATAACGCCCAGCCTCTACAATCTTCTGACCCTCTGCAATCAGATTCTGGCGTAGCACAGTGTAGTGTTTTTTTGGATCACACGGCCCAGATGTGTTAAATCTGCGCATGACTACTCACCTTTTCAACTAGGATATTACCATACGTCTCCGACCAGTAATTCGCGTCAATCAGTCGAAAACCTGCATCGCGGATCATTCCTTCTAGTATCCACGAAAAAGTGCTGTATTCCTCATTTACATGTACCTCGAAATCATCTCGAGACCAGCCACTTCGTTGTGTCACCTGCTCTATCCAGCTGTCGAGCACTGTCTGATATCTGTGAGGCTCAAATGAAAAGATGACATCTTCAATGTACAATCGACCACCTAGCTTTAACATTGCATTCATTCGTGTCAATGCAACAGCCTTCCACATATCCGGCAGATGATGAAAGGCAAACTTGGTAATGATGAAGTCCACAGCTTCATTCTCATGCTCATAGGACAAAAAGCCGGCGTGATGGGTAGAAAGATTTCGCACCTTTTGGTCGGCTGCAGATTTTTTTATAAAGGCCAGCATCGGCTGAGACGTATCGACAGCGTAAACGTGAGTACAGATCTCACTCATCGCTATACTGAGCGCACCGGTTCCTGGGCCAAATTCGATGACCCGATGTTGCGCTTCAATACCAAGTTCCTTAGCCAACTCACGCCCATCCTCAATCGTGGCAAGTTGCTTGCTATCATATTCGGCGACAAGTTTTTCATCTGTGAAGTCGACACTTTGGTGTCTAAATTCGTTGAAGATGTAGTTCATTAGGCACTCTGCCGCAATGCCGCCAACTCCTCCTGTAATTGATCCAGATCCTCACCGCCTGCCATCATATAGACTAACCTGTCTTGGGTAATTTCGTCCTTCCGGAAATCTCCAAAAACCTTCCCTCGACGCAGCACCACAAAATGATCACCGACCGGGTAAGCGTGATGTGGATTGTGGGTGATGAAGATAACACCCAACCCTCGGTTTCGCGCCTCCAAAATGTATCGCAAGACCGTGCCAGACTGTTTGACGCCCAAGGCAGCGGTCGGTTCATCCAGGATGAGCACCTTTGCACCAAAATAGATGGCTCGTGAGATGGCCACCGACTGCCTCTCACCACCAGACATAGTCCCAACTGGCTGCTCCGGATCGCGCACATCGATCCCCATCTTCTTCATCTCTCGTACGGAAATTTCTTTGGACGCGTTGAGGTCAATCCGTCTGAATGGGCCAAACCCTTTTGTTGGTTCGGAACCCAAAAAGAAGTTGCGCCAGACAGACATTAGCGGCACCAACGCTAGATCTTGGTAGACGGTGGCGATGCCCATATCCAACGCATCCCGAGGTGAATTAAATTCAACCTTTTTGCCCTCAAAAATATAGTCACCTGTGGTGGGCTTATGTACACCCGCCAATGTTTTGATTAATGTTGACTTTCCTGCACCATTATCGCCCAAGATGCAAGTGACCTCGCCTGGATAGACATGAGCCGAAACGTCGGATAGCGCAATAACGCTTCCAAATAGCTTAGAAATGTTTCGTACCTCTAATATTGGCTCTCTTTTATCACTCATTGCGCTACCTTAACCCCCTTCATCCTCTTCATCCTCTTGGTCTCTTTGGCGTGTTTGAGCCATACGTAAGCTCTGGGCTTGGGTCCGCACGAAGTTATTGGCGAAGACCGCGGCCATGAGCATGACACCTAGGAAGGCAAAAAGCCAATCCGTCTCCCATCCAGCAAATGTAATGCCTGTACGGGTCATACCAAAGACCAATGCCCCAACAGCCGCCCCGATGGCTGAACCATCACCACCTGTTAGAAGGCAACCACCAATCACTGCTGCAATAATAAAGATAAACTCCTGGCCCACACCTTGGCTAGCAACTGTTGAACGTAGACGAAGTGCTGTCATCATTCCTACCAGCCAGCCAGCCCCTGCTGTGGTCATAAAGAGGCCGATCTTAACTCTAGCCGCTGGAACACCGATACTACGCGCCGCATTAAAATCGCCACCAATGGCAAAAATCCAGCTACCCACCCGAGTTCGTGTAAGAATCCACGTTGCCAAAATCGTAATCAATATCATCCAGATGAGCGATGAACGGAAGTTTTCGCCAAGCATCATGAATTCTGCATTGAGTAATGTTTGCGCCGTATCATACCCAGGTGCATTGTCAATATTTGTGACGCGGACTTGGTCAGTCATCAATCTCGTTACACCGACATTAACCCCGCGCAAAATAAAGAATGTGCCCAAAGTGACAATAAAGCTTGGTAAGGCCGTTCGCACAACCAACAATCCATTGAGGAAGCCAATTGCAAGAGCAAAAATTAGAGCAATGAGCATTGCGCTCCACACATCGAGTCCAAAATTGAAGCACTCTTGTCCGCCACCTAAGCCAAGCCAACCCACATTCAGACAATCGGTTGTCGTTAAATAGCTAAAAAGCAACCCAGTAGAGCCTGTCATGACGCCCGCCGAGAGATCAAACTCACCGCCAATCATCAATAACGCCACAGCGACAGCCATAATGCCAAGCGTTGCAGTGGGATCAAGAAAGCGTGCTGCACCCCGAATGGAAGGAAAAATTTCAGGTGCAGCCAGGGCAAAGATAACATAGATGAGCAAAGCACCCAATAGTGCCCCGATTTCGGGTCGAAGAAGTAAGGAACGAAAGAGACCGATCTGGGCTAACCGTTCATCTTGTGTTCCTGTACTCTGTGAGGGCGCCGCCGCGCTGTTGGCCATAGCACTTCTCCTTTCGATAGACAGTCATTGGTGGATTGATAGACAAAACGACCCTGACACAGACGAATCAGACTCTTAGAATACTTCACCAGATTACACCGAGTCGGGATTTCACAGAGATTCACTGAGTATTCACAGAGAGCCGCAGAGAAATTCTCCCCATCAAACTCTTTTTCTGTGTGGCTCTGTGCCTCCTCTGAGTGACTCTGTGTAAACCAGAAAAGTCTTATCCCGCCTCTTGTCCAATCCACTCTGGAAAATCCCAAGAAGGTAGGACAGTACTTTTCTGGCCATATATATTTCGAATAGAGTAGGTACACCTCGCGCCGCAAGTGCGCATTCTCAGTAGTTTTTCATGGATCAAGAGTCACCACAGACGATAAAATGATCCTGCCAACCCATCTGAATCCTTGTCTTTTTTTCAGAGCAGATTGCAATATCAATGAACGATTCATCGGTCCGTCACTTTGCGACTGTCGCCAAAGAGAACGACATTGTGATCAACTGATTATCCATGATGTGAACGTCTTCGCTAACAATCGTAATCTACTGAAAACAAAAGGGTCTACGCGGGTAGGTGGATCGAAGCGTAAAACCCTTGTGCCTTAGCGTGTGCCGCCTGCAGCCAATTCAGCAACGGCTTCTGCATTGTCTGGTGTAACAAAGCCAGGACCTGTAAGGACCGGCAGGCCACCACCAACAACATTTAGATTGGTGTTGTAGAGATGGAGCATGGTTGCGGGTAGATAACCCTGAAGATAAGGCTGCTGATCAATACCAAAGATGATTTCGCCAGCTTGGATTGCTTCAACAACAGGACCACTGAGATCGAAGGTGCCAAGCGTAACGCGGTCAGTAACACCTGCTGACTTCATTGCATCTAGAGCAGCGATAGCAACATCTGGATTCAGGGTCAGAATACCATCAACAGAATCGTCGGCAGTCAGCTTATCCTGAATTGAAGCGCTTGTCCCAGCAATGTCACCAGTGCCAGTACTTGCTACGTTGAAGCGCTCAACTTCACCACTGAAGGTACTCTCAAGACCATCACAGCGCTCTTCCAGAGCAATATTTGACTCTTCATGAACAACACAGACAACCTTGGCTAGGCCCGCGGCGTCCATGCGCTTGCCAGCACCTGCACCAGCCGGGAATTCGCTCTGGCCAACATGGGTTAATGCACCCAACTCTTCCCAATTGTTAACACCAGAGTTCATGGTGATCACAGGAATGCCAGCCGCAACGGCCGCACGAACTGAATCGGCCATAGCTTCTGGATTGGCCAACGAGACGATGATGCCATCAACGCCTTCTGCTACATAATCCGAAACAATCTGCGCCTGTTCAACAGGATCAATGCTACCGGCCGATTTACACTCTGCACCCAGGGAAGCCGCTGCGTCCTTACAACCCTTCTCTACAATGCCCCAGAAACCAGAGTCCCCAGGTGCTTCATGGGATGCAAAGCCAAAGACTAAGCCAGACTGCATAACTTGCGTCTCTTCTGCTGCTTCATCACCTGCAGGTGCAGCGTCTGGGGCCGGGGAAGCTGCGGGAGTCGCACAGGCGGATACAAATAGTGCAAGTACCGCGATTAAGGCCATACTCAAAGTCCATCGTCGATTCATTTGAAATTCTCCTTAGTAGTTGAATAGTAAATGTGAGGTACAACAAAATATATTGAAGAGAAGAAAATTGACGATTGGGGAGCTCAGACTGAAGTTTCTTAAAGCCAGAAAGTAACGCATTGTTACAAATCGTTTTGTAAAGCAGTGAATTGGTTTTGCCTTTACACTGATTCCCCAGCAACCATCAATCTGAAATCACCAATTTTCTCTCTACCAATCTAACTCATTACGCAAAAATGCCCGGTTGGCAATAGCACTTTCCAATGCATCAATCCCTTGGCTGGGCAGAATGTCCTGTTCAACTGTTCCCCAGCCATCATAATCCATCTCATGCAGAATTTTATTGATGCTTTGCCAGTCAACGGTTCCTTTGCCCAATGCAGGAAAGACGCCCGATTCAACGCCATCAAAATAGTCACCTTCGCGGTCGACGACTTCTTGACGAACGTGATTATTGCACTCTTTGATATGTACGTAGAATGTACGGTCTCGCCACTTGTCCAGCACAGCCACCGGATCGCCGCCTCCGTAGGCGATATGAGCCATATCAAAGCAGAGACCCACCACATCAGGATCGGTCCGTTCTAGGATGGCATCTATCTCGAAGTCAGCTTCCAAGTATCCACCTACATGAGGATGGACTGCACTCTTCATACCGTACTCTTCCAGAACCATCTTGGCAAAGGCATTTACATTTTTGGCTGCTGCGTCCCATCCCGCACCGTCCAGAGAATCTTCGGGACGAACGCGTCCGGCTCGCTCTGCTCGGTTTTTAACAGTAAATAGCGTATCTGAGAGGACAATATGCCCGCATTCCAAAGCGGAAAGAACCTCCACTGTCTCTAGGGCCTCGCTATAAACCACTTCGTCCTTCTGCCCTTCCACAAAATTGAAGATCGTAAAGGCCGAAATAAGAGTGAGTTCTCGATTTACTAGCTCATCCTTCAATTTTTGAATGTCAAAGGGGAGATAGCCGTATGGCCCCAACTCAGTACCTGTATAGCCAGCCTCGCGAATCTGATCGAGCACGACGTTGTAAGGGGGTACATTGGGCGTATCTTTCATCAGAACGCCCCACGATACTGGAGCAGTCGCAATGTTGATGTTCATAATTATTCCAACCCGCCTTTATCCTCTACAAACGCCATTACCTCATCTAGCGTTGGCATGAAGTTGGCACACCCATGCTTGGTTACCACAATGGCCCCACAAGCGTTTCCTAGCCGCGACGCCTTCCGCAGATCCCAGCCATTCGTGTAGCCATAAATGAAGCCTGCGCCAAAGGCATCCCCTGCACCCAAAATGTTGTAGACTTCAACTGGATAACCAGGCGCTTCAATCGGCTCCTCCGAATCAGCTAGATGGACTCGGGAACCAAGCGCCCCAACCTTCTCAATGACGGCAGATGGGCCGAGAGTTAGTAGCGTACGGATGGCTGCATACGTATCCCCCTCAACTTTTGCATCTGAAACCTGGGAGTGGGTGAGGGACATTTGGCTGGCATCTTTGAGCATGGCCGCGTTGACTTCGTCGTTGGTGCCGATGACAATATCTACGTTAGGCAAAACCGAACGAGCTACCACGCCAAAGGCGCGCGGATCGTGCCACTGATCGGGACGAAAGTCGATATCAAAAACCACCTTTGTACCCACCTGTTGTGCCTGCTCTGCACCAAACATGGTGGCGCTGCGGCTTGGCTCCTTGCTCAGGTTCGTTCCGGCGAATTGGAAAACTTTGCTATCCGCCATGGGTGCGGCCAGCACATCATCAATAGTCAGCTCGATATCCGCACAGTTATCTCGATAGTAGACTAACGGAAACTTATCCGGTGGCTCGATTCCCAAAACAACGGCACTGGAGCGATGACCCGGCTTGCGAGTTACGTGTTGAGTATCCACTCCTTCGTCATTTAGGAATTTGAGAATGAAGTCGCCCACTGGGTCTTCACCAAGGCCAGTGATGAGAGCGGTGGTTAATCCTAGCCGCTTGCCGCCTACACTAATGTTCGTGGGCGACCCCCCTACGTATGCAGCAAAACTCGTAATATCCTCAAAGAGAGCACCAACGTCGTTGCTGTATAGATCAATAGATGAGCGACCCATGTGGAGCGAGTCATATTTTCGGCTGGGGTCAATTGTATTTGCTGAGGTTGATTTCACATTGGGCGAAGACATAGTTAAGTTGTCCTAAAATGTTTTCAATGTTGCCAATCGAGACCGGCAGCGTCTCCCAAACTTGGTTGTCCAAATCCAGTCTATAAAACTGCCATGTTGTACCATTTGTGACGATTCCATAAATATCAATTGAATGACTTCCCTGGGCATTTGTCCATTGACAAGCTTGCATTTCAACCAAGCGTTGGGCCAAACCCTGCTCGAAGTTATCCTTCTTGGCTTCGGCTACACACAAGATCGGCTTCTGTACGTAAGCAATATTTCGGGCTAGCAAATAGTCGGTCTGCCCAGATACATCTTCACCTTGTAAAGATGCACCCTTCCAGATCTTGAGCGTCTTATAATTTTGAATGGCCTCTTCACAGATGGCATCAATTAATAACTCTTTACTTCATTCCGTAATCGCTAGGTCAAAACTGTTTAAGCGTTCTAACCGCTTATGGAAAAAATCACTCGGTTTGAACGGTTCAGATTCGATCTGCCACGGCTGCAAAGTTTCTACGCCAAGCTTTTGGAACGCTTGAGGGAGCGTATACGCGGAAAAAGTTGTCGGGGGATTTGTCATTTTCATGAGTTCTCTATTACGCGGACTCTCGTACAATCAACTCGCCTGGCATATATTTGATTACGGGCGACTCTGGCGCAGGCGTCTCTGGATCCATCAGATCGAGTAGAAGCGACATTGCCTCCGTGCCCATATCCAGTAACGGTTGTCGGATCGTCGTCAGGGGTGGCTCCGTAACACTTGCCATTTCAATATCGTCAAAGCCAGTCACAGCAACGTCTATTGGAATGGCCACCTTCTCTTGACGCAGAATTGACATGGCACCAACTGCCATAACATCGTTAAAACAGACCATTGCATCAGGCCGGGAAGAGCTGTCATTCAGTAAAGTCGTACAGGCTAGTTTCCCCCCATCAATGGTTCCGCTTAGACCATCACCCTCCAGCTTCGTTGACAGGCCAGCTTCTAGTAACGTTTCGAACCACGCTTTGCGGCGTTCGATATGAGAGCGCCCTTCAGCCGATGCCCCAAGATAAGCGATACGCCTCCTCCCCTGATCAAGCAGGTACTCTACCAATTTGCGGGCGCCGGCCACATCATCATGGTAAATTGCATGGGCCTTGCTGCTGGGAGTGTTGACGTTGATCAAAACAACCGGTACGCCTGTCTCAATAGATACCTTGGCATACTCATCGCCTACGTGACCCGACACAACGATGATACCGTCGACCTGTCTACCTAAAAAACTGCGCATTACTTCGAGTTCGCGCTGGGCTTCGATATCTGTACTAGCAAGAAAGAGACTATATCCTTTTTGGCGGGCCTCACTTTCAATTCCTTGGGCCACCGCACTATTAAATGGATTGACGAATGTGGGTACAATTAAGCCGATACAGTAACTGCGCTGGGTCACTAACCCTCGAGCCATTAAGCTTGGGGTGTAGCCCAACTCGTCGGCTACAGCAACAATACGCGCCCGGGTTTCGTCACTCATCCGTCCTTGGCCACGCAAAGCACGGCTTACTGTTGGATGGCTAACGCCTGCGAGCTCCGCGATATCTTTTATGGAGACTCGTTTCTTGATCATGAATTGGTCGGCCTGGTTGGCAAGTGGGGTGCTGAGTGAGCTGTACACGACTGATTGGGGGAATTTGCGCATACGTTTGCTCATGAAGAATTATATAGTACTTTGGCAGAGATGTCAAGTAGGAATTTTACAACTCTTTTACATCCTGTTAATCTTGTGGCGGTATACTCTCTCTTTGAGTCGGATGAAACTCTGGAGATGGTTTTACGTATTTTAATGTAGGCTTAATCATTTCAAGGTGCCCAACCAATCAAGAAACTTTTCAAAAAGGAAACGTAATGAACGTAAATCGCGTTAGTCAACAGCTTCGTGGTGCCGATCGCTTTCTGCTAAAGCGAAAACCAAATAATTTAGACAAAGCAGTGCTGTCTACCCTTCTGGCATTCACCTTATTACTGGTGATGGGGCTGCCCGTCTTTGCCTTCGAGGGCCGGGGCGGCGATGAGATTATCATTGCCGAAGGTGAGGTCATTGAAGATGATCTCTATGTAGGCGCACAAACGCTGATAGTTGATGGCGTTGTCAAAGGCGACCTCTTTTTCGGGGCGAGTACAGCCATCATCAATGGAACAGTGGAAGGGGATGTCACGGGCGGTGGTCAAACTGTTGTCATCAACGGCACAGTGGAAGATGTGCGGGTTGGCCTAACGTCCCTGACCCTTGGCGAGGGAAGCCACGTTCAGGGCGACCTGATGATGGGTGGCTTTAACTTGGATGCCCAATCGGGTAGCGTTATTGATGGTGACGCCCTGTTAGGGGCTGGTCAGGCCAAACTTGCTGGCCGCATTGCCAAAGACCTGATGGCGGGTGTAAATGGCTTAGAAATTTTGGGAACAATCGGCGGTGATGTGGATGCTGAGGTAGGCGTTCCTGGTGAGCCAATACCCTTTAACCCGGCCCAATTTATGCCCGATGCACCTGAAATCGATATGATTCCCGGTGGTCTGACCATCGGTGACTCCGCTTCGATTGAGGGGAAATTAACCTATCGGAGTGCCCAACCATCTGATATCACAGATGTAGCCGCTGGAGGCACGAATTTTGAATTAAACCCCGAGAGCGAATTTACTCAGGCCGAACCTACGCTAACGGATCAGATCTGGCGGATTGGGCGTCGGGTTATTGCCCTGATTCTAATCGGACTCTTCCTCGGTTGGCTTTTGCGTCGTCCTATCCAGCGGGCTGCCAACCAACTAGATACAGATCTTGGATCCAGCTCACTGTGGGGGATTATCACGACCATCGTCACACCATTTGTATTGTTCTTTGGTCTTGGGATCCTGATTCTGCTTGCGGTGATTTTCGGTGCCATTCAACTCGATCTGATCGGTGAGGCCGTAATGGCGCTCGGTGTCCCAACTCTAATAGCCATTGGTGCAGGCTTCTTTGCCATTTGGGGCTTGGTTAGCAAGGTGATTGTGGGATACTGGCTTGGCCGTAAGATGTCACCCAATAGCGCTTCCATATGGGGACCACTGCTCATCGGTATCATAATCATTGCTATCCTGAGTAGCATTCCATACCTTGGAACGTTGGTGAACATTGTCGTTGCCATTCTTGGCTTGGGTGCCACCTGGCTGGTCTTACGAAATAAGTCCCAAGAGCCTCAAGAACCAGGATACTCAGAACCTATCCCCGAACCAGTCGTTTAGTGCCGTTGGGTATCTGTACCAACTGGTAGTAAAAACAAACAAAAAAGCGAAAGCAACATAGCTTTCGCTTTTTTCTCTTATGTCGAAGATTTCTCTTTCCCTACATTGGCCCAATCCGCTCCGGTCCCCGATCCATGGCCAACATCGAGGCATCAAAGCTGCGCTGCATGAGTTCCAGCTTGATTGATTGAAACTCAGGGTGGTCCCACAGGTTGGTAAACTCGTTGGGGTCGCTCTGTAAATCATAAAGTTCACCCAAATTATGGCCGTGATAGATGACCAGCTTGTACTGTCGATCTCGATACATGGTGGCCATGGTCCCGTCCGGCTGGTCCAGAGCATCGTAATACTCGCAACGCACAAAGTCGCGGTGATGGTCGGCCTCTTGCTCTCCGGTGAGTGTAGGTAGTAGGCTACGTCCTGTCATATGTTCGGATATCGTTTGACCCGTTAGTTGAAGCAGGGTAGGAGCAATATCGGTTAGCTCAACCAACTCATCACTCTGCAAACCCCTATCAAAGCATCCCCGCCAAGACCAGATGAGCGGCACTCGTACCAGTCCCTCATAGAATCGACACCCTTTTTGAATCAATCCGTGATCTCCCAGCGTTTCACCATGATCGCTCATAAAGATGACCACTGTGTTTTCTCGCTGGCCGGTCTCTTCCAGCGCGCCTAATATTCGACCAAGCTGATCATCAATCAGCTTGATCATAGCATAGTAGGCGGCTTGCAATGTTTTGGCATCTCGCTGGCCTGGGGCTAGTGTCTTTTGCCAATCTGGACTCGTGGGGGATTGGGCCACGATGGGGCTTTTGATATCCAACTCGCCTGGATGGCGAGCTTGCCCTTGAAAGTCGATTGCGGCCAATTTTTCTTGCTGAACTAGGTCGCTCTCTCGAAAAATAGGACCAGGCATGTCAGCTGGGTCAAACTGATCTCGATAAGCTTTGGGTGGGTTGAAGGGGGGATGCGGATCATAGATGTTGACGCTGGCTAACCACGGCTGGGACGGATCCCGCTCCTCTTTGATGAAGTCAATGGTCTTTTCGGCACACCAAGTAGTTTGGTGCAGCTCGGCCGGAACGCCATCCAGACTTTCCGTCAGTTCTCCCAATACATAGCCTTTTTCCCGCACCCAATCCGCATAGTCGTGACCGTTGGGCCAATCGTCGCGCGGGGCGTGGCTGTACTGCCAGTATCGGTAGCCGTCGTCAACCCTCTTTTCGATGCGCTTGTAGGCACTAGTGAGGTGAAGCTTGCCGATCAAGCCACAGTCATACCCGAGATCCGCCAACTGTTTAGTGATCAAAGGCGGTCTGTTGGGATACCAGTCTAACCCATTACCGTTTACGTGAACTGCGCTGGCATAGGTGCCGCTGAGAAAGCTTGCTCGGCTCGGTGTGCAGATGGGGCTTTGACAGTAGGCATGGGTAAAGGCGACGCCTTCATCCACCAGACGATCGATGTTGGGTGTAGAGACGTAGGGATTGCCCAATGCACCGATGGTATCAAAGCGTTGCTGATCTGTGCAGATCCAGAGAATATTGGGAAGGGAAGTGCTCATGGGTTTGCTCCTTGCACTTGGTTATTATTCGGGATAGCCCTACTTCTTGGCGATTCCACGCCATGCCCTCTTGAAGGGTTCACCCGTCTCCCGAGCGTTTATTTCAATCAACTCGAGGTTCACATCCGACCAATCTGCCAAAAGCTCGTGCAAATACTCTTGTGAAAAAAATCGCATGGTCTGGCCATATTTTTCCAGCACATAGTTTGGCTCAATCTCTCGTTCGGGTGGCCAACGTTCGGAGCGCAAAGAGCGATCTTCAATTGCGTTTAAGTGGAACAAAAACAAGCCACCTACTCCGACGATTCGCCAAATTTCTGTAAATAATGATCGCGTTATTTCGTCCGAGAACATATGTGCAGCCACATTAGACATGACTGCGTCAAAAGTACTATTGACAAATGGCAGCCTCTGGGCCATATCGCCTACTATGAATTGAGCATTCCTGGTGACTTTTTGCGCGATAGCTTTCTGCGCCCCATTTGCAATCGCAACCTGCGAGTAGTCGAAACCAATGACATGAAATCCCTCATGAACTAACCTGATTACGTCGTTTCCGCTGCCGCAACCCAAATCAAGCACATATTTACCCTGAACGTCTTTCAATGGTTCCAAGAACGGATTTGTCCACTGGGTACCCCAATCTAGGTCATCTCCGTTTTGATGCAATCGTGTATAGCGTTGATCCCAGTGCTGGGCAGGAGCGTAGTTTATGGTTTTCATTCCATTTGAGGATAGCATCGCTTAACAAAAGCAGAGTCTCTATTATTTTCTGGAGCTCCCTTACCAATTTGTATATGACCCATCTGCTCGATGCGGATGAGGGGCCTCCCAAAATTTAAATGTTTGACGACCAACTGCCTCTTCGTCTACTTCTACACCCAATCCTGGGCTGTCTGGTACCGGGAACCGCGCTCCATCGAGTTCAGGCTGTAACGGAAAGAGATCTTGGTCCGTGTGCCGTGCCTCTTCGGTAGGGGAAACTCGGACCTCAAGCCAAGAAAAATTAGGCACCGCTGCTGCCAGATGAATCGTGGCCGCGGTGCAGACTGGGCCAAGCGGATTGTGAGGCATTAGGTCGATGTAATGAACTTCTGCCATGGCTGCTACCTTCATGGATTCAGTTAGCCCGCCTACGTTACAGACGTCAATACGAGCAAAATTGGTGATGCCCCGTTCGATGTAAGGCTGAAAGTGCCATTTGTTGGATATTTCTTCGCCAATGGCAAATGGAATATCGGTCATAGTACGTAAAGTTTCATAGGCTTCGGGAGATTCATCGCGGATGGGTTCCTCCAGAAAGTCGAGCGTTCCTGACGGCATTCTCTGGCAAAAGGAAGCCGCCTCAGCGACATTGAGCCTGTGATGATAATCAATCCCCAGTACAGGATCCGGACCCACCTCTTCCCGTACTTTGGTCAACCATTTTGCCGTCACGCCGATGGATGCTCGCGGTTCCCATATGTCAGGATCATCACTCTTCGGATGTCCAGGTACGGTACGGATCACGTTCCATCCGTTCTCTAGTAACAGCTTCACATCCTCTAAAAGCTGCGGCCCCATGGGTGCACCTGTGGTAGCAAAGCAAGGTACATAGTCGCGCTGCTTTCCCCCTAGCAATTGATAGACAGGAACGTTGAGTGCCTTGCCTACAATATCAAATAGGGCAATGTCAATGGCTGAAATGGCCGCGGTAAGCACCCGCCCGCCCTCAAAATATTGGCTGCGATACATCTCCTGCCAGAGCGCACCCATTCGCATAGGGTCGCGGCCGATTAGGAACTCTCGGTAATGCTTCACAGCGCCAACAACTGCCAACTCACGGCTAGAGAGACCAGACTCACCCCATCCATAGATCCCTTCGTCCGTTTCGACCTTAACAAGACATTGATTACGCTGACCTACCCACACAGGGTAAGCTTTGATTTCGGTGATCTTCATGATATTGCCTCATTGGATTTAGCATACGGCCTATACTGCGGTCGATTTGAAAACAGGAGTTTTCCGATGCTCTACCTTAGTAACCAAACTCGTGTTTTCAAACGGAGCTGAGTATAGATATTAATAGTGCTTCGACGTAAAGAGTGCCTAGATGTGAATGGTGCCGTCGGGCAAGGTCGTTCCGGTAAGCGACGCTGCCGCACTGAGCTGTTCTTCCGATACCAGGGCTGCCGTAAGATCCGCTCCGCTTAAGTCTGCGTTGGTCAGGTCAACGTTGGTGAGATCACAACGTCGCAGGTTGGCGTTGCGCAAGTCTGCGCTGCGTAAGTTCGTTCCGCTGAGGTTGAGGTAGCTCAAATCTGCCTCGGCCAACTCTGCTTTTCGCCGACTAAGATAACGCTGATAGAGCCACTGACCAGCATTGACGCGAATCATCATGAGGCGAAGATAGAGTCGATAGAGAAGTCGTTGCATAGTGCTCCTAATCCGGGCAATACCCAGAAATCGAGTAGCTGGTTCAGAACTTTGAATTGTATAAATGACCTAATTATATATCGTCAAATGGCGTGGGGCCAACAGATATTTCCCTTAAAAGCTGTCTGGAAAGTCATCCTGGGGAGCCTGCAGCTTGTTTCACTTCTCAAGTTACGGTGGTAAAGTGAGATTATCAAATATCCCATGACATAGACGCTACCCTCTCGAGTGACGCGAGATCTGGTCATCCCCAACGGAAGATTTCTCCTCGTTGCACTCCCTGCGGCTCCGTTGTCGCTTTGCGCCCGTGGCCGATCAGGGCAGGCTCAGAAATGACAGGTCGGAGATAATCTCACCTTTCTACCCGATTTGCCCCAGATATCAATGAAGAAGTCCGGCTTTTCTCTAAAGCCGGACTTCTTGATCGGTGATGCGACTATCAGTTTGCTATCAGCAGCCGACTCTACGTGAACGAAGCTCTATCTCCCACACCGAGCTTATTCAGCAATAAAGAACTGCTCGGTCAGATAAGGTGTCATAACGCGTGCACCCCAAACGCCATCTTCTCGCGGGGCATTGCGGAGACGGTCTGATACAATAAAAATGCGTGGTGGTGCAGAGACTGTACCGATGAAGTAAAGCCCCTCAACATTGAGGCGTTGAATCTCGGTGGCAATGGTCGTGTATTCGTCAACACCATAGGGCGTATTGAGCCACTCTTGGACTAGTTCATAGATCTTTTTGACATCATCTGGTGGCTCCATCCCGTCTTCACCGTTGGTATCCAGCCAAACACGCCACGGATAGGCAGACCCTGGGCAACAGCCCGTCCCACCCCAGTGCCACGGTGGCATGAGACGAATTGGATAGCGAGATCGGGCGACAGCTTCTGTTCCACCAGCACCACTGGCGTTACCAATCACGGTCTCGTTGGCCACGAAGCGAGTCTGTAATGTATCTTCAGGGACGAACTTTAACTCAACTTCAATGCCGATCTCTTTCCAGTAAATTTTGACCAGATCAAGTAGATCTTCAGTGTAGGCCAGCCATTCCGTCTCCCACTCAAACAGGAGCGAGATAGGTTCTCCATCAGAGCGCAAGCGTACACCGTTGGCCTCATCCCACTCAAGACCCATCTCATCTAGCAGCGCGTTCGCTGCATCTGGAGCGTACTCAGCAAAGTGAGAACCCATCCATTCTTCGTAGCCAGGGAATACGGGTGCAGATGGTCCAGTAAATGGCTCGGCCAAGCCCAGGAAGATATTCTCGCTAATTTCCTCTCGATTGATAGCCAACGAAAGTGCCTGGCGGAAGCGCAGATCGTTAAAGAGTTCGGCCAGTACATCATCCTGCACAGTGTAGTTGGGTAGTAGGGCCATTGCATTGGACGAGCCAGCGTTGAGCCAAGTGTATGCTGAGTAGCTTCCACTCTCCTCATTACCCTTGAGAACGGGGAAGTCACTAATAGTGAGACCTGACTCGTTGATATCTAGTTCGCCAGCCATGGACATAACCGGGGCTGTGGTTTTGGCATTTTCAGTCATAATCACCAATAGGGAATCGGCGTAGGGAAGTTGATTCCCTTCCGTATCGACACGCCAGTAGTAGGGATTGCGCTCCCATAGCACTGAATCAGCGCCGATATCTGAGATGATCCAGGGATTAATGTTGGGTGCTAACGGATCCCGATCATAGGTGTCGTCGTTGGTACCAGCGTGGAACTGGAGTGCTTGCTGCCAACTCTCATAGCCTTCTTCCGTCGCCAGATCTTCGGCGCCTTCACTAAATTCAGGCATATATTGCATGAGGAAATGGGACGGTACAAAAATACGGCTAGTGGCGAAGACCTCTAATGCCCGATAGTAAGGTGTGGAAAAGGTGAATTCAACTGTATAGTCATCTATCACATTTATCCCCATCAGTTCACCGCCGGGGGTCCAACTGTCACTTATATTGGGCGTCAATTCTTCATTAGAGAGCAGATCGTACCAAAACTGTACATCCTCGGTCGTCATATCATCACCATCAGACCACTTCATCCCTTCACGTAGATGAACAGTAAGGCTCATGCCGTCATCAGCCTGTATCACGTCCTTGGCAGCATTGGGGAAGAAGCCAGTGTATGCCGGATCATTTACCAACAGGCTCATCTGTGAATTCTCGGTGAATTGAGAATAGGCACCGGCACCTTCAAAGAATCCGATGAGGTTGATGGGTCCACCATAGGTCCCAATTTCATCGCGCGGCCGCAAGACCGCTAGGTCAACAGGCAAGCGTTCTTCCACTGGCGGAAGATCTCCACTGGCAACCATCTCAGCTAGCATGGGGGATTCGCCAAAGCTTTCGATGCTTCCTCCAGCAGCTTCGTAATCCGCCAGGGTCGCAAAAAGGTGGCCATCGTAGGGTCCTTCACCCGCCATGGCACCATCATCACTATCATCATGGCCTTCGCCATCCTCATCATCACTGTGTGACTCATCGTCTGAATCACCGCCAGAATCGTCGGCATCCGAATCGCTACTTTCAGCCGCCTCTTGGGCAACTGGAGCAGGGGCCGCGCCGCCACACGCTGAAAGGGCCAGCGAGAGTAGTAAGCAAAATACAAGCAAGAAATTCAATCGTTTCATATGTTTCCTCCTGAAAAGTTAGAATTGATCAAATGAGCATGTGCTCATGGGGGTTCAGTTTTACGACGTGAGAAGCTTATGGCGAATTCTCTCCAGCTCATTCTGTGATACGCCAGCCTGAAGAAGATAGGATTCAGCACCACCATATTGATCCTTGAGAAACGTAAGCATTGCCGACATTGTCTCCGGGTCAGCAGCCATATTTTTGGTTAACTGGGCCTGCTGTTTGGGATCATCGCCTATATCTGCGCGCAGCCGCTCGACCCATGGTTTTAGATGGATCGCGCTTTCCGCGTAATTGGCGATAATATCTTCATGCGATACCCCGAGTAGTGCCAATACCAAGGCTGCAATCATTCCCGTCCGGTCTTTGCCCGCATGGCAGAAAAAAAGAATAGATCCTTCGGAAGCCTCTGCCATTACCTTGATGACAGACGCAATCTGTGACGGAAAGTGTTCTAGCGCGGCAGAATAGCGCTCTCCCTCTGTCTTCCACTTAAGCGGAGGTGAAACGGTTCTGATATGCTCAGGAATGAGTGAAATATGCTGGTAAATAGGCTGCCAATTATCGGGATCCAAATTTGTGAAGGGCGATGGATTAGCTTTCAGTTCCTCAGAAAAACGCAGGTCAATGATGGTCTGCACGCCGTACTCTACCAGCGCGTCTTGGCCCGCGGGTGTGAGCCGCGCCAAGTTATCAGAGCGAATCAATTGGCCGCAGGTAACTTCCCGACCATCCTGTACTTGATAGCCACCAAGGTCGCGAGTATTAAATGTACTGGGCCATAAAAGCCTACGCGATCTGCTGTTCATCGATGTTCGTGGTCCTTTCTGTCCGTCGGGAAAACCTTATTAGAAAATTATACTTAGCTCCGTGTCAAAACCGGAGTTTGATCTCCCGAGTAGAAGCTACGGATAACTCCGGTTTTGAAAACGACCGCAGTATAGTTTTAGGTTAAATTGCGAATTTGGTTGTGCTCTAGCAGCACCTCTTCCCAACTCATCTGTTCAATACGCTTGCGGGCATCGGCCAATTCAGAGAGCAGAATCTGCTTGGCTGTATCATCTGCGTAAAAAGATCCTTCATCAAAGAATCGCATCGTCGCATCTATCTTTTCCAACATGAGAGCAACACCAGAAAGTTTACGGAATCCAAACAGGGTATGTGCCGTGCTTCCTACTTTATGGTTAATTTCCTCAATCCATTCACTGGGAAGCTGATCGTGCTCTGTAATTGATTCAGCCGCCCGAAAGTGAACCGTGATGTTCTTATCAATGATCCGTCGCCAGTAGAATGAAAGCAACCAGATCAACAGGCCGAAGAAGGCAAGTCCACCAACGCTGAGGAGTAATATTTCCATATGATTCTCCACTAGATGAGAGAGGTGAATAAGATGATGAAATAGAAGATATCTCCGCTCATCCACTCATTCAACCATTCCGTCTCCCTCAATTCCATTTAGATCTAATTCAGCGGCAAAGTGGCATGCGACTGTATGTCCTGGACGAACCTCAGTTAGTTCAGGCGTTTCGTCGCGACAGCGAGCTTGAGCATATCGACAGCGGGGGTGGAAATAGCAACCTGTTGGCGGATTGGATGGATTGGGAATTTCTCCTTCTAGCTTTATGCGCGCTCGCTGTACATCTGGCTCGGAAATGGGAACGGCAGAGAGCAGTGCTTCTGTATAGGGATGCTTGGGCGCAGCAAAGAGCTCTTGGGTCGGAGCCATCTCAACCAGCCGCCCCACATACATCACTGCCACCCGATCCGAGATGTACTGAACCACGCTCAAATCATGAGCCACAAAGAGGTAGCTTAGCCCAAACTCAGCTTGCAGATCTTTGAGCAGGTTCAGAATCTGGGCTTGGATTGACACATCCAATGCAGAAACTGGTTCATCGGCCACAATCAACTTGGGATTTGTGGCCAACGCCCGAGCAATCCCAATACGTTGCCTCTGGCCACCCGAAAAAGCATGAGGATAGCGGCGCAAATAACGAGTTTGTAGACCCACCACATCCATTAGGTGAATCACTCGCTCTTCTAGTTCTCGACCAGAAGCTAACTGATTGGCCCGCAGAGGTTCGCTAATGGTCTCAAAGACTGTGCGCCTGGGATTGAGTGATGAGAACGGATCCTGAAAGATCATCTGCACATCCCGTCGGACAGGATAGAGTTCCTTGCCACTCAGTTTGGCCAGATCAACGACCTTGTCTTGTTCGCTGCTTTGTTGATGGTAGAGGATTTCGCCAGCCCAAGGTTCGTAGAGCCGGACAACACAGCGTCCCAATGTTGTTTTACCACAGCCTGATTCACCTACCAAACTGACTGTCTCACTATGGCCGACCGTCAGGCTAACATCGTCCACTGCCTTTACATACCCCGCATTGCGACTAAAAAAGCTGGACTGAACTGGAAAATATTTTTTGAGGTTTTTGAGTTCTAACAGGGGAGTGGACTCTGTTTGGATGTTAATCGGAATCACCTGATGACTATCTATTTTATATACTGCCCATACACTTCGATTTTGCCGGAAAGCCTGCTTGCAAGAGATGCATTCGCCTCATGAAGTGCGCGATGAATGGTAACAGCTTCCTCACGGTAAGCACTCTTTTTCTCATCGGACCAATAAAAAGGCGGCTCAGATAAATTAGTAATCCGATCGGCAAGCTTTACCATCCATACTTCAACAGGCTGTTCTCTGATCCGTCTTAAAGAATCAGCCATCTGTTCCTGCTTGGTTGCCAGGGTTTTATCTTTAGTCAATGCCGCAACCCCATCTGCTACACTGTTCCCAAATCGTTGGGCCACACTCTCAATAGTGTATTCTGTATCCTCAACCACGTCATGTAACAATGCACACTGAATAGCCAGATCACCATCACAGTCATTTACGAACTGCAATGCCCAAATGACTTCCATGGTCACAGCACCAACGTGGTTAATGTAGTCTATTCGCTGCCCCTCGTTAGGACCACCATACGTTTGTCCATGATGGGCCAAGGTGGCAAAGTCCCAGGCCTTAATGAAAACGTCCTGTGTCCAAGATTGTTTCATAGGAACTTTTTTACTCATATAAAAAACACCGAACCCAATGACCTTCTTCCTGTTCAATTAATTCAGGCGTTTGTCCATCGCATCGCCCGGCAAGGGCCTCGGAACAGCGGCTGACAAATCCGCACTGGGGTGTTGGATCCAAGGGTACTGGTACATTTCCTTCAATCGATTCCAGTCGTTCTACGAGACCGGTGGTCATCTTAGGACGAGATTTGAGCAACCGAATGGTATATGGGTGCTGGGGCCGATAGAAGATATCCCGCACCGTGCCATATTCAACAATTTTACCCAAATACATAACGGCAACTCGATCACACGTTTCAGCGATGACCCCTAGATCATGGGTGATGAAGAGGACCGCCATGCCAAACTCATCCTGTAGCTCTTTGATCAGATCCAAAATTTGAGCTTGAACGGTTACATCTAATGCCGTGGTTGGTTCATCGGCTATGAGCAGCTTCGGATGGGTTGCGAGCGCCATAGCAATCATGGCACGCTGTCGCATTCCGCCCGATAGATGATGAGGATATGCATTGACTCGCTGCTGGGGATTGGCGATCCCCACTCTCTCTAGCATGTCGATTGCAATGGCATGAGCTGCTTGTTTGTCCACACCCCGGTGGAGCATGACGGCTTCCCGAATCTGATTGCCAATGGTATGAACTGGCGAGAGGCTCGTCATGGGTTCTTGGAAAATCATAGACACCTCGCCTCCGCGAACGGCCCGAATTTCCGAGCCGGAAGGCTTCATGGCAGCCAGATCAGCAACCTGATTTTTCTGGGTAAGCAGAATCTGACCATCGACCAACTTTCCTGGAGATGGGATCAGGCGCAGTAGCGAGGCCGCTGTCACGCTCTTTCCGCAGCCGCTTTCGCCAATCAGCCCTAATGTCTCTTCGGGATTGATGGAAAAGTCAACGCCATCTACTGCATGTAAGACACCTTCATCGACAAAGAAATGGGTTTTTAGGTTATTGACTTCGAGAAGGGGGGCAACTGAGCCATTCACACTGATGCTCAAAAACTATCTCCTTAGATTGTGTCAATGCTGATGAGAAGAACTATTGCTTTCAGCTAGCCACTTTTGTAAAGAACGCTCTGATTCGCGACTTGGCGTACCTGTCAATAGCGCAATCGCTGGGATAAATTCGTCTAACTCTTCCCAATGAATAATGTCGCGCCCATCTGTATCTTCGAATATCCGCCAATCTTTTCGCTCGGCATCTGTACCATGCAGTAGTCGCGGATACCATTCTAACGGAACCGATAACTCGCGCTCATCATGTATTGTAATGGTTAGCTTTTCGTCAGTAAACTTGATGTCCTCGACGCGAGGCTGCAGATCAATCATTGCAATGCTCAGTCCACATCTACAAGAAAACTTCGTAATCCTCTTCTACTATCGACATGGCACGACGTAATTCGCTTCTGTCCAAACCATGATTTTAGTACAGGCGTTAGCATCTATCCTATGTCGCTTTTGTTTCTAACTGCAGTCGGATTAGTTCATGCGTTGCTTGAAATCTCTCATCATATTGTTCACGCACGTGTAGGGTTGGCGTGTTGTATATCCAATCCAAAAAGTTGAGGTCCACCGTCATGATGAAGGGATCTAGCTCTGCTTCATCTGTAAATGGCAGTGAGGATATGGTTTGATATCCGGCTTTGTACTGGTTCCATTTCCGCATAAAGCCCTCGTTTTGACTCACCGCCAGCCGACTATGACCACCGTATCGATCGAGCAATTCGGCCTTCATATTGGCAAAATCAATACAGAAGTAGCCGCGCCCTAATTGTTCAAAATCGATGACCGAGACTTCCTCATCCTCAAGCCCAACGTTGGTCACCACAAAGTTGTTGGGGTTAAGGTCGGCATGGATAAAGCCGTACGTGTCTCGATGTTTGGGTATCTGGGCAAATTGGGCCAGCACATGGTCAATGGCACGGTTGAGTAGCTCTCTTCGCTCTGGGCTAATTTGGTCGCCGAGTGCAGCCATCCATTCTCGGTGCTGCAAGATCACTGCCTCATCGTAATCGTAACCGCGTCGAAATGGATCATCAGGTGTAGGAAACCGGAATGCATGAGCGGCTTGATGTAAAAAGGCGGTGGCTCGCCCCATTTTGTGCATGACCGAATCGGTTAGTGCATCGCGCACAACGTCGCCTTCAATCCATTCAAAGAGGCAGCAGATACGGCGCTCATCTGCTTCCACGGTCGTGACAAACTCACCGTCCACATTGCGCACTGGTTTAGGCACTCGAATCTGCCCTCGCTGTGCGACGAAGTCAAGAAAGATCATTTCATCGTGGATGCGTTCCGCATCTTGCATAGCTGCCCCGCAAATACGCAGATTGTACTTCTGCCCGTTAGCTCCCGTCACACAGTAGGTAATGTTCCACTTGTCTTGGGAAAGCGCAAGCTGGGCGTCTTCAAGTCCGTATTGTCGTAGAGCGAGGGTAGCTAATTGATGATTGGTGTTCATAAGATGAAAAACGAACCATGAAGGGCATGAAGAACATGAAGTTTTTGTTTTAGGGTTCTTGGTACTGCCTGTGCCAGGCAATCTTATCAATACTTATGTCAGAATGAAAACCGTACTTTCGCGAACAGGCTACCAAAGTGACTATCACCTACACCCACGAAACTACGGTTCGCATTTTGACTTTAGTATCGCAGGCGAATTCTTTTACGAGTTCACATTATTTTACATTGTCCAAACAACTAAGATGGTCATAGGACGAAGCTGTATAGACCATCTTTGAGTAATTCGACGTTGAAGTTGATGAGCAATCCCTGTTTTACGTTGGCTAATTTCATGTAGGTCAACAGTTGGGCTTGGTGAACAGGTTTTATGCCCACTGTGGCTTTTAGTTCAACAATAAGCCGATCGGCGACGAGGAAGTCGGCACGATATCCACAATCTATTTTGAGTCCTTTGAAGTCTACTGGAATTGGAAATTCCTTTTTGAATGGAACGCCCTGCAAGGTAAATTCATGGGCATAACAGTTTCCATAGGCTGATTCGAGCAATCCAGGACCAAGATGACGATGTACTTCGATGGCGCATCCGATTGCCTTGTTTGAGATGTTTGTAAATGTATGGGTATGCCCCTGCATGGTCATCAATCCTTTCTATAATCAATGTCGTTATCGGTGAATACGTTCGGTAGAAATGGATCGGTTAGCAGAAATCGTGTGTGTAGGTTCCTCTGAAGATATTTTACCACGAAGGGACTGAAGAGCATGAAGTTTTTGTTTCTCGGTTCTAGAAATTACAGGTGCTTGTTGGCTCTGTTTTGCCTCCATCCATCTATATTTGTCTACAAGTAGCCCCTAAAACATCACCTACCCCGTAACAAAACCTTCATGCACTTCATTGACTTCATGGTTCGTTTTTCTATCGCACACAAACCCAAAAAGCTCCAAGCAACCCCTAAAACATCACCCACCCCGTAACAAAACCTTCATGGTTTGCTTTTCTGATGTTCACGAAACCATCTGGATCAATGCCCGAATATACCCAAAGATATACGCCTCCCCCGACAAGCCGTCGGGCGTATTTGGCACGTGATCTGGCACCACCATCCCATCAAAGCCAACCCCGGCCAAAGCCCGAAAGACCTCCACCATATCCACATACCCATTATCAGGAAAGACCTCGTTAAAGTTGGGCATGTTGCTGCTTATATTACGAAAATGGACTTGATGAATCAAATTTTTTGAGCCAAACTCGCGAACTGCCGCGGGGATATCTTCCCCCTCACCGTCTGGACCAAACATCTCGGCCCACGAGCCAACGCAGAAAAGAATCCCGTTGTGCGGATTGTTGGCGGACAATTCCATACCTCGTCGGTAGTTGTCTGTGCTACGGAAGATGCGGGCTACCCCTTGATGGGTCACTGGTGGGTCGTTGGGATGAAGTTGAAGGCGCACGTCAGCTGCCTCTGCGACGGGAAGGATCTGCTCAAGGAAGTATTCATAACTCTCCCACATCTCGTCATCGGAGTAGGTGCGATCATACTTGTCGGGTAAAGCCAGGGCCGCATCCAATTCGAAACGACGAGTTGGACAGCCGCGTACTTCGGTGCGATGGGTTTCGTAGGCACCGCCCGTATGCCAAGCATACGTTGTGTGCTTGATGCCCGCCTTGCCAAGATCTTCGATAAAGCGTTGCAACAGTTCAATGGTGGCATCCCGTTCAGGAAGGCCCAACGTAACCTCTGGACAGCTGTACTTGTCATTAAGCATAATCTCGTGGAGGTACAGTCCCGCGCCATCAACCTTCTCTTTGATTTCCACAATTTCGTCATAAGAGCAGCGGTCGCTGGTTGTACGCACTTCAAGGCTCTCTACGCCCATCCGCTTGAGGTAGGCGAGGTGGTCATCCGTAAGCATTTCTGGCTTTTGGTGGCTGACGCCGAGTTTCATATCAATTTGTCTCCCAATCCAAAGACCACGCAACAGCCTTTGCAATACCCTCTTCCAATGATGTCTCAGGTCGATACCCGAGGACTGCATAGGCTTTGCCTATATTCGCAACGTAGTGAGTCACCTCCCCTGGTCGGGTCGGCTTGATGACAATCTCCGGTTCAATGCCCAGCGTGTTACCGATATATTGAGCCATGGCCACCAGGCTGTTTCCTTGACCAAAGGCCAAGTTAATCGTCTGGTTGGCTTCCTCTCCGCTTGTTAAGAGTCGAATACCACGCATGACACCATCAACACAGTCGTCGATATAGGTGAAATCTAGAGATTTATTTTCCCCATAAATGGTAATTGACTCGCCTTGATTAATCTTACGAATGAAGAGGGGAATCACTCGTTCCATCCGCTCGATGTCGTTATCAAATCGTCCGTATACATTGCTAAAGCGGAAGACGAGATATCGCAGACCATAACAACGAGCGTAGGAGTAGACAAATGCTTCCCCCGAAATTTTGCTGGCAGAATAGGGGCTCTCAGTAAAGGCAAAATCAGCTTGAGATTCTTCGGTTATGTAGCGATGAATGTCCCCATAGACTTCACGGGTGCTGCTGAAAATAATCGGCAGATTGTGATGCCGACAGAACTCCAGCACGTTAAAAGTCATGGTAATGTTGGCCAGCGCGCGATCGGGCTGTTCAACCAACTCATGAACTTTGGCGTGAGCCGCGAAATGGACAACCAGATCCAAATCCGGCGGATATTCGACAAGACCAATGCCTTTTTCAAAGTGATGATATGGAACACTCAAGTCTTGATAGAGAGTTGGAATCTTGTCCGTCCACGTATTGCGGCGCACGTCAACGCCAAAGACTTCGTGGCCTTCATTGAGTAGGTATAAACCTAAGTTTGTTCCGATCTGCCCGCTTGAACCAGTGATGAGTATGCGCATTCAGCGACTCCTTCTCGTTTATTGAGAACGTTTTACAATCATCTCCTCTCGCTTTTGGATTTCTCAGATTGCAGCATTCAGATACACTAACGATTATCGATACTCTCCCACCCCTTCTTCCCCCCTACGGTAGCTAAAGAAATTGACTTTTTCGGCAGTTGTCTCTGCAAAGATCTGACGCCCCGCGTCCGTCTCTAGCGCAAAGACATTATCTTCATCGGCGCGTTTGACGCTGATATGATCGGGCGCACCGACACCAACCGCCTTGAGCCATTCGGTGAGCAAGTTGGGGAGCGCTTCTTCTGGGTTGGAGATATCTACCTCTTTTTCACTTAGGTTTACGCTGTAGAAGGTTGTCTTCTGTTGCACATAGGGGAACCAGCGGGCCGTGCGCACAAACTGGGTTAGACCGCGCAGCGCGTCTGGCGTGCCGATGCGGGCCAAGGCTTCAGACGCCCAAGCTCGCGCATAGGTGCCCTCACCGTGCAGCGCATTGGTTAGGACAGGGACGGCTGCGTTGGCATTAGGGCCAATTCGGGTGAGGGCCTGGGCCGCAATATGGGCAAGTTCGGGGTCGCCGGTTTCGAGAATATTCGCTAACGCAGGAACCGTTCGTTCTGCTGGCTGTTTAATCAATCCGAGAGCGGTAATCACATGGCGCTGCATCAGGTGTTCTTCACTGTCCAACAGCGGAATGAGAGCTTCCACTGCGCCTGATTGATGACCAGCAAGCGGCCCCATATCGCCAAGGGCAAAGGTGGCGGCACCACGCATGTGTTCACGCTTGTCCGAGAGCAGCTTCTCCAGGGCCGGAACAGCCGCTGTCCCTATTGCTGCCAGTGCATAAGCCGCTTCCGAGACATGCAGGATTCGCTCCTTCTCAAAGGCTTCTTGGCCAGCGTCCATTTCATCGACCAAAGACTTGATGGCTGGTTCGCCAATAGCCGCTAGTGCATAAACAGAATTGACCCGCACCGGCTCGTGTTCATCTTGCAGTGCTTTTATCAACGTTGGGATCGCGGTCGGATTACGGTGGAGGCCCAACTGATTTGTTGCGATTTCGCGCTGATGGTTGTTATCTGCTGTAAGTTGAGCAACGTGTTCATCAATCGATCCATCCTTGGCGCGATTATTGGCAAATCGATCTGGGTTACCCCGCAACCAGTTCCAGATATAGGTGTGGATGATCTCCTGGTCGTGGGGAACGTAGCTCGTTTGGGGTGGCTGCCAGTAGGTTGCTTGGTTGTCCCACGTTGGCTCTTCTGGCTCTTCGGTACGCATAAAGACGAACTTCATGCCGTAGCGAGCCTTGTCCAAATAGTTGAGGAAGACCGAATGTTCAATGTCAAAGTGCAGCAGCCAAACTGTACCCAACTCACCGGAGCAAGGCATCAGCGTCTGGTTATAAAACCCCTCAGGCAAGCCGCGAGTACCATCTTCACGGAGCGTGGGGATAATCTCACTGGTATTACCCATGGACTCTTTTGAATAGTTACGCAAGTATTGATTCCCTGGGATCACGCACGTTGGCCCCTGTTCGGTGGGGCAGTCTTGGGGGAAGTAGAAGAGAATCAACCAGCGCGGTAGTCTATGGCGCGGTCGCTTGCCGCCAGCGTGTCCATCTTTGTGAATGCCCATGAGTAGCCCTTGGCCCTCGTCCTTGGGTTCGGTTGGAAAGTTGGGGTGGCAGTGACGATGGGCGTGGAGAACATAGTTGTTGCCCAACAGACTCGTCAAGCCGCCCGCCACTTCTGGCGCGTCCAATACAGTTTGCAATTCGGGAATCATGGGTAGGATGTTGTTGAGCGGGTTCAGCTCATGGGAGCTACTGACATCATCCGCAGCCGAGAAGATATCGTTGGCTTTTTTGTAGATGGTTTCGTGGAGCGCCTGGGGTAGGTTGGTCTTTACCGAGATAAAGCCGTTGACGATGAAATGGCGCATCTGCTCGTCGGTAAGGAGTAGGTTGGGTTGGGTTCCGTTTTGATTATTCATCTGATGATAAATCCTGTCAGGCTAGAGTTTTAGAACTGAATATGCTATACTTAAAAAATCTGGCAGCCGTGTACAATAAACATCAATACATGTGGCGAAAACACCTTTGCAAGGTACCAATTCACGATAATATTATACTTTCAATAAGTTTCTATGTGTTCGTATTTCCAGTGGAAAGGACGCATGTTCTCTAAACTCATCCAAACTTTAATCATTCTTTGTGCCGTCATAACCGGAGTAGCAACCATCAAGATCCGTTCTGCTACTGCATGTTCCTGCGTGAGCGGAAGACCATTTATCGAACAGGTTACAAATGCTGCTGCTATCTTTTCAGGCAAGGTCATAGATGAAGGTACACTCCTTACAGAAACAGAATCAAACGGTCGAATAGAAGCATACAAGGTTCAAGTTGCCCAGGTTTGGAAGGGTCCAAGAACTGTAACTATCACTGTTGCCAGAGGAAATTCGAACTGCTCCTACAGATTATTAGTCGGTCAGGAATACCTTATCTTTGCCTATGAATATGAAAACCAACTCTATGCAGGTGGTCTGTGTAGCTACACCCAGCCGTTAGAAACAGCTTGGCGTACAAGAGAGTTACTTAACCAAATTTATGAATCGAAACCCGTGATGGATATTTCCGCTCCTGCTCAACTTACCGTACACGGCCCAACCGGCTACAGCATACGCAGCAATCTAATACGAGTCCGCTATACGTATGAAAAAATTCAACTTGAAGAAAGATTAAGTGATGAAAAACAACAAATCATCAAGGATATATTGATTTCACAAGGTCTGACCCAACAGATGCTCTCTTCTAGTAGATATTCAAGTTCGCATAATCAGATCTTATTCGCCATTTCCGAAGAGCATTGGCCAGACGGTGACGTTAATAGCCTACTCAATATGCTAATAGAAATCCAACATGCACTTGAAGATAGTTCATTGAACTTGCCGATTGATTCTCTGGAAGCCATGTTTACTGTAGATGATTGTACTCGCTTAATAGTACGCTCTAAGAGATACGCACTAACACAAATACAACAACAGGCAGAAGTATTGACCGGTCTCACAGGAAGCACCCTTGGCAAAGTGATTTCAATTGTGGACAGCTCCACGCGTACGGATTCAGCAAATCAACAGTCCCACTTGTGTAGAGCCGACCGTGAATGGCATAAACTGCCACTCCAGGCCGATCTACAAACCGTTATGTTGGTTGATGGACCGCTGCGGTTGAGCGTCACATTTGAAGTTCAACCACTAGATAAAACAATTGTGGATACCGAGTCTTCAATCAACCTCCTGCCATTCAATTCGCCTTTGGCATCTCCAGATTCTCCTTGAATTGGTGTCGCTCTCAGGCTCGCTCTCAGGCTCGCTCTAGATAAGTCGTTCTGAAGTCGTTGAATATCCATGATTGGCTTCAATGTTGGCAATGGCGACTCGGGTCTTCCACAAACCTTCTGCCGTTTCGGCTAATTCGTATGTTGTTGTGCAATCGCGAACAATGATACATAAATAGCCGTACTGCTTCATATTCACAATTCCATAGTCACTATTTACAACACACTCATCGGTCTCGAACCCCATATATAACAGAATACGTATCTTACGTTCAGCAAGCCTTTCATGAAATTCTTGATGTGTACTAACCAGAATATCGTCTTTCTGAGGTTGAACGGGTTCTGGAATGCGAATTTGTGGATAGACTTCTTTGCCTTGCAACTTTCCCCAAGATTCGTGAGCCCATATCTGTTCTCGGTGTTCTCTTTGCCAATCGGCGACCCATTCCCGTGGTGGCCACTGATGCGTTGTCTCATCCCCTGAACAATCTTGAGGTTCCGTATCGGGTTCGGTTCGGATGCTATCAGTTTTGAGATTGTTCCTGGCAGACGCACCCTGTTTGTAGCGGGCAAGAATTTCAGCATGATTACAGTGGAAGATTCGTATGCCTTTGGCCCTCAATGTATTGACGGTTGGAGCGATTTTTTGTTCAATAATCCGCTGCTTGCGGTCTGCATGGGAACGCCCTCTTTCCAAGCTCAGCGCCTCGCCCAGTGTATTGCTAATCGGCCCCTCAGGCCAACCGAGGTTCCACAGATCGACTAATGCAACACCGATTTCAGTTGGTTCAAAAGGGACGGATATACTTTTGCGTACAAAACTGGATTCTGTAAATGGCTGTTCCTTTTGCGGACACCTTGGCGTATAGTCAAGAGATAGATGCATTATAATTTCTGCTAACGTCATTGGCTATATAGGATTCGATTTGGTAGCCCATTTGGTCGTTTAATCACATATCTTTCGCGGAGACCGCTCTCTCGGAGCACCTCGATTTGGCGAGGCAGCCCTTCATTGGTGCGATAGGAAACCCGCGGGAAGTCCCAATCCTGATCGAACCAATCCAGAAGTGTGTCAACCAAGCGTCTGTCTAAATCGTCAATGACTCCTGGCGGGATCACCCAAAAATCGATAGCTGCTTCGCCCTCAACGGGCGGCGGGAAATCTCCGCGGCGAATTGTCCATTCGGGCGGCGGTATACGTAATGGCCGAACATAAACGGCTCCTAAACAGGTGCTTTCCGAAAGATTCATCATTGTGTAGCAGAACTGTCTCCGCTCGTTATGTTCTTTCACATGTATATTCAAGTCCCACAGGTTATCGTCAACAGTAAAGTCATCTGGCGGCCAGTCGCTTTGGAACAAACGACGCAGCATTATTTTGGTTTCCATCACGGCTATATAATCCAGATTTACGTCAGACGCGCAAATCGGACGCAGTAAGAATTCATTTGCATACAGTTTGTCTGGTACGGGCTTGTGTTCAGGATAAAGCATGAGACGCTCCTCAAGGACCGACTTTAGTGTCGAGCCGCGTCAACCGGACCACGCGTTTCGAGTTTTTTTATTGTATAGGAAAATATAAAAATCAACCCCGAAATATGGTCAAACTCTAGCTGATAGCTGATAGCTGATAGCTGATAGCTGATAGCTGATTAGCTGACAGCTTTTTTCCTCGATGTTTTGTACTCCTCCGTCATGCTTTATCCATTTTATAGCTTCAATAAACTACCCAAAGGATCGTCATAATCTAGCTGACCCTCATGCTCAAACAAGATATCTGCGGCGCGCTTTAGAAATGGATGTTCATAGCTAATAGCGAGCAATGACTTCCACCGTTCTGGAAAAGCTCGCCGCATCACAGCCCATTGGGTAAAATTGGTAACTATATGATACTTGACCGCAATATGTTCAGCCGAGAAGCGCTCAAAGATGTGGTCTCGTACTTCCTCCCACTTCTGTACATTCGGCGCATAGTCCTCATGGCAGTGAACCAACTCATGGATCAGCAAAACGATAACTGCGTCCAAGTCCTCATCAATAAAAAATGTTAGCGGATCTTTAAAGCCCACAACGCCGGGCCATTTGTGTACTGCGTAAGCGGGCCACAATGCTGTAAATTCATAGCCAAAAGAGCGAAACGCTGTGAAAACCCTGTCATTACACCTATCCCACACTTCCTGAGCTTGAGCGACAAAAGCTTGTCCAGGCTTGACATAATCATTGAGCCATTCATCGTAATGGTCGGCAAAATAGGCCTCATCAAGTGAACCCGTCCAACCAGAGAGAGAGGCGTCATAGGCTTCTGAATAGCGCAGTTGAAGCTGAGACATTATGCTGGGAGGCCCCAAAAGTTAAATATGCGCGCAAGCTTACTAAACTGGGCGTTATATAAACCGTCTATCATTTGCTGCCCATCATAACGGGAGCTTTTTTTGAAAGATGTAGATGACCTCATCGGCATCAAATTCTTTGCAGAGAGCATTCCGAACATCAGGAGCGTATCGGTCTGTCTTGACGTTGACGAACATCGTATCCTCGACCATTCGAGTCCGAACTATCTCATATCCCTTGGCGGAAAGCGATTCGGCTAACGCTAAATCATTACCATAAAGCAGGTATTGAATGGGCTTATAGCCGTGTTTCAGATAGAAACGTTCTACGTATCCTGGTGCGGACCCGACGCCGATAAATCGTTCGCTGCGTTTGGCGACCTGTTCTTCCCAAAAGGCCAGCAATTTGCTCCCTAACCCCTGGGCCGCAAAGTCGTGTCTAACTACGATCCCTTGCAGGGAAATCTCGTCTTTTTCTTCTGGAAACTGCTCGGCAAGTGGCCACCCAAAGGATATTCCGATAAGTTCCTCTGCATTGAACAAGCCGACAAAAAGTTCGCTGTATTTGTTATACATTGCCATAAATTCTTCAAAAGGACCATCATCAAGATATTCTACCTTTAATTGGTAGGCGTCGTTCTGATTTTCTAATGAGAGCTGCCGGATGAATAGGCTTGAATGGTCAAGTGAGATAGATGGCATCTTGATTGGCCTAATGAATAGAGCCTAAATTGGGAAAGTGTCCGCCAATGCCGTCCAATATAAACTCCACAGCAATCGCCGCGATGATTAACCCCATCACCCGATGAAAGACGATAGTCGTTGTCCGATTCATCAGATGACCAGAGGCAATCACGGCCTGGAAGGAGGCCAAGATGCAGACCGCAACAGCAACCACAACAATGCTCACCACAATCTGGTGGGTAACTCCTTCATGATGATTGGCCAAAATGATGAGCGTGCTAATGGCCCCCGGCCCCGCCAAAATCGGCACGGCAATGGGGACAATGCCCAGCGATAACGCATTGGCATTGCTATCATCATCCTTCTTTGCTTCACCAAACGTTAGTTCGGAGCGCATCATGTCCAAAGAAATGAGTAACAAAAGCAGGCCACCTGCCACTCGGAAGGCTGGAATCGTGATACCAAATAGGTTGAGAATGGCCGTACCCAAAAAAGTAAATATCAGCATAATGGCTGCAAAGCCTATGGTGCCAACCGTTGCGATCTGCCGCTGTTCGTTCTGAGGACGATGTCCAGCTACGCTAATAAAGAGTGGCAAAATAAGGGGAGGAGAAACCAGCGCAAATAGACCGACAAATAGCTTAAGATATTCATTCCAATTCGTGAGTTCTGCAATGTCTAGGTACATAAACCATACTCCTTTTGTAACCTATAATTTGATCTCAGCAACCGGCACTGAGATCATTTCCTGATTGCAGATAGACCTTTCTCTCCTTCGCGGGGTTTCGTTGACTCCTCCTGTTTGTTGTTATTATTCCGCGATATCACTCAAACGAGCTGCCTTAGACAATGCCTGGAAAGCCTCCGTAACGCTAGAATTAGCATAGCACTTTGCCTGCCAAAAAAGAGGTGCTTTCCCAATATTTCTACCGTTGACCTTGGCAATTCATGACAAAAATATGGCAGATGATAATGCTTTTTCCCGTTTTTTTTTGCTTCACCGTTTGCGCCCCGCTGGCTGGCGTGTCGGTAATGATAAAAATAGGTTGCATAAACTCTACTGCTTATACGGATCCGCCGCGTCCCGCATTCCATCCCCAAGAAAATTAAAGGCTAGCACCGTCGTCACCACAAAGAGGGCCGGAATAATCGTCCACCAATAAATCGCCACGCTATGGATATTCTGGGCCTTCTCCAACAAAACGCCCCAACTGACTGCCGGCGAGCGCAACCCCAATCCCAAAAAACTGAGCGCGGTCTCGGCCAAAATCACCTCAGGTACGGCCAGCGTCAGATGGACAATGAGATAGGAGGCAAAATTGGGGACGAGATGGGTCCGAATAATGCTCCATTCGCTAACATTGGCGACCCGCGCGGCCAGCACATAATCTGCTTCTCGCAGTTCGAGGAACTTGCCACGCACCACCCGCGCCAGACCGCCCCAAGAGACCAGTGATAGAATAATGACAATGCCAAAGTAGATCCGTACCACCGACCAGTCTCTTGGCAAGGCCGCACTCAGCGCCACCCACAGAGGAATCGTGGGGATAGAGATCAAAAACTCGATAACTCGCTGAATGACCGTATCGATAATGCCGCCAAAGTACCCTGATAGCCCTCCGAGCACAATTCCAATGATGAAAGAAAGAGCCACCCCAACCAGCCCGATGGAGAGGGAAAGCCTAGCCGCGTAGATGGTACGTGAGAATACATCCCGTCCAATGGCGTCCGTGCCAAAGAGAAAGATGCCTCCTCCTTCTGCTACGCCAAAGAGACGTACATCTGTCTCAAAAAGACCCAGAACCCTATGGGTTTCCCCAGAGACCATGAAGCCAATTGGGTAGATGAGCGAATGGTCATCCACATAGATCTTCTCCAGCGTCTCAGGATCACGTTCAGAAGTTGTACCATAGACGAATGGCCCCACAAATTGCCCCTGATTGTCAAAGAAATGAACCACTGTCGGGGGCCGAAAGGAATACTCAGCAAACCGGATTTCGCTTGAGTAAGGGGTAATGAAGTCCGCAAAGATAGCCATCAAGTAGAGGATTATCAGAACGGTCCCACCAATAATCGCCAGCTTATGGCGGCGAAACTTCTGCCACATCAGTTGCCATTGGGATGCGAGGTAATAGCGTTCTTCTGCGCTGGTTGCCCGAGTCAACGTGGGCGAGTTGAGCGAATTGTTTGATGATATGGTCACATTACGCTTCCTTCTCGTTGAAGCGGATTCTGGGGTCTACCCAAACCAGAAGTACGTCTGAGATAAAGGTGCCGATGACGGTCAATACCGTTAAGATGAGCAGAAGGCTAGAGGCCAGAAACATGTCCTCAGTAATGAGTGCGCTATAGAGCATGGGTCCGGTGGTAGGTAAGTTCAATACGAGTTCTACAATAAAACCGCCAGAGACAATAAAAGGTAGCAGCCAACCAATGGTGCTTACAATTGGATTCAGCGCGACCCGCACAGGATATTTGAAGAGCAATCGAGATTCTCCCACGCCCTTTGCTCGAGCCGTCACTACATACTGCTTTCCCAGTTCGTCCAACAGAGAAGCGCGCATGACTCGGATTAGACCTGCAGTCCCCGCAGTCCCAATGATGATAATCGGTAGAGGCAGATGCTTCAATAGATCGATGAGCTTCGCCACGCTCCAATCGGCCCGCATATATTCAGGCGAGAAGAGACCACCTACGCTCCATCCTGCATTTAGGAAAATGACAATCAGTATTAGAGCCAAGAGGAAATTGGGCGTCGCTAGCCCCAAAAAGCCGACGAACATAGCCGCGTAATCACCAATCGAGTATTGATTGGTGGCCGAGTAGATGCCAATGGGAATGGCCACCAAGTAAGTGAAGATCAACGTCATTAGCGAAATCGTCATCGTTAGTCCGATGCGGTCGCCAATCAGATCCTGTACCCGCTGCTGATATTGAAACGACCAGCCAAGATCGCCCGTTAACACATTGCGGACCCAGCGAAGATATTGGCCATACATTGGCTCATCCAAACCAAACTGGATGCGTAGATTCTCTAATTGCGCTTCATTTACTTCCTGGCCGGAGCGGGCCAACTGCACGGCAAGATTGTCAACAAAATCCCCGGCGGGGAGCTGGATGATCATAAACGTAACAATGCTGGTCACGAAGATGACTATGAGCATGTAGATTAGGCGTTGGAAGAGATAACTGAACATTAGATACTACACCCCTACCGTTGATACTGCATGAAAATAATATTTGGTCGCTCAACCATAGGTCATATTTGAATCGTGATGTTACTAAACGAAATGGAGGTTGGCTCTGCGCTTCGCACAACTGCTTTGCATTCTTCAAGGTTATTTACAGCTCGAAGACGCGCTCCATCAATGCCCAATGTTCATCGGCTTTGGCTTCGTTAACCCGCTCTTGATATCCATCCATCAGGCGTTGCCATTCCTCATAACGCGGACTCATACCATCAAGTTGAGCAAAGCCAGTAGCGGGGTCAAAGTCATCAGGAGCCTCCATGACCATAAACATGCGGCGACCGAGTAAATAGATGTTCATCTTGGCAATGCCAATGCTCTTAATACACTCCAACACTTCTGGCCAGACGTTGCGATGGTACTCTTTATATTCCTCAATCAGCTTGGGATCATCCTTGAGGTTAATCGTTAAAGCAAATTCTTTCATAAGTGATTTCTCTATAAGTGATTATTTGTCTCGGACAACATTGTCTCTTCGGCCACATCGGTATAGCTTTTGGAGAGTAGCATATACCCACTAGGGACGGTGATTTGCTCTTAGGATCGAGAATTGAATAAAACGTAATAGAAGATCTCTCAGATACTCGAGATGACAGGACCAAAGTTTCGGGTTGTATTTGATCTTGATTCCTTAGGTCACGTTGGCAATGTGACAATCGCAAAATGTCCCTCGGTTTGAAATTTATGGATTATATGAAGCTTATCCGGTAGCGAACGGGATCTTACGGTTGTACTAGATAGTCTGCCCTATGTTAGCACCACGGATCGACGACGATTTTGGCGCTTTCGCCGCGGGCCAGTATTTCGAAGGCTTCTTGAATTTCGCTCATGGGCATTTTGTGGCTGATGAGTTTGTCGGTGAGTGGGGAGTCCTGGATGACTTGCATTACTTTGGGATAGTCTGCTCGGTTGTAGAGCCAGGAGCCGACGACGGTTAGCCCTTTGCGGATCATGTCCGGGCTGACTTTGATGGTGAGATCATCGCCGCTTTCGCCCACAAATGCGACGCGCCCTCGGCGACGGGTGGCGTCGATACAGAGCCGCTCGGATGAGACGCGGCCAGAACAATCGACAGCGCAATCGACGCCGCGGCCATCGGTGAAGGCCAGTATCTGCTCCAGAATGTCATCATCGGTTGGATCAAGGACCGCCTCGGCACCCAATTCTCGAGCGAGATTGGCCCGCCACGGCGCTGGTTCCACGCCAATGACACGCGCCCCACGGAACTTGGCATTGACAATGGCCCCCAGCCCAACTGGACCTAACCCTGTCACCAACACTGTATCCCTCGATATTACATTGATTGCTTCCATACCGCCAAAGGAGGCACCGACGCCGTCGATGGCCAGTGTGGCCTCTTCATAGGAGACGCCGTCGGGAATTTTGGGCAGCAGCCACGATGGTTTGAGCGTATAATGGGCAAAGGTTCCGGCCCCACTGGCCGATCCGTTGAATTCTTGATAGTTGTAGCTCTCTTCGCAATAGACATAATCACCGGCCAGACAGAGCGCACAGGTGCCACACGGGAATTGAGGCAGCACCACAACACGATCCCCCACATTGACGAGACCAGGCTGGGCCACGGCCACCACTTCGCCCGCACCTTCGTGGCCCATGATCGGGATTTTCCGTCCGGCCATGTAGGCTTTGTACTCGGTGCAGAGAGCCGAGGCGTGGACTTTAACCAGCGCCCAGTCGGCTTTGGGCTGTGGATCGAGGAGTTCGACAAATTCTACTTGACGTTCGCCAGAGATTGTTGCTTGGATCATGAGTCAAATGGATTCTTTCGTATTATCTTGAAGGTGTAAGCATTCCCGCAGGGCTTCTGGTCAGGGGCGCTGATAACCAACCCTGTATCGGTCATGGACCATGCCAAAGGCTGATCGCTGCCTAACATTTGCACAGAAGCAATCTCGGCGGGATAAAGCTGCTTCAGTTCGGTCAGCGTCGCTTCTTGACCAGGCCAGCCTAAACAGATGGCATAGATGGTGTCGTCCTTGACCGTGTAGCGGATATCTTCGGCAGTGTACTTTACCTCTTTGTCCTCCATAAAGTAGCCACCCTTGGGCATCTCGGTTGGCCCTTCGCCATAGGTAACCCAGGAGGTGGTGCCGTAGATGGCTTCGCTGTTAACGTCCATCCAGCGGCCAATGCCTTCTAGCAGATCCACACCCTCCTGAGGCAAGGTTCCGTCAGGCTTGGGACCAATGTTGAGCAGCATGTAGCCGTTTTTGCTAACGTTGTCGATCAAGTAGTGGACGAGGGTATCCAGCGTCTTGTACTCGGTGCCTTTGAGATAAGCCCAGCCCTGGCCATCATCCACAGTAGTGTCGGTAATCCACGGGTGGTAGGTCATCTTGTCGAAGCGACCTAACTCTAGATCCACTATGCCTGTGCCGGGGGGCAGATTGTGCCACTTGTAGGTAACGGCAACTTCCTTGCCCCACTCATTGGCCTTATTGTAGTAGTAGGCCAGCATCTCTCGCCGATAATGCTCCTGCACAAATTGAATGCCGAAATCGAACCAGAGAAGATCTGGTTCAAAATTGTCAATGATCTCTTGTGTGCGGCCAAGCCACGAGTCAAGAAATGCTTTATTTGGGCGCTCTGCATCGCGCCATTGCTTCTGACCGTCTTCCAAATCAGGTGGTTCGTCAGGCCAGTTTGTATCATGAGGTGGACCGTATAGACCAGCGTAGGCCGGATCTGATGTGTCGAAGTCTTTGCGCCAATGCGGGAAGAACCACCAGTTTTCGGCATGATGGAGCGCAGCCATAAAGCGCATCCCCTGTTTGCGAATGGCTTCGGCCATTTTGGCGACTACATCAACCTTTGGCCCCATTTTGGCCGCGTTCCACTCGGTGTACTTGCTGTCCCACATGGGGAAGCCATCATGATGTTCGGCCACAGGGCCGGCGAACTGGGCACCCGATTTCTTGAAGACCTCGGCCCACTCGTCGGCGTCAAAGTGTTCCGCGGTAAACATAGGGATAAAATCCTTGTAGCCAAATTCCGACGGGTGACCATAGGTCTTACAGTGATATTCGTACTGCTCAGTTCCCTCTCGATACATGTTATACGGATACCAAGTAACGTTGGGACCAGTGGCCGGAACCGAGTAGATGCCCCAATGGGTATAGATACCAAATTTGACATCCTGTAGCCATTGAGGATTGGGATGCTGTCGTAACGAGTTCCAGGTTGGTTGATATGTTTGAGTCATGAGTAATTTTCTTTTGTTTGACAAGTTCCGTACAGGTTTACCAAGAATTTACTACTGGATACTTTGCTACAATGGAGATTCTTCGGCTAGTTTGACAGTTCAAATGAGGCTGATTTGGTAAGAACTCTTTTTATATATGGGCAACCTAGAGAGATTGACTCTGTTGGGCTAGTTCCTTAAGGTATCTGGGGTCCTTCAGGAATTCGGGATGGAGACTGGGCTTGCCGAAGTATTGAAAATAATGGAGGCCTGTTCTGTAACTCACGTGGAGTGTTGACGTAGGTTGCGGCTGGGGAGCTTGTCAGCCGCAACCTACTATAATACTTGGGTTATTGTCAGACACAAGGGGTTGTTGCGTCTATCATTCAGCAACAAACCGCTTTTTCCGCCGACATGCTATCATATAAATGATATCCATAGGCAATGTGTAATGAACAAAACCAAGTATTACACAAAAATGAATGACCAGATAAAATTTATCCTTCTCCTCTTACGGCTAGCGGCTTAATCTGGATAAACCGAATTGCACGTCGGGACGAAATTTTACTGGCGTCCAGTAAAGTACCAGAAGGGTTTCTCTATGAAGGCATAAAACGTATGGCGGCCGCAGTACCGCTGGAAGCGAAGAGCAAAAGACCAGACACAGTCATACATGCCACCAGAAATCCCATCAAAGCAGCCAAAACGATACTGCGAGTTCCACCTCCCTGACTTAACGTGAATTCAAACCAACCCCATCCTACATCCTGGATAAAATGAAGGGTGTAGTCGCCAGGTTCTATACCAGTCAGCGTAAATTCATTGTAGATATACTCATCTACCCGATATTCAAAGGTCCACTCATCAATTTTTTTTATAGCATCTTTCACATCGTTGGAAGGGCTCAGGAAAATTCCAACTGTTCCCTGTCCTTTGACATTCACGATTCTCACCCGACCATCCCCTGGTTCAACTGTAACAGGAAAGGAGAGAACAGGTGTATTGCCCGCATTCATGAAGGCCGTATCATGCTGTAGATTGACGGCCACTTGGCGCTGCATAGATTGAACGGGGAAATAGGTTAAAAAGCTGAAGACGAATATAAGGACGGCAGGAAGAATAAAACCACGTGTCGTAAGCTTGCTTAGCGCAGGGGCAAGACTTGTCCTCCTTGTAAACTCCGTCGAAGGTGGATACTCATCCCTGGCTAGATCAGAGTAGTTACCCTGGCTTTTCAAGGCTCGCAATCGTTCTGCATACGCACGATGTTCTGATACAGGCTCTTTCGTGTGAGATTCATCAGAGGCTATCGTTGATGATTTGAGTTGCGGCTCCGCATCACCACCAAATTTGGGCAATAACCACCCAAACCACAGTCGCCACAACAACCAGATGGGAAAAGAGATGGTCAAAGCCAAAATTAAGGCTACGCTAATATCGGTCGAGTAAGAGCGTCGCAGCACATCATTCCAACGGTATAGTTCAGGCTCGTCAGCCATCCACAGTGAAATATATTCTTGCTGAGTCAATCCCCACGTAATGAGCGCTACGGCAATCAGCATATAGAGCATAATAAAGCTGAAATACCACACTCGCTTGGGATCAACAACAAGTCCGATTTCATGTGCCCAAGCTGCGAAAATGCCTAATAGCCCGAAGGCCAAAAAACCAACACGCATTGACCAAATACTAGAAACCATGTTGCCCAGAGCGGCTGTTATAATCTGCCCCATAACAGTCAACACAGAATCATCGGTCAAGACAACATCTTCGGCATTTGCTCGTGCCAATTGGTCAACCGTGGTATAGAAAACTCCAACTGTTGCGATCCCGGCATAAATGACCAAGATGACGGTAAGTAGACCTAGTGCACTGGCCAAGAAACCAACACCAAGCGATTTTATGCTTAGAGACATGGTGCGTTCAACAATGGTTCAGATTTAAACAAAATGCCCATAATCTGATTTGGTCTAATGGCAGTCCACTGACAAACAGTACATCAGCAGACTGCAACACCTCAACCGTGGCATCTGAGGATGCTTACCCAACACTGGGGCCTATTAATTATGACTGAGAAAGAAACTCAATCGTCTCTTCATGTAGACCGTTAAAGGCTTCCTCAATATTTTCCTGACCCTCAACAAAGATGGGATCTGTCCACTTAGTCCAAATCGCATTCCATTCCTGGAATCCTGGCCAATTGGGGAAGGTAGTTTGATTTTCGGCTGGGATGTCAACAAATACTTCTTTATAGTTTGGAATCTGCTCGGCCAAATCACCCTGTGGTAGGCCCCATTCCCAGAAGGACTCTCGCGAGACGATCATGCTACCCATCGTGCCAGTGGTAGGTAGAATATCAGGGTTAGAAAGTCCGTAACGAATCAACTCATAAGCCATATCAGGATAACGAGAACCCGTTGGGACAAACCAGCCAGAGTTACCCGCGAAGGCTATACGACCTTCAGGACCAACCGGAATTGGATAGACACCCCAGTTGAAGCGACCTTCGATGGCTTCATCTAAACGGAATGCTTCGTCATTTAATGACCGATGCATGGCAACCCGACCCGATGCGAAAGCAAGTGTGCCACCCATGCCCATAGACTGCTCATCTTCTGGCGTTGGCATCGCATTGTGCGTCCAACGTAAATCCCATAGGTACCGAGCTGCTTCTATAACCTCAGGCGAGTTCAGCATAGAGGTTGTTATATCATCATCAAAGAACCGTCCACCGAGGCGCTGGGCATAATTCCATACTGAACTAGCACCAGTGCTATCATTAAATCCCCAAACTGGGTCACCATCGGCATTCTCACCGGTAGCCGAGATGGCCAACTCTTTCAGATCCTCTAAAGTCCATTGACTATCAACAGGGTATCCACCAGCCAGTTCATCAACAATGTCCCGGTTTACATAGATACCATGGGTTGCCCAGTCGTACGGAATCGCATAGACCTTGCCCTCAAAACTCATGGTGTCAACCGACGCTTCCCACCAATCGTCTGGCCAACCATCTGGAGGATACGCCTCGATGTAATCCGTCAGCTCAATTGACCACCCCTTGCTCGGGAAGACTTCACCACGGCTCTGGTGCTGCCAAGCCATGTCTGGAGGTGTACCCGCTGCCATCAACGTAGGCAACTTGGTCCAATATTCACCCCACGGAATCCCCCACTCAACCTCAGGGGTCATGCCGGGGTAAAACTTGCTGAAGAAATCCTCAATGTGAAGCAAGAATTTGCGAATTTCTCCCTCATCTTCCCAACTCATAATTTTAAAATCACCTGTAATGTCAGCGTCAACCTGGCCTGTTAACCAGCGAGTAACTTCTTCTGATGTAGCAGAGCGAGCGGCCGCTGCTTCACCAGATGCTGGTGCGCCTTGAGGGGCAGCAGGAGCAGGGCAAGCAGCTAACGCCAAGGTCGCAGTACCAGCTGCAGATACTTGTAGAAAACGGCGGCGAGATAGTTTCCTATCGTCCATGGATTTTCCTCCTGTTTACATTGTCATGGGGGACAAAATGAATGGTTACAAATAAACGAGTTACATTGAATACGGTCGTTTTCCAATCACATACTTCGCCAGAAAAGTCTTATCCCGACTCTTGACCAATCCACCCTGGGGATTCCCGAAAACAGAAGACAGAACTTTTCTGGCCATCTATATACCACGGGAGAAAACAACCGTTCCTAACAAAAGTTATACTCAGATCCGGTTTTCAAACGGAGTTTGGTCTCTCCTGTAGAGGCAGGGGAAAACTCCGGTTCTCAAAAAGACCGCACTATAGCTTACAGTTTCTTAATAACCTGTTGCCAATGATTCCGTTGCATCCTTGACATTTAATGAATAATCTGAACCATCAGAAGAGACTTCGAAGACAACAACACCTTCTCTCTCTTCGCCATCTTTCATTGGAGAGTCCAGCACAATGTCCAGACCGTCTTCTTTCCCTTTGTGCTGAATATAGGCTACCTGTATTGCAGACTTTGTTGGTTTATATTCGGTGCCCGAACCGTCTGTTAGCTTAAATAAATCACGAGGTACGACCTGAAGGGTTCCGCTACCATTCATAACTTTAATAAATACAATCAAATAGACACCTTGCTCAGACTGATAAACCAGATTCCCTTCACCAATAATCTTTGCTCGTTCAGTGGCACGCGAAATTTCGACTGACCAGTCACCATTTGTGACACTGTTCCCCGTGTCCACTGCATCAGCGTCTGCCACATCATCATCCCCAGCGCCGCCGCCGCAGGCACCTAACAAAAATAGCAATAGCATAGCCAAAATCAACTGACGGCCCGAAAACGCAATAGGCGAGAATCTAGAATGCGAAAATCCACTTGAAAACAAGCCTTGCTGTGATAGAGTCATCTACTTGTTTTTACCCTTTCAAACCTGTTGTAACGATACCTCGAACGTAATACTTTTGACCTGCGAGAAAAATTGCAATAATGGGCAGCACACTAACTACGGATGCCGTCATGACCAAATGCCAAGGCGTTTTCATGGCAGACATTGCCTGGAACGCCGCCAAACCAAGCGCAATCGTCTTGTTGTCCATGGAACTCAAAATAATTAATGGCCATAGAAAATCATTCCAACTGCCCATAAACTCAAAGATTCCTAGCGTGGCCAAAGCAGGACCTGTCAGAGGAAGAATAATTCGCCAATAAATTTGGAAGAACGATGCTCCATCAATCAACGCAGCATCTTCAAGTTCGCGGGGAATAGTCATCATAAATTGGCGCATAAGGAAGGTTCCCCATGCACTAAAGATCCCCGGTACAATCAACGCATAATGGGTATCCACCCAGCCAAAGGTCCGCATCAAAATGAAGAGAGGTATCATCCGTACAGCGAAAGGAATCATCATGGTTGAGAGGTAGATTAAGAAGATTTGATCTCGACCAGGGAATCGCAACCGCGAAAAGGCATAACCAGCCAATGAAGAAGTGAAAAGCACGCCAAGGGTTTGGCATGTGGCAATAACAAAGCTGTTGCGGAAAAACAGATGGAATGGCAATCGTCGCCAGATCTCAAGATAATTTTGCCATTGTAGCTGTTTTGGTACCAGGACAGGCGGAAAGATATACAACTCGCCAAAGGTTTTGAAGGAGCTAGAGACCATCCAAAAAAAGGGCAGAATAAAAATAATGCTGCCCAACAAAAGAATCGTCCAAGCTGCAATGTTTCCAATCTGTCGTTGCCGAGTCTTGCTCATTCCCCAAGTGCGGGCTTGCTTAGGTCGAATAGCAGGTTGTTGTTCTGCAGAAGATGCTACACTCATTGTTCTTTACCAACCATTTTTGAATCAGTACACCTTAGCGGTGTTGACATACCCTATACATTGCTGTCTACTTTTAATCCTCAAACCCATGTACCCAAGTCTTGGCTGAGATCCATTGGACTAATGTCACTGTCATAATGCAGATAAAGAGTACTGCTGCCATTGCCGAGGCATATCCCATTTTGAAATAGGAGAATCCATTGTTAAATATATACAGCACCAGCGTTGTCGTAGAGAACGAGGGGCCGCCTTGGGTCATAATATAAAATGCATCAAACCCTTGAAATGCGCCAATAAATGAGGTCGTCAGTACGAAGAAGGTGGTAGGCGATAACATAGGGATAGTAATGTGAATCAACTGTCTCCATCCGTTGGCACCATCCATGGTCGCTGCTTCATATAGTTCTGCCGGTACCCCCTGAAGCCCTGCCAAAAAAATTAGCATGGCATAACCAATCCCCTTCCAGTTACTCATTATAATAATTGCCGGCATCGCCCACTTGCTATTAAAGAGCCAACTGGGGCCTTGAATCCCGATGGTGCTCAATAGATAGTTAATCAAACCAAATTCCGGATGATAGATCCAAGCCCAAATAATCGCAGCGGCCACCGAGAGGGTTAGATGAGGCAAAAAATAGATGAGGCGGAATGCAAAGACACCTCGCATAGGACGGTTCACTAGTAACGCCAAAAAAAATGCACATACGATTCCCGTAGGTACAGCGACCAGTGCATAATAGAACGTATTAAATAAGGACTTCCAAAACAAGTCATCATTGCCCATCTTCCAGATATTGTCCATACCAGAGAAGACAGGAGAACCAGCCAAATCCCAATCTGTAAACGCCAAATAGATGGCCGCAAGAATGGGAAAGACACTAAAAAGAAGAAACCCAATCAAATTAGGAACCAAAAAGGTATATCCGGCTAGGGCCTCTTTGCGACGAAGACCGCTAAGCGTTTCACGTTTTTTAGGGGCAGATGGGAGAACTATTTCTCCCGAATTCATCGTTTGTTGAGCCATTTAGAAACCACCTTTAAATGGAATCTTCCAGATTCATCCCATCAGCATCGGATGAATATCTCTATCTAATCATCTCTTAGTTAACAGTCATTACAGACTTGCGCACAATTAGTTCACACGGCAGAATCTGCTGTGCTGGTAGTGAGCCACTATTGCCGGATAAGATATTGCATAAAATTTCAGCGGCATGTCGGCCAACTTGCCATGCTGGTTGACGGACAACGGTGAGTGGCGGATCGGCAACGGCCGCCCATGGATGATCATCAAAACTGATCAGCGAAATGTCTTCCGGACACCGTAAATCCAACTCACGTAGGGCCAACAATGCTCCTAGACAGAGCAGATTGTTGTTCACAAAGAGTGCCGTTGGTCGATCTTCCTGCGATAGAATCCTCAGCGCAGCCTCTTTTCCGCTATCTATAGTCAGCTCAGACATAACAACCCATTCATCATGACAACGTAAGTCAGCTTTTTCAAGTGTATGGCAAAAACCAGATAACCGCTCGCGCATGGTAGATAGACGCTGCAGACCAGCTAAAATGCCAAGCTGACGATGACCACGCTGAATTAAATATTCAGTCCCCGTTACAGCACCACCATAGTTGTCAACACCTACAAAAGGACCATCCAAGCGATCAAATGCACGGTCAACAAAGACAACGGGTGTATGTTGAACTTCTGCCTGGATCAGCGCATTCCATCGTTGGCTGGTTGCCGCCGCAATAATGCCATCTACGCGCTGCCCCAGCAGCAGATTTAAATAATGATCCTCGTGTTCTAAGATTTCGTTGGTGTTGCAAACGACTAGGCCATAGTTCTTGGCGCGAATAATGTCTTCCGCTCCAATCAACATCTCGCTAAAGAAGAGATTGGTCGCATCTGCAATGACCATGCCAATGATGCCAGTTTTTTGTGTTGTTAAGCTTCGAGCAGCGGCGTTTGGACGATAATCCAACTCAGTAATAGCAAGAAGGACACGACGCCTTGTACTTTCTTCCACAAACCGTGTGTTGTTAATCACATGTGAAACAGTTGCTTTTGAAACATCTGCCCGTTTTGCGACATCATTCATTGTTGCGCGCTTCACCAGGCAAACTCCTCGTTTTCACACCTTCGCCAGGTAAGGGATAACCAAAATTGTCGATGCAAAAAAAGGTTATACGACCAATCTACTTAGCTTAAATTTTCGTTATAAATTTGCGGGAATAGGGGAACAGGATTACGCGATGTCTCATTAAAACTTACTTATATCATGGACTCACAGTTTTACAAACATAAGCTGACAAACACTATTCAAAATAATCTGCTCAAAATAATCTACTAATAAAGAGGAGCGAGCAATGATTTGACAGTCTGTTTACAAAAAGACAAGGAAACCGGTTACGTAACCGGTTTCTTTATCGTATCAGATACGATGGTAACTGTCAAATGGCGTTTCTAACAAACTAATGAGTTTTGAATTGGTCACCATTCTGGTGTAGACTGAATTAATGACTGATGTTTCAATAATACAGCAACCTAAACTGCGTAATCTTGATGTACGACCTATTTTGCAGCAGGGACGACCCTATCTCCTTTTGCGTGATCCCTTGCAAGTGACAGAAAAACCCATGTTGCTGCCCCAGCCGCTAGCTTCTGCCCTGGCGTTTTGTAACGGGGAATGTACAGTTGATGAGATTGCGGATCAATATAAGCGACATCACGGTTTTCCATTAGAGATGGCCTATTTTTGCAAAATGATTGCTACGCTCGATGAGACTTATCTGCTAGACAATGAGCGTTCCGCTGAGGCCCACTATCGGGCGCTCATGGCCTATCGTGGCGCACCTAGCCGACCCCCTTTTCTTGCCGGTCAATCTTACCCTGCAACACCACAAGGGTTAGAAGCGTACTTTAATGGCTATTTGGCAGATGTAATACCCCAAAACAGGACGAGCGTATCCCAGCCTATGGGGCGAGGATTGCTGAGTCCTCATATCGATTATCAGCGCGGTGGAGCTGTTTATGCACAGGTGTGGCAGCGGGCAGCTGAAACGGCCCGAAATGTAGACTTGGTGATCATGTTTGGCACGGATCATTATGGTACTGACCTGTTTACACTTACGCGTCAGCACTATGCTACGCCTTATGGCATCTTGCCAACTCCATTGTCAATTGTCGATGCATTGGCTAGTGAAATCGGCGACGAAGCTGCTTATGCAGGGGAGTTGCGTCACAAAGGGGAACACTCTTTGGAATTGGTCGCCACTTGGTTACATCATATGCGAGGTGGAAGACCGTGCGAACTTGTACCCATTTTGGTTGGTGGATTTCATTCCTTTATGCATGATAATATCAGCCCAGAAGACCACCCACATATACAAAGTATCTTGAGAATTTTGTATAGTCACATGCAAAATAAGAATGTTTTGGTTGTTGCATCAGGGGATATGGCTCATGTTGGCCCAGCCTTTGGCGGAGAACCGCTCAGCAGCGCTGAACGCAAAAAACTTCGGAAGCATGATGATGCACTACTTTCTGCAATGAAACAAGGCAATAGTGTTGGTTTCTTTAAGTCAATTTGTGCAGTAGAAGACCGGAACAATGTTTGTGGTGTTTCACCTATCTATTTGACAATGCGCTTGCTAGAGATGAATGGTGGTCAAATCCGAGGTGAGCAGCACGGCTATGACGTTTGCCCTGCAGACGAACAGGGGAGCTCCGTCGTTACCATCAGTGGTGTTTTATTCTCATGAACCTTCAAGCGTCTAAGCGAGATTCGCTCAATCAATTTCTGCTTCCACTCGTTTCTGTTCTTATACTTGGACTTATTAGTTGGCCGGTTTGGCTTTGGCTTTGGCAGGAATGGATGGGCAATCAATATTATAGCCACGGGATCCTCATTCCGCTGGTAACCATTTTTTTGATTGTGCAACGGATGCGTAACGACGAAACATTTACCTGGCAACGCAATCAAGGCGGTATTGGGCTCATTATAAGCCTGATTGCTTTGGCCATTTTTGTTGTCTTTTTTCTAGTTGCTCTAAATTTGAAGGCCTATTATCTTGCAGCGTTTACGATGATAGGGATGATCATGGCCTTGATCAGATTCTTTGGTGGAGCAACAGCTTTTAATAAGCTACTCTTTCCACTGGGCTACCTCGTTTTGATGGTGCCATTACCCTTCATCGAGCGCTCAACATTGCCACTGGCGCTCTTTACAGGTGTTTGTTCTGGTGGTCTTGCTCAATTCCTTGGCATGGATATTACAATTATCGGTAATTCTGTCACTTTGCCCAACGCTGATTTGGTTATCGGTGCCCAATGCAGCGGCATCAATTCGTTAATTGCCCTTACCGCGCTCACTGCGCTGGCAGCTTACCTTGTGGATGGGCCATTATGGTCTAAAGTGCTATTAGTTCTGTTGGCAGTTCCTATGGCCCTGGTAACGAATATCTTGCGGGTCTCTTCATTACTATTTGTGGCACGTAACCTCGGCGCTGAAGCTGGCTTCATCTTTTATCACGATTATTCTGGCCCTATTTTTTTTGTCTTGGCAATGATTCTCCTATACCCCTTAGCACGATTGCTTCAGTTCCGTAACCTGAGGCTGGATGTGATATAATTTTCACGTTATGAATTCTGCGCAAACCGAACAGCCCATTGTGCCAGAGCGGCGCCCTCAATTTCATAGTTTCATCGTTGTGCTACTTCTGCTAACTGCGTTGGGTGTGGTTTACATACCCAGGTTTTTGCCTAGCCCCACGAATGATACACCATCCTCAGATGCGGGATTCACCTACATAGTCGATATTGATTACTGGCGGCGGACCCAACGTGAGGTCCAAGTCCAAGCAAATACTCGTTTTGATCTCGAGACCGATCTAAACCAAGTTCCTCTTCAGATTGGCACTTGGACAGGGCAGGAAAAGCCAGAAACAAATCGTGAAGTAGAAATTTTGCTAGAACCAGAGCAATATATCCGTCGACTTTATCGTAGAGACGACGGACACTACATGTGGCTGAGCTTAATCGGTGGTCGCAGTTCACAACCTTTTCATCCACCTGACATTTGCTACGACGCTGATGGCTGGCAATACAGCATGGGTTCTCATGGATTTGAATTGTCTGGTGGCGGTGAGATATATAGTCTTTGGCTGGACGCCTCAAAAAAGGTGGTAGAGACAGAAACGGTTGATCGCCATGTCGTCTCCTATTTCTATATTTTCCCAGACCCGGAACGAGCACTGGGGGATGGAATTGTACTCTTCAAACTCACTTCAAATCGAATCGGCACCATTGATGAGAGCTTGATCGTTCATGAGGATTTTGTACGCCAATTCTTTTTAGAGACGAAAGGCCAAAGACAGTAGCTGCCATGATGCACAGAGCTTATGTTTGTATTTGCATTTCTCTTATTTTCATAAGTGGCTGCAGTGGTTCGGCCGCCACACCGGAACCAACGCCGACCCAACCGCCTACTCTTGAGGCAAGCGTGCCACTCCCTATCGGTTCTTGTTCATTGTTAGCAGCTCTAGATGCGACTGATGAGGAAGCAATTGTGCAGGTACTCAATGCCGAAGGTACATTTGTGGTTGAGCAGAATATTGATGCTTTGATGGCGCTTTGGTCTGACGAGAGCCATATTGCTGACGCCAAGAATACGTCCAACAACGAAGAAGATGATCAAATTTGGAAAGGCAAAGACGCGATTTATCATCGCTATGTTCGTGTCGTCTTCCCCGGTGCCCCATCAGCAGCCCAGCCCTCTGATTTGAATATTCAAATTGATGGACAATCTGCGCTCATAATGGCCACTACGAATATTGGTGACGAGGTCTCACCCCAGGGAGACCGTTGGGAGTTAGAAAAGGAAGGGGAGTGCTGGCAGATTAGGAGCTTGACATATAATTTAGAATCTACTGAGTAGTCGTATCGGCTGTATGAGACGGTGCTCAGCTGAAATTCTCAATTTGCGCTTGATTAGGAGATGGATGCGCCATGTTTTCTGTCGTGGCACTTTTTGCCGTTACGCTCTTCATACTAGCGTGGTTAAGTCATCAGATCAATCTGCGTTTTCAGATCTGTTTTATACAACTCACCGGCTCACCAGACCTAACGATCGTTCTGCTCTTCTTGCTTTTCATGCCGGGTGTGTTTGTTCACGAAATCGCTCACTGGGGGATGGCCCGTTTGTTGGGGTTACGTACGGGGAAGTTTAGTGTCTGGCCCAAGCGGAAAGGAAAGTATATTCAGTTAGGCAGTGTGGCTGTTCAACAAGGGGGCGTATGGCTGGATAGCCTAGTTGGCATGGCCCCTTTGATTGTTGGCTCAATTCTGCTAGGTCTTATGAGCCATCGAATCTTTGGCGCTTATGAAATTACGAATGCATTGGCAGACGGCCAGCTAGAGATGGCCATAGAATCGTTCTTCTCTGCGTTTCAGCAGCAAGATGTAACAATCTGGATTTACCTCATTTTTGTCATTGGCAACGCCATGATGCCGAGTCTCTCTGATCGAGAGCCGATTAAGCCTTTGGTTCTATACCTTCTAATTGCTACTGTAGTCTATATTATTATCGGACTGCCTGCCGGACCTATCCAAGCCCTTTTTAACTGGATTGCCCCCTCTCTAGCTGATCTTGCCAGTGCATTTCTCTTTATCATCTTTATTGATATGGCTGCTCTAACCGGTCTGCTGGTTCTACAGTTATTGTCGAAACCGCGGTATGTTTAACAAGTGGTATGTTTAACTATCAGTAGAACGCAATGTCAATGAGAGATGCTTAGGTCGCTCATGCTTGTTCCTTTGGGTACTCAGAACAGGCACTGAGCATTGACGAAAAGATGCCATTGCAGTCTACTGACTATGTACACAAAGGAAAAATTATGAACTACAAAGTCGTCAGCTTCAATTTGTGACCATGGGTCCAGCGCAGCGTGGCTGTGCTTAACGAGAAGGATGTGCCTTTTGAGATAGAGTATATCGATCTTCGTAACAAACCTGAGTGGTTTTTGGAAATATCCCCAACAGGCAAAGTTCCGGTTGTCCAAACGCCAGAGGGCGACACTCTCTTTGAGTCTGCCGTGATTAACGAGTATCTAGACGAGAGCCATGCTCCACATTTCATGCCAGATACACCCTTAGAACGCGCGAATGACCGAATGTGGAGTGATTTTGTTACAGGGCTTTATGGGGACGTTTACCGCGGCTACAATGCGGAAGATGAAGAGGCAGCGAACCAAGCATTTGATGGTATTCGTAATCGCCTGGCCCGACTGGAAGAAGAGGTTACAGGTCCTCTTTTCCGAGGTGACCACTTTACGTTGATCGATGCCACAGCCGCACCGCCTTTTACTCGATTGGAGTGGATGGAACGCATTATCCCTGAAGCAGACTTCTTTGCTGATACACCAAAAGCAAAAGGCTGGAAAGAGGCGTTGCTAAGCCGAGAGAGTGTTAAAAATTCAGTCTTGCCCAATCTCTACGACATCTTTACGGAGCGTTTGCAGGGAGGAAGTAGCTGGCTAGGTAGTCGCTTGTAAAGGCGTATGTTCAACATATACTTCGCCAGAAAAGTCTTGTCCCGACTTTTGCCCCGCGCACGCTGGGAGACTCCAAGAAGGGAGGACGGAACTTTTCTGGCCACCTTGGATCGTTCGTTTAGAATGATCCAAATCGCTTTCAACTAAAGAATAGAGCGACGTGATAGATAAAGGGCAGTATAAATAAGAGGCTATCCATCCGGTCAAGCATGCCACCATGCCCAGGGAAGACGTTTCCACTGTCCTTTACACCGATCTGACGTTTGAGCATACTGATAGATAGATCGCCAAAGAGACCTAAGATACCGCCTATCACGGCCAAGCCTGCAACAGCTTGTATGGAAATCTGAGCGAACGGAGGGAACAAAATCCAGTATAGCCCACTGATGATAGCGGCTACCAATAAGCCCCCAATTGTACCCTCCCACGTCTTTTTAGGACTCAAACGCGGCCAGAGAAGGTGCCTGCCTAGGTATGTACCTGTGAAGTAAGCCGCCGTATCATTCGCCCACGTGATGATAATGCCCAGTACCAACCACCAACGACCCGCATCCAGTAGCCGCAAAGCGACTACCTGCCCACCGAGGATGCCAATATATGCCGCGCCCCCTACTGTCACAAGCCACGAAAAAAGGGGGCGTTCATTTTGATAGAGGGTCCGTATATAAAGAGCGATCATCCCCCCTGTCATAATCGCTGTTAAGGATGGTGGGCCAGCTGGCAAGTAGTTGCCCCAAAGAGGATAAGCATAAAAGAGGACAAAGGAGGTGATCCAGAGCAACCCTAACCACCGAAGTGGCCTAAGTTCTGCTTTTTCCATCAGTGAATAGAACTCATATCCACCGCCCCAACACATAAGCAAAATGAGAACTGCGCTCCAGATTTCACTCCAAAGAATGATCGGGAGAATAATAGGTAGAGCAATGAGACCAACAAGAATGCGTTTACTCACGTAGAGTAGTCCGATATTATCTCACTAAGATCTATTTATTGTATTCAGCTCCGTTTGAAAACCGTTGTTTGGTTACTTTTGTAGAGCTGTGGAAAAGTATGGTGTTCAAATCAATCCCCAGTATAGAAGATCGAATATCAATGCAAGACTCCTCTCTCCAGCGCCCTGCGCACCACTGCATGAGAAAAATGACATTTCGGACTATTTTATTTGTTTAACACACGTCCGAATCGTCGCTCTCTCTCGTTAAATTCCGTTAGCGCCTTGAATAATTCTTGTTCATCGAAATCTGGCCAATATGTCGGAGTTGAATAATACTCTGCATAGGCTGCTTGCCAGATTAAGAAGTTGCTAAGCCTCCATTCACCACCGGTTCGTACAATCAGATCAGGGTCAGCCAAATCATCGGTGTAGAGGTAGCGACTAAATTGCTCTTCAGTTAGCTCCTCTGGACTTAGTTTTTCACTTAGAATTTGCCGTACGGCATCGAGTATTTCTGCGCGTCCGCCATAGTTGAATGCAACATTCAGCACAATTGTGTCATTGTCTTTGGTTACGTCCAGCGCGTGTCGAATCTGCTTTTGCAGTGATTGACTGATTCCATGCATACGGCCGCTATGGCGAATCTGTACACCATTTTCATGGAGTTCACCTAGTTGCCGCCTAATAGTCAACCCTAATAAACGCATCAATCCATTGACTTCATCCTCGGGGCGATTCCAATTTTCGGTTGAAAAGGCATAGATGGTCAGGGCTTTGATTCCTAGCCGCGTGCAAGATTCCAGTACTGGCCGGATATTGTCCACGCCACGCTGATGTCCAGCTAATCTAGGGAGTCCCCTTTGCTGCGCCCATCGACCGTTTCCATCCATGATGATACCAATATGGTTCGGAATTTTCGGAAATTCGGGGAGTTCAGGGGTTGAATCTTCTGTCCCAGAATATATCTTTGCGATCATACATACTCCTATGTCAAAAAAAGCACGAATACCCTTCGCCAGTATAGTATGCCAGAAGAGTTTTGCCCCAACTTTTGTCCGATGTACTCTCGGAAGTCCCAAAAAGAGAGGACAAGATTTTCCTGGCCACCTACAATACTAGATAGTCATAACCTCTGCTTCTTTAGCCTTAGCCCTCTCATCAATTGTTTTAATCACTTCGTTTGTAAGGGCCTGTACCTTATCCTGGCCATCATGTAGCTCATCTTCTGAGATCATGCTCTCTCTCTCCATCTCGCGCAAATCACTAATAATATCACGCCGAATATTGCGTACCGCCACTCGCCCATCTTCAGCCCTTTGGGATACCTGTTTGGTTATCTGGCGTCTTCTTTCCTCAGTGAGTGGGGGAATGATCAATCGAATCTGTTTCCCATCGCTATTTGGGTTTATTCCTAGATCGGAGCTTAAAATTGTCTTTTCGATTAGTGAGATATCAGTTGGGCTAAACGGACGGATCAATAGCTGATCTGCTTCTGGAGTAGAGATTGCCGCTAGTTGTAAAAGAGGGGTGGGGGTTCCAAAGTAATCTACAGATAACCGATCGACTAGGCTTGGTGACGCCCTCCCTGTACGGATAGATGCTAGATCCGTATTTAGGGAATCTATGGACTTATTCATTCGTTCTTGGGCATCCTCGAGGAGCTCACTTAGCATAATCTTTACCCCTTCCTTTCCATCGAAGTAGTATTGGATATAATCTTTGCCTCTTCCCGGCCTAATTGTCAAGAGAAACTGCATCTCTGACTTTGGTAGGGATTGGAAAGAGACGTAGGGCCTTATGTTTTTACAAACAGAACTGAATCTGGGTGATAAGAATAGAAGACTCCCTATTGTATCAAATGATTAGCATAGATTAAAAACAACGGCAATGCCGCTATGCAATGCTTGCTTTACTTCATCGAATTGTCGGTGCAATTTTAATATGACCTTGCCCAACTGGAGAGATCAGAGAGTAACGATTTTGTCTACAAAAATCAACAAAATAAAATACCCAGCCAAACATTCTTGGCTGGGTATTCACATAGGAAGTAAAATCGTTATTCGCCGATCGCTAAGCGTTCGAATCGACCGATTTGGATATTCTCTCCAAGTGATGCAATACTATCCGTAATCAGTGACTGAATTGTCTTATCAGGGTCACGAACGAACTGCTGCTCTAGTAGACAATTTTCACCATACCACTTTTGTAGCTTGCCCTCAATAATGCGATCAACAATATGATCGGGCTTCCCACTGCTTGCTTCCTGCTCTTTGTAGATCTCTTTCTCTTTGGCTACTACTTCTTCAGGAACATCATCTCTACTTGTATAAAGCGGACTAGCTGCCACAATGTGCATAGCAATATCGCGCGAAAGCTGTTGAAATTGATCGGTGCGGGCAACAAAATCTGTCTCGCAATTGATTTGCACCATTCCGGCAACCTTGCTTCCCTGATGAATATAGGTTCCAATGATACCTTCGGTCGCTTCTCTGCCAGACTTTTTCTCTGCCGCAGCTAACCCTTTTTTGCGGAGGGCATCTGAAGCTGCTTCGAAGTCACCATCGCTCTCTACCAATGCTTTTTTTACATCTAAAACACCCGCGTTTGTGGCAGCACGAAGCTCTTTAACCATTTGTGCAGTAATTTCTGCCATATGTCACCTCTGTAGACATGATATATTTGCGTTTGATTTTACGCGCAGTCTCAATAAACTGCGTATAGTCAATAAATATTGGGCGAAAAGATATCAACCTCTAGTAACCACAATAATTAACTTCATCTATATGAATGACTTAACTATCTTCGGAAGATATCAATTCTTCTTAATAAAGTACGATTTTGAACTATAGATTCCAAAATAACCATTTCCGCTATGATGGCGCATAGCACATACTTCGTGTTCGGTTACAGATGCGTAGCGTCCTCAACGGATTAAACCGGGTTCCATAGATTTCTTTCTCAATTTGTAGAATTTACAGAACCTGCTGACGAAAATTTCTTTCTGAAAAACTATGTGACAACGCACAGTGCAGACTAAGCAGGCACATTATCTCCATCCTTATTATCGGCAACGGCCCCGCTATCTCCACCATTGCTTACTGTGTCACCATCTCCCCCCGCACTGTCGGTGTCGCTTGCAGAAGTATCACTTGCTGAACTATCGCTTGACATAGTCTCGCTTACAGGAGCTTCGCTTACAGGAGCTTCGCTTACAGGAGCTTCGCTTACAGGAGCTTCGCTTACAGGAGCTTCGCTTACAGGAGCTTCGCTTACAGGAGCTTCGCTTACAGGAGCTTCACTTGCGGCAACTTCGCTGTTAGAAACTTCACTTACACTCGTATCGTTCCTATCGTTGCTGCTACCATCCTGCTCAGCGCCTGTCGCTTCTGCACCTGTCGCACTGCCCTGCTCTTCCGCGTTGCTCGCACCTTCTTCAGTGTCACGCAGTCTTGCTATGGTGCTAGGCCCAAGGTACTGTTCCATCCCTTTCAAGTCAGAGGCACTCACTTGGCCTGTATCGGCTAAGTCCACCTCACGCAGTCGACGACCTTCCTCAATTGCATTCGCCATTACACTAACAATCAATTTAACTGAGCGAATGGCATCGTCATTACAAGGAATCACATGAGCAACTGGATCTGGGTCCGAATTTGTATCCACCATTCCAACAATAGGAACCTTCAATTTGCTCGCTTCACTCACGGCAAGGGCTTCCATATGTACATCAACGATGAATATGTATTCGGGCATCTTCTCCATGATCTTTAAACCACCAAGCCGGCGATTTAACTTTTCAATCTCACGAGTAATATCCAATTGCTCTTTCTTCGTTAGGTTGCGGAACTCTCCTGCATCCCAACGACGTTCTAATTTAAGAAGATAGTCAATTCGCTGCTTGATCGTCGCCCAATTGGTCATCGTACCGCCCAGCCAACGTATATTGACGTAAGGCATTCCGCAACGTTCTGCTTCTTCACGTACAACAGCCTGTGCTTGACGTTTGGTTCCTACAAAAAGAACCATACCACCTTTGGCCGCCGTGTTGCGGAACTCTTCATATATCTTCTCAATTTGCAGTAAAGTCTGCTGTAGGTCAATAATATGAATCCCGCTCCGTTCTGTAAAGATAAACGGTCGCATTTTGGGATTCCAACGACGGGTCCGATGGCCAAAGTGTACACCGGCTTCTAACAGCTGTTTCATAGAAATAACGGACATTTTGCCTCCAAAAACAGGGTTTTTCTTCCGCTTCGTTCAACCCAAGAATAGACTGTACTGCTTTTGTATAACAATACAGCACCCGATTCACTGGTCCTGAAGCGTGTTTGATTGACTTCAATAAATCATTGCTAAATACCAATTGCTAATAATATCACAACAGTAGGTACTTCTTCAAAAATTCCTCTGTAAATTCTATTCATCTGAGTTGAAATCTACAAAACGATAGCCTAATCCCCGTTCTGTAAATATATATTGCGGCTTGGCCACGTCTGGCTCAATTTTTTTGCGTAGATAGTTGATGTAAAGACGGAGCAGATGGTTGTCATTAAGGTACTCATGTCCCCATACTTTCGTTAGTAGGGTTTCGTGGGGAACAACCCAGCCAGCGTTTTGGATCAACTGATAGAGCAGCCGATACTCTGTTGGGCGCAGGCTCATTCTTTGCTCATCAACGATAACATCCCTCCGTTGCAAATCAACCTGCAAGCGGTCATCGATTTTGATGATCTGTATCTCTGGGCGGCTAGTCTGTTCAAATCGGCGTAAGACTGCTCGGATCCGACTTGAAAGTTCTCGTGGACTAAATGGTTTTGTTACGTAGTCATCAGCACCAAGATCTAGCCCCTTGATGCGATCCTCTTCATCAGAACGTACCGTGAGCATGATAACTGCGGCCTCGCTGATTTCTCGCAGTCTCTTCAGAGTAGTGAAACCATCCATGCCAGGCATTTCAACATCAAGAAGGACGAGATCGGGGTTGTAGTCCCGTACCTTTTCCAGCGCCGCATATCCATCATTGGCCGTTATTGTAATATATCCTTCCAGATCTAGATTCATTTCAACAAACTGCACCATTCTAGGCTCGTCGTCGACAATTAGAATCTGCTGGTTTGACTGTTCCGACATATTCTTCTCTTTACATATTCATTTAATGGAAGCGGTTAAGCCGCGTCCGATATGCTTGATCTAGCTGCTCACGCAATTCCTGACGCGCGGCTTTTAGATCCTCTTTGATGTGAAAGAAGGCCGCTTCACTGAGATCCATCTCGTCACTGAATAGGAGGCGCTCTAACTCATCGATAACCAATAAGACCTTCGCTTCGACCAATTCTATTGTTGTCCCATATAACCGTTCAGGAAGAATGTACGCGCAGATCAAGAAGAGAGGATACCCATACAACCAAAGTGTGCGGATAGAACGGGAGCCATAAGATGAAACAAAAAGAAACCCGACCAACCCAAGCAGCGCCAGGATGCTCATAATCTGCCATCGAGTAATCGGGCGAGCCAGCTTAATATCACTTAGAGCGGGTGCCAACCGATCATATGATCTTACTTTGGGAAGCCAACTGTTAAATTCATAACAGTGTTTCAGGCTAACCCGGCTCGGATCCTGCTCGGCAAGCTCACCCGCGTACTTACGGCAATACACCGCTAATTCAAATAGATCTTTACGCTGAAGTGAAAGAAAATTTTTTTTCTCAGACACACTCATACTCAGCTCTGCTCGATAGTCCGAGTCTTCACCCAAGTTTATAGCAAAGGGGCATCAGTTAAAACGCAATAATGTAATGAGCACACACTCGCCTCAGGTTCACATCCCGTGCGGGGCTAGCCATGTGCGGGACTTTCGCGGAACTGCGTTAAAATACTACAACCTTATCCACAATGAGTACGCAGACCGTGATGGCACCTGTATAAATTGTCGTCTTAACCATCGTCCAATGCAATTGTAAACAATCGTCCGGTGTCTGAGCAACACTCTCTGTCTCTTTAAAGCGATTCAAGGCTAATGGTAAGGTTGCCAATCCAAAGAGGAGCCAAAGTGGAAGAAATGTTAGGCTTACAATTAGTAAGAGGGAAGCATACGCCGCAACGATTAGTGAAATACACAAATACACAGCACGCCGTTCACCAAGTGTGACGGCCAGGGTGCGTTTGCGAATCATCCAATTTCGGCGCTGGCGAATCAATGAATGGCTAAAGAGCACAAGAGTACACATAATTCCTAATGGAATACCTAAGAGCACAACCGGCAGATAGACAGAACCACTTTGAATGTAGAAACCACTTGTAATTTGGACAACACCACAACCTACCAGAATCAATAGCTCACCAATGCCAATGCTTAGGTAGCCATGCCACCTTGGTGGAAGTAAATAAGCCGTTAAGGCGATTGATGTAAGTCCAAAAAAGAAAAGCGCTGGCCATCCTGCAGAGATAAAAGTCAAAAGTAGGGTGCATAAAACTGAAGCTGTCAGAAATATAGCTCCAACGTTAATAACGAAACTAGGCCGAAATACCCCTTTTGTAATCAGATTCGCGCTAGCAAACGATGCATCGTCCAAATACTTTGACTCAGGACGCAATCCAAATCGATAATCACTATATTCCGAATAAGCATTCAATCCAATTACAAGGAAAAGCTGGGTAGTAATCGAGAGTAAAAATTCGGCGATATAAAAATGTCCAAACATCGACCATGCTATAACGGCACCCAAAACAGTTGGAATGACTAAAGCGATAGCTGAATCTATACGGGCCAAAAGAAAAAGCGTGCCAGCAATAGTCCTAGGGGGTGTATAGCTGCTTTCTGTATGCGCTTCTTGCGTTGAGCGAACGTGATCTGCAGACGGAATATAGGTTGTTGTAGGGATTGGATCCGATTGAATGTCGCTATCCATTAGTTCTGCACCCAAATATTATTTCAATAATCAATATAACGTAACTCTATAATTCAAAATAACGTAATTATCTTATCGAACGAAAGGCAATATTTCTCTCGAATGCGTTTTGGGTATGCCGTAACCGTAAGCAACTGTGTAAGAAACCGTGTCAGTTCATCGCAGGATATTACCACTACATTGACGTAAACGCCAATATTTGGTTAGTAGGGCAAATGGGGAGGATGCCGCACCAGCCGCACCAAGAAGGCCCCTGATAGCACTTTGGGGGCAAGTGCCTGCGACCAAGTAAAGATGGATTTGCACTAGGAGCGATGCTTAAGCAGTGCAACGCACTAGTATCATAAAGGTGTCAAGGGGAAAGAGAGTGACATCGCACAAGCGGCGAAAGAGCCCGTGAGAGAGATAGGTCGTTCTCCTTGACATAAGATGATAAACTAGAGTGGCAAAATAAATTACAAAGG
>JBCCHB010000047.1:0-101981 GCA_039028975.1 Chloroflexota bacterium
CATTTTGGGCTCCTTTTGGATTAAACTTTTATAGTTGACTACTTTAGTTTAACCCAATTTAGTCCAAGTTCTTCACTTTTTCACCATTGTTTGGCAACTCTCTTTCTTTATGCAATTATTTTCTGAATGGGGGTGAGACCACAAGGCTGGCAAATCAAGCTCTTTGACGCGATTATTGCAGTGACGGCACTCCGTGGTGGCTTTACGCTCCTGACGACGGATAAGGATTTTCGTGGCGTTCCTGGATTGGCGCAGGAGAATTGGCGAGAATAAATGGTCCTCCGTTCGCCAATTCCTGAATGTTCTTGAACTACAATCAGTCATAATGGAAAGTCCACATTCGGATTCTTATATCGTTGAATATCGTGTAATCCTTGACAAAATCCTTTATTGGAATCTCAAGCGTCCAGCCAGTAGATGCAACGCTCATATTGCAAAAATCGCTAACTGTGTTCTCATATGTGTCAATAGTTTCTTTAGTAGAAACCGTCATGGTTGCATCTGCTGTAGCGTCATAAAGGTCGGCGATAATAGACGAGGGTAAGTCTTCCCTATGAAGATGGGTAACTAACTGGGGGGAATAATGAACCATAGAGCCGCCTCTTGTACGGGTTGAAGCGCTGCCTGTTGAAGTCAGCACTGCATACATAGAATCTGGTAATGTTTGTGCACCTTGGTCAATATGAACAGCTACACCAAACGATTTTCTGACTGGACATCGCACACTATTTGATTCATCAACAGTTCCTGTTACAGCACCAGCAATACGCCAGTTGTACCTGTTTGGCACAGCGAGAGGACCACTATTCAGAGAGGTATCAAAAACGAGAATGAGTTTTTCGGGATTACCTTGTTCATCCCGAACTAAATGTTTGTCCAAATATTCTATAAATAGATCTTGCCTGCGCTCGCTAAGCTGTAATTTTTCTGCACCTTCAAGGTTGTTGATATCTTGATTACGAATGCCTGTTGCGATCTCTCTAAGTGAAAACTCGATTAATGCATCATCGGGAAGTGGTGTACCGTTATATATGCCCTGCAAACGCTCTAAATATGCATGTAGCTGTGAAACGTGCCTGACTTTAAATACATCTTCCAGATTGGGAACTGTATCGGCTAGGTGATATTCAAGTGCTTTTGCCGTTAGATATGCTTGACGAGCAGCATAGTTGAGCTGATAATTCGCAATTTCAGTTTTGTGGTCACGTAGAAGTCGGTAGGCTGGATTTGCCAAGTAGTTACTTTGAAGATTTTTGAGGGAGCGGCGATAGAGTGCCCTGAGATAATGCCATTCGTTCTTGAGCCTTTCATGATCGGAAACCGCCTGATTAAAGCGGTTGATCGCTAGCTTCTTCTGGATCTGTAGCTGGGCAATCTGGCGCAGGCGTTGAGTAATTTCGTATTTGGTTTCAATCCCACTGATTTCCACCTCCTCGGCAAGAGTAACCATCTGTTGGAGAGCAGATATCTGAGCAATTGTGATCTCTGATGTGTTTGTGATGGTATTGATGGTTTGAATTGAAGTTTCAGAATGTCGTATGCCATCAATGTTCGAATCTGTGGTTGTCCGGTCTGTGCGTCCAAGAGTTAGGCTAGATTTATCTATAAAAAGATCACCAATCAATTTACCAGCAGGGGCCCCTGCTGGTCCGAGTATGGCACCAGCAGCAGCGGCGCCAATCATTCCACCAAATCCTTCTCCCAACTCAAGAATTTTTGTAGTTTTTGCGTTGGGAATTGGTAATACATCTGAGAAGAGACCTGGCTTTTCTACTTTTTGCTTGGTAGTGCTTTCGTCAGAGTAGATATCGGTCGCAGTGGTAGTGGATGCAGATTGGGTTGTTTGCACGGCCTTAGCCATGCCAGCAGCCAAGGTCAAAGCAGCGGTTTCCTTCGCCGCAGCACTCTTTATCCGTATGATTTCGTCGTTTTTGGATTGAATGTCAGCAATCTCTTCGAGCGCCACATCAATGCGAAGCTCGGCTAAGCTTATGTCAATCATTGCGGCTGCAAAGTTGAACCAACTCTTTTCCATTAACGTCCCCTGGCTACCAATACAGACTTCATAGTCATTTTCGGGACTGCTGTCGGCTACTTCTTCTGGAGCACCACATAGATCTTGAAGCTGCCGCTTATGAGAGCTTTGTAGAGAAAGCATCTCCAGATTGAGAACATCTTTATTGATCTCAAACGTTCTATTTGCTTCAACTGCATCGTTGTTGGCTACCTCTGCCCAATCTAATAGGGCTGTTGCGGTATCTCGCATGTGGGCATATGATTGGATTGGAACCATGTCCTCGTTGAAGCCAAAGACGTTAATTCCATTCTCGATTTCTTGGATGCGAGTTTGGAGTAGCTCCACGCCAGAACGAACCGCCAGACCATTGCTTTCTAGCAGAAGTTTGGTATCTTCATTTTCAATGTCTTGGTGTAGTTCTTTGGCTCGCTTCAGCAATGGCAGGGTCAAAAGGAATAGGTTGTCATGAGCTTGGTTATAGAGCACTAGTGCAGCTTCATCATCGCCCAATTGACGATTGCGAATCGCAATTTCATCGATGATACCGGAATAGCTTTCGATTGCGGCGGCAAAGGTTTGAATCTCGGCTTGGGTAAACAATTCACCAATAATGACATCCCGAGGCCATGAGATATCCTCATGGTAAGCACTCATCATGATATCAATCGCAAATTGGTATTGCTCACGTGCTTTATTCAACAAAAAAAGTTCGTGTTCTATGACGCACTCAGCACTCTCAAAGTACTTTTCACTATAGAAATCCTGATTGGGTGTCCAACGACCGGTCGCTCCCTCATCGTCAAAATAGCGATTCCGGCATACCTCATAACCAGCTTGCCCTTTGAGTGTATAAGCATAATCAAATGCATCAATGGCATACTCGCCACCAAAGATCATATGCGCATAGGCGAGTTCTCTAGTTGCCTCAAGCATCCCTGCCAAACCAACCTCTTGGATATTTACGACTTCAGGCCCACTGTCTTGATCGATCTCGAAGGTCATGCTTTCGTTCTCGACCAGATAGAGATGTACAAAGGAACGGCGAGCCTTGAGCAATTGGTTACGAATACTGCTATCATCGGTACAATAGCCGCGTTCATCTACTGCAAACTGGGGGCAGAAGTCGTTAAGGAGCGTACCGTTGTTAAAGTCATCATAGTAGGATTTGAGAAGAGCAATTGGCTCAGTTGGATCAGTTAGGTCAGTCCAAGGTACTCGAGTGCATAGATCAGATTCATTCGAATCAAGCATCTGCAACCGACACTTACGAAACTGTTCACCTGCTTCGAGCAGATCCGCAGCGACTTTGTAGATATCTTCATAGTCGCTACGAGTTAGATTAGAGGCTGGAAAGACAGCCCCAAAGGCACTCGGTTCCGTAGAAGATTGAACGGTAGGCGCAATACCACTGAAACCGCTGTCCGAAATTGAGTTGCCAGCCGGGTCGGACATATATGTATCTGTCGTCATCTGTTCATCCGCCGAGATGAGTAGAGGTATCAACAAAAGCACGAATAGCAGAATTGTTCGGAATATAATTCGCGGTGACATTCTTAATCCTTATCATAAACTTGAAATCTGGGGACCTTCCACTACAGAGATGGACCTTTTACAACGCCCAAAGTCAATCTGGATCATTTAGATCACGTAGAGCGTTTGCTGTTGGACCAGTTGATCCTTCAGGATCTCCCTCCCATTTTGCAATTTCATTCCGAAAGCAGAGGATATCGACATCGGGATTTTCATGATTTCCCTGCGAACGAAAAGTAGCCCTTAACCACCAAACGTTATCTCTAACATAAGTCCAGACCCCGTTAGTCCCGGCTGCCCCCTCACTCACATCATAGTCCGCCAACCACCCAGCCGCAACACATTCATAAACCCCTGCAGATATTCCAGTAGATATCTGCGCCTCATCGCCAATGTTCTCAAACCGCCGAATGAGGATTGGCTTAACACCCCTGATTAAGAATTCGCCAGTAATATTAGCGGTCCCAATATTGGCAGTGTTAGGAATGTCCATGTCGCCGAGTAACAACATTTTTTCATTCTGAAATCTGATATCATATCGTGTACCATCTTTGCTCTCACCAACAATTCCGGGAATTCCAGCAGGTACCCCAATCTCAATCTGCCCCCCGCCAACATCAAATCGAGATGGTCCATTTACATGAAGTTTCACCTTTGGTTCAGTAGTACCAATCCCAACATTCCCATCATGTAGAATATTAAAGGTGTCTGCAGATTGGGCATTCCCAATCGAAAATCGATTATCATTATGATGGGCAATTATAGTGCGATTATCATATCCTGTATTAGTTGACATCTCTATTTCGTTACGTTGACCTAGGGATTCAAAAAGAGTCCCATAGTCTCCGGTCTCCACATGAAAATCATACCCTAAATTGCGTACATAAGTGGCGTTATATTCAAAAGTTCCCTTTGGTGCTCTTAAGTTATCAGCATTTGTAGCAGTTACGGCATACGGCACCATCGAAAACCGTTGACGCGGGTACATCTCATCAAAACCATCAACCGTCACTCCTAGATAAGTACTTCTATAATCAAAAAAGGTAGTCTCAGAAATCGGTGATGTATCACCCAGTAAGACTGAAAACTGACCTGAACGAACGGTCGTGGTTAATGTTTCCATCCATAGCGTTTGGTCTCCGAGCAGTTCTTCATAAATTTTAAAAGTGATTTTCTTTTCACCTTCCATCAGATTGCCCTCGCTGTCACGTAGAATGCCCTGGTAACCGATACGAGGAGAGTTCGGATTTGCATTTTGGGCATCGACGACAGCGGAAGGTACAAATTCGATACTCTGCATCTCCACTGATCCAGGCGCAGCGGTTGCTGTTTGGAAAAGAGCTGCTGAGAGGAACAAGTCATCGAGATTTTGGTAGAGGGTAATTGCACCCAGCACTGTCAAAATGGTCAGGCCAAGGATGCGAATGATATGGATTGTGTGTTTAATGAATTTGGTTAACATTTTTGGGTTACTCTTTGTTGTTGGAAACTCTCGAACAGTGAACCTGCATAATTTTGTAATTTGAGTCACAGTTTGGAATGGCGACATTTACTCAAAACCCACCATCTTGTGATCAACACAGAATATCCTGAAAATCACCTCATAATGTTGAAATTCGTGTCGAGGAAAATTGTGCTTAATATGCCATTCACCATTTTCCCAAGCATTAGGCTCGCCCATAATAATGGGAAAACCTTGACGTTCTTCAATATCTGGAGACAATATTGCCACTCCAGCTACGCCACATTCATAGGTATGGGGTCTATCTCTCCAATATATGCCTGTTGGGATGTGCTCTGGCTCATTATTATTTTCTTTTGTGACATGGTGAGAAATCGTCTTAAAGATTATTGGCTTTTTACCGTTGACAAAAATATCACCATTATGGGAAATCCCAAATACATCACGTCCCGCCGTCGCACTATATATTCCCAAATCGTTTTCAGGACGATGTGCAATATCGAAGAGTTTGTCATTCCCAAGATTATTGATAAGTGAAATAATCGAGTGGCCACTAGTAGATTCGACAGCTAGAGTTCCCCCTTTGACATGCAGCTTGCGGGCGGGGCTGGTTGTGCCAATCCCGAGACGGCCATCAACCACGGCGTTTCCGTCAACATTGAGGTTTTTGTCGATATCTACATTGCCGGTACTATCGACATCGACAGAGTCTGTTGGGGCACTATCGTGCCATGCTGACAGTCGTCTAGCATCAGTTGCAACATCTGCTGTATCTGCATGTCTCGCATAAGTAGCGTAAGGCACTTCCGAAAAACGCTGGCGGGGATACATCTCATCAAACCCATCAACGGTTACGCCAAGATAAGCCTGACGATCTTTGGTAAAGAATGCCTCTGGAATGTTGACTTGCTCACCAAGCAGGACTGAGAATTGCCCTGAGCGAACCGTTATAGTCATGGTTTCTGACCAATTGTTAAGGGGCTCTTCATCGGTAATGTTGTCATAGATTTTGAACGTGAGCTTTTTTTCCCCATTCATTAGGTTGCCCTCAGCGTCACGTAGCATTCCTTGATAACCGATTCGGGGGGTATTGGGGGATGCTTGACCATCTGCTAAGCTAGCAGGGATTAATTCAACGTTTAGCATCTCCACATATCCTGAGGCAGCGGTAGCACTCTGAATGAGTCCAGTAGAGGCAAGCAAATCGTCTGCGTTATGGTACAAGGTCACGCCGCCGTAGAGGGTCAGGAAGCCAATGGTCAGGAAGCCGATGGCTTGGGCTAGGTACCGAATTTTGGTCATGAGCATGAGGATTGTCTCCTAAATAATTGATAGTTTCTGGTGGCTGATTGACGTGGCACGCACCAAGCCACTTTAAGCTGCCTTGGCTGTTCTTCGGCAAATATGCCGAAACTATTTACACCAAATTCTGATTGATAAGTGATGGGATGGCTGTTGAACTCAGAAAAGGGTTAGGGCAAACGTCGTGGCTGTCTGGTTGTCCTCTGGTCGAATCTTTTGTTGCGACTTTGGCAAGATAGGACCAGGGTTTTCAGGTAAGTATCATATCAGATTGTCCCGCTGAATATCTGCCATTGTCTGCCATCTTGTGTCAGGTTTTGTGACATATTTTGTCGTCAAGTTGTTAGCGATGTGCTACCTCAGATCGACAAGCGCTTGTCAACACGGATAAAAAGTTCAGTTAAAGCTTGAAGTTGACTGCAACGGGAACGACATCAAAGCGCTTACTATGGACCAATCGACTATGGACCAACCGACCAATCGACTACAGCCCAATACACACCCTGGCCACACTCTCAATCTGCTCTTTGCGGTGGCGGTAGAGCTGGCGTTCGGAGAAGTCTAGGATTTTGGCGATCTCTTTGTGCTGGATCTTTTTGCGGTAACGCAGATGCAGGTAGTGTTGGGCCAGCCATGCGTCTTGGGGCAGCATGGCGTCGACGGGTAGTTGGCAGATGGTGTCGATGGCATGGTCGAGTAGCTGCTGTAGGGCTGCACCGCCTGCGTAGCTGTCTTCTTTTCCGTTGGCTTGGTCTGTGTTGATGATTAGCTGTTCGACCAGCGGGTTGGCGGCTAGTTGGGTGGTGAGGCCGTAATCTTTGATGGCTTGTTCCAGGTCGGCGTAGATCTCTTTGACAGAGGCTGCGTCGATTCGTGCCACAGGCGGCTGTGCTCGTTGGCCTGCTCGATTGGTCATCTCTGGCTGCTCCTCTTGGGTCTGTGGCACGACCGTAAACATAAGCCACACATCGTGCTCGAATAGCTCCATGTTGAACATTTGCAGGTTACTGGATCGCAGCGCGCTTCGGGCAAATTGGGTGGTTAGCTGCTGGATCTCGGCCTCTGAGCGAAATCGGGCGGAGGCCGGAAAACTGGCGCTATTGAATAGCTCTTGTACGTCGACGTTGAGGGTGATGCTCATGGCTTGTGGTTGGGGGAGTGGTTGGTTTTGGGTTCCCATAGGTCGCCTGTTCTGAATTTGGGTTTGAGCTCTCTTGGAATTCATATGGTTGACAAGCCACGGTTGAATCAACCATGAAAGGACTGAAGGAATTGAAGCTTTTGTCCCAGGGATATCTGTATCTTCATGCCCTTCATTGACTTCATGGTTCCTTTTGATTCTGTCAAACACGCTTGTCTGTTTGGCCACAGGCGCAAAGCGCCAACGAAGTCGAATGTATCAAATCCGGTTGAGCCTGAATTTGTAAGCTGTCGGTTGTTTGTGTCTTCTGTTTAGTAGGAATCCAGGGTTGGCGATTTTCTGGCGTGGTTTAGGGAAATTGGATCAAAGTTGCAAGGGGACAAGGTTGCAAGGGGGCGAAGAATCTTGACTTGAGCAACGGGAGATCCATCGCTAGGTACGTATGGGTGGACCAAGGTTGGTATAGTCACAGGCGTCGCATCAATTAGACAAGACGTTCGGTGGCTCAGGATGACATTGATGATAAAGCTAAGGAAGCCAGACAGCGTCATTCTGAGCCGTCGATAACAAGAAGAGTTTGAGCGATGCAGTCAACTATCACTCTCGGAGTGAGGTTGGTTCGGTGAAGGCGAAGAATCTCGGCTTGGCTAACGCGAGATCCATCGCTAGGTACGTATGGAGAGCTTATGGTGGACCAGGGCCATGGCGTCGCACTGTATAATGGGACACCGGGTGGCTCAGGGCAGGCACTGTCAGGTCGAACGAGCATGACATAGACCCCAAGAACCTAGAAATACCACCGACCGACATGTCAGGTGAGGCGCGCGGCCCGGAGGTAGCATTCATCAGCTTCCTCTAGCTGGGAACCCCACATGACGTGTCTCGGAACCAACAATTCACACGGACTGAACACCAATTCCCTTTGATAAGCATCACCGTAGTCACCTGCGGGCAACGTATCACGAACCGTGGGATCCAGCCGACTGTAGTGATGTCCCACACATACTCCAACTGATTGAAGATAGGAGCGGATTTTGTTTGGGTTCAACTCCCATCCAAAATCCGCTGTAGTAGCCGACTGTACCCCAAACATCACGATCTACCCCTTTACAAACGGCAAAAAGAGCTTGGAATTGTGAGTTGGTACCGGTGTTGGCCCCACAGGTAGTTGTGGATTTTGCGTTGGCCCTGGTGTTGGCGTTTGTGCTGGTTCAGGCGTTGCCGTTTGTGTGGGCGTTGGCTCCGGTGTAGACGTCGGCGTTGCTGTTGACTCTGGAACTGCCTGGGGTGCTAGTGGCTGTAGCTCGGGAGGCGGTAATAGCAAAGTACCTTCGTTGAGACCGGGTGGCAGAATGGTTGGATGAAGATCCAAGAAGAGTAGCCAGCCTGGACTATTCTGCGTGAAGCTAGGAAAGAGCTGGTGGCCGATGTACTTTTGGTAGGTCCGAGGCAGGCTGTGTCTGTCCACTGGCCTGTCAATCTTCGGGTAGTAGATCGACAGGCCGTTGGCCCTTTCGAGCAGGGTCGCGCCTTCGTTTGCAGACGTCAGTATTCCATTGCCACGGTGGCTATCGATGACCAGACTATGCCCTGGGGCTAGCTGTTCAGCTAACTCGGTGGCCAGTTCCATGAGCCGTTGGTTGTCAATGGTCTTCGCCAGTTGAGTGGCCCAATCTCGCAGATCAATGTAGACATCCTTATGGCTAATTTTCAGATCGCCGTCGCTCTCAAATTTCTGGCTCTGTTCCCGAATGGCATACAGCTCAATCAGCCCCAACCTGCCGCTGCTTTTCTCGTCTACCAGCCCAGTCGCTAACTCATCTAGCGTTTTCATGGCCGGCTGCAGCGCCTTTAGATCGATGGCCGAAATGGTAAAAGGCACTCCATCACTCTCGGCCCAGCTCCCATATAGGTTGACGATAGAGCGGGCGATATGTTGAGGCGAAGCAACAGGGTCGATGGCGTCTTCGTACAGATCGTAGTGGAAATAGTCCCACCCCAGATATTGGGAGGCGATCAGAATGTTCGCCTCTTCTTGCAATTCGTACGCGGCCTCCAGCAGGTTCATGGAGCAGGCATCAAAGTGGAGAATCTCAACGCTGCCAACGTCAGACTCACCGATGGCCTGGGCAACCTCGACGGTACTCAAGAATGCGCTTCTGTTATTGGGCAGCGCGTCATCGGTCTTGTCGCTGGTGGCGTCCCAGGCAATACCGCGTGCTCCTTGTCCATGATTGGCAATCACCAAGTAGCTCTTCTGTTTGCCAAAGTGAATCTGGCTCCAGTTGAGGAATTCGGTGAGGGTGGCCGGATCATCCATGGCTTTTTCACCGATGGTGTTGTCCCGCTGAAAGTCTGGCGCTTCGCCATTGACCCCAGGCGTAATCGTAACTCGGTAGGTATCCCTATCTCCTGGCCCGTCCACCAGTGCCGCGATGCGAATGGATGTGGTGTCGACCTTCTCTTTGAGTTTGCCAATGGCCCGCTCAAACCGCCTAAGCAGACGACCTTCGTCAGGATAGTCGCCTGCTAGGTAGAGCAGCAATGTCCACTGGGCCTGCTTTGGTCCGTTCACAAAAATTGTGCTAACCGTCGGGCGGGACCAGGTTCCCTGCTCATCTTGAACCCGAAACGATAGCTGATGGTCGCCTGGCTCTAGCTCCGATGCCGGTTTGGACAGAGCATATGATGTCCCTAACAGCCCGCTCTTGTCCGAGTGCCATTCGTAGCGGAGATTGGTGTCGTTGCCTTTGGGATGATGTCCCAAACCCTCTGCGTCTAACGTGTCGCTCCGCTGCAACGAGGATATAGCAATCCGTTGGATGGTGGCAATGGGTCGCGTGTAGGTGGTGGAGCCAAATACCAAGTCCACCTGCTGGTGCCCTTCGTTGGCCCATCGCTGGATGACCACACTCTGGCCGTTGTATGTGGCTTTCACCGAATACGCTTCACCAGCCTGGATCGTTGGTGAGGATTCACTGAGCCGAATCTTGTAGTGGGGACGCGACTCTGATCCCGCATGGCGACGGGTGCTGACGGGGGCAATCGGCCTACCATTCTTGGTGATGACTACATCTGCATCAGCGACTGGCGCGCCATCCACATAGACCATGCCCACCAAACAGACGGTGGGGTTGTAGTCACCCTCGGGCGTTATGCCAGCACAGTCGGCATCTAGGGCAGGGATGGGGGTAAGCACTTCATTATATCGTACCAAGGCTATCGCATCGCTGGCTGGCATCACAAAGGCGTCTCCTATTGCCACACGCTCGCCATCGGCGGTAACTTCCCAGCCATCCACAAACCAACCCGCAGCCGGACTCGCCTGAAGGGTAATCGCTTCACCCGCTATGTAGTGGCTGGCTTCACAGATGGCTGAATGGGCAGGGCTGGCGACTGGCGCTGACCTCTGGACGCTCTGGCTCAGCGTCAATCGATAACAGTTCTGGCTGTATCGAACCGTCACCGTATGTTCCGCATCGGGCATGGTCAGCCTGGCTTCTGGGTTGACGGTGGCATCATCGTCGGTTCCTGTCCAGCCAGATAGCGACCAGCCCTCATCTGGACGAGCCGAAAGGGAGATGGATTCACCGGGTACGTACATGCCAGTCGTGCAGCCAGGTGAACCGGCAGGCTCTAGCTCTGGGAGCGCCCCGCCTTGGGAAGATTGAGGGGTTAGGGTGAGGCAGCCACTTTCAGTGAGAACGGCACGCGGTGTTTTCGTCACCAGTTGACGACCGCCGCCAAGCTGTCCGAAGAGATCCTCACCCCAACAGAAGGAATCTGTGTCCGTAATGGCGCAGGCGTGTTCACCGCCGCCATTGATATACGAGACGTTGCCCATGTCGGGAACCGCCACGGGACGCAACTTGTAGTCGGTTTGTGTACCGATGCCAAGCTGGCCCAGGTCATTCTGGCCCCAGCAGTAGAGTTGATTTTGGCCATCAATGGCACAGGTGCTGCCCTCCATGAGCGCCACGTCTCGCACGTTGGCTAGCCCTTCTACCTGGTTGGGTTCAAGTAGCCAGCCAAAGCTGCCCGTCCCAAGCTGTCCTTGCCGATTGTTGCCCCAACAGTAGAGCTGACCAGCATTGTCAACGGCACAGGTGCTTGAATCAGAGGTAAAGATGGCCTGATTGCCGTTTCCCAATCTAGAGACAGGCGTAGGCGAGAGCCGGGTCTCTTGGCTGCCATCACCCAGTTGGCCGATGTAATTGCTGCCCCAGCAGAAGGCTTTGCCCTGGTTGTCTAACGCACAGGTGTGGCTATTCGATGCCACAATTGATGAGACGCCAGTGCCTAGACTTTGAACCTGGACGGGTGCCGTCTGGCGATCTGTTGTGCCAATGCCCAACTGGCCAGTCTGACTGGCTCCCCAGCAGAAGAGCTCGCCCGCTATGGTGGTTGCGCACGTATGGTGGGTTCCCGCAGCCATATCGGTAACGCCTTCTGGCAGGCCGATTACCTGGGTCGGCACAGATTTGATGCCGCCTATTTCTGTCCCGGTTAGCCCGCTGTCCACTTGGCCGTTGTAGTTCCAGCCCCAGCAGACGGCTGTATCTGCTTGATTAATAGCACAGCTATGGTGTTTCCCGACGACGACCTTTTTGGCACCACTTTCCAGCCCTGTTACCAGCACCGGCGTGCTGCTATCGCGAGTACTCCCATTGCCGAGCTGTCCCTCGTTGTTATAGCCCCAGCAGTAAACACTGCCTGCATCGGTAAGGCCACAGGCATGGAATAGCCCCGTATCAATCTCTCTAAAGTGAAATGCTCCACTGGGCATAGCAAGCGGTCGGGGCGAGAGTTGATAGAGAGGGGTTCCCATACCTGACTGACCTTTTCGATTTTGGCCCCAGCAGTAGACCTGACCACCTTGGGTTAAGGCACAGGTGTAATCGTAACCGGCCTCGACATCGACGACCTCTTTATCTGTCAATGCATCAACCAGAACGGGAATCGTGCTGTCAAAGAATGTGCCGTTAAGCCCTGGTCCGTTCCCGTGCTGACTGTGATTGTTTGTTCCCCAACAGTAAACATCTTCGTCCTTGATGGCGCAGGTGTGGGAGTGGCCTCCTGTCACGTCTGTGGTGCCGCTGTCAAAAGAGTAGATCTGTTTCGGCGTTGGCCCTGTGACGTTTCCACCGTTACCAAGCTGGCCTGCGCTGTTGCTGCCCCAGCAGTAGAGCGCGCCCGCTTCGGTGATGGCACAAGTGTAAAAGTCCCCCAAGCTCATCTTCTGAATTGGAGCGTTTAACCCCTCGACTGGTCCTGGTTGAGGGGTGCTAGAATGGTTCGTGGTTGTTTCTGTATGTGGGCGTCCGAGTGCCCCATGAATCTCTCTTCCCCAACAGCGCAGGCTGTCATCTTGCAGCAGCGCGCAGGTGTGGTTATGGCTGGTTTCCATATCGACAACGCTCGTCAACCCCTCGACCAATTGAGGTGCAAGAACCTCATCTGCAATATCATTGCCAAGCTGGTTGTACTCGTTTCGGCCCCAGCAGTAGAGTGCGCCAGATTCTGTGGCCGCACAGGCATAGTTTTGACCAGCCGAGATCGCATTGACGTCGTCTGGCAGATCGACAACAGGCGTTGGCACAAAGCTATTTGCGTAGGATCCGTGGCCTATCGCCCCCTGATAGCCGTTGCCCCAGCACCAGACTTGGCGCTTGTTGTTCTCTTCAAGGGTAATGGCGCAGGAGTTGGCTACGCCAGCCACTACAGCCATCACGTTATCGAGATTCATAACCTGAACGGGCAGGCTGCTGTGGATTTGGGTTCCATCCCCCAACTGGCCGACCTCGTTGTAGCCCCAGCAGTAGGCGTTGCCCATACCATCACCATCGGTATCGACCACGGCACAGGCGTGATCTTCGCCCGTCGAGATCTGGATGACGTTGGTTAGGGGGACGAGGCTAGGAGATTGCTCGTCGGGCGGCTCCCCTGTTACCTGGACGTTGGTCGGCGTGGTGCTAATGAGCGTTCGGCCATTGCCTAGCTGCCCAAACTCGTTATCGCCCCAGCAGTAGGTCTTGCCTTGGCTAACGGCACAGGCATGGCGGCTGCCACCATTCAGGGCTGTTATGTCCGTTAGGTTTAAATAGGTGCTAGGCCGTGTGGTAAACTCAGCTGCTGAACCGATACCAAGTTGACCTAGATGGTTGTACCCCCAACATGTAAGCTTGCTTTGACCTACGGCGCAGACGCTCCAATCCATCATGGCAAGATCCGTTACGTTATCCAATCTACCGACAAGGCTTGGAAAGAATCTGTTTTCGGCTGTGCCATCGCCATTTTGTCCATATTGTCCTCCGCCCCAGCAATAAAGTTTATTATCGTGACTAATTACACAGGTATTGGCCACAGACGCGGCTAGTGCTTGCACACCTGAGTCTAGTCGTTGAACCTTTTGGGGCGACCGCTGTGTGTCCCACTGAGTTCCTACTCCCAATTCGCCACCATTGTTGCCCCCCCAGCAGAGGACCTCACGCTGGGCATCCAGGACGCAGGTATGGTATTGGCCTGCGGCAATCGCTAAAACCCCCTCACCCAATCCATCTATCCTGATTGGGGTCCGATATTGATCGTTCTCTGTGCCGTCCCCCATACCATGAAAGTTATAGCCCCAGCAAGAGACCTCACCATTATCGGTTAAAACGCAGGTATGGCTCGCACCAGCTGCGATATCTTGAATGTTATTGTTCAAACCACTTACCGGAATGGGGACGGTACTGTTGATACCTGGTTCGGTCGAAGGTAGACCATCCCCAAGCTGCCAATCGTAGTTATATCCCCAGCATACAGCCGCTCGGCCTCTGTTGATGGCGCAACTGTGTAAATCTCCAGCAACTACCTTGAGTGCGCCGGAGCTTAATCCTTCTACTTGCGTTGGCGTTGTACGATGTTCAAAGGTGCCATCGCCGATCTGTCCTGCATTGTTGCGCCCCCAACAGTAGACAGCTCCGCTGTCAGTGAGTCCGCACGTGTGAAAGTTACCACTGTCTAGCTGTACAAAGTTAAGGGATTCAAAATCAGATGGCACAACAAGGGAGGGGGTGGTTTCAAAGACAGACGTTCCATCGCCAAGCTGACCATTCACGTTCTCGCCCCAGCAGTAGACTGTTCCTACTTCGGCCAGCGCGCAGCCAAAGTGTCGACCTGAAGTGACATCTCGAATATCCAAGTCCAAGCCCTGTATAGGGACAGGAGCGGTGCTGATCGTGGTGGTGCCATCTCCATTCTGACCATGTAAGTTCTGCCCCCAGCAATGGACCCGCTTATTGCGGACGGCACAGGTAAGCTGTCCTCCCAAAGTGACGTCGGTTACACCGCTGGAAAATCCATGAACCAGTGTCGGTGTGAAGGTATTTGAACTTCCCCCATTCCCCAAACGTCCATAGCTGTTTTCTCCCCAGCAGTAGAGCGCTCCAACGCTATTGATGGCACACGTGTGATCCTCGCCAAGAGCAATTTGTTGATTCTGGGTACCCATGCCAACCACTTCAACGGGTTCGTTGATGCTCGTATGGTTGATATCTTCTGCCGCTGGTGGATACCCAAGGATGCCATTCCGTTCGCGGCCCCAGCAGCGTAGGCCATCATCTCGCATCAACGCGCAGGTATGGTAGGCACTTGTATCGACGTCCGCGACACCAGCCTCCATATTCTTGACCAATATCGGCGTATAGCTATTATCGGTGTTGCCTGTTCCCAGCTTTCCATAGCCGTTCTCGCCCCAGCAGTAGAGTGCTCCGTCCCTGGTAATGGCACAGGTATACCCATGTCCAGCCGAGATTGTCTCAATATTGTCGGGGAGTTGCTCAAGCACCTTGGGCGACCGGCTTGCATTTTGTGTGCCATCGCCCAACTGGCCCTGGGAGTTATTCCCCCAGCATAGAACCTGCCGCGTGCCGTTGTTATCTTCTCGTAATGCACATGTATGGCTGTGACCAGCGGTTATGGCAATGGTATGCTCTAATCCATCCACCGCTACAGGGCGACTGCGAGGGGTGATGGTTCCATCTCCTAGCTGGCCCTTATCATTTCGGCCCCAGCAATGGACGGTTCCTTTTCCATCGCCATCTGGATCCACCAGCGCGCAGGCATGTTCCCAACGGGCATCGATCTGGATGACGTTGGAGAGGGGGATCAGGTTGGCTGCTTGCTGAGTCTCTCTTGGGGTGGTGGATTCTGAAGAAGTGGACAAAGAACCTGCGTAGCTCACTTCCGAAGAGTGCGTGGGCAACCAGGATAAACTCAGCGCAAAGATAAGAAGAAGTGAAAGTCTTTGTAAAGAATGCATGGGGGTAACTCCTTTAAGAAAGTTGGTTGATCGGTTGGTCGGCTTGTCCCCATGTAGAGGGGGGCTCGGTTGGTCGGCTTGTCCCCATGTAGAGGGGGGCTCGGTTGGTGGTCGGTAAGCCAGTAGATACTACATTATCGATAGAAAAGAATTACGGCGCTGGTCTTATGATTTCTCAGGTCGAGACATGTCAGGTTGGATTGTCGATCAGAGAAGGTTAAAGGATGAATGTCAATTGTAGGGTTCTTGCCCAACCTGACATGTCGATCAGTAGAGTTTGGTGGTTCTTGGAACTCTACACGCTCCGAACTCGACCTGACAGGTGCGGCGCACACCACGAAAGCACCTGTTATTGAACGATTTTATCGATCCCTAAACCCGTTCCTGTCAGGTCTGCGCGTCCCGTCAGTCGAAATGAAGGGCATTTCCCTCATAGATCTTTCTTGACCATGTGTACTTGATTTGACATAACTGCCGCTTTATTGCTAGGTCGGTAGATCGTTTTTTTTGATGCCGACCTACCGCTGAGTGGCATGATTAGATAGCTTTACCTATTGGTGAGAAGCGGTAAAAATAGCTTATTCTCACTAGCCGGTTTTTCCGTGGATTCTGGTGGAATAGGCGACGTCCCTGACGAAGTTGCTGTTGGCGTGGTCGTTGCTGTTGGTGTTGGTTCCGTCGCGACTGCTGTCGGTGTCTCTGCCGTTGCAGGCGCTTCGGTCTGGATAGATGTTGGTGTTGGAGTCGTTGTGGCCTCTGGTGAAGCGGTTGGACCCACAGTTGCGGTTGATGTGGATGTTGCTGTCGAGGTTGCACTGGGTTCGGCTGTGGGTTGGGCCGTTGGCGTCTCTTCTGGTGTTTCATCTTGTTCAGCTTCTAGGTGAGCCAGGGGCTTGGTTCTATCTTCTGGGTTACCAGATAACTGAATGGCTTCTTTGAGGAACGCGCCCCAGATAGACGAACGAGATGCCGCAAAAATTCCATGTTCCCCATACTGATTAAAGGCTGGATCGGCCTGGGTGGCTGGGTAGAAGATTGAAATGCCGTTGGCCTCTTCCAGATCGATATAGGCTCCGTTTCCATAGGCATCTGGCAAGTTGGCGCTATAGGCGCGGTTGGCTACGATCAGACGAGCTAATTCACTTAGGAGGGTCTCAGCCCGGGTCGCCACCGCGCCGTCAGCCAACTCGGGTGAATCCTGGATACGCTGGACCCAGTCAACGAGATCGATGTAGGCATCCAACTCACTGATGAGGTAGTCCCCGTCGCTTTCAAATTTTTGGGTGGCTGACCAAATCGTTTGGAGTGCGCTCACGCTCTCTGGCTCATCCAATATTCGAGCGTGTAGCTCCTTTGTCAGATCGTCAATGCCCACCAAGGTTGTCGAAGCCCGCTGGATGTCCAGGGCAGAGATGGTGTGGGGATGATTGTCCGCTTTTGCCAAATTCCCGTAGATATCAACAATCTGTTTAACAATCGGGCCCAGGTCACTTTGATTATTCAAAAGGGGCGCGTACTGCTCATAGGCAAAGTAATCCCAGCCCAAGTATTGGGAGGAGATCAGGTAGCGGACCTGTCCCTGAATCTCATAGACGGTCTCTACCAGGTTCATGGAACAAGCGTCCAGATGCAAGATAGAAATGTCTTCAATTTCGGGGGAGTTGAGCGCTTGGCCCAACTCCTGCACTGACAAATTCGAATCCAGATGGGCGCGTTGGTGGGTTACGTCCGACGAGTTGTCCCAGGCAATGCCGTGAATGGCCTGGCCGTGGTTAGCAATCGATAGATAGTAGTTCTTAGCAGGGTAGGTCTGTTGCCCCCACTTGATAAAGTCGATAAGGGTTTGGGGATCGTCCATTTCGGCTTCGGGGCGATCTTCTTTTTCCCAGGATGTTGTCTGAGTCGCCGGATCAAATGTGAGTGTAAACCGATCAGTGTCATTATTGGAGGGACCATCGAAGAGAATGGCGATTGTGGCGTGGGGATTCTGGTGGGTCTGTTTCAGTCGCTCGATGGCATCGCTAAACTTATCAAACAGGTTGCCATAGTCGTGGTAGTCCCCAGCAAAGTAGAGTAGCATGGTCCAAGAGTGGTCGGGCTGGGGCGCAACGTGGATGTGCTTGGTTGCCGGTGCGGACCAGTTGCCCTCATCATCTTGCACTTGCAAAGAAATGATGTGTGTCCCAGACGTGAGATCTTTCGCCAGACGCACAAGGATCCGGGCTGTACTCAGTTCTCCATCCCTATCGGAGAACCATCGGTATGCAACAATTCCCTGAGTGGCGTCGCTATCTTGCCCTAAGCCGTACATCTCTAGCTCATCATCTGGATTTAGGCTACGGCTTGGTAAAACGGATGTGATGGTTGCAATGGGTTGGCCGTCTCTCTCGGCCTTAAAGATTTGAATGCGATTGGTATCAGTATCTGAGACATAGATTCGCTCATCAGGGCCGACAGTAACCCGCAGATTTCGCCCGAACTGACCAGCCTGCACGCCATTTGTTCCCCACGTTGCCAGCCACTGACCTGTGGCGCTGAACTTCTGCACCTGGTGGCTGCGGTCTACCGCAAAAAGATTGTCAAAAGCGTCGATGGCGATGCTGGTCACTTTGGCAAACTGGCCATTCCCGCCCCCTGGCCCACCAATGGTCCCCAAATAACCGCCTTGGCTATCAAAGATCTGGATGCGGTCATTGAAGGTATCCGCCACATAGACCTGACCTTGGCTGCTGATAGCTAAATCTTCTGGCCCATTAAACTGGGTGTTCTGTAGCCCCTGGCTGCCCCAACTGCGCAGCCAATTGCCACTTAGGTCAAAAACTTGAATCCGATGATTAAATTTATCTACCACAAATAGCTCCTGTGCTGGGCTGACGGCTAATGCGTAGGGAAGGTTGAACTGTCCGTTGCCGCTCCCCTCACCGCCCCAGAACGTTACGAACGTGCCTAGAGCATCAAATTTTACGACCCGATGTTGCTCCTGATCGACGACATAGAGATTGCCGCTGGCGTCAAACGTCACGTCTGAAGGCTTGGTGGTGTCGATGTTTCTAAGCCAGTTGCCGTCTCGATCAAAGATCTGAATTCGGTTGGCCTCTGAATCGGCCACATACAAATTGCCAGATCGGTCGAAGACGCTTCCCATGGGGCTTACAAGCTGCTGAGCATTGTCCGCGGTGTTGCCCCAATCCCGCTGCCAGGTTAGATTTGAATCGAATTGCTGGACGCGGCTGTTGCCTTCATCGACTACATAGAGGTTGTTGCCGCCATCAACAGCCAATCCTTTGGGAAAATCAAACTGGGCCTGTCCGATTCCGCGGGTACCCACTGCATCCAGCCACGTGCCGTCGCTGGTAAACTTCTGCATCCGATGGTTGGTGTCGGAGACAAAGACATTATCATCGTTGTCAATCGCTATCCCATCAGGACGCCGAAAGTCGCCATTGCTGCAACCGTTGGGCGCGTTGCAGTCGCCCAACTGCCCCCAACCAGGGAGGTGGTTTCCGTTGCGGTCAAACTTCTGGATGCGATGATTGAGGTAGTCCACCACATAGAGATTGTTCTGGCTGTCAATTGCCATCGCGGTTGGGTAATCAAATTGCCCGTCAGCCGCACCAACCGTTCCCCAAGTGCTGATAAACTTGCCGTCCGGCCCCAGCTTCTGGATACGATGATTGGCTGAATCGGCCACGTATATGTTGCCGTCCTGATCAACGGCGATGCCTTCCGGGGTGTCGAATTGACCATCCTGAATGCCATACTCTCCCCAAGTTTGAAGATGCTGACCAGTTGGGCCGAACTTCTGGATACGATGATTCCCGCTGTCTGCAACATAGACGTTGTTGCTGCCATCTAGAGCAATGCCGAAGGGGTTGTAGAACTGGCCATTTTCATGTCCCTTGGTTCCCCATTGACGGATAAATTGCCCTTGGGCATCAAAGACCTGAATGCGCTGATTTTCTCTATCAACAACAAAGGCGCGGTCTGTTTGATCGATGGCAATACCATGAGGCTTAAGAAGCCTTCCTTCTGCCGCCTGTTTCCAGATTTCATCGTCATACGCATAGTTGCCTGCTACATTGTTGCCCGCCAGCGCAAGGTTCACCTCCTGTTGTCCAGCCTGTACTTCATAGGAGAGCGACGTTGTACGGTCCGCAAAGCTGGCCATAATCGTAATGGTTTCGCCCGCCTGCACATTGAGCGGGGCATCACTCAACCGTAAACCATAGTATGGACGCTGGTCAATGCTCTGATTGGATGGGCGTTGGGTCCGTACCGTTCGGGTGACGCCATTTGAGGTTTGAATGAGTACTGTCGCACCGGAAATGGGTTCGTTGTCCATATAGACAAATCCGTTGATGCAGCAGGCGGTAATCTCTTCGCCAGGTGGTGAAACATGTGGGCAGCCCGGAGGTAGCGGATCGGCATTTGTGCTGAGTGGACGAAATATGTCAGGGCTAGATTTACTAAATTGAGTCTGATTTAGAAGAGGTTCCATCGAGGTAGCTGCAAACATCGATTGACTGTGCAAAATCGTAAATCCCATGCCGAGCAGCAGCATAGACGCGACAGATATGGTAAATGCGTACACGATTCGGTTGTGCATGATGTGAGACCAAAGCCGTTTTTTCGGAGGATAGTACATGATTTAACTCCCTGTTAGATGATTTACAAAGATATTTAGATATCTCTACAATGAGTTTTGACCGCTTCGGTGAGGTCTGAGAACAAGACATAGAGACGCCTCTAATGAATTGGATTTCAGTTGCTCCAAAGCAACCATTTGAGCGCCCTATGATAAGGAAGCCAATCTTGGCAATTTTCTGGCGCGTTGCGATGAAACACCTGCGGTCAATCAGGGCAAAATTGAAATATTGAATTGAAGTGTGGTTATTCTAGAGAGTGGATTTACCGCTCAACTACTAATCTCAGTAGATGGTGCGTTGCACCTGTAACCAAGCGCAACGTCATTCTGAGCCGTCACCTGTTCTGAGTGAACATGCGGCGTCACGGCCTGAATGAACCATCAATTCGGCACGTATCTAGCGAAGAATCTCGACTTGGTCTACCACATGACTGGTTTGATTGCGCCTAGCCCCAAATACAAGGCATCCTCTACTGAATCTGGTTGTACTGATTACGAAAATCTAACTTTGGCGTGGCAAAAAAATGCCACATAGATAGACGCTGCAGAATTGGAAATTCTTTCAGATCAATTTATTGCTGCATGCAAAGGCGGCCCAAAAGGCAGGGTGGGCATGTTCAGGAGAGTGGATTAGTTCTAATTGGGTCTGCCTTACGGCTTGGGGCGGGGTCGATCCTGCATGAATATGTCTGTAGAAGATTTGCATCCAGATAGAAGTGGCCTGATCATCAATGGCCCATAAGCTACTTAGCACCGAGTTGGCCCCAGCAGCCATAAAGGCAGACTGAAAGGAGAGGATTGATCCACCAAAGTCCATGCCTTCGTTGGTACTACAGGAGCTTAGTACAACAAACTCAGTGCCAGCTAAGGGGAGATCATAGCAATGTTCGATTGTGAGTACTTCTCCAGTTAATTCCAGCGAAGAAAGCAAAGGGATCTCGACATTGAGTTCGGTATGGGTGGCAAAGTGCAAAAATTGCGGTGGCGCTTGGAGGTCAGTCAGGTACTCAATCGTCTTAGGCGTATCGACAAATATGTGACTCTCTGGAAAATACGTTTGAATAGACGAAAGTTCCGCCTGTACTGCACCTAATTGATGTCTCGCTGACGCGCCAATTAGCAGAGGAAGGTTGCTATTTGGAGGATTAGAATGAGGTAAAGTGAGAAGCGCTGCCGTTGGCATCATGGAAATGTCATATTGCTCAACGAGAAAGGCATCGCCACTCCATAGCGCGGCAAAGGGAATAGCATGAAGCATAGCAGAAGGGGCAATGAGTAGACTACATTCTTCTCGCTCGCGAACAGATTCAGGAATCAGCAAATTATATAGAGCATGTAAGATCTCCTTGGCCTCTGCTAGCCACTCATTAGATAGATCTTGCCTGGCTTCTTGTGGCGATAGTAAGTAATCTTGGAATGAAAGATGGAGCTCTTCATAGAGGGCTTGCACGGCTTCTAGCTCAGCTAGTTGCTCAAACGTTATCTCTCCTGTGCGGCTCGCGACGATACAGATGACCTTTTCATCGTATATGCCAAATTCAAGAAGCAACTCCGTTTGTATGTGCGGCAATATAGTTAAAGGATTCTCAATGCTTTCTTCCCATTGCGGAAATGAACTGTCTACTTTGCGCTGTTGTCGAAGCTCGTGCAATTTTTCTGTAAGTTGGTCAATGTCTTGGTAAATCTTTTGCTGGGTAAATTCTGGAAGGTTATCTCCGTGAAGCACTTGCCACCGTAGTGCTGATAGCTCCATGCGAACCGCTTCGATTTCGTTTTCAAGAAATTCTGGATGAGTAGAGTGGCTAAATTGAAGAAGATCTATCAATATATCCCCTTTAATCTTCCAAAGGGCAACGAGAATATTGGTGGGGCATTGCTGCTTAATGGCGAATTGAATCTTCAGCGACAAGACCTGGCTGCTCTCTTCATAAAAATTGGCTTTCAACTCTTGTCGAGTCAGTTCTTGGCGTAATTGTGCGTCAATCTCAAGTGCTTGGTCGAGTGTTTTATTGTTTTTTTCCTCTACGTCATCAATTTGAAGATGCGTTAGCCCTACAAGCGCGTCCCTTAGCAGCAAGACATCTTTACGCCTTTCTGCTATATCGATTGCCTGAGTGAATAGCTGGTTAGCCTTATTCTTAAAATTTTCTTTATTCTTAAACTCAAAAGCACTCTGGTATGCATATGCCAATGCCAACGTCATCTCCAAAGCGAGAGAGACGCCAAGTTTGTTTTGATCTAGCGTGTTCTCTAATGTGTTTATAGCCACAAAAGGTTGTTTTTGAATAATTTGCAGATAAGCTAGCTCGATCTGGCATTTCATTAGGAACTCATCACGCTTTTGGGCCATGCCAAAATCAATCGCCTTATCCAGAAATTGATGTGCCATCTCAAATCTACGCAATTGTCTAGCCGTTGTGGCAAGACGCAGAAGGCTCTGCCCTATTTCATAGAACAAATTAATTTCGAGTGCATCTGCATGAGCCACCTGATAGATATCAAATGCCTCATATAGAGAGCCTAGCTTCTCTAGGAGTTCTGCTTCCCACAACATAACGGTAACCCGATCTGTTATGTTCTCTAATTCACCAAATCGGTTCCTGGCTAAGCGGAATGCTTCCAGTGCATTGGCTACTTGCCCTTGGAGGGTGTAAACCAATCCCAAATGCATATTGATTTTTGCTTCAATGTAGTTGTGATTGTGCTCTATCGCAACGGCCAAGTTATGCCGCAGTTCGGCTTCTTTCCCAATGAGTTCGTTGGCCCGACCCATGAAAAGCAGGGTCAGAAATTGATTGATCTGGCATTCAGCAACCATGATCTGGATATCATGAAGCTGGGCCAGCTTAAGGGCTTTGTCGTGATAAAGCAATGCCTCCTCATAGCGGTTCATATGGTTGAGAAAATAACCATAATTTAGGTAGAGAGGTGTAAGAGCTGGATCGTTTTCGTCTATGTCGCCAAGCTTTGACTGTGCGATTTGAAATGCGTTATTTACATCCTCATATCGACCACAATCAATTGCAAAGGCAATGATGTTGCCAAGCAACTTGAGTTGAATTCCATGATGTTGGGTTTGCCCAAAGTATGCATATGCTTCCAACATCCCATCAACGGCCTTATCGGGTTTATCCGTAAAAAAGTGGTAGGCCCCTTGTGTCCAATCAAGATAAGCTTGCACGTGTTCATCATAATTGAGGATGGCAACGGCAGTCTCCATCTTTCGGAGGATTTGCTCTGCCTGCTGGGAGGATTCTAAAGATGCGCTGATGCAAGCGTCCTTTAGGCGTTCAAAGAAGGGAGGGGTCAACGCCTGGATATGCTCATGTACCCAGGCTTCGGTGGCAGCTTCGTCTGTTGCGATGAACTCGTTGACGAGCGTCTCCAGCTCTGTCGAATTATCGCTCATCACCAATGCCTACTGCTGGAATGCGGATTTCGACTTGGGGCGTATACAGGCTGACTTGATACTGTCCACGAGGTAGATCCGTAAAGAGAAAGCTGCCGTTTGTGGCTTCTATTATCTCGGTTGCAGCACTATCTGGGTTGAGTAGCGTCACCTCTTCCAGGCCATCAAATTTTTTCCGGTCAGCCGTACGCACCTGGCCATGTAGCCGCCAGCGATGAACATGGCTAACGTCCCTGTGAATGGCCAGCGAGATGTGAAACTGTTCAGCAACATAGTAGAGCGGCTTGCCTCGTAGAGGCTGTGGCAACGCCTGAACCGGTTGGAGAACCGCTACGATGCGACGCAGAACGGATGGGCGGTTTTCATCTTCTTCCGCAGCCCTTTCCATGGCTTGGACCATCCTTAGCTCTTCCTGACAGGCAGGACATTTTTTCAGGTGATTTGCCATGACCAAGGATTCGGGGCTGCTCAGCTCTTTTAATTGGTAAGAGACGATCTCCTCTTCGCTTGGGCATGATCTCCGATAGAGTTCAGCCAAGAGAGACTCCATTTCATTACGCATTTCATTCGCCAAAAATAAGCAAGCTGGCGACTTCTCAATGCCCACAACCACATCTAGGGAAGCCATATTCGTAATATAGTCAAGAATGTCCACCTCGCTGTAGACACATTCCTCATCCATGTTGATTTGCTCCTTCTTTTGAGCAACAGAGCCCTCCAGGCTATTTTCATCTAAGCGACTAGAATCAAGGCTATACTGTAGTAATCCCATTTCCCCTATATTCTGGCGTGAGTGAAACAATTCAACTAAATCTGGATCTTTGCGCAATCGACGGGTCAGTCTTTGAATGATGGCAGCGACCTCTTTATAGTCTTCAAAGAGATCCTGGTTTTCATCAAATATTTGCTGAGTCTTGATACCCAATTCAAAACGTAGCTCAAAAACAAGTGCCTCTTTGCCAGGCTGGATTAATGTATCGAGCCGCTCTTGTAGCGTTTCTTGGAATTCATTTTGGATTATGGTAGTTTCGTTGTCTGGTAAATGCACAGGAAGATTAACCTGTTCGTCAACAGGGATATCATCAGGATTGATCTTCTTTCCCCGATGCAAACGCAGTACGGATGTTTTTGCACACCTCTGCAAGTACTTAAGGAGTGAACCTAACTGATCAGTTTCAACCAATGAGGGTTGTCTGGGAGCCGCACGGAAAAATGAGATCCAGGCATCCTGTAGAGCATCATCAACGTCAACTTTATTCTGCCCAGCAATCCATTTGCTCATCAGGGGCTTAAAGATGCGTTCAATACCTGCCCAGGCATCCTGGTTGCCATCAAATGCCCGGCGGAATAGCTCCACACAGCAAGGAGAGGGCTTTATACCGCGCCGATATTGGCCTCGCTCTTGTTGGCAGCATTCAATCACATCTTGTATGGTCTGCATAGAATTCTCGGTTTGACGGTTGTTTGTCGAAATTGCTTTGACGAAAAGATGGAAAGGTTTGAGCAAAGAATGACGCAATTATAGCATTATTTTGTTTTGGCTGCTATCAAATGTGTCAGTGTTCTTCAGAAATTAGCTATGTAGTTTGACAAATTAGAGCAAATAGTCTAAACGCTCTTCCTATAAGGGATTTCTGCAAAACAGCGGGAGTACCTTTTTTCTATTGGTTTTCTTTTTGCGATAGCTACAAGAATCGTACTAACTGAGGGGAATTTATCTTATGACATTCTCTTATCTTGCTGAATAGGCAGCCCGACAACTGATCGAGCAGCCTTTCCAAGATTTTACGCTCTCGTATGATACAGATGCCAGCCAGCATTTGCTTGGGCTAACCAATGGTCACCCTTATCTGATTCAACTTCTCTGCAATGAGATTGTGTTACTCAAGAACCATCATTCTGTGGATACACGCCAACGGGCAACCGTTTCCGATGTAGGAAGCTGCGGTACCGACCATGCTGGACAGCGGTCAGCAGTTTTTTGCCGATATAGAGGTGAACCAGATTCCACAGGCTGGAATTGGTTTTCTTAGGGAGCTAGCTGCCAGGAGTAGCCATTACAGCCTTTTAGAGCGCAGGCACAACGTCACTCAAATGGACGTATCTCAAGATACAATTGAACTCCTCATAGAACGGGAACTCATTGAGAACAGGCATGGACAGTATTCATTTCAAGTGGAATTAATTCGTCGTTGGTTTGCTAATATTCAGTAGAGCTCAAGGATAAGGGAGTCCTACTGTACCCATGATATCAATAGCAACTCAATCGTCAATCAACAATCGTCAATCTCAAATCATTCCCTTGGGACCAACGATGCAAATCCTTTGGCTGATCCAGGTCAAATGCTAAGGTATCCGAATGGACCAGCTTGAAGGGTAGGCCGTTCTCAACCGCCCGCCGTTGATGATTGGCACAGCTGTTCAAACCAAAATCAAAGCGAATGCAGCCAGGGGGGCGCAGAAGCAGTGCATTGGTTCCCCCATCATGGCTGGGGGCAATAACAACCGATTCTTCTTCCTCAGCGGTCTGAGAGAGTGTGGTTAGGTCGGATGTGGTTAGGTAGGGCAAATCGGCTGGCAATACCAGCAGAGCATCTGCTTGCTGACGGATGATCTCACTTTGGGCCTGAGTCAACGCACTGTTCAGATTATCCTGGCTATTCGATTCTTGGCCAAACGAGCTTCCTCTCTCCAAAAGAGTACGTGTTCCCAACTGATCCGCAAAACTGAGCACAGAGCGATCCCGGCTGATCACCAAAATTTCCGTGCAAACGGCCGATTCCTGTATAACCTGAATCACGCCTGCGAGCAATTTGCGACTGAGTTCACCCCGATCAGATGGATTGAGTCGCCCCGATAGACGGCTTTTCCCCTCCCCAAAGGGCTTCACAGGAATCACACCCCAGATTTTCATAGATCCCTTAGTCAATCACCCGATCTCTGTAATGGTTTCATTGTTCCAACGAGTCGATTGGGAAACCCGGGTTGCTTTGGGGAGCGTGTGGGCAAAGTCCAGCACCGTCGTGGCCAATTCTTGCTTGATCTCTATAGATTTCATAAGCGTATTCGTCACGGCGACTGGGATTGTAATTCCTTCCTGCAACTCGGCATCGGTCTGATCGAGCACAAAACCATCCAATAGATCTTCAAAGTGATCGATCACCGTGATGGCGCTGACGGCTTTACCCAATTCAGTCATTAACTTGGCTGCGGGACCTTTGATGGCCTCACCACCAACGATGGGGCTGACAGCAACAATGGGTGCTTTGGCCTGGCGGAGCATCTGTCTCATACCGTGGACGTGAAGGATTGGATCGATGCTGAGAAATGGATTACTTGGGCAGAAGATAAGCAGATCCGCTTGAGCTACAGCCTCCTGGATTTCGACTGTGGGTCGGGCTTCTGGCGCACCAACAAAGCTCAGGTCAATGACAACTGGCTCACAGCGGCAGCGCACAAAGTAGTGTTGGAAAGGCAGATCGCCATCTTCCGTATGGACCAATGTGCGTACAGGGCTGTCGCTCATGGGGAGGATATTCGATGGAATACCTAAGCTGCGACGTAACCGATCCGTTACTTCCGTCAGCCGGATATTTTGACGAATCCATTCTGTACGCCGCAGATGCAGGGCTAAATCCTTATCACCCAACGTGAACCAGTCTTCGCCGCCAATGTGACTCATGGTCTCCATGGCCGTAAACGTCTCATCGGCTCGACCCCATCCTTGCTCCATATTATTGACACCAGCCAAATTGTAGAGGACTGTATCGATATCTGGACAGATAGTAAGACCCCAGTGCTCAAAATCATCAGCCGTATTCACCACAACACTGAGGTTCCCGTGGCCTAATACCTCTTGAAGACCAAGGGCCAACTTTGCCCCGCCAACTCCGCCAGCAAAGGCAACCACATTGAGATCCGCTAAATTTGTTTTTGGTTCCATAACAACCTTTTATCTCCACACCGCCCATTCATCTATGGGGGTACGTTCTTTTATTTTGTCAGCTGCTGTATGGCCAGCAGCAGGATAACCGACTGTAATCAGCGCTTGGGGATGCCACTCATCAGGCAAATTAAGAACGGTTCTAACCAGCTCTGGCACAAAGAGCGGCGCGCACATCCAACAAGCCCCTAACCCTTCTTGATGCACGGCAAGCAGCAGATTCTGACACGAGAGGGCAACACTCTGTACAGCCATGATCCATTCCGCCTCGTTGCGCAAGGCATCAGGATATTTGTCCATCTCTTCCATGGTTACGCTGGGAACAACCAATATGCCCGCGCTCATCATACGCTTTTGACTGATAGCTACACGCCGTGCAACCACCTCAGGATCTGCCCCATCGCCGCTCAAATCCTCCTGCCACCGTCTACCCATCTGCTGGCTTAGCTCGAATTTGACTTCTTGACTCTGGACTACACAATAGCGCCACGGCTGACGATTGTGAGCAGATGGTGCCCACGAAGCTGCTTCCAATACCTTCGTCACAATCTCAGGTGCAACGGGACGACCATCATACCGGCGTAGAGACCGTCTGCTTCGGATTAGTTCTTCAAATGACGTCGCGGCTGCTGTGGGTTGCAAAGTAGATTGCATCTGTTTGTATCTAAGGTTACCATCTGAACTGACTGCTACGCTGTTGTGTCCAGCAGATGGTTGATTATAGCATGAGCGGTTGAGATTCAACGAACAGGCCAACCTGATGCGTCCCGAATCTTAATGAGCTTAATCTTTAATTCGATTGTAGAACGATAAGATATTCCCTGAGGGCGGTCTGGTAGACAATTTCCTCGATGTTGGGTAAGATGGTCAGGTAGATCGCCTTGTCATCTCTTCGGCACTGCTCAATGCCTATCCTGAGTACCCGATGGAACAAACCTGAGGAACCGAAGAACCTCTCGCCGAAATGTTGGTCTACCCTGTATAGTATTCTGAATTTCTCAGAAGGATTGGCTTCAAAATCAAATGAACATCGCACAAGAAAAGTACACTCGGGCAGCTATCTATTTACAAGATAAGCACCCAATTCGAGATGGTATGGACTATGCTAAATATGCAGAAGAGAAGGGCTTTGAAGCCGTTTGGCAGGCCGAAAGCCGATTAGTACGGGATGCAATCGTCCCCATGGCTGCTTTTGCCGCAGTAACGGATACGATCCAGGTTGGCTCTGGTGTCATTAGCAACTGGACTCGCAACATTGGTCTGTTGGCGGCAACATTCCTGACGCTTGATGATCTGGCACCAAACCGGGTGATCTGCGGCATTGGAGCATGGTGGGATCCTTTGGCCAAAAATGTGGGAATAACGCGCCGCAAGCCTCTCAAAGCCATGCGAGAGACAGTCGAGCTACTGCGTCGCCTGTTGGCCATGGAAAATGTGACCTATCATGGTGAGTTTCACCAAGTTGAAGGGATTGAACTCGATGTTGTTCATGGCCGCCGGGAACCGCGCCATGTGCCCATTATGATTGGGGCCACGGGGCCAAAAATGATGGAGCTAACCGGGGAAATCTCTGATGGGGCCGTCCTGAACTACTGCGTTCCGCCCGAGTATAACTTGCAGGCGATGGAGCAGTTGACAGTCGGCGCGGAGAAAGTCGGTCGCTCCATAGATGAGATTGATCGGCCCCAACTTATTGTCTGTTCTGTTCATGAGGATAAGGCCGTAGCTTTGAATGGTGCGCGGGAGTTGCTTACCCAATATCTCGCTCAGCAGCCTCACATTGCCAAGGCCAGCGGCGTCAAGCCCGAAACAGTAGCAGAGATCCAATCTATCTTGGGCTGGCCTGCCACCAAAGAGCAGGTTCAACAGGCCATGCCACTGGTGCCTGACGAATTGGTGCAGCGTATTACAGCCAGCGGGACACCTACAGAGGTGAAGGCCAAGGTTCGGGAATACATAGACAACGGCGCAACCTGCCCAATCCTTTATCCCTTGGGGAATGTAAAGCTCATGATCGATACCTTTGCCGACGGGTATGCAGATTGATGAGATTCTTAACCAGCAGCTCGCTCTTCGCCATTGCTCTTTGGTTCTTCCTGGGCTGGAGCAAGAAGCAAACCGAAGAACGGCTCGACAGGATACAAAAAGCAGCCTTTAATACCCCAGGCGTTGAATCACCTCTCCCTGCTTCAGTCATCATGGTAGGATTGGGGGGAGTAGGTGTGCATTTCCTTTTGGCTAAACGGCTTTTTGGATTAAAGACATTTCAAAGTATTGTATCAGTGGTTGTGGGCGTCATGGTAGGTACCGTTCTCTTTATTTTTAGCCGAATGACATAATCTAATGAGCAGCAGATCGCGATTTGGTAGAAAAATGTCATTTCGAGGCACCCAGGCCGCACCTGTGACGAGAAATCCTTTGGCTGAACGGCAAGATCTCTCGTCGGGATGACATTCATCAATGCCGCGAACTACTGTTGATAACAAACCGGAGCTTAATCGATGATTGTTCGAGAGATGCCTTCAGGTCAACTCCTCTGCATCCACCAGACAAGCCACGGATTGATGGCTGCTGAGTTCTGCCGCCATTGGGGAAATGATGACTTTCGCCCACCGTCACCATATCCTGAGACTCTGCTTGGGATCGCGCAACATGACAATGGATGGTACGAATGGGAGTTAAAGCCCAAGTTGCGCAGCGATGGCTACCCTATGGATTTTTTACACGATCCGGATGTTCTAGGCAAGATCAACATCTGGCGCTTAAGTGTAGACCGGGCCTACACCCAACATCCATATGCGGGGATTCTGACTGGCCAGCATGCAGTCGATCTGTACCAAACATACCCTATTCCATCTATTACAGAATCCGAACAGGCTCACATTGCCGAGTTTGCCGCTGAGCAGCAGATGCTCTTATCTCTGGTGCAAGATTGTATGAACATGGATACCCGCATCAGTGCGCGACTTCACCAGAGCGCTATAGACTCAAATATGCGGCTGCTTCAATTTGGCGATCAAGCAAGTTTGCGAGTGACCATGCCTTGGGAGGGGATGGGCGCGATTCAAAATTGCCCTGTAGATGGGGAAGGAACCTTTACTGAAATCAAAATGACCTTTAATGAGGAATCCATCGCCTTCGAACCATGGCCTTTTGGTGTCCCAGAATTTGACGTTCATATCCACGGTCGGATGCTGAGCCAGCGTACTTTCGAGGATGAAGAGCGGTACCATTCAGCCCTTTCTGAAGCCCCTCTTTACTCCCACCAGTGGCGAGTTGTGGCAGGGTAAAGCTCTAACCAATGTCAAATTTTATCTTGTAACCAAGCAGCTTTTGTTGCACCCGAATGTAGTTATCGCGGGTTGAACTCTGTCACCTTGCACTTTGCCTGGAGAATACATGTATCGATCATACCATGCACCCAAGACGTTAAACGACGTCCTGAAGCTAAAAGCCGAATTGGGTTCCCGATCCCGGGTGATTGCTGGTGGAACGGATCTACTGATTGAGTTGGATCGAGGAAATCTGCAGACGTCATCAGAGAACCCCATCAGCCTAATCGATCTCTCCAAAATTAGCGGGTTATCTGATATTACCATCACAAACCGTAGCAGCGAGAAATGGGTTGAATTGGGGCCGTTGGTGACCCATAACCAGTGTGTAGCCAGCCAGCCCATTGTGGAGTATGGATTTCCGCTGGCTCGCGCTTGCTGGGAAGTAGGTGCCCCCCAAATCCGCAACCGGGCCACCATTGCGGGTAACCTCATCACCGCCAGCCCGGCCAACGATACAATCGCACCCCTGATAGCTCTTCACGCAGAAGTAACAATAGAGAGTGCGCAGCGAGGCGAACGAACGCTCCCATTGGTGGAATTTATTACTGGCTTTCGCCAAGTCGACCTGGATGAGGACGAGATTCTAACCAAGATAGCCTTTCCTACTATGAGCGAACACCAGCGTGGCATCTATATAAAATTAGGGTTGCGCCGCGCCCAGGCGATTAGCGTAGTCAGTTTGGCTATTGTTGTTGATATCGATCCTTTATCTGTGATGCCGCTTCATGCTAAGTGGGCGGGGACGCCAGCTCCACAGATTCGCTCGGCTTCTATTGCGCTGGGGTCGGTGGCACCAGTCATCGTGCAAGCAAAAGAGGCAGAGACGTTTCTGCAAGGCAAGGTGCTTACAGATGATATCATCGAGCAGGCCGCGTCCCTCGCCTTGAACGCGGCCAATCCCATTGATGATGTACGGGCAACGGCTGAGTATCGCCTTGGAATGGTCAAGGCCCTAGTTCAGCGGGGGCTACGCCAGATTCAGCTTGGGCAAGAACAGGCTGGGTGGGCTGAGAAGCCGGTGACACTTTGGGGGAAAACAGATGGGCGGTGGCCGGTGCAACAGGGAAAAGCTACGCCTAATACGTCTAGCATGGCATTTGGTGATTCATCTTCTGATTCTGATGAGGTAGCTACTTTGGTGAATGACCAGCCCGTCAAGCTACTGCCAAGCATGACCCTACTAAATAGCCTGCGAGCTGCAGGGTTTGTGGGGGTGAAAGAGGGATGTGCTGAGGGCGAATGCGGTTCCTGTACTGTCTTCCTGGATGGCATGGCCGTTATGGCTTGTATGGTGCCTAGCGAACGCGCCCAAGCAAGTCACGTTACGACCATTGAGGGGCTGGGCAACGCCGAGCAGCTTCATCTAATCCAGCAGGCATTTGTCAACAGTGGTGGCGTTCAGTGTGGTTACTGCACTCCTGGCTTCATCATGAGCGCAGCCAAATTATTGGAAGAACGTCCCCAGCCAACAAGAGGTGAGGCTCAAGAAGCGCTAACCGGAAATCTGTGCCGCTGTACAGGCTATCGAAAGATTATTGATGCTATAATGATGGCACAAAACGCTCAAAAGCTGTAGAACGTCTCTATTTGCTAAGGATGCACACCCTATATACTTGATACACGTTTCAATATGATCAGAAAATTGTCACACTTACCCCGTCCAAATTGAAGTATACTAAGAAGATAACGTTCAAGATGGTAAACTCAAACAATAGATTTATGTATACGTAAACGAATTATTGTAAAAATAAGTCCCCCTTATTTGTAGTTCTTCGGAATGGTTACATGCAGTATGACCACAGCAATACCTTAAATATATCTCCTTACTATACAAAAAACTGAATCAATTGGATTAAATATAGCCTCGCTTTTCCTGCATTTTAGCTAGTGAAGTATCTTTTTGTACGGATTTGATATTTCTCGTAACAATGCCTTTAAGTGCGGGGTACTTTTAGTTTAAATTGAAGTCTCTGTAAGGAGCAATATAGTTGAACGTATAAATGCAGGTGTCAGTTGGCGGTAGCCGAATTCAGAAATAATTCCTGAAAATTATCTATGAGTTGATCGTCTTGCGTGATTTATGAAGTATACTGTGGTTGACCATAGATGAGAATAATTCGATACTATTTGGGTCGAATAGATTCTTCTTAATCTATGACAGCGCTAAGTATAACGTAAAGAAGTATTGGAGGAATTACTTTGCCAATTTTCGTCGTATCAAGTTGTATCATTCTAAGGAGTTAAGAATGCAAAATCGTAGTCAATGGGCCAGGAAACTAAATCTCCTGGTCGTCATGGCAATGGTACTCACCCTATTGCCATACCCCTCTCAAGTCGTTCATGCCATAGAAGGCGATCCCACCGGCATGACAGCCGAACAGCTAGAACCTGCTACTGATGTTGAAGCAGCCGATATTAGCATCACGCGCGGTAGTGCTGCTGCACGCAGCTTACGCACCACAAGCGATGCGGACGGAAGCGAATCAGCCACCTACATTATTCAATTAGTCGACCAACCTGTTGCCCTCTACGAAGGTGGCATTGAAGGATTGCGCCCGACGAGTCCGCGTGCTACCGGGGCTGCTAAGTTGGATATGCTGGCGCCAGATAGTATCGCCTACACAGGGCACCTTGAACAATCCCAGACTACCTTTATCAACAAGATGAACGAAACCATTGGGCGAGATGTCAACGTGCTCTATCAGTATGTTGCATCTTTAAATGGCATGGCCGTTGAGTTAACAGCGGAAGAAGCCGTTACTGTTGCTGACCTACCCAATGTACGCCTGATTCAGCTTGACTGGACAGAGACCAAGTTAACTGATGTTGGCCCCGCATTTATCAATGCTGACGATATTTGGGCTGGTAATCCAGAAGCTGGGGTTGCTGGTACCATGGGTGAAGGAATTGTGGTTGGTGTGATCGATACAGGCATCAATATGGATCACCCATCTTTTGCTGATGTAGGTGCAGATGGCTATGATCACACAAATCCGAGAGGAAAGTTCTTTGGATGGTGTGATCCCGCTCATCCAAGCTATGATCCAACCCTTGTCTGTAACGATAAGCTGATTGGTGTTTGGAGTGGTGACGAAGACAGCCCTGAAGACGCTGGCAGCCATGGTACCCATACAGCTAGTACGGCAGCAGGAAATTTCGTCAACAATCCTACGGTCAATGCGCCGACGACTTCTGTCACTGTTCCGATGATCTCTGGTGTCGCGCCTCATGCGAACATCATCGCTTATAATATTGAGGGGACTCCAGGAGCTGGTAGCGCCTCTGGCGCCGTGATTATAGCTGCAACAGAACAGGCAATTGCTGACCAAGTTGACGTGATCAACTACTCCTTTGGAGGAGGTAGTGCTGATCCCTGGGCATCTGCTCAGCACTGGTATGCGGTTCGTGAAGCAGGCATCTTTGTAGCCACATCAGCGGGGAACAGCGGTTCAGCACCCGATACGATTGGCTCACCGGCTAACGCACCGTGGGTGATGACCGTTGGTTCTAGTTCCCACAATCGTGTCTTTAGCAATGTGCTACAGAATCTTTCCGGTGGTGATACAACTCCGCCTGCTGATATTCTAGGTGAAGGTGTTACCAGCGGCTATGGTCCAGCATCAATTGTCTATGCTGGAGCTATTGATCCAGATAATGTAGGCTGTGATGTCACCTATGAACCAGGTACCTTCAACGGTGAAATTGTTGTTTGTGATTACAATTCAGGCCCTCAATACAATGGTCGTGTCAACAAGAGCATCAATCTTGCTGGTGCTGGTGCTGGCGGCTTTATTCTGATTAATCGCGTTGATTGGGCAACGGCATTAATGGTCGATTCTTATGCTGTTCCAGGTATGGGTATTCCATATGATGAGGGCGAGGCACTCAAAGCTTGGCTTGCCAGCGGTTCTGGCCATATGGCCTCTATCCGTGGTGTAGAGATTGAGGCTGCCCGAGGCGATATTATGGCAGGCTTTAGCAGTCGCGGCCCCAATGGCCCACTTCCTGACGTTGTCAAGCCGGATGTCACGGCACCAGGGCGACGTATCTTGGCTGCTATTGGGACAACCGATCCATCTGACCCGCCCGAATTTGATGTTTTCCAGGGCACGTCTATGTCAAGCCCTCATGCGGCTGGCGCGGCCGCGCTTCTTCGGGCGATTCACCCAGATTGGACGCCTGCAGAAGTTCAATCTGCCCTTATGACAACCGCTTTGGTTGAGGGCGTTCTTAAAGAGGATGCTGAAACGCAAGCCGATCCGTTTGACATGGGATCTGGTCGCATCAACTTGGCTACGGCTGCCTATGCTGGCCTAGTTATGGATGAAGCACCTCAAACGCTCTTTGCAGCCAATCCTGCTGAGGGCGGTGAACCATCCACATTAAATCTCCCAACGTTAGGGAAGAATGCGTGTGTTGGTTTCTGTAGCTGGACGCGCATTGTCCGCAATGCTCTGGACGTGTCAACAAGCTGGACGGTTTCGACAACGACCGATTCTGCTATTATGCTCACTGTATCACCATCAACATTTACGCTTGAACCCGGTGAAAGTCAAGAGCTAATGGTAACGGCAGATGTCTTTGGCGTAGCGCCCGGTACCTGGGCATTTGCACAGATCAATCTTACGGAAGATGCCGGACAAGCACCCGTGTCACACCTGACTGTGGCTGCTCAATCCTCTGTTGGATCGATTCCTGATGCTGTAGAGGTTACTACTCGCCGAGATGCAAGCTCCTATCTGGTTGAAGGCTTTGAGACTTTACCGACGGATGAGCTAACCATCAGCATCCATGGCCTGGTGAAGGGCGATAGCCTCGTCAAGAATATGATCTCTGACCCAACCAGGGGTGACCCGTATGATAGCTTTGGCGATCCGCTTGTGGATGGTGCATTCTTTATCACCATAGACGTTCCAGCCGGTGCAAAGCGCCTCATTGCTGAACTGCCACCAGAAGGATCGGAGTCGAGTGATTTGGATCTCTTTGTCGGTTTGGGTGCCGTGCCCGATGAAGCTGCGGAACTCTGCAGTAGCACATCAGGGACATCCATAGAATCTTGTATCATCGAAAATCCTGAACCAGGGGCTTACTATGTCCTGGTCCAGAATTGGAGCGATGAGAATGGTGATGCATTACCCGGCCAAGTGGCTACCTTGAATACCACCGTTGTGCCTGAAGCCTCTGCTGGAAACATGTGGGTCGAAGCCCCAACCACCGTTGCCTCTGGCGAATTCTTTGATATGCGGGTCTACTGGGATGAGGAAGCGATGATGGAAGGAGATATCTGGTATGGTGCCTTCTCCATTGGGACCAGTCCAGCCAATCCCGATGACGTGGGTATTGTTCCTGTGACCATCATGCGAGTAGAAGATGACGTGACCAAGACGGCTGATGTAAGCGAAGCTGGAGCAGGCGATGTGGTCACCTTCTCTATCGAAGTCGCTCCGAATGTTACGAAAGATGAGCTAAACTATACCCTAGTTGATATGATTCCAGAGGGGATGACCTACGTAGATGGTTCCGCAACAGGTGACGCTACGCTGGACGGAAACACCCTGACCTGGAACATCAACATGCCCGTTCCGACAACGACCTATGCCGTATCCAGCAACGCAACCGATCCCAACTGTTATGTTCCCTTTAGCTTTACAAACTTTGGCTATGCGGATCTAGAAGCGTTTGGCATCGGACCTGATCCAGACGTAACAGGTGATACGGTCCTCTACAATGCCTTCGGCACTGGGGACCCGATCAACTTCTACGGTGTAGACTATGGTGGCTTAAGCTTGTCCGATGATGGGTTTGCCATCTTTGATCCAGATTTCAATTACTTTGGTGCGCCTTGGGTTCCCCAAACTGTACCAAATCCAGATGGCCCCAATAATCTGGCGGCTGCCATGTGGTTTGACTTTGAGTTGTTCTATGACGAATCGCTCAACCATGGTGTGTCATTGGCAACCGTTGGCTTCCCAGGTGGCTATGTCGTTATCGAATACGATGATCTCCAACCATTTGGTGGTGGACCTTCTATCATGGATATGCAGATCATCATGAGTCGTGCGGTCAATGATGATCCAGGGGCTTATGAGATCTACTATGCCTATGACAATGTCAACTTCTCAATCCCCTTGGCGACTGTGGGTGTAGAAAATGCCGCAGGCGACGACGGCGCTGCATTGGTGAACAATGACAACACGGCTGGTCTCATCCAGAGCGGAACCATTGTCTGTTTGGATCTGATCGGTGCTGCCAACCCAGCTGTGGTCACCTTCCAAGCGACCGTCAATCCAGTCATGCATGATACCCTCATCACCAACAAGGTGACTCACTACACTGATGACCCAGGTAGCAAACCAGCCGTGGCCACTGCCGATGTAATGGTGAAGGTACCGGCTATTATCATTGAAGAATCTGACGGCATTAGTGACGTAGCTGAAGGGTCCGATCAACCGGCTGGTTACTGGGTGAGCCTTAACACCCAGCCCGATTCTCGGGTGACCGTCATCATTGAGTATGATGATAGCCAGATCACGTTGGACAAGACGACTCTCTACTTTAATCCAGAGAACTGGAATGAGAAGCAGATTGTCAAAGCTGTGGCTGTAGATGACACGTTGGTTGAAGGCGATCATGAAACCTATATTTGGCATCGCAACACGAGCACCGATCCCAACTACCATAGTGGCGTTAAATTCATTGGTAACGGGCCAACGGCTGACTCGGATCCACGTACGGTTTTAGTCTACATTGCCGACAACGACCGCGAGACGCCAACACCCGATCCGACCGATGAGCCAACTCGTGAACCAACTGTTCCAACTGTTCCAACTGTTCCAACTGTTCCAACTGTCCCAACGGTGCCAACTGTTCCAACAGCGCCAACTGTCCCAACGGATATGCCAACGGATTCGCCAACCGATGCACCAACGAACCCGGCGTCACGACCTGAGTCAACGCCAACGCCTCCTGCGGCTGCTCCCAGTACAACGGAGCCAGATACAACTGCGCCGGATGCAACCGAACCAGACGCAACTGAGCCGGACGTAACCGAACCAGACGCAACCGAACCAGATACAGCTGCGCCCGATGTAACCGAACCAGACACAACTGGACCGGACGCAACGGAGCCAGAAAGCCAGAACGATGATGCGCCCGCAGATACGGGTACAGACACTGAATTGGATGTTGCCGCAGATTCGGATGCAGACGGAATTAGTGACGCTGTCGAAGGAACGGATGACTATGACGGAGATGGTGTAGCCAATCATCTGGACACTGATTCGGATGCAGACGGTATGCTGGACGCCATCGAAGGCACAGACGATATCAATGCTAATGGCCAACCAGACTTTGTGGATCAGCAGCTGTTTATCTATCTGCCGACGATTAACTAAGGCGTAACTATCACAGCCAGTAGGCATGTGTTGACTCAGTAATTGTCAACCCATCGTATAAAGAAAAAGAGGGCGAGACCATAAAGGTCTCGCCCTCTTTTTCTGTTTCCCTTCTAGCTGTTGGGGTCATACTCAATGAAATTCTTTCCTTGAAAACTTATCAATACAGCATTTGATTATCATAGAGGCGACAAATCTGAATATGGTTTACCATAATTCAGAAAGCCCTTGTTGGGTTGCCCGCAGAGATGGTGATGAGGAATATGCTCAGAACATTGTGAATATCACTGAGTTTGCAGTACAATTCTTTTGTGATAGTACATAAACGTTCATCCCACCTTCACTCATCTAAGATATGGCAAACCAACAAGTAGGAACGACTCTTCAAAATTTTTCACCACAGCAACTACGTGAACGATGTGGTCAGCGTCAATCAGACAATTCACACGAGCAATTCTGTTTTGAACTGTTCCATCGCGCCATTGTAGAAAAAAGCGAGCAATGTTGGTCAGCTATCTATCAGCAGTATCATCAATTGATTTACGGCTGGCTCAAAAGCTATGTTGACAACCAGCCTTCATTGAGACACATCGTGATAGATGAAATCGTGCAGACGGTCTTTATGAATTTCTGGCGGGCTTATACGGCTGAGAAGCTGGCGAAAGCAAATGGGATGGCTAGCGTGATGCGTTATCTAAAAACGTGCGCTGGAACGGCAATTCTGCAAGAGATACGTAAATCTAAGCGGGAGAAGAATCAGGTAGGATCCGTATTGCCGATAGACGAATCCGAATTTGTGTCTATTCCTAGTAGCCACTCAACGGAACGTACTGTCCACCAGCGGCTTGATGAAAAGCAGATTTGGGAGATAGTCGATGGCATATGCCACGATGAGAGGGATCAAGTCATTGCTCGCTTAAGCTTGGTCTCGAATCTCAAGCCAAAGTTCATTCTTGAGAAACATCCTGATCTCTTTAAGGATGTCAAGGAAATCTATACAAGGCGACAGAATTTGAAAGAACGATTAGAACGGGATACAGCCCTCTATGGAATGTGGGAAGCAGGTCAATTATGAAGCAAATGTACACCCAGCTAGATGATTTTGAAAAGTGGGAGCTTGATGCTTTTGCAGACGGTGAAGATATTCCTCATCTGAAATTATTTTTGGATGAAAATCCGAAAATTCAAGAACGGTTTGTCAAACGTGAAATGTTCTTCGCCCATATTGCGCAATCGTTGAATCGATTTGATTGTCCATCCGAGGAACAACTACGCCAATACTATGTGGAAGAGCTTTCAGCTTCTGAGAAAGTAACGCTCCAAAGTCATCTGGCGGATTGCTCAAATTGCAAGGAAGAATTAGACGTCTTGCGCGATTTCATGGTCCTTGAGGAAGCAGACTCAGCTCCTGAAATCGTTGATGTTAACCAGCCTATATCGGATTACCTTCAACCCATTGTTGATCGCACACAGGGCATTGTAGGGCGTACGCGGATGGTTGTAGCAACGCTTTTGCAACCACCTTCGCTAGAGCCGGCTTTAGCGTTTCGCTCTCAACAGGTGCCAACCTTGCGGGGAAAAGAACAGACAACATTGGTCTTTGAAGCAGAAGATATTCAGTTTAGTCTGATGTTACAACAGGATCAACGAGAGCAGCGCAGAATTGTTGGCTATATCCTCACGCCACTGTCTAATGACGGGATTCAGTGCCATCTATTTCCCGCTGCTCCTCAAGCGTCGACTATTCAAACCGATGTGGACGATACAGGGCGTTTTGTCTTCAGCGATATTCAAGCTGGAAATTATCAACTGTTGCTTGACACTAAAAAATTGCCAATCATCATTCCAAACCTTCTTTTGGCATAGAGCTGTTGTCATCCCTGCGGTCACTTTGTGCGATAAAGCACAGAAAACCGCATTCCATATCAAAACTAAATTGATTGTTTAATCAACTCCTTTGGGACCTAGCCTAGAGGGGTTTTTTTGTTGTTATCTCATCCGCTATAGCCACCAGCGCAACCCGTCACTCTTTGAAACGTGCTGCATACCGCTTGAACCTGATACGCATAATTGGTAGATCAGCCTACTTCTACACATTAAAGGATTTGGTAATATTTTCTACATCAAGCAACCACAACGTACCTATGGCACCCAACAATGAATATGGAAGAACTTCTAAACGATCTTTCTACATTTTACTCAGCAAACAATTTAGAGCGCTTTATTGAACGGCATCAGCCGAATGCTGAAACGATTAGCGATCTCAAAGACTATTCCGCCTCTTTCTATACCACCGATCCAGAGCACGCACTACAGATCGCAACGATGGCGTATCAATTGAGTCAGCATCTCTCTCCATTTGCTTCTGCTCATGGTAGTTGGGCAATGGCAAATGCCCTTATATACACGCATCGCTTTCATGAGGCTGATAAACATTTTACAGAAACTCGCAATGGATTCTTGTCGGTTGGAGAAACATTGCAGGCGGCCCGCGCTAGCGTAGGCAAGGTTGGGATTCTTGCTTGTGTAGGTAAGTGTCGGGAAGCGCTAGAATTGGCACAAGAGATTGAACCCATCTTGGGAAAGGCTAGCGAACAGAATTCTGAAGATAGCGTTCGTTTGGGCAACCTGCTCATGAATAAAGGCGTGGCCCATGAATTGATGGGAGAGTATGAAGAGGCACTTGCTGTGTATAAGCAACAAATTCATATTACGCACCAAGATGGCAACGAACGATTACTTGGACAACTAAAGCATAATCAGGCGGTCGCTTTGACTCAGATCGGTGCTTATGATGAGGCGCTTACGGTCTACGCAGAGGCCGACAAACTGTTAACAAAAACAGAATCGGTCACTGATTTAGTGCGCCTCTATACAAATCGCCTCTCGCTTCTTATCGGATTGTCTCGCTATAAAGATGCCGATGAAATGCAAGCCAAAGCTGAAGAACGGTTGAACCAGTTGGAAGGAGCGGAACAGCAGCGTCATTGGCTCACCTTCTTCAAAGCAACTATCTCGCTAAAACGGTTTCAGTACATTGACCAAGCCCTTTTGGCATCATTGCGGAATGCCCAGCATGCCTTTGCTGCTCATCGTTCAATTCACTGTGAGGGGCTAGCCTGGATCGCACTAGGACGGTGCCATATCAGTCGTGGTGAATGGCAAGAGGCACAAGACGCTTTCCAATACGCTCGCAAGCTCGTTCCTTTGGGGGCGGCTCGATTTGTCGAATATCAGGTATTACATGGGCAGGGAGAGATAGATTGCAAACAAGGAAATCTGGAAGGCGCCATTGAGCACTACCGATCTGCTATCAACCACATTGAAGCATTGCGCCAAGAATTGTACATTGAGGTCTTTCGAGCCGGTTTTCTTACGGATAAATTAGAAATCTATCAAGACCTGGCATCCGTTTATATTCGACTGGATCGACTTGATGATGCTTTTCACGCAGTCGAGCAGGCAAAAGCCCGCCTGCTGACAGACAAGCTCTCGTTTCTGCTACAAAGCGAGGCCGCAGACAGAAACCACTCAGAGAACAGCGCGCTTAGTCCGCTGATGCAAGAACTGGACGCGACATTACAGAGGCTTGATGAGTTGTATAACCAAGCTAGACTTGAAGGGCTACAATCTGCTGATGCACCAACAGGTGCCCCTCAGCAACAGACAATGATACAAATCGAGAAGCTTGAGCAGACCACCCACGATTTAGTCCAAACTATCCAACGTGCTCAACCTCTCTTTTCACCATTTGCCACAAGAGAAATTGCCCTCATTCCAGCGGTGCAAGCAACCATACAAGATGCTATTTTCTTGCAATACCATATTCTTAAGGATCAGATTGGTCTATTTGTGATTGACCGAACTGGAATTCGAGAACATCTTCTCCTTGGAAAGCAAGAGGCTATTGAATCGAACCTGGATGCTGTGCAAACTGCAATTGAGCTAGCCATCGAACTCCTCACCCAAGTCGGCCCTGAAATGTTCTCGCGTTTTCTTCCTACAAGGCTGGCAGACGTTAACAAGCACTTGCAGACTCTTTATATCCAGCTTATGGCACCTGCCCAATCTTATTTGTCGTTTGATTCCCAATTGATCATTGCGCCAGATGGTCTACTGCATGATGTCCCATTCCATGCCCTTTTTGATGGTGAGCTATATACTATGGAACGTTGGGAAATGAGCTATACGCCTAATGCAACAGCATTTATCTTTGCCCAAAATTCTTATAGTGGCGGAGAAGGGAACATGCTTATGGGATACAATCATGGAGACTTAGATTCAGTTGCGCTGGAAGTAGAAGCCCTTGCTCAGCTTTTTCCCCAAGCAGACGTTTACGTGGACGAGGCGGCAACCACAGAAAGGTTTCTATCTCAGTCTGCCAACAGCCGTATGATTCATCTGGCTACCCATGCGTCATTTCGTATCGATGATCCCATGCTCTCCTATCTTGCCCTTGCCAACCGTAATTTGACGCTGGCCGAGATTGCACGCTTACAGCTAAAAGCCGATATGGTTACGCTGAGCGGCTGTGAAACTGGGCATGGTCAGCTGCACGGGGCAGATCTGCTCAGCTTGGCCGGTGGCTTTTTAGGTGCAGGAGTCCATTCATTAGTCGTTAGCCTTTGGCGAGTTGAAGACAACGTGACAACTGAGCTCATGACCTATTTTTATCAAGCCCTCTTTGCAGGAAAGAGCCGAGCGGCTGCGCTACGCAGCGCTCAGCGTAAAATACTTGCCCAAGGGAGAGAGTGCGCGACAGACCATGGCTTTTACGCACACCCTGCTTACTGGGGTGCATTTGTACTCATTGGTAATCCACAGGCTCTTTCCCTCGAAAAGAATCAATAATCACTAGACTACCTTCCCTGTTCTGTGATTGAATTTTCAATACCTTCTCAAAATTTTGCAGGCGGTCATCCTGTAATTTTTTCATTCCTTGTATTAGATACAATAGAACTATCACCCCTTTCAAAGTGGCTTTCTGTTATATTGCACCAGAAAAGTCTTGTCCCAGTTCTTGCCCGCTCCACTCTGGATAGTTCCAGAAAGGGAGGACAGAACTTTACAGGTCATCTATAACAACACCTAAATCGGAGGAATATTATGGTCAAAATAGTCTATAGCGTTTTGCTTTCACTTGGGTTCATCATCTATTTCACCCTAACAGCTTCAGCTCGGCCGGCTATTGCACCATCCCACCAGATTCATTGCATTGGACATGGACCGTTGGATGAGATTGGAGCTCTCCCACCGGACATAGATTCCCCGGACTTCTGCGGCTGTACTTGGGGAGAAATCTATTATCGCGGACGCCCCATTAGTCAGGCCCCAGTTACGCTTCAGTATAAAGAGAACATGCGAGAAACCATTTCTGACTTCCCTGCAGGCGAAGAGATACCCGATTACCGCACGTCTGGCAGCCCATTGGGAGCAACCCTTGGGGATACCATGACGATAACAGCCCAATTTGCCGGGTATACTGTCACTCGCACCTTTCGGGCTTGGCCCAGCCGAGACGCGAATAAACAACAATATGTACCGCTCGTGATCCCCGAAAAGGGTACTTGGACGAAGTGGATTACCCAGGGCTACACCAACACCCTAGCTGTCCAAGAGAACACACTTTGGGCTGGCGGGAGCGATGGACTGATCTCAGTCAATATGACTACGGATGAGGTCACGACTCATGCGTTGCCCTGGGATGATCAGACTGTCACTGAGATTGCTATTGCTAACAATGCGCACGTATGGGTCGCTGGTCCAGACAATTTGGCCGAATTTGATGGCACAAGTTGGCAGAACCAAGATGCCCCGTTTGAAGCCACCATTCGAGCAATGGCTATCGAACCTGAATCCAGTACACTTTGGGTCGGCGGGGGCGATACAGGTGCAGCCCTCTCTGTATTCAATGGTGATTGGCAAACAGTCACCTCTGTCGGCAACGTCGTGACAACCCTTACGATTGATGATGCAGGTGATCTTTGGGCAGGCACCTGGGGCAATGGTGTCTATCGATGGCAGCACAACGCCACTGATTTCAACAGTAGTTGGACGCGATTCTCCCTACAAGATGGATTTGCCTCCAACTACGTACGCTCAGCAGTGGCCGGAGACAATGTCGTCTGGTTTGGGACGAGACCCCATATTGGGACACCAAACAATGGTGGAGGGGTCGCCCGCTACCGTATAGCAGATGACAAGTGGGATCATTATTCTGTATCCAACGGATTGCCCAAAGATGAGCAACTTCCAGATGTTTCCACACAGATTTTTGCCTTTACGGTAGATCAGAGCGGCACACCTTGGTTTGGCACAAAAGATAGTATTTACATGCTGGCAACTGAAGAGCACTGGGTTGACCATGCCGTTACAATGGATGCTAACGTAACGGCGCTGTCTATTGTGGGTGACATTGTCATTTCTGCAAGGCGCGATGGCCTATGGCGATTGGATAGAAACATGACCCCAGGCAATGATCCCACGGCCCAACTTACCACTTCCAATCCAACAACAGTCACCGCCGCTAGCATTTTCACGCTGACGGCCACAGCGGCGGACAACGACAATGACGCCAGTGAAACGGACCAGCAGATCATCGCCTGGGATTGGACAGTAGATGAGAAATCTCTCTGTACAACGGAAGAGACCTGCGTTATGCCAGCCATTGAACTGGGTGAAGGTACCCATGAAATTGTGCTGCGGGTACAGGATGATGAAGGAGTCTGGTCGGAGACGGTGACGGCAAGTTTAACCGTTCAGCCCGTCATTTTTTTGCCGTTTGTAGTGAAGTAAACGTTGACGGATTTGGGCGGATTGTGTGGTGATGACATTTTGGTGTTGTAATGACCCACGAACTGCCCCCACGACTTATCGGAGACTTGGAGAATTTAAAAATGATACCTGCTCATACATCAGCTATTTCGGTTTGTTGTTGCCTTAGGTCGTTACGAGTTGCTTCTATCCTATTTGTTCTATCTTTACTGCTTTTGCTATCCCAGCCAGTATGGAGCGCGGGATCAGGCGATCCAGCAAGCGATTTCGACGTAAGCGGCCTAGTGAATCTCGCACCCGACGAGATTATGCGCTTGGGCCGAGGACACCCAAATGATGTTGCTTATTCACCAGATGGAAAAACTTTGGCCGTGGCTTCTTCGCTCGGTGTGTGGGTTTATAAGGATCTAACTACACTGGATAACGGTTTCCTCTTTCCCCAGACTTCAATAGTTACTAGCCTTAGCTGGTCCCCAGATGGTACCCAGTTGGCCACAGCATCCGCTGACCAAATGGTGCGGATCTGGGCGGTTGCAACTCGGCAACTCCAGTACACATTAGAAGGCCACATGGATGCGGTTAAAGATGTCAGTTGGTCGCCCGATGGAAACCTCATCGCATCGTCAGGTGCCGAGAATGACCAATCGGTACGTCTCTGGAATCCTACTACCGGACAGTTGATCCGAACCCTGAATATTCCCGGAGAAGAGGTCAGCGTTTCAAGCGTAAGTTGGTCGCCAGATAGCCAAAAGATCGTCTCTGGTGACTGGAGTGGGCAGGTCATTATCTGGACTGTAGCCAATGGGAACTTAGAACATACCCTATCTGGGAACCAGGGAGGGGTTCGCAGCGTGGCTTGGTCACATGATGGTTCACAGGTTGCTGCGGCAAATCATGGCGGCACAGTACGTGTATGGACCACAAACGACAACGAAGTACCTACATTTCGCTACACCTTAGAAGGTCACACTGCTAGCATAACCACTGTTCAATGGTCGCCAAATAGTGAGTATTTGGTCACTGGCTCGGATGACAAAACGGTGCGTATCTGGAATGCTGTGGATGGCACAACGCTTCGTAGGCTATCTCATGACAATGGTGTGAGCAGCGTCGATTGGTCACCGGATGGTACGATGCTAGCTTCACTTTCTTACGATAGCCAACTTCGCCTCTGGGATGTTTCGGCCATCAATACAACCGAGCCGCAAGTGTCAACAAGCCTCCTTGGCTACGACTATCTTTTGTATGACATAGACTGGTCACCTGACGATAGTTTTTTTGTGACATCGAATCAGTTTGGGCTGTTGCGCCTATGGAATGCCAGTGATGGATCCTTGGTGCGTACCATAAGTGGTCATACCAGCCGTGTACAAAGCGTGCAGTTCTCACCGGATGGAACGAAGTTGGCGTCAGGCTCCTATGACAACACTGTACGACTGTGGTCAATCGATGGTGCTCAACTACTTCCTCCCTTGTCTGGACACGAAAAAGAGATAACTACTGTAAGCTGGTCACCTGATGGTCAGTATGTGGCCTCTGGTTCTGCAGATAAAACGATTCGAGTTTGGATTGCTGCAACAGGAGAGCTATCACAAACCTTAATGGGTCACACCGATACAGTTATCGTCAGTTGGTCACCTGACGGTCAACAGATTGCGTCTGCATCGGGCGATCTGGATCGGACCATCAAAATTTGGGATGTAGCCAGCGGTGCATCACGTGATTTAGTCGGCCATACCGGATACGTAACCAGTGTTGCGTGGTCATCAGATGGTAGTCGCTTGGCTTCTGCCTCGGGTGATACGTCGGTTCGGATTTGGGATACAAGCAGCGGTGCAGTACTTCAAACCCTAACTGGCCACACACGCGTCGTTTGGGATGTCCAGTGGTCTCCGGACAATAGTCGGCTCGCTTCCGCGTCAGCTGATAAGACGGTGCGACTCTGGTCTCGTGCAGATGGTCAGATGGAGCGTGTTCTGGACGGTCATACGGACAGTGTCGTAAGCGTGACCTGGCCATCAACAGGTGAACGAGTAGCTTCGATATCGTCAGATGGGACCATACGGCTCTGGCGCGTCAATGAGTTCTCGTGCAGCGACGTAAGTGAAATCCCTCAGAGTGAGTGTCAGGCAGTGGTGGCACTTTACAACAATACTGACGGGTCAAATTGGCATCAAAATGTGGGGTGGCTTAGGACGAATACACCTTGTAGCTGGTTTGGCATCGAATGCAGCAACGGGCATGTATCACGGCTCATTCTGCCGAACAATCAGTTGACCGGCTCTCTCTCATCCGAACTTTCCGGCCTCACTCAGTTGAAGGTGATTCAGCTTTATCAGAATGACTTACAAGGAGAAATTCCTCCCGAACTTGGACAACTATCACTACTCGAAAATATTCAGCTTCAGAGTAACCAGCTTAGCGGACCGCTCCCTGTAGAGCTTGGAAACCTACAGAATTTAGGACACCTGTCGCTACACATCAATAGATTAACGGGTCTAATTCCTACTGAACTCAGTAACGCTAAGAATCTAACCGTTCTGCAGCTCTCAAACAATCTCTTTACAGGAACGATCCCATCGGAACTAGGTACCCTCTCTAACCTAACAGCTTTGGGGATAGCAGGCACCCAAATAGATGGAGAGATTCCAAAAGAGTTTGGAAACTTAAGCAAGCTAACAAACCTTGCCCTCCACGATAATCAGCTAAGTGGTTCTATTCCGCAAGAGTTGGGTCAGCTAACCAACCTAGTGGCCATAACCTTAAATGACAATGCCCTAACGGGAGCGATTCCCTCTTCAATTGGCAACCTAGTGAACCTACGAACTCTACACTTACACAAGAATCAGCTGAGCGGGGAAATCCCCGTCGAATTAAACAACTTGGCCAAGGTAGAAGAATTCAGCCTGCAAGACAATCAGCTTTCTGGGACCATACCGCCTTTTGACAATCTGCTAAATGTTTTGCGACTTAATCTACATAACAATCAGTTGAGTGGCTCGATTCCGCCAGACTTGGCCAGTCTGCCCAAGATAGAGCAGCTTCTGCTCTATGGGAATCTTCTTACAGGGACAATTCCACGGGAATTGGGTAATTTGGACACGCTTATTGTGCTCGCAATTAGCCATAACCTGATAACAGGATCGGTTCCTCCGGAATTCGGGAACCTGACGCGATTGATGGTTCTCTGGCTAAACAACACCTCACTAAGTGGTTGCTTACCCCAAAGCCTAGTCAATCTCACCGAGCTAAAAGACTTCAATTTTGAGAATACAGAGCTACAAGAGCCTGACAATAAAGAGTTCCAGGATTGGTTGAACGGAATTGAAACAGTGAAACGTACAGGGTTGCGCTGCCCTGTGAATGAGTCATGCTCATCAGCCAAATCTATTCCCGCGACTGGTGAGATTCAATCGTATACGTTCCAACAACCTAACGAGGAGCACTGGGTCAAATTTGATGCCACTGCTGGAACACGATACATGATCAAAGCCACTACTCCGCTCACCAGCACCGCCAATGTCGTTATAGGTCTGTTGGATTCGTGCAATGACAATTCACCAAATGAGCAAGACAACACCTTCTCCCCTGACGTACAGCTTGAATTTGATGCCCAGACAAGCACAACCTACTATATTAAGCTCACCAACAAGGATCCATCTGTGGCAGGTCCCAGCGTTCGCTACGAGCTTTATGTCCGCGATCTGTCAATCCCTTCAACGGCCAACAGCGCCTTAATTCTTGTCGCGGGAGCCACGAAAAACAATGACGTGGTCCAGCCAAACATCTACAAAGTGACGGACCTAGTTCGCCAAACCTTTCTCAATCATGGTTACAGCGATGATAACATCTACTACCTAACGCCAACTGATTCAAATCGAGGTGAAGATGAAGGCGTTGATGGCGAGGCAAATCTAACTAATTTAGAGCAAGCCATTACCACCTGGGCGGCGGAGAGGGTGGATGCCACCGGCTCGTTGACCCTCTATCTTATGGATCACGGTTCGAGAGACCTTCTCTTCCTGGATAAACGAACCCAACAATGGGTCTCGCCTACCCAGATTGACGGCTGGCTGGATCAGTTGGAAGCCCAATATCCTGGACTCAAGGTCAACATCATTGTGGAAGCATGCTATGCGGGCAGCTTCATCAGTGCGACCGAGACCACAACGGATACAGTAAGCAGCCTGAACCGAGTCGTTATGACCTCAACAGGCGATCGCAGCTTAGCCTGGGCATCAGCCCAAGGCGGTGCTCGCTTTTCGGATCGGTTGCTGTTCGAGTTGAATCGCAAGGCAACCCTCTACGAAAGTTTTGCCAAAGCCCAAGCCGAAGCCAGCGCTTACCATCCCTCTCAAACTGCCTGGCTCGATGCCAACGGCAACGGCATCCCAAACGAGCCTGCTGACCAGTCCATTGCCAGCCAGAGAGGGTTCGGTATTTCAGGCTCCTTACCTGATGACTGGCCGCCCTCCGTCTTCTCGGCAGAGGCATCACAAGTGGAAACTGATGCTATGAAGGTTCTGCGTGCAGACGTACGGGACGATGTGGGAGTTAAACGGGTATGGGCTGTTATCTATTCGCCAAGGTACATCCCGCCGACCGAGAGCGAAGCACTGGTTCGAGATGCGGATGCCGCTGAAGGAGCAATTTTGACGCTGGGGCTGACCGATGCAGATGGGGATGGGATGTTTAGCGTGACGTCAAACGATTTTGAGGAGCCAGGAAACTATCGAGTGGTCTTCTATGCCGAGGATACATTAGGGCAGACCTCATCTCCTAAGACATTAAACGTTGTCATTGATGGGCAGGGGGCGATCTTTTTGCCATTGGTGATCCAATAATCAGTCGATCGCAATGTCAATGAGAGATTCTTCGGTTCCGTCGCAAGCGACTGTAACCAAACAGAATGACATTGCGATCGGCTGATTATCTCTACTCAGCACCATTTCAAAACAGGCGTTTGGTCTCTTGGCTACCGCTTGGGGAAACCCTGTTTTGAAGTCAATCACAGTATAGTAGGCCCTTGTGAGGCACAGTGTGTGAATCGTAAGCCTCTCAGTCCACGATGTGCGGATAGTCCCAAAACCAATTTGCCCGGAACAAAGGAGTCAACCAAAATGCGTATTTTTTCTTTTATTTCAACGGTTTTAGTCCTTGCTATTCTCATAGGTCTGTCTAATAACGACATAGCCAGCCGAGCACAAGATGGCGCTACACCTCATATGAATAGCCTGGATTTTGTCGACGTCAATCATGGTTGGGCCGTCGGCAACGGTGGCCTAGTTGTTCATACCAACAATAGCGGGGATTCATGGCAAGAGCAGGATGCCAACACGACCCAAAACCTGCATGCCGTGGACTTTGTTGACGTCAACACAGGTTGGCTCATTGGTGCAGGCGGAACAATTCGACACACGACCGATGGTGGGGCAACTTGGCAAAGCCAAAACAGCCCTCTCCCCCTCGACCTTTACGGCCTCTTCTTTCTGGATAGTCAGACTGGCTGGATTGGCTACCCAGATGGCGTGCTCAAGACGACGGATGGCGGTACCAATTGGCAAAAAATTGGTACCGGAATCACATTCCAAGTACGCTCGATTCACTTTCTGGATGCCAATGTAGGATTTCTCGTAGCCAGCGATCTAGACAACAATTCCCAGTTTCTCAGGAGCACAGACGGTGGTGAAACGTGGGCCAAGGTTGAGAATATTGATTGGGGTCGTTACAGAGATGTGACCTTTGTGAATGCCAACTTTGGCGTCGTCGTTGAAACCTTTGGTGATACCTTCTACACAACTGATGGCGGCAACAACTGGACAACGGTCTCTCGGTCGGGAGGGACGATTCATCTGTCAGCCGTTGATTTCTTTGATGAATCCCACGGATGGATTGTGGGGCATGAAGGGACCTGGCCGCGCGGCATGTTGCGCAGTGAGAACGGAGGCAGACACTGGAGTAACATGGCGGGCAGCGGAGGTAATGATGTTCAATTTGTGTCACTCCTCAATGGATTCATCGCCGATGATGATGGAATAATAGTTTCCATCGATGGCGGATATACTTGGTCGCAAAGTTATCCCGCCGAGACTGCACCAACACCGCAATCTACCTCTACGCCTGGGGTGATGAACGGTTTGGACTTCGTCAATACGACTCATGGTTGGGTTGTCGGCAACGGTGGCCAAATTGTACACACAAACGATGGCGGTACGTCATGGCAAACACAAGATGCGAATACAACCAATGATCTACATGCCGTGGATTTTGTTGACGTAAACACAGGTTGGGTCATTGGCGGAAGCGGAACCATTCGACATACGGCTGACGGTGGGACAACTTGGCAAACTCAAAACAGCCCTCTCCCCCTTGACCTTTACGGCCTCTTCTTTCTGGATAATCAGACTGGCTGGATTGGCTACCCAGATGGCGTACTCAAGACAACCGATGGCGGCACCAATTGGCAAAAAACTGGCACAGGAATCACGTTCCAGGTGCGCTCAATCCACTTTCTGGATGAGAATAAGGGCTTCCTCGTCGCTAGCGATTTAGACAACGATTCCGAGTTTCTCAGAACGATAGACGGTGGTGAAACTTGGGAGGACGTTGAAAACATTGATTGGGGCCGTTATAGAGATGTGACCTTTGTGAATGCCAACTTCGGCGTCGTCGTTGAAACCTTTGGTGATACTTTCTATACAAATGATGGTGGCGATAACTGGACAAGAGTCCCCAGAAGTGGTTCTACGATTCATCTGTCAGCCATTGATTTTTTAGATGAAATCCACGGATGGATCGTGGGGCATGAAGGGACCTGGCCGCGCGGCATGTTGCGCAGTGAGAATGGTGGCAGAAACTGGAGCAACATAGCAGGCAGCGGCGGTAATGATGTGCAATTTGTTTCAGTAGAAAAAGGCTTTATCGCCGATGATGATGGCATCTACGTCTCTAATACCAGCGGCTACACCTGGGAAAAAAGCTACCCTCTTGAAGGGACGGTTACTCCTGAAGCGCCCAATACCGATACACCCACGCCGACTACCACGCTCACTCCTACAGCGACCGCAACATCGACACCCTTGTGCAACTCAATCAGCGAAATCCCCCTGGCTGAGTGTAATGCCCTTGTTGCGCTCTACAACAGCACAGACGGTGCAAACTGGACGAATAACGACGGCTGGCTGCAGACAACCACACCTTGCAATTGGTATGGCATCACCTGCCAAAACGGCACAGTCTATCAGGTGGTCCTAAATGATAATCTGTTAGTAGGTACGATCCCAGTGGCATTGGGTGACTTAACAGACCCTCTGAGTATTCATCTATACAATAACCAGTTGAATGGTCCTATACCTGCATCTCTGGGCAACCTTACCTCACTTCAAGTTCTTAGCCTCTATCGCAACCAGCTCTCTGGGACAATTCCAGCAGAATTGAGCAAACTCAAGAACTTAGAAGCATTACATCTATACAACAACCAGTTGAGCGGGGTCATTCCACCCGAACTAGGACTCCTATCTGAGCGGCTAGAGGTTCTCAATCTAAGCAACAATCGCTTAAGCGGCTCGATCCCCTCGGAACTTGGCAACCTGGCTATGGTCCTAGGCATACATTTGGATAGTAACCAGCTAACGGGAGCAATCCCTGTTGAACTGTTTGAACCGCCCAAGCTCACAAATCTATACCTTCACAATAATCAGCTAACAGGTCCGATTCCAAGTAATTTAGAAAATAGACTGACTCAATTGCGCCGTCTCTATCTCTCCTCTAACCAAATAACGGGGGCCGTCCCATCATGGATTGGCCAAGTGGCATCTTTAAAAGAGCTGATGATCGACAATAATCCTCTTAGCGGCCCTCTGCCTATGTCATTGATCGATCTGTCTTTGGACAAGTTTCACTTTAACGATACCGATGTTTGTATGCCAGCAGACGATGCGTTTCAGGAGTGGATTGATACTATACCGGATCTACAGACAAATGGAAATACGTGCTCTGAAGTCTGCGAAATTGCTGAAGGGATTTCCTTTAAAGAATGCGAGGCGCTGGTTGCGTTGTATAACAGCACTGACGGAGCAAACTGGACGAATAACGATGGCTGGCTGCAGACAACCACACCCTGCAGTTGGTATGGCATCACCTGCCGCGGCGAGCACGTCACAAAGATTGAACTCACCAAGAATGATCTGCTTGGTCCGATTCCCGAGGAGATTAGTAATTTAACCAATTTGACCGTACTGGGCATGACAAATAACCAACTGAGCGGGCCGATCCCTAACCGACTTGGTGACTTATCTAGTTTGATTTACCTTGGATTATGTGTCAATCAGCTTACAGGTTCTATTCCGAGCGAACTGGGGAACCTGGCTAGTTTAGAGCAACTTCTCCTGTGCGGGAATAAGTTGACCGGAGAGATTCCTCAGTCGTTGTCAAAGTTGTCCAATCTCAACTATATCCACATAGGCGAGAATCAACTTAACGGCGATCTTCCTGCTTGGTTGGGTTCTTTATCGAAGCTCACATATCTCCACGTGGGTACAAACGAGCTCATTGGCCCCATTCCGTCCGAACTAGGGAATTTATCAGAGCTAACCGATTTGATCCTAAGGCGCAATCCATTGACAGGTTCAATCCCTGCCGAACTGGGTAATTTGACAAAACTAAGGGGTTTGCACTTGTTTGGTAATCAACTGAGCGGTGAGATTCCTGAATCCCTTGGGAATCTGACCGAATTGACTGGATTGAGCCTCTATGGTAATCAACTCACTGGCTCCATTCCAGCCTCATTAGGAAATCTGAAGAAGCTGAAAGCCATACATCTATATGCAAATCGGCTTACAGGTGCGATTCCACCTGAACTCGGTCAATCGGATAGCCAGATTGAGGTACTTTATCTGTATGGCAACCGACTCACCGGCTCCATTCCGCCAGAGTTAGGCAATTTACCTGACTTAACCCATATTCGATTGGATGGAAACCACCTTAGCGGCCCCCTTCCTTCGGAGCTAGGTCAGCTTACTCAGCTAAAGTGGCTGCGCGTTGGCGACAATCTGTTGACCGGGCCATTGCCGACGAGTCTTATGGATCTGGCTAAGCTAACGAATCTACACTTCCACTCGAACAAGATTTGTGAGCCAGGTGACGAGCAATTTCAAAATTGGCTGGCAGCGCTGGAGGAGAGAGGAACCGTGACAAGTACTGGCATTATCTGCCCAATAGGGCAGTCCAATTATGAGCCAAATGATACGTGTGATGAGGCGACAATGATCGATGTACTCGGCATGGTTCAAGAGCACGCTTTTGATCGCAAGCAAGACACGGATTGGGTCAAGTTTAATGGCGAAGCTGGGACTCGATATCAGATCAACGCCCAAACACCGTCTACCTCCCTAGCCGATGTAGAAATTAACCTCTTCGATCAGTGTGATGGAGATAAATTAGATGAGCAAGATCATGCCTTCACGCCTGATGTCCAACTTGAATTTGAGGCACCAGCCACCGCTACCTACTATATGAAGCTCACCAGCCACGATCCAGATATCGGTGGCTCTCATGTTCGATATGACCTTTCTGTCCGTCAACTGCTCACACCATCCCCAACGAACCGTGCCCTGATCCTCGTTGCAGGTGCCATTAAAGAGAACGATGTCGTTCAGCCAAACATCTATTACGTTACGGATAGCGCACGACAGGTCTTTGTCAATCATGGGTACACCGATGAACAGATCTACTACTTGGCCGCGGATAAAAATCGCCCGAACGTGGATGCATCAGCCACGATCACAAACTTAAAAGGGGCCATCACAAACTGGGCTGCAGAGCGAGTCAACAGCGACGGTGTACTGACTATCTACTTAATGGATCACGGGGCAAGTAATCGCCTCTACTTGGACAAGCTTCAGCGCCAGTGGGTATCTCCACAGGAGGTCAATGATTGGTTAGACATCTTGGAGGCCAAACACCCTGGGGTGCAGGTGAACATTATTGTCGAAGCCTGTTATTCGGGTAGCTTTATTAACGTATCTGAAAACGCTGATTCGGTCAGCAGTCCTGGGCGGGTGGTCATTGCCTCTACTGGCGCGTTAAATCTAGCCTGGGCTTCACGAGAAGGTGGGGCGATCTTCTCTGACTATTTCTTGAATGAACTCAATCGCAAAGTTAGCCTTTATGAAAGTTTCAAGAGAGCGCAACAGGCCGCCAGTCAATTCCATCGATCCCAAGTCCCTTGGCTCGACGCAAACGGTAACGGAATCCATAACGAACCTGCTGATTGGGTGATTGCCGGCCAACGAGGTTTTGGCATCAATGATACGTTGCCAGATGAAAACTGGGCACCATCAGTCTTCCACGGAACGGGGCCATTCACCTCTTCTGTCGGTCGCTTGACGTTACGTTCCAACGTACGGGACGACCAAACCGTCAAACATGTTTGGGCAGTGATTTATCCAATTACTTATAACGCACCAACAGAGAGCGAAGCACTGGTACGGGACGAGGACGATGACTCGATTCTCACGTTACGCTTGAACAACACGGGTACAGATAATCTATACAGCGGCTCATACGACGGTGAAAACCCGCACAATGTAGGCCGAGTAGTTATCTATGCCGAAGACGATCTAGGTCTAGTCGGATCACCCAAAGCCATCACCATGCATCATATTCGATTGCCTTTTATTGTATTTCCGTAGAGCTGGAGAGCTTCTTCTCTCGGCTTGCTCACGAACTGGCTAAGATTCTGACTATCCTGTAATTCTTGCACTTTAGGCATTAGATAGACCAGATGAACTGTAGGTATAGACATACAGATAAAGATTTTCCGCACTTCCCCAAGCTTGTCGAAAAGAAGTGCGGAAAATCTTTATCTTAAAAACTATAGAAAGGTGAGATTATCTCCAATCTGTTATTTCGTTGGTACTTTGTGCCCAGTTAATGAGCGGCTGCAGCCACAAAGGGGCACGAGTACAACGAGGAGAAACCTTCCGTTCGTGACGCCCAGATCCCGAGTATAGCGAGAGATGATGATGTTCACTTCGTGATGCGTGTGATAACCTCACTTTACCACCGAACCGTAGAATGGCTAGGGAAACGACCAATCTGTTTCTCTTAAATCCATTCAATCAAAAATACCTATTCTCCTGGAAGAAATCCTATGTGCATACTCAAAATCACCTCGAAACCTTTTCATCCGCCTCATAAGCAAACAACTATTGTAGCATCTCCCGTGTGCCACCCGGTATCCTCATCCTATCAAGCTGTCTGCGTCGTCCTACTCGCCTGCACACTTTGTCTGGTTAGCCTATGGATTACTGCTCAGCAAGCGAATGCCGCGACGACATCTCAGAATCAATTTGATTGCGCCAATGTCAGCGAAATCCCTCTAGCTGAATGTGAGGCATTGGTGGCTCTCTACAACAGCACAGATGGACCGAATTGGGCGAATAACTCTGGATGGTTACAGACAAATACGCCTTGTACTAATTGGTTTGGTGTAGCGACCTGTGAAAATGATCAGGTTGTTCATCTGAACCTAAAAGAAAATCGGTTGAGTGGCCCTCTGCCCAACGCAATTGGAAATTTTACCAACCTCCAGTTCCTGGATCTTCGCAGCAATCAAATCACCGGGACCATTCCAATTGAAATAGGAAACCTACCTCAATTAAAATTCTTGCATCTATTTAGCAACACAATTAGCGGCCCGCTCCCCGAATCTTTAGGGAGTTTGGCTCAATTAGAGGTTTTGGTTTTCACCAGTAACGCACTTTCTGGCGAGATTCCTGAAAGCCTTGGGAACTTAACCGCTCTAACTCAACTAGAGCTCCAGGGTAACCGTTTGGTGGGTTCAATACCGGCTTCCTTGGGGAACTTATCCGCACTTAAACGCCTCGTGCTTCACTCCAATTCGCTTATCGGTTCGATTCCAACTGAATTGGGTCAGCTCACTAACTTGGGTGAACTCCACCTTGCCAAAAATCAACTAAGAGGTGAGATTCCGTCTTCGCTCGGTTCTCTTTCTCAACTCGAAGCTCTGATGTTGTATGACAACAATCTGACGGGGGTGATTCCGCCAGAACTTGGTAATCTAAGCAATCTAAGCGATCTACAACTTGCTGATAACCAGCTACAAGGGGAGATTCCTACACAGCTTGAAAATCTATCGAATCTTGGTAGTCTGCGTCTCAACAACAATCAACTTAATGGTGGTATTCCTACATGGTTAGGTGATCTGACCAATCTAGTAACCCTCGATCTTTACGCAAATCCGATAGGCGGAGAAATCCCAGCCGAATTGGGTAGCCTGACCAAGCTTTCAAAACTTGGGTTGAGCGGCATGAACCTCACCGGAACCCTACCTTCTGCGCTCGGTGTCCTAATTGAATTAACCGATCTCCGACTATCAAACAATCATCTGAGTGGACCGATTCCTACCGAACTTTGTAACCTCACCAAACTAAAGATACTTTGGCTCTTTAGCAACAAGCTCAACGGCGAGATCCCAGCCTGCTTGGTCAACCTCACCAATCTTCCCATCCTACCCCTACCCGAGGGGTGTGACATTCGATTTAACGCACTGAAGGCTTCTGATCCGCTGTTGCGTCCGTTCCTTAGCAATAGATGTCCAGGCTGGGAAGAGACCCAAACAGTTCCGCCGACCGATCTTCAGGTAGCAGCCTGGACAGACACTTCAGTTCAACTGACGTGGACACCCATTGCTTATACAGCTGACGGCGGTGGATACCAAATTAACATTGCGACTTCACCTGATGGACCATACGTGGAAGTAGGGGTGACCGAGAGCAAAGCAAGTAACTCTTACACTGTAGCGGACTTAATCCCTGGTACAGCATACTACTTTGTTGTGCGAACGCTAACACCTTATAACACGAACAATCTTCAAGATCTGTTTAGTGAGTATAGTGAGGAAGTTGTAGCCATTCCAATGGCAAATCAGCTTTGTTCAACGGTGAGTGAAATACCGTCTCATGAATGTCAGACACTGGTCAACCTGCATGAGACGATGCAAGGTTCTAATTGGATCACAAAGACAAACTGGCTGGAAACAACTGAACCATGTACATGGTATGGCATCCGATGTGAGTCTGGATACGTGTCTGAAGTGATTTTGCCCAACAATCGGCTTGATGGTCCTATTCAGACCACAGTCCGCGTCCTATCTAACCTGGAACACCTTGATCTGAGTAACAATAGTCTTACAGGATCCGTCCCTCCAGAACTCAAGAATTTAGATCTGCTCAAGTTTTTGCAGCTACATAATAATCTATTGAGCGGTGAGATACCACCAGATTTAGGTGCTCTACCAAAGCTACAACAGCTTTGGCTACAAGAAAATCAGTTAAGCGGAACAATTCCTGCAGAGCTAGGTAGCCTGTCAAGTTTGACAAATCTCTATCTAAACAACAACCAACTAGAAGGTAGCATCCCGCCAGAGCTAGGAGACCTCTCGCAACTTCAAGTTCTGCGCTTGGAATTCAATGGTTTGTCTGGCCCGATTCCACCTGCCTTTGGTAACCTAGAACAAATGTATCGCCTATGGTTACACGTTAATCAATTGACTGGAACCATCCCGGTCGAACTAACGAATCTTGCAAAAATGCATGAACTAAATCTGGCTGCAAACAGGCTAACTGGAGATATCCCTTCTGCAATAGGTAATCTAACGGAATTACGAATTTTGAGCCTCAACCAAAACCAATTGGATGGAACCATTCCAACTACAGTGCAAGGGCTGACTGAACTAACTTGGTTGAGCGTAGATGATAATCAGTTGAGTGGTTCGGTGCCGTCGAGATTGGGCGACTTATCTCAGCTATTAACTCTTCGGCTTGCCAATAATGCATTAGAAGGCTGCTTACCAACCACCCTTACCTCTTTACAAAAGCTAACCGACTTTCGCTTTGATCGCACAAACCTTCAAGAACCATCAGACCCCAGTTTCCAAAATTGGCTGAACAGAATAAGAGAAGAGGGTACATACATCGGAACTGGCGTTAACTGTGGACCCCTCCCTCCAACTGGCTACGAACCCAACAACACCTGCGATCAAGCCAATGAGATTGCCAATTTTGGCGCAATCCAGTCCCACGCGTTTGAACAAGCAGGCGACGTGGATTGGGTTAAATTCAGCGCATTGGCGAACACTCGGTATCGCATCAGCGCCAAACCGCCAATCACGTCGACGGCTGATGTGTCCATTGGCGTATTCGATGTCTGCAACGGGAACGCCCTGGCTGAAGAGGACGGTACATTTAGCCCGGATGCCCAGCTTGAATTTGAAGCGCAAACCACTGGTATCCTCTATATCAAGCTGATCAATCACGATCCGGATGTGGCAGGAACGGACGTCCGCTATGACCTCTCCGTGCGTCCGTTGCAGTCACCTGTCACGGAAACAAACAGCGCTTTGATTCTGGTCGCCGGGGCCATCAAAGACAACGATTTGGTGCAGCCCAACATCTATCAGGTCACAGATCAAGTTCGCCAAACCTTCATCAATCACGGCTATACAGATGATAACATTCAGTATCTGACGCCTGCGGATGCAGACCATGAGGGTAAGGCGAATGTCGATGGTGAATCGTCTGTGGCAGCGCTCAAATCGGCCATCACGACATGGGCAGCTGAAAGGGTAAATGGCAACGGCGTACTCAATCTATATCTGATGGATCACGGAACAAAGGACACACTCTACCTGGACAAACGCCGGCGAGAATGGGTCTCTCCAGCCGAGATAGATGCATGGTTAGATGAGTTGGAGGCCAAGCATCCTGGAATAAAAGTGAACATCGTTATTGAAGCGTGCTATGCGGGCAGCTTTATCAGCACTTCTACCACAACTACAGATACGGTGAGCAGCCCAGGTCGCGTGGTCATTGCCTCAACGGGTGACAACAATTTGGCTTGGGCCTCCGAGCAGGGCGGTGCCCACTTCTCTGATCGATTCTTGGCTGAACTGAATCTTAAGGCAAGTCTCTACGAAAGCTTCCGAGAAGCGAGTGTTGCCGCTAGCGCCTTCCATCCCTCTCAGCAAGCTTGGCTTGATGCAGATGGAAACGGAACCCCCAATCAGGATAGTGACCAAGCTGTTGCCGAACAGCGCGGCTTTGGTATTGCACAGACCTTGGATCCTGGCAACGCCGCCCCATCTATCTTCCAAGTTCAAGCGCCGTCAACCGTCAGCAACAACGTAGGTGAATTAACTGCCGAAGTGCGAGATGATGAAAGCATCAGGCACGTGTGGGCCGTCATCTATTCTCCCCAATATGTCCCACCAGAAAGGAGCGAGGCTCTAGTGCGGGATGAGGATGCGCCTGAAGGGTCGATCATCAAGATCGGGCTAACCGATGCAAACGGAGATAGCATCTATCGCGTCACATCTAATGACTTTGAAGAAGAAGGAGAATACAGGGTTGTCTTTTATGCGGAGGACGATCAAGGGCTCGTTGCTCTGCCCAAGGTGAAAACGGTAACTAGGCAAATACTGGGTCAGGAAGACTCAATGCACCTATTCCTCCCACTTGTCACGCAATAGAGACAAGTTTGCTTCTTCCAGGATGGCCAAGTTCTGAATCTACGGAGCTGAGTGGCCCTCATGGCTATCCTGGAAGATTCCGAATCTGTATGTTGTATCGATCTTGTCCCGCTACGTCCACCCGTGTCTCAAAACCAAATCCCAAAAGGAGCACCCTATGGATTTTCATCAGCTTCTCATTTTACGCCCAAAATCAGCAACGCTACGAATGCTATCCGTCATCTTTTTCGCCCTTTTGTGCTTGATTGCCGTAAACATAGTTATTGGTGGGACATGGAATGATAAATCCGCCTCAACCTATGCTCAGGGTACTTATGACTGCACCACGGTCACGGAAGTGCCTCAAGAGGAGTGCCAAGCGCTGGTCACGTTATATAACGGCACGGATGGCGAGAGTTGGACCAATAATTCAAACTGGTTGACGACAGATACACCGTGTGACTGGCACGGTGTGAGCTGCCGCAGCGGGCGTTTACTTTGGCTCAATCTGTCCGATAACAACCTAAATGGTATGCTCCCGCTTGAATTGGGAAATTTCGAATTCCTCACCAGTCTTGGGCTTCACGATAACCAATTGACTGGTCCCATTCCAGATGGACTCTCTGGACTAACGAATCTACTTACCTTGAGCCTTTCGAATAATCAACTGACAGGTACAATTCCTTCTAGTCTCAGCACGATGACGACCCTGAAGGTTATGGAGTTAAATAATAATAAGCTGATGGGAGAAATCCCGGCTGAACTGGGTGATCTGCTAAACCTCGAAGTTCTCCACCTGTGTGAGAATCAGTTAACAGGTGTGATCCCAACTGCATTGAGCGAACTCTCTCAACTTGTCGATTTGTGTTTACATACCAACTTTTTGACCGGCTCGGTTCCACCTGAATTAGCAGATCTGACCGCATTGGAGAGTCTTCAGCTACAGCACAATCTATTGAGTGAAGGAATTCCACCAGATCTCGGGGCAATGAACAATCTTCGATTCTTATACCTGAATAATAACCTGCTGAGTGGCAAGATTCCGTCCGCATTAGCCAATATGATAAATTTGGAACAGCTTTACCTTCATGTCAATCAATTAAGTGGAGAGATTCCCAATGAACTTGGCAACCTAACAAACTTAACTGAGCTTCGTTTACCCACAAACGAACTTAGTGGGTCGATTCCTTCTGCCCTTGGTTCGCTCTCTAAGTTATCTGTCTTCGATCTTTCACATAATGATCTTTCCAGCACCATACCTCCGGAGCTAGGAAATCTTCCCGAATTAACTCACTTGTTTTTAAATAACAATCGTTTAGCCGGTTCCATACCCTTAACGCTAGGGGCTTTATCCAATCTTAAGGAACTCAATCTTGGCAACAATCAATTATCCGGTTCAATTCCACCAACCATAGGTAACTTACCCAACCTACGGCTTTTATTTCTGTATCATAATCAATTGACAAACGAGGTTCCACTCGAACTAGGTAATTTGAAACAATTGCAGCTACTACAGCTACATGGCAATCAGCTAGCGGGTGAGATTCCCACAGTGTTGGAAAATCTATCAATGCTCAAGGTGCTCTATTTGCATAGCAATGAGTTTACAGGAACGATTCCTTCTACGCTCGGTAACCTATCACAATTAGAGTGGTTGAGCGTTAGTGATAATCAATTAACTGGTACAGTTCCATCAGAGTTGGGGCAATTATCGCAGCTGACTACCCTTTGGTTGAGTGATAATCCACTGAATGAGCAATTGCCTGAGGAATTCATCTCTCTTCAGGCTCTGAACGATTTACAATATGATCGAACAAATATCTGTGTACCGGATACAGAGGAGTTTCGTATCTGGCTAAATGCCATTGATGATGTCTCACGCACCGGCCTCATCTGTCCTCCCCAAAAAGATTCCGACGCCAGCAACGACTGCACCACCGCCTCTCCCATCTCCGGCCACGGCGTTGCCCAAAACCACAATTTCTCATCTCAGGAGGACGAAGACTGGTTCCAATTTGAGGCCACGTCCAATACTCGATATGTGGTAAGGGCCGATATTCCTAGCGGCTCTCAAGCAGACGCAAACATCGATATCTTCGATGACTGTGATGGAACAATTCTTGACGAACAGGATTTGAGCTTTGCACCCTTTGTGGAAATCCGCTTTACGGCGCTAACCAGCGGTACCCACTATCTGAAGCTGACCCACAATACGGCGGTCACGGCCACCGACACCATGAGCTATTCACTTTCCGTTCGCCCCGTATCGGCCAATACACCAACACACAATGCCCTCATTGTGGTGGCCGGCGCAATCAAGGACGATGATCCGGTGCAACCCTACATCTATCAAGTGACGGACAAGGTACGGGAAGTATTTATGCGCCACGACTATGCTGCAGAGCAGATCCGCTATCTAGCAGCGGATCCAACCCATGAAGATGTGGACGCCTTTGCCAGTACAGCGAATCTAGAGCAGGCTATCACAGCTTGGGCAGCAGATAAGGTTAGCGCAGAGGGTATGCTGACCATCTACCTGATGGACCACGGTAACAAGGAGCAGATCTATTTAGATAAGCGACAGCAGCAGTGGGTGACGCCAGAGCAGCTCGATCAATGGCTGGAAATAGTAGAAACCAAGCATCCTGGTTTACAAGTTAACATTATTATCGAAGCCTGCTATTCGGGGAGCTTTATTAGCAAACCCCAAACCTTGAGCAAACCTGGTCGGGTGATCATTGCTTCCACCAATGATGCAAGTCTGGCCTGGACCTCCCGGGAAGGTGGGGCTATCTTCTCAGATCGGTTCCTAGCAGAGCTGGATCGCAAGGCCAGCCTGGATGCCAGCTTTCGAATTGCCCAAAGCGCCGCTCTCACATTCCAACCTTCCCAAGTTGCTTGGCTGGACGCGGACGGCAACGGCATTCCCAATCAAACAACCGACTATACTGTTGCTTCCCAGCGCGGTCTGGGGGTGGCTAATCCGTTGGAACCTATCCTGTGGCGACCGTCAATCTTTACGGCTCATGGTCCAGATGAGATTCAGAATGGCAATGGTCTGCTGCGAGCTAGAGTACAGGATGATATAGAAGTCAAGGACGTTTGGGCCATCATCTATCCGCCCAGCTATCGACCACCCACCGAAGGCGAGGCGCTTATACGAGACGAGGATTTCCCAGCCATTTCAACCGTCCAACTCCTTGCCGATCAGGACGATCGATTTAGCGCCACCTTTACCGGATTTGATGAAGCAGGTACCTATCGAGTGGTCTTTTATGCCGAAGATGATCAGGACGTTGTGGCTCAGCCTGTCTCGCTTATGGTACAGGTGGGTGATAGGCTCTATCTGCCGCTAATGGTGCAGCATGAGTAGATTTCAATGGCAACAGAACAATCGTTTCAATCAAAACCATCAAGGAGAATCATCGTGTTAAGTAAAAACAAGAACAAAGCTTTACAGCTCGTTCTGTATCTGCTGCCCACACCGGGTAACGTCATCTTTACGATACTGGTTGTTAGTAGCCTACTCTGGGTCCAATCAGCAGGAGCCTTTCCCTCAGCCAGAAATACAACGAACGTTGATACGTCTGTCGATTCCATTCCTTATCAAGGCTATCTAACAGATCTCGATAAAAATCCACTTGACAGTACGTATACCATGACATTCCGACTTTACAATACAGCGGAGGGAGGAACTCATCTGTGGGAAGAATTCCGAACCGGGTCAAACAGTGTTCAGGTAAATGAAGGAATATTCAACGTCATGCTGGGCAGTTCGACTCCGATACCGAACATCGTTATCTCTGAAAATAGCTCGCTTTGGTTGGGCATCACAGTTGGAGCGGACGATGAAATGGTGCCGAGGGTGCCAATAGGCGCTGTCCCATATGCGATTCACGCTTTAACAGTTCCGGATGGAAGCATCACAACCGAGAAGCTAAGTGAAGAGCTTAAATCGACGATGATCCAAAGTGGATATGTAGAAGGCAATAGCGATATTCCTGAATGGACGTTAGATGAAGATACTGGCAATCGTACTTATGAAGTGCCCATTGAATTCGAGAAGAGTTTTAGTACAGAACCAACTGTAGTTGTAGGTCTTGCAGGCACAGATGTCGTTCCAAATCCATCTAATCGGCTCACCGTCTCTGCCCTGAATATCAATCGGAGCGGATTTACGCTTCGGATCAGAACCTGGGCAGATACGACTGCGTTTGGTGCAACAGCAACCTGGATTGCCTACACATCGCCATAAATCCAATACCGAGAATAAACTTGATTAGGAGATAAAACATGCTATCCCAACATCCGAACCACAAATCGCTTCATATAATCCGCTACCTGCTGCCAACGCCAGGTAACGTAATCTTCACCCTGTTGGTCGTTAGTAGCCTTTTATGGGTTCAATCCGCCGGTGCCTTTCCGAAGACGAGAACCCCAGCCACAATAGACTCTTCGCTCAATACCATTCCATACCAAGGTTTTCTGACCGATATCAATAAACAACCATTGGATGGCACGTTCACCATGACCTTCCGCCTCTACAACGTTGCTGAGGGAGGAACGCCACTGTGGGAGGAGTTTCGGACTGGATCGAACAGCGTTCAAGTAAGAGAAGGCCTGTTTGACGTCATGCTAGGAGAGTCAAACCCCATACCTATTGCTGTTGTTGGAAACAACAGTTCACTTTGGCTTGGGACTACAGTGAATACGGATGAAGAGCTACTGCCCAGAGTTCAGGTCGGAAGTGTGCCCTTCGCTGTTCAAGCGCTTACCGTGCCAGATGCCTCGATCACCAGCGAGAAGATGCGACCAACGATTGAATTTGCAACCATCCCTCGTCATCAATTAAGTGTTGGGAGCTGTCCGTCAGATGGTGCCGCCGAAAATTTCCCACTTATTGCAGAAATCCCAATAGAGACACGATTTAATGCCACATATATGATCTGGACATCCATCACTACTAGAATGGACGTCGCATCTGGAACAGTCGAAGCTCAACTATGGCTGAATGAAGAGGGCTTACCTGGTTGGATCAAAACCCATCATCACTCTGGCGGGGTTGCAACAGAAACAGGTGCAACTGTCTCTTCGGTCGATGTCTCACCTGGCTCTTATGTTATTCGACTTACAGGTTGCAGCTATCCTTCAGGTGCAGATATTCGTACGGCAACACTTGCAGTGATGGCTGTCGCAAGATGATGGGAGTACTTCATGCGAAACACAAGAACAAGAACCTTAGTCACGCTATTGCTGTCAATGCTGGTTTTATTGTCGAGTATGGGATTAATTTTTGCTCCGTCCTCTTCAAACTTTAGCTTCAGCAAACACTTTTTCTCTAGCGGTGGCAATCAGGCCCAATCGACCAATTATGCCTTAATCAGCTCCATAGGCCACACAATATCGGCAGGTTCATCCAGCGCTAGCTACTTCATGGCAAACGGCTTTTTGTCCGGTCTTATATCTACCAACCAAGCAGGCGATCAGTATGAAACAGATGATAATTGTGAGCAGGCCCGTTCAATACCCGATTCTGGTCTAATCCAAGCCCATTCCTTTCACAAACCAAGCGATGAAGACTGGGTTATGTTCAATGCCACAGCGGGAACCGAGTACCTGATCCGAGCAGATACACCAATTACATCGACTGCGGATGTTGTTCTAGGGATATTTGATGCGTGCAGCGGCACTCTGGTTGAAGATCAGGACAGTCCCTCCTTGTCGGGCGTTGAACTCGCCTTTACTGCTCCGACAACGGGCGAATACTATGTCAAGCTTTCCAACAACGATCCAGCCGTAGCAGGTCCCGACGTGCGATATGATCTTTCTATACGTCAATTGGTGACTGAGTTATCAACTAATAGCGCCTTGATTATTGTTGCAGGTGCAACCAAGGACAATGATCGGGTGCAGCCTCACATTTATCACGTCACAAACCAGGTGCGTGAAATGTTTCTCAACCACAATTACAGCGATGAGACCATCTACTACTTGGCCCCAGCAGGAACCGATTATGAACAATATAGCGGTGCCGATGGTATCTCCACATTAGCCAATTTGGAGCAAGCGATAACAACTTGGGCTGCGGAAAAAGTCAATGGCAGCGGTGCTTTGACCCTCTACATGATGGATCATGGTTCGAGAGAGTTACTTTTTCTGGACAAGCGAGAGAAGCAGTGGGTTTCGCCAAGCCAACTGGATGGTTGGCTGGATCAGCTTGAAGCCAAGCATCCAGGACTTAAAGTCAATGTCATCATCGAGGCTTGTTATGCCGGCAGCTTCATCAGCGCCACAGAGACGACAACAGACACGGTCAGCAGCCCAGGGAGAGTTGTGATGACATCGACAGGCGATCGCTCATTGGCTTGGGCATCCCCCCAAGGTGGCGCGCACTTTTCGGATCGCTTGTTGGCAGAGCTAAATCGCAAAGCCAGCCTATCCACTAGCTTTACGAAGGCACAGGAGAGCGCCAAAATCCACCACCCTTCCCAGACAGCTTGGCTGGATGCCAATGGCAACACCATCCCCAACGAACCTGCCGACCGAGAGATTGCCAGTGAAAGGGGCTTTGGTCAAACAGGGACGTTCCCAGATGGATTGCCACCAACCATCTTCCAGATATCAGGCCCATCGGATCTTGAAAATGGGCAGGGGGTATTGCGGGCCGAAGTAAAAGACGATGTAGGCATTAAACACGTATGGGCAACCATCTATCCGCCGAGCTATCGAGAACCAACCGAAGGTGAGGCCCTTGTGCGAGACGAGGATGATGACTCAATTCTCACGCTACGGCTCACTGCTACCGACGATGAAGGATGGTACAGCGTATCGTATGACGGGTTTGACAAACTCGGCCTTTATCGAATTGTTTTTCATGCAGAAAATCAGCAAAGTCTGGTCTCTTCACCCAAAGACTTGACCATTGGTAGCCCAGTCGATTCTCTCTTTTTACCTTTGGTGTTGCATTAGTTTGCATTAACGTATCGCGTGTCATACAATCGCCTTAGCATGGACAAACCCATCAATAGGAGATGAGCCTGGTACCTCGTACCAGGCTTATTGTATTGGAGAAGAAATTCAGGCGATTTCAGCACCGATCCTAGAAAAGTAGCTAACCTGGCATTGGATGAGATCAGAGCATTATATTGCAGTATGCCCAGTAGTATTCCCACAAACGAGTCAAAATCGATAAGGAGACCCTCATGCCCAAAGCCCAGCAACTCCCCATCTTGCTCACCAGCTTGCTCTTCGCCCTTGCTATAGCGATTGGCGTAATTCTGCCCGATATAGCCGTGGCGAGTCAGACCCCAGAAATTCAATTCTCGCCATCTAGCCCAACAGCAGATCTGATTCCTCTGACCAATGTTGTCAATATCTCAGTGGGCAATGAGCATGCTTGTGCGCTTACCCATTCAGGCGGGGTGAAGTGCTGGGGGAATAATGTCTTTGGTGCATTGGGTAATGGTGGAACGACAGTTCAAAGTAGCCCGGTAGATGTTAGTGGGCTATCGAGCGGAGTAAAAGAACTCGCTACTGGTACACACCATACCTGCGCGCTCACCACAGAAGGTGGGGTTAAATGTTGGGGTTATAATAATTGGGGGCAATTAGGGGATGGCACAACGACGAGCAAATTTACCCCTATAGATGTTGGTGATCTGTCTAGTGGGGTTTCCGCTATTTCCGCTGGCTATGGCCATACCTGCGCTCTCATTGAAACAAGTGGCAACATTAAATGCTGGGGATACAATATAACTGGCCAGCTTGGGGATGGTACTACCCTCGATAGACACTCACCCACCACGATAGAGGGTATTATCGGAGCTTCCGATGTGAAAGCTGGTGGGAACCACACATGTGCCCTCATAAATAGAAGCAATATCAAGTGCTGGGGAGCGAACATTGTTGGTCAGCTTGGGAATGGTGACACAGCATTGAGTACTACCCCAGTGGATGTTACTGGACTATCTGGCAGCCCAATTTCTGTTAATGCGGGCAATAGTTCCACGTGCGCTATGATTGAAGAAACTGGCGGTGTTCAATGCTGGGGCTGGAATAGTCGTGGGCAACTAGGCGATGGCTCTCAGGCAAACTCCATAATACCAGTAGATGTGGATGGATTAGACAGTAATGTCGAGGCGATTGCTGTCGCTAGAGAGCATACCTGTGCATTAATGACTGATGGTGGAGTCAAATGCTGGGGATACAATCGTATGGGTTCCCTCGGAAATGGAACATTTACAGGATCACTCACTCCGGTTACACCTGCGGGTCTCACCTCAGGCGTTTCTGCTATTTCAGCAGGTGGTTACTCAACATGTGCATTGCTCAACAGCGGACGTGTGAAGTGTTGGGGGCTTAACGGCTCAGATCAGCTAGGCAATGGTGTTCCTACATTCTTTACATCACCTCAATTAACCATTGGCTTGTCAGGTGTCATATCGTCTACGGCTGGCGGTCTTGCTCATACCTGCTCTTTAATGACAAGCGGTGACGTGCGCTGCTGGGGGCGTAACCATGTCGGCCAATTGGGCAATGGGACGAGCATTGCGGCAAGTGAGCCTGAAGCAGTCATCAATCTAGATGGCCCTGTATCATCCATAACCAGTGGATACTTTCACACTTGCGCACTATTAGCCAGTGATGGAAGCATTAAGTGCTGGGGACACAATGAAGGCTTTGGGCAACTAGGGGATGGAACGGGGATGAATCAATCAATGCCTGTTACAACAGCCAACCTAGAGGGTGGGATAAAGAGCATTGGCGCAGGTGTCTATCATACTTGTGCCGTCATGGCTTCTACTGGGGGTGTCAAATGCTGGGGTAAGAATACTTCTGGGGAATTAGGCGATGGGACAACAACACATCGTCAGGTACCAACAGATGTAGCCGCCTTATCTGATGGGGTCTCTGAAATTGCTGCTGGTTACGGTCACACCTGTGCCTTAATGGGAGATGGATCTGTCAAATGTTGGGGAAATAACGCTTATGGCCAGCTTGGCAATAACAGCTGGACAAGCAGCCCTACGCCATTTGATGTCATCGGTCTATCCGGTCAAGCAACGGCTATTACAGCTGGTGAGAGATTTACCTGTGCCTTGATGCAGCTCGGCAACGTCAAATGCTGGGGTCTAAATGCCAACGGTGAACTGGGGAACGTAACGACCACCAACAGCAACATTCCTATCGATGTAAGTGGTCTGCCAACTAGTGTAGTAGCGATTGAAGCTGGTGAACACCACACCTGTGCCCAGACAAGTAGTGGACAGATGAAGTGCTGGGGCCTTAATCGGTTCGGCCAGCTTGGTGACGGCACGACTACCGACCGAAATAGCCCGGTTGATGTGATGGGTCTCTCGGGTACCGTCACCGGAATCGACGCAGGAGCCTTTCACACCTGTGCCATTCTCAACGGTACCACCATGCAATGCTGGGGAGATGCCACTTACGGGCGATTGGGAACCGGTCGTATGGTGATGAGTTCGGTGCCGATTGATGTAGTTGTGCCAGATCCTTGTGCGGGCGTAACTGAGATCCCAGAAGCTGAATGCCGAGCGTTGGTAGCTTTATATAACAGCACAAATGGTCCCAACTGGCTTGATAAGACAGGCTGGTTAGAGACCAGCACACCATGCAGTTGGTTTGGCATAACTTGTATTGGCAACACGGTAACCAAACTGGAGTTGCCTGACAATCGACTGCAGGGTGCAATACCGTCACAATTAGGGCAACTCTCTGGTTTGAGTAGCCTTGTTTTATACAATAATCAAAGTGTAGAAGAGAACCGTAATCAGCTGACAGGTAATCTACCAAAGGAACTAGGAAATCTTCATAATTTGACGCGCATACTCTTGTCTGGGAATAAGCTATCAGGAACAATTCCACCGGAGTTAGGCAACCTTGAGAGCTTGCAATCTCTTCAATTACAAAACAATTTAACGATTAGCGGAACCATCCCAAGTCAACTGGGGAACTTGTCCAATTTGCAATCCTTATATTTACACAACAACCAACTTCACGGCCCAATTCCTTCTGAACTTGGTGATTTAGCTAACCTGACCATTCTATCGCTGCATCGTAATCGTCTAAGCGGGCAAATTCCCCCCGAGATTGGTCAACTGAGCAAATTAAGGAGCCTTTCCCTTTATGACAACCAGTTCGCTGGTCCTATACCTTCTGAGCTGGGTCTGTTATCCGAGCTGATTGAACTCCTATTGTATCTCAATGACTTGAGTGGACCGATTCCACCAGAAATTGGTGACTTGAGCGCCTTGAAATTCCTCCGGCTATTTGAAAATAATTTAAGCGGTGAGATCCCAGAGACGCTTGGAAATTTAGAAAATTTAGAAGAGCTTGAATTAGACAACAATCAGCTAAGCGGAGGCGTTCCATCAACATTCGGTAATCTACAAAAACTAATCGAACTCGACCTAGGCGATAATGTTTCCTTAATAGGTTCCTTGCCTGTTAGTCTCACAAATATCCCTGCAAATCAGCTTTCGCTTTTCTTCACCATCACGAATTTGTGTGTTCCAACAGAGCTTGAAGAGTGGATTCGGCAACTCAAGAATCTGCAGCCAGAGAGCTATGAACCATGCCCTCCCTCTAGTGATGGCGATGACTATGAAGCAGATAATATTTGCACAGACGCCAAACCCATCCGCACAACTGGTATTACCCAAAAACATACCTTCCACCAACCCAACGACACCGACTGGGTCAAATTCGAGGCCACTGCCGGAACGCGCTACCTCATCCAGGCCACCACACCGCCGACCTCCACCGCAGACGTTATTCTCAATATTATAGACACCTGTGATGGCGAACCACTAGACGATCAGGACAATTCATTCTCTCCTGATGTGCACCTTGAATTCTCATCTCCTGTAACTGGAACGCTTTACGTAAAGTTGGCGAATGCGGATTCCAGTATCAGCGGGCCGGATGCCCATTATGACCTTTCTGTCCGCGAACTTGTGACACCTACCAACCGTGCCCTGATTGTGGTTGCTGGGGCCATTAAAGATAATGATGTCGTTCAGCCAAATATTTATAACGTGACGGATCAGGTTCGTCAGGTCTATCTCAATCAGGGGTATAGTGATGACAACATCTACTATTTAGCGCCTACAGACACCTTACGCAGGCAACGAAATGGCGTAGATGCCACAGCCACCATAGCCAATCTGAAAGAGGCCATTACTACTTGGGCGGTCGACCACGTCAATTCTGATGGTTCGCTGACTCTCTACCTCATGGATCACGGAGCCAGAGATCGTCTCTACCTGGACAAACAGCAGCGTCAGTGGGTTTCGCCAGCCGAAATCGATAGCTGGCTGGATGAGTTGGAGGCCGAGCATCCTGAATTGAAAGTCAACGTGATTGTAGAGGCGTGCTTTGCCGGCAGCTTTATCAGCGCCAGCGAGACCACAACCGATACGGTTAGTAGCCCAGGTCGGGCGGTGATTGCGTCGACGACGGATAACAGTTTGGCGTGGACCTCGCCCCAAGGAGGGGCTAACTTTTCTGACCATTTTCTGGCTGAACTCAACCGCAAGTCCAGTCTCTTTACCAGCTTCCAAAAAGCGCAACAAGCGGCCAGCGAATTTCATGGTTCTCAGTGGGCTTGGCTCGACGCCAACGGCAATGGTATTCCCAATGAATCGGCTGATGAGGCGATTGCTAGTCAACGCGGCTTTGGCATTACCAATACATTGCCGGACGACCAGTGGCCGCCAACCATCTTCCAGGTAGAAGGACCAGCCGCGATTGACAATGGCAAGGGACGGTTAAGCGCCAGGGTACAAGATGATGTTGAGGTCAAACACGTCTGGGCAACCATCTACCCCCCTACTTATCAAGCACCTACCGAAGGTGAAGCCCTCGTACGGGATGAGGATGATGAATCCATTCTGACCGTAAAACTTACCGACGCCGATGGGGATAGTACGTATACCATAACTTATGATAATTTTGATACGCCGGGTGACTACCGAGTGGTCTTCTATGCAGAGGATGAGGATGGGCTAACTGCTTTGCCCAAATCCTTGATGGTTACGGTTGGTGGAGCTATCTATTTGCCCATGGTTACTCGTTAATCTTTGAACGGACAGATTCAAATCGGCGAACAATCCTGGAAAAGCTTATCAATCGTCATTAGATAGAAGTAGCGTGCTCATTTCCGCCCATTGGCGCGGCTGTCGAAACTACTTTATTCCATGAAAGTATCAGAAGGAGTTCTACCCATGAAGCGGTTTATCAGGTTACTTTTTTTCAGCCTATTGCTATTCTTGATCATCCTCATTCAAGACGGCTCAATCTTTACTGCTGCACATTCTAGCTCATTATCAAATGGGCCGCGGGTGCGAACGAGCAACGGTCCCGACCTGATCATCCATGAAATCCGCCTGGACCCACCCAGCCCAGGCGTTGGGGATACGGCCACCATTGAAGTCATTGTGAAAAATCAGGGCGACAGTAGCGCATCGGGCTTCAATGTCTATCTTTACATCGAGCCAGACAATGAGCCACCAACCGCCTCTACCCCGAGTACCTCTCAAACGTCATACGGGATTCCGCTTGGCCCAGGCGGGGAATTTACTTGGCGGCGGGGGGATCAATCCTTTACGACAGATAATCCCGTTATCTATGCCTGGGTCGATCCAATCTGGGAAAACCAGGTAAGTGAAATTGAGGATGACAATAACCGTCTTCGTATTCCCAAAGAAATACGCCCCGACGCTTATGATAGGAGTGGAAACGGTGATGACATCTGCGAAAATGCGACCCACAGCGATACGGAGGGGACAGAGCAGAAACATAACCTATTCCGAGAGAATGACTTGTCGGACTCGGATTGGATCAAGTTTGATGCCAAAGCGGGCATTACCTACTTTGCCAGAGCCATTGCCGAGGGAGACGATGCAGATCTCATGATGGAGATCCACGCAGAATGTGGCGGTCTGCCCAGCATGGGCAATGATGCGGAGATCGAGTTCACACCGCTGCATGATAGCACCTACTATCTGAAAATTGGCCACCGCAATGATACCTACGGTCCCGACAACGATTATCGCTTCGTGATCACCAGCGATAGTGGCTGTGTCAAACTCAAAGAACCGAATGATAGCTGTGTACTTGCACGTGAATTAACCCTGGGCGTTCCTCAAGAACAATCTTTTTGTACCCCGGGTGATCCGGATTGGGCCTATTTCTCAGTTCAGGCAGGTGCCAAATACAAGCTCACTGCTACTGAAACCGGTGCAAAGGCCAATGTACATCTGAGTATCTACGGTAGCTGTAGCGATGTGTTTAATACGGATACTGGTCAGGAGCTAGAGTTTATCGCACCATCCACCGGTCTCTATTACGTGAAGGCAGCCAACCAAAATGCAACCATTCATGGTGCCGATACGACTTATAACCTCACAGTAGAGCGAGTTGGACCCAATGGTTGTGTCGAAGATAGCTTTGAGCAGGACGACAACATTGGTAGTGCATCAACAGTAGAGAGCAACGGCACGGTGCAAACACATAACATATGTCCAGCAGGAGATAAGGATTGGAGCAAATTTGAGGCGAGCGCTGGGATCACCTACCGAATCGAGACGCTCAATCTGGCCAAGTTTAGCGACACGGTGCTCTGCTTATATGCACCTGATAATGAGAAAATTGTCTGCAATAATGATGGGGGGGCCGGAGATGCCTCTCGAATTGTCTGGACGGCATCGGTTAATGGAACATACGGTCTCAGTGTTGAGGATCATAATCCACAGGTCGCTGGTGAAGAGACCGAATATAGCCTGCGCATCAACACTAGCCTTTGCGATGAGGATGCCCAAGAACCAGACAACTCACGAAGTACAGCCCAGCCCATAGTCGCTGGCGGTACGCTGCACAACCATGACATCTGCCCCGCTGGTGATGAGGATTGGTATGTATTTGATGGAACTGCCAATACAGATTATGTAATCGAAACAACCAATGTCGGTCCCGAAGCAGACACGGTAATTTCACTTCACGACGCAAATGGGAACCTGATCGCCCAGAACGATGATTATGCTCCCGGTATCGGTTCGCGGTTAGGGCACAGAGTGACATCGGCGGGTAAATACTATGTGAAGGTTCGACTCTACAATCCGTCCACATTTGGCTCGGGAACCGAATATTCGCTCAAGGTATATCCTGGAACGGCCCCCACTGTAACGCCTGTAACGCCACAACCAACGGTGACGCCCCAAGCGACCCCAACACCCCAGGCATCGGGTATCCGTACGTTGATAGTCGTGAATCGAACTCGATTAGTGGAGCTACATGGCGAAGAGGAGACCTCTTCTCTGATGGATCAACTTCGCGAACTTGCTAAAGATGAGCGCGTCTTGGGCGAGATCTTGCAGGTAGAAAAGAATGGTGATGTAAGCAGAGCCTACGCTGAGTGGGTTTCAGCATGGACCGACGTGGATAAAGCCAATCGGGTGGCTGCGTCCATTCGTGATCTAATCGTGACCTACACAAAACAGAGAGAGCACGTTGAGTATATCGTTCTTGTCGGTGACGATCGGGTTTTACCATTCCGCCGGGTACCCGACAAAACAGAAAGGTTTCCGGAGAATACATATCGCTACTCAAGCGGAAATCATCCTACAGGTGCAGCCCAGAAGGCAAACTACGTATTGACAGATGACTATTATGGCGACATGACCCTACCCAAACAGGGGCAAGAGCTGTATATTCCAGATTTAGCCATCGGTCGTCTGATTGAGACGCCAGACGAGATGCAAATCGTTATTAAGAGTTTTCTGGATAATCCCATTACCAGCGCAGATAATGTCTTGATGAGTGGCTACACATTTGTACAGGATCTTGCGGCTAAGAATTGCGAAGACTGGCAGACAGATCAGGGCATCAATGCTGTTGACTGTACGCTAATTGGTGATAGTTGGAGCGGGCAAGATCTGCGTGACCTACAGCTTCGCAAGACCAACCCATTCCGGATCCAGTCCATTAGCGGGCACGCAGCCCACTTTGTCGAGGGAGTACCAAACCAGTCCAATCTACATGCCCATGAGATTGCTGATGCAGAGATCGATTTGAGCGGTGGACTCATCTATACACCCGGATGTCATGCTGGATTAAATGTGCCACCAACGAACATGAATCCACTTGATCTTCCTCAAGCCTTTGCCCAAAAGGGCGCCAACTACGTGGGCAATACAGGATATGGTTGGGGAGGCATACATGGATTGGGCCTATCTGAAAAGCTCTTACGCCTATTTACCCAGCAATTGCTCAAAGGTACAAACTCAAGCATGGGCAAGGCACTCACTGAAGCAAAGAAGCTCTATTACCAACAGATAAAGGATCCAACGCCATATGACGAAAAAATCACTCTTGAGCTAACGTATTATGGGTTACCCATGTTTCAACTGGCAACTGGGGCTACATTGAGCGAGAATGAATTCCCAGGTGTTGAGTTCATTCCTCAATTGCCTGGTGGCGCACTAAGTGATGCAACGGTCTTAACGGGGACAATTGATATCACCTTCACGGAGGCCTTAAATTCAGAGTCGATCTTTACACTTTCAGCGACCGAGAACGGCAGCTACTATGCACTAGATCAATCTGTTCATGCCATCCCAGGACAACCCATACAGCCCCTTCACTTTAGCGATATCTCTGTACCAGAACAGAGTGCTCGCTCGGTCATTTTACGCAGTGCATCCTACAAAACTGAAGTGAACTTTGAGGCTTTGGTTGTGGCTCCCCACACCGAATTTTATACAGGGGGAGAGAATATCACATCAACGTTTTCTTCAACTACTACCCTTTCCAATCCGACTGCTTGGTATCCGCCGACAATTGCAAACATTCAGTCTCATGAGGGGAATTCTATGCTGCTAACGCAGATTGGCCAATACCAACCGCAGAGCAAAAGTTTAAGAATCTACAACGATGCTCAATATGATATATATTACAGTATCAGCTTGGATGAAGTTCAGCCAGACGTGACGGTTGTTAGCAGCCTTTACCGAGAAGGAAGCCAAGTTGTCAACATCAAGGTCGACGCGTCGGATCCATCAGGGATCCAACGCGTTGTGGTCTCTTACTTCAAAGACAATCCAACAGCAGGTACCAACATCAACACAGTGGACCTGCGTTTCGACACTGTTACCCACAAATGGAAAGGAACGTTTGCTGGGGATGATTCGTACCAGTTTTATGTTCAGGTCGTCGACAATGCTGGCAATACCCGCACAGACACGAATAAGGGAATCAATTATCGACCGGTTCGAATTAATGTAGAGTCAGAGCACCATCTGTATCTGCCCATCATGGCAAAATAGCATTAGTAAACCGTCATCGTTTATTCTGAGGCTCCCAGGGAGTACTCGCGACGAGAAAATTTCCATTTAGCTGGATATAGATTTCTCGTCGCCCCTCCTCGAAAGAACAGATTGTAGTGTAAGGCCGTTTGAACGATTCAAGTCCCCGGCACTGACTAAATCATCGATGGCCTGCTCTGGTATTTGTGGTCAGTGTCGGGGACTTTTGAGGGATTCAATTTCTTGGAGCAGCCTAACCTGAAAATAGGGTACGGGTTCAGATGGATTAGCAGGACTTTTTCATCCTCCATGGTGCATCTTGAGCCATGAAAAACTACTGAAACTGAACAGCTTCCGTTGGTTTCACGTCGGCAAACCAATTTCCCAAGACCTGATTATGGTGGGAAATTATCTGTTCTGCTGTCAGTGACTCATTTCCCCATGTACTGTGGGCATCCTGAACCAAAATCACTTTGTACCCTTCACTGCTGGCGCGGCGACAGGTCGTATCCACACAGTAATCGGTCTGAATGCCAGCCGTGACGAGCTGGTCGATACCTCTCTTCATCAGTTCTTCCTTCAAATCTGTCTGATAAAATGAATCAGGTGTCGTTTTCTGTATAACCAATTCATTTGGCAGTGGTGCGATCTTGGGGTGGATTTCCCATCCAGGCTCGCCAGGCTCATGTGGCGCACCAGATGGACCATTGTGCTGGATATAGATAACCTCTGTCTGCGCAGTACGAGCGCGGTCAATGAGATTGGCCAGATGGGTCAGAATGGTATCAGAATTAAAGACTGGTTCTACTGGATTAAACATGCAGTTCTGGACGTCGATAATTAAGAGTGCTTGTTTTGTCATGATTGTATCCTTATCAAGTTATACTGCGGTCGATTTGAAAACCGGAGTTTTCCGTGACCTCTATTGGAGATATCAAACTCCGGTTTTCAAACGGAGCTGAATATAGATGGAATTGGGTTTCCTTGCACGAATTTATTTTTACAATTCTCAATCGCGTTTCCTAAGAGCAGTGCACTTCATTTCCATTTTACCCGTTCCAAATACAATATTATCACGCTTTGCGGACAGGAACGATCCTGATTTAAGGGATTCATCATACAATTCAGAAAAATAGAATCCAACTAATCATTCAATTTTGTTAATGCTTTTGTTTTCATACTGAAGCCTTACCATCATTTCGTTTGTCTCATCATCTCTATACGTTTTGAGCGGCACAAATCCGCATTTGGCATAAAAGGCTCGGCCTTGTTCATTGGCTTCAAACACATCCAGTTCCAAGTTTTTGTAGAGGCTTCTTGCTTTGTCCATTAATGCCCTACCAATCCCTTGACGTTGCCGTGATGGATGCACAAAGAGGCCACCAACTTCATTTCCATTGAGTGACATAAAGCCCACAACCTGCCCTTCCTCTTCATATACCCAGGTTTGCGAATTGGGTAAGAAGCGTTCGCGGAGGTTCTGAGCCTCCTCTTTTAAAAACTGTTCAGATAGGAACGGGTGTGCAATCAAGGAAGCTTGATACCATGCTTCAATGATGTCTTCCATGTCCTTCTCGTGATAGCGGCGTATCATAGGTTTCTTGCTCCTCATTTTTAAAAGCCGTCTTTAACCGTCGTCTTTAATAACCTTTGTGAATCGAGGGATGGCCGACAACCTAAAGTGGAATTGTCGCTTTTGTGATTATTACAACTACGGTTGGTATAATTGCCATTGTACAAAAAGGGGTCAAACAGACAAAACCCAGGAAGAAGAGGCGAGTGGCACCCTGTTTGGCACAAGAAACAGACGCGCCAATCTGATTTAATCGATTCATCATCAATTAGCATGTATCATCCAACCACCCGTTTACTTACCATTTTGGAACTGCTCCAAGCTCGCGGCGAAATGAGCGGTGTTGATTTGGCCGCACGCTTGGAGGTCGATGTACGAACCATTCGTCGCTATATTACCATGTTGCAAGATATGGCCATTCCTATCGAGTCGGAGCGAGGTCGGCACGGCTGTTATCGGTTACGGCCTGGCTACAAGTTGCCACCCCTTATGTTTTCGATGGAAGAGACGTTGGCCATCACATTTGGGCTGTTGATGACGAGGCGCCTAGGGTTAGGAGTGGATGTGGTCAGTGTTGAGGGGGCATTGGCCAAATTGGAGCGCGTCCTAGCACCCGAAGTACGAGAGCCAATCCACGCGATTGAGGAAGTACTACAGATCGAAATGAAGCTACCAGATAGGGGCCCTGCTCAACGGGTCGTGACTCTGATCAGTATGGCGGTGCAACGAAAACAACAGATAAAATTGACTTATCATGCATTGAACCGTACCCAGACTGAGCGCATGGTCGATCCATATGGGGTGCTCTTTCGCAATGGGTACTGGTATATGGCTGGTTATTGCCACCTACGGGAGGATCTAAGAGCATTTCGGCTGGATAGAGTAGTCGACGTTCAATCCACCGAGCATCCGTTTACTTTTCCGGCTGGTTTCGACCTGTTGACTTTCATTGAAGAATCGATATCGCATACACCGGGGGCGTGGCAGGTTGAGGTTCTATTGCATACATCAGTAGAGGAGGCACAAAAGCTGATTCCACGGGCAATTGGTACACCACAATCCCACACAGACGGCGCATTGCTCATTGCCCATATACAACATCTGGATTGGTTTGCTTACTTCTTAGCTGGACTAGATTGCTCGTTGCAGGTGTTGGGTCCCGATGAAGCGAAGGTAGCCCTCCAGGCGCTAGCAAACAAGATTACAAACATGACCGAGTCTGCTGTTATAGATGGCTAGAAAAGATTCGTTCTTGTATAGGAACACTCTAGCTGAATGCTGACGGCTGATTAGCTGAAAGCTCTTTTATCCCTTCTCAGAATTATCCAGAGTAGATTGGCCAAGAGCTGAGATAAGACTATTCTGGCGAAGTATATTGCGCCACTGATTCGCTAGTTTGCAATATGTTGACTAACACACTCGCCATGAGTTTGGTCCCGAAAGGAAGCGCCTCATGATCAATGTTGAAATTCTGGGTGTTGGGCAGCGAAATGATGCCCTTGGCAAAGTTAGAAGCGCCTAAAAAGAGCAAAACGCCTGGAATACGCTCCGCAAACAGGGAAAAGCCTGCCCGACCGTGGGGAAAGGAAGAACGCTGAATCAGTACATTGTCTCTACCAGCAATATCTGCTAGATGTGGAATAATGGCCTTCGCCAACTTGGGATCCGAATTTAGGTTGGGAAGGCGGCGCGCCAAGTACTTGATCCCGAAGTGACAATTCTCAGTAGTTAGCTCTGCTAGTAGCTGGTTGATTTGAGCACGCGCGTCAGCAAAAGCGTTGTCATCAGATGCTTTTATCCGGCCGCGGATGGTACACGCCTTACCATCTTCATGGCAATCTGCTGGGTCCGAACGCACATTAATAAAACTACGCAGCGGACCGTCATCTTCTTGTAGCCAGCCAAAGATGGTTTGTGGATCTAGATCACCAAAGGGCGGAAGTGTGCTAATGGCTGCAAGGCGCTCGATTGTAGTGTTGGCCAATTTTGATAGATCTTCATTTGTCCGCACCGTGATCTCATAACGCTCCATACCCGGCAGCCCAACCCCTGGCCCTACCATAATCTGGCCAACAGGTATGGGCGCAGTGGCGAGAGCAAAGATGGCTTGCGGTTCTGGTTCGTCTAACACGCCAGCATCCAGCATAGCGTAGGCACCATCTAAAGACATCTCAGCTGGCTGAAAAAGGAAGCGCACTTGGCCTGGTAACTGCTCCCGTATGGACGTCAGTGCCGTTGCTAGCCCTAAAGCGATTGACATATTGACATCATGCCCACCCACGTGACGGACACATGCTTTACCCCTCCCATCAGCAGAAGGAACCAGAGGCGCGTCCATTGGGGCATAATAAGCAATCGTTGGCCCAGGTTGGCCGCCTTGAAGAGTGCCAATCACACCATTTCCGCCGACGTCGGTTTGCACGTCTAGTCCTATTGTTTGAAGCCACTCGGTTACCACCCGTGCCGTCTGTTCTTCTTGCCCCGCCAACTCGGGGTGGCTGTGAAGGGTGTTTCGTAGAGCAAGCTGTTTTTCGCGTAGATGATCAATTTGGATCAGTGCGCTGGATAAGATGTTTGTCTGTATAGGGTTGCTAAGGCAAGTCATTTTGACCTTCTTGTTATTAATTGAGCATGACAGATCATAGCTCATACTCTTGCTCGCCTGATGATCTCAGGATAATATTTCAATCTTACGAATCGCAGCCTCAATAGAGCGGCGATAGTTGAGTTCTTGGGCCACGTCCAAAGCTCTCTGTGCAAATGTGCGTGCCTGTTGTTGGGCTTGCGCCTCTTGATGCCAGTCACTCAAGGCAAAGAGTGGTTGGAGCATAAAGAGCTTTAAATTGAGTGTCTCGGCCAAATTAAATGCAATGTAATAGTGAGATAGCGCCGCCTCTTTGTCTCCCATATCATTATGGACAAGACCAAGCACATGGTGAGCAGGGGATAGCAGATATCGACAGCCGATTTCCTCTCTCAATCGCAATGACTCTTCAGCATAGTAGCGGGCTATATCCCACTCGCCTTCCAAGGTATGAAAGAAACCGCGATGGCGGTAGGCGAGGCTCATGTCCAGCTTCTCATCCTGTTGTTGGGCAATTTCCAAAGCCTGCGAAAAGTTGACCTCGGCCTCTTCTCGTTGTTGCCAGCGCTGGTGTATCAGGCCGATATTAAAGAAGGCCCGACCAATACCAACCTGGTCGTTAGCCTGCTCAAATTTCTGCATGGCCTTTTGAAAATATCCCATCGCCGTCTCATAATCACCTTCATCGCGGATCAATTTGTGCTGATCGTGAGCCATCCCTAACTGCATCAAGACACTTGCTTGGAGAACCAGATCGGCCGGCTGCTCGGCTAGGTTCTGTGCTCGTTCTAGGAGTACGACCGCTTTGTCAAAGTGATTTGCAATCATAAAGCTCTGTTTGTTGAGCATGGTGCCATACAAGAGAAGTCCCCGAATGAGTTCTTGCTGCTCGGCTTGGTTCGCTTCAAGGATTTCTAATCCCTGATGGGCTAAATGAACGGCTTCGTCCATATGGCCAGCAAACAGATACGCATTAGCTAAGCTCTCCAGACCGTCCACTATGTTCGTATATGAAAAGATATAGTCGTTCATTTTCAGCCTTGCTGTGATGCGGAACTTTTGTGCTTCGTGTCACGAAGTGACTGCCGCGCTAATCCAATTGCTGGTTCTAGTAGAAAGCTGCGTTTGCTATAGGTAGGCAGCATCTCTATGGTGAGGTCGTCAAACAGCTCGCAGTTTCGCTGAATGAAATTGAGGATCTCTACGTCTGTCTCCTCTTGATGGCACAATTCAAAGTGGGCAGTAACATCATTGCCCCAGCCACCGATTCGGTGAATGCTTGTCTTCTCTTCCCGATCCCGTCGCAGCATTTGTAGAACCAGACAATCCTGGGCCAGCCCTAAGGCCAGGTGCAGCCCGATGAGCAGGTCATTTCGTCCCACCTTGGCGATGGCTACGCTTGCCTTGAACCAGAATGCATCGACGATTTTTTCGATTTCCTCAGATGACACGTCTTGGTATTCTGCTTGCGGTGAGAATGAATCAATCTGTGCTTGTATATCTGGTAGCTTGGACCACATCACAGCGTGTGGTGGCGGAACTGGATTGTGCTCCCATCGAGATAAGTCTTGCCATGAAGATTCGGGAATAAAGGTCAGGTCGAAACGATGAAAGCCTTCCATGCAAACCCGTAACGTTTGTGTGAGTTCGCTCTCATGCTTCTCCATTCCAATGAGTTGTCCAAATGGGGATAGCCACTCTGTGGATTGAACATATCGGTTCATGGCATGGTCTGCCAGAATGATCTTGGCGTCAACATCGCTCCACCTATCAGCTTGGATGTCCGTTGCGGCGAGTGAACCAGTTATGATCAGCGCTTTGGCATCAGAGTCTTTGTTCAGAATCTCATTGAGTTGCTCGATCGCTGCCCTTTGCCAGGCTGTATCATATTTCATAAGCTCTCCGATATGAGCGGCCTAAACTTGCTGCATTTAGGTCAGGTTTTGCGAAGCAACAAGTAAATCCTGCTAATCCTGGTAATCCGCGTCCCAGTTTTCTTGAGCTGAAGTGAAACCTTGTTAGGCCCGTTGGAACTGTTCGATCTCCGTAGCCATCATGTCCATATATTTAGTCGCCCCTAACGATTTAAATATCGTTCTCGCTCGCTCCAAACAAGCAATGGCCTGAGTCTTATCTCCATACTCAGATTCTGCATAAGCCATGGTGTGCAGTGCCATGGCGACACCAGGCACGAAGCCAGCTTCTTCTCGTAAAGCCAGGGACTCGGCCATCGCAGCATAAGCAGATTCGCCCTCCCCGGCGTCATGATGAGCAAATGCAATGTGCCGAATGGCGTAAGATGTCATCACAATATCGCCAGTCTCTTTTGCCAATGCATAAGATTCTTCAAAATAGGGCAATGCACGAACGTGATCCCGTCGTACAACGCCATAGACTAAACCTATGTGAAATAGAGATTCGGCAATCCCATGAATGTCGTCGGCCTCTTTACGCAGTGCCAATCCGCGCTCAAAATAGACGAGTTCATCTGCCAATTCTTTGCTTCGATCGCTGGCCAGATAGGTGGCGTGAAGCACAAATCCCTTGGTATCCCAGATTGCTCCAACTAGGGCAGGATTCTCCAAGGTTTTGGTGTGGTCCATCGCCCGATTCAGGATCTCTTCACACGAAGAGAGTATATCTTGCCCACCAAACATCGCCTCATCCAGCAATATGCGACCGTTTAATAGGCAAAGCTCAGCAATTGCTTGATTGCCTTGATGTGTTGCCACAGGGTGAAGACCTTGCACAAGGAAGTTCGCGTCGTGCCATTGCCCTTGCAGTCGCCATCGATTGGCCAGTTCCGATCCATTTTCTAGAACACTCTGAATTAGGAGCGTGTCACTCATGGTTGATCTCCTTCAGCGGGCAATACATATTACGTGGTGCCTTAAACCTTTACCCCCAAGCAACTGGTAAATGCTTTACGCCATAGACGAATGAATGTAAATCCCACTCAACCTCCCCAATAGGAACAGCCAACTGCAGATTAGGCAATCGCCCCAGCAATGTAGTAATCGCAATTTCCGCTTCTTGTCGTGCTAGTGGTGCCCCTAGACAGAAGTGGATACCTAAACCAAAGCCCAAATGTCTGTTATGTTGTCGCGTAATATCGAAGGTGTCCGCCGCATTAAAGCGCACTTCGTCGCGGTTAGCGCTATTGATTAATAGCCGCACCCGATCGCCACGTCGGATCAAATGCCCACCGATTTCCACATCTTCAGTTGCAAAACGCGACTTGGCTAAATCGGTAGGTCCACAATAACGCAGGAGCTCTTCAATGGCACTGTTGATCAAGGCTGGGTCTGTATGTAAGCGAGCCAGTTGGTCCGGATGTTGTAACAGCGTTAAGGTACCTGTCGCAATGAGCTTAACCGTTGTCTCGTGCCCAGCAATGATCAGCAAAAGTACCATTGAATAAAGTTCACTTTCGCTCAGTCTATCGCCTGACTCTTCGGCTTGCACCATTGCGGAGATCACATCATCTTGCGGAGCGCGTCGTCGGGTAGTAAACAATTCGCCAAGATAGGTAAGCAGTTCTTGAATTAAATCTTCTTCCTGCGCTTGGCCAGCCGGATCGATCAAGGCTTGGGACCAGGCACGTACACGATCGCGATCTGTAACAGGTATACCCAACATTTCGAGAATGACCATAATAGGTAGGGGCAAGGCGAAGGCGTCTACTAAGTCCATTTCGTTTTGCTCGACAACTTGATCTAGTAATTCGTCCGCAAATGCCTGAATCCGCGGACGCAATGTTTGGACCATGCGGTTGGTAAATGCTTTGCTTACTAAGGTACGCAAACGGGCATGGTCGTGGCCATCCTTGCCAAGCATATTATCGCTGATTAAGTTCTCTACTTGAGATCGCGGCTCAGGTTCGTCTGACGCTTCTTGTGGGAATAGACTACGATAATTACTCACGAACCGTTTATGATCCCTTAGTATTGCTTCTACATCAGCGTGGCGGGAAATCGTCCAAATTCGGTGTTTGCCATCCTTATCAATTTCCTGATAGATTGGCACATCCCGGCGCATAGTCGCCAGCATAGGGAATGGATCAGTTTTAAATGCTGTACTATACGGATCAAATTCGATTAGAGGCTGAGTATTTGGCTCCATAAGATCTCCTTTTTATGCTACGAATTAAGCCTATTACTGATGATGCAATTATTGCGGAACTTCGTTCGCAGCTATCCTCCTCGAAGTAACAAGGCTAAACACTCATACGCAATTTCCGTCCTAGCTTGTACCTCATTCCCGGTATTCATACCGATAAAGACGCCGAGCTGTTTCTCTGGAACGAGAGCCAAAAAGGTGGCAGATGGAAAATCACCTCCGCCATGTTCAACTATTTTATGATTGCCAATCGAGGAGAGGAACCAGCCAATACCAACACCACCACCCAAAGCATCATCTTTGTATCTAGATTTTTCCATTTCCCGAATGGGTATTTTCATCTGCTCGATAGTTTTCTGGGATAAAATCTGGGTATGGCTATCTTGACCTTGTTCCAAGTGAAAGGCCATAAAGTTGGCGATTTCGGTAGCGGATGTGTGAAGTCCACCCGTTGACGCCCATGAGCCAAGATAAGGTGTGAGTTGTGGCGTTTTCCCGTCCCAGGAGTAATAGCCTGACACGATGCGTTCATCCAAAATGTCTTCTACATTGAACGTTGCATCGTTCATACCCAGCGGTTGCAATATATTTGTCGTTAGGTAGTCGGTATACGGTTGTTGAACAATGTTTTTAAGCGCTCGAGTCATGACCGCGATCCCAAAATTGGAATAGTTGAATTGCGTACCCGGTCGAAAAAGCAATTCGGTTTCACTCAAACTGGCAACAGCTTCTTCAACTGTTGGATATTGGAGCTGATAAAGGTCTTCAAGGGTTAGTTCATCAATTGGCCTCGGTAACCTTTCTGTGGCGAATTGAGGCATAATCGGCAGGCCAGACGTATGGGAGACGAGATGCCTAAAGGTAATGGGGATATCTTGTCGGAGAACGCTGAATTCGGGTAGATGTTTTTCGACCGGATCATCAAGCTGCAACTGCCCTCCCCCCTGAAGTTGCATCAGCATGGTTGCTGTAAACATTTTGGTGACCGAACTGATCCGCATCAGCGAGTCAGGCGTCATCGCTCTTTCCTGTTCAAGATTTGCATAGCCCAGAGCCTTTGTCCAGGGTGTCTCTTGACTGCGAACAATCGTGGCAATCATCCCTGGCAACTTGTAATGTGTCAAGGCCCATTCTAGATACGCATCAATTGAGTGGTAGTTTGTTGGATTCATCAAATACCTTTCTACCAGTCTCCATGCCGCGGCTGTGATTGATTGTCTGCGCAATCTTGTAGCCACGCTCTATAAGTGACATTGTGGGCAGTTCATGCATGCTCTTCGTCTCCTATCTTTTGCTCCTCAATTCGCATTAGCGCGGGGATTAGGCAAGAACCAACACCTATCGCAATCTGAACCATTCCTCCACACAAAAACCAGACCGATGCACCGAATCGATCCGCCACCGGACCAGCAATCAGTAGCCCAATCGGTGACATCGCTGATACCAAACTCCAATTGAGCGTAAAGACTCGTCCCTGTATCTCCGGCGGGACGGTTGCCTGTAAAATCGCCATAGAGACACCATTGAAAATAGACGACATAGCCCCTGCCACAAACCACCCTATGGCAGCAATCAGAATCGCATACTCTGGCACCGCACCCATGATCGTTGTGGCAATTCCCGTTATGATAAGCGTCATCGTCATGGTAACAACGCGACGTCGGAAACCGCCCCATGTACTGAGTAGAAAGCCGCCAACAATTGCACCTACACCTAATGCCGACTGAAACCATCCAAACTCAGTTGCGCCGCCTCCAAAATGTTCCGTGACTAGAATGGGAATCAGCATCATCATGGGGATAGCAAGCAGGTTGAAGCTCATGATGATGGCCGTCAGCATACGCAATCCCTTCCACTGCCAGGTGAATAGCAGACCGCTATGCAAGTCGTTTAGCACAGAACGGACAAAACCGGCAGTTTGCTTAGAAGACTCTGCCGTTGGCTGCGGAACCGGAATAAAGATGAGGGGTATGATGGCCAGCCCGAAGGTGACTATGTCTATGGCCAAAATGCCTTGCATAGGCAGCAGAGCAACAAGCAACGCACCCAACGGCGGTGCCACAATCGCCATGATGCCAGCTACGGTCTGGAACAATCCGCCAATACGTGTTAGGTGCTTTTCTGGTACCAGGAGAGAAACCGATGCCGTCATAGCTGTCCGGTGAAAGAGTCCACCAACCGCGCGCACCGCCATCAACCCATAGATGTGCCATATCCGGGCAACATCCATCCAAAAGATACCTGCCAAAACTACTGTTGCCAATGCAACAACTGCATCCGCAGCAATCATGACGACCCGACGATTCCAACGGTCCACGAGTACACCAATAAATGGACCCATAACGACGCGGGGGATAATCGCAACCGTTGTGGAGATGGCCAGTACTGTCGCCGAACCCGTGGTGCTAGTCAGCCACCAGATTAACGCAAACTGTACTATTTCGCTGCCCAGCCCAGAGGCAATTTGTCCGGTCCAGATGATGAAGAAGGGGCGAAGGGATTGCTCTTTCATTGAAGTGGATAGTGGATACGGGGATAGAGGCGCCACCGTACAATTTACTTGCCTAGATCCTGCATGAGCGCCAGCATCTCGTCAATTTCTTCCGCATTCCCATCCAAGGCCAGGCTTTCGACTACCTCAACTAGCTGCTGTCCCACCTCTTCGGCGGCGATTAACTCAAATAGAGCTGGGTTGGCATAGATGCGCTCAATCATCTGGCTGGCCACATTGGCAGAGGGGCCAGGTGATACGTCATAGAGCGACTGACGCACGGCTGACGTTAGCCGTGCAAGCCAGCGCGGTGCGCTCTCTTCTACCTCATCTGTATCTTGAAAGAAGGCAAAGAGGGCATCCGGATCAGATAGATCACCATCCATTGATAGACAGTCAGCAACAGAGCCCACAGATTCTAAAGACTCGATCTGAGTGACAAAGAGCTGATAGTAGTCGGGCTGTCGATCCATCACAGTGGTTACTTCTTCCATGAAAGGGCGACGATCGTCAATCGGTCTTGGCATCAGATGATTCCTTTCCCACTCGTCATTTTGTAACCAAGAACGCCATCGCTCCTGGGAAGCCGTAACGAGCAGATCCAATAGTGTGTGCGAAGAGAACAAGAATAGTTCAATCCATCTGCCTTGCTTCCAGCGTAGATGGCAACAGGTACGAAAAACTTGAACGATCTCTGCCCCATATGTTTGGCGAAAGCTCGCGGGGTAAAGGTAGAGCAAGAGTTGGTAGGCATTTGTCAGCCGATCCAGTGTTCCTGGCGGTTCGTTTGTTGGTTGAGTCATGCCTCGGCTCCTTGCTCTAACAAACGTCGTGCCCGAGCCACATCCACCAATTTGGCCAATCGCTGTGCTTCAGCCGATACAACACGATATCCCAGATCCGTGAGCCGATAATAGCGGCGGCGCTGATCATCCAATGTCGGATCGGGACGATTGTCTGATTCCTCAATTAGGCCGTTTTTCACCATGCGCTTGATGGTTGTGTAAAGGGTACCTGGTCCTAATCGAACTGCGCCATCGGTTATCTCGCTCACTTCCTGCATGATGCTGTAGCCATGTTTATCCCCATCAGCAAGGGTGAGGAGAATGTGAAATTCGGCACGTTTAAGGGGAAATGGTGCTCTTGAGTCTTGATTCGTCTCTGCCATAATTCTCGCTTTATCTTATTCAACTATGTCTATCTAATGTCAATATATCCAAATAAAATATATTTAGATTAGTTATATCTAAAATGGATATATCTACTTTGGATAGAGTATCATGGAAAATTCTCTTTGTCAAGTGCTTGCAGTGAAATTAAACTCCTGGTATTGTAGTGATAACAGACTTTCTAGAGAACAGAAACGATGACCATCGCCACATTTTCATTAAGAATTCGGCAATTGAAATCTAAACTCGGTTATCAAACGGAGCTGAGCATAACGTTCTGCTAAACCGATGGGTGTATCGTAAACTCAAGATGCTAATATATTCAGTAGCTATTCATGTTTCAACCAGGAGAATTTATGAACTTAGTTAACCAACCAGTGATGACGCTCGACGTTCCGCCGATTGACGCAACTGTCCCTATACATCTGGAGACAGCAACCTTTGCCCTTGGTTGATTCTGGGGCCCTGACGCCCAGTTTGGGAGTCTACCAGGAATTATTCGCACTCGGGTTGGCTACACAGGTGGCTCGAAAGTAAACCCAACCTACTACAGTTTGGGAAATCATACGGAATCGTTACAGATTGACTTTGATCCAAGCCAGATATCCTACGGGGAGATACTCACCCATTTTTGGCAGAGTCACGATCCCACAGCCCGGGCGTGGAGCGCACAATACAAGGCGGCCCTCTTCGTCCACGATCCAGAGCAGGCAACAGTAGCCGAAGCATCAAAAGAAGAGTTAGCGGAAACGAAGAAAGGGCGCTTTTTCGCCCGAGGAGTCCAGACCGAAATCCTGCCTGCCGAGACCTTTTACCTAGCAGAAGAGTATCATCAGAAGTATATGTTGAGACGGGCGACTTTAATTTGGGATGAGCTGATGCAAATTTATCCATCCATGAGTGAGTGGCTTAACTCAACAGCGGTCGCCCGCCTGAATGGGTACGTAAGTGGATATGGAAATGGGGTTCAACTTCAAGAAGAGATCCACTCGCTGGGTCTATCTACTGCTGCCCAGGAGAATCTCCGTCAGATGGTGCGCGGTCGTTGGTAATACCATAAAAGTCGTAACAGGAGAACTACATGCCATTTGTTGAACTCAAGGCACTCGGCCAAGACGCCATCAATCTTTATGCTGAAATTCGGGGAACAGGTTCTCGCCTGCTCTACATCAGCGGTACAGGCAGTGATCTGCGTAAGGCACCCAACATCTTTGAATCACCTCTCGCCGAACACTTTGAAATTTTGGCTTACGACCATAGAGGTCTGGGACAATCAGATAAGCCAGACATCCCATACTCCATGCAGATGTATGGGGATGATGTGGCTGCTTTATTGGATGCTGTAGGATGGGAGCAGGCCTTGGTCATGGGAACCTCATTTGGTGGGATGGTGGCCCAAGAGCTGGCATTGGGGCATCCCGCCAAGGTCAGTAAGTTGGTCCTTGCCTGTACCAGCAGTGGCGGAGCCGGTGGTGCATCCTACCCGCTCCACGAACTAGCCGATCTCACTCCTGAAGAGCGAGCTAGAGCGATGATACCACTCGCCGACACCCGTTGTGATGAGGCATGGCAAACGGCGAATGCCCAAGTATTCAATGCTATGCTCACCTGGTCCATTGAAAACGGTCGCTTTGCGGCTGATGAGCCAGGCCATGCTTTGGGTGCTCGGCGTCAGCTTGAAGCAAGGGCTGGCCACAATACCTATGATCGGCTGCCCCAACTCACCATGCCAGTCTACGTATGCGGTGGTCATCATGATGGCATTGCATCGCCGGATAACCTTCAAGCATTAGCTGCTCAGATTCCCCATGTAGAACTCGAATTCTTTGAAGGAGGCCATGGCTTCCTCATGCAGGATCAGGGTGCCTATCAGTCAATTATCCGATTTTTGTTGGGGTAGGCATGTGTTGACTGGCATCCACCTTCCGAAGATAATCGGTGTTTATCTTGTATGGGCACCTACACCTGCGACCCAACCGCGATCTTCACTACCGTCTCTCCATCCAAGGAGTAGGTTCCATTGAGCGCATCAAACCCTTCACTGATCTTTTCCAGTGGCAAAACGTGGCTGACTAGGTCAGAAAAGGGGAATTCGTTGTTTTCCAGAATGGGTAGCCCCCGTACAAAGTGAGGATAACGGCTGCCCCAGATGGCTTCCATGCGTAAATTGCGGACCATAAAGAGTTTGTTGGGATTCAACTCTATACTGCCTACATCCACAAAATGACCAACTTCCACAAAGGTACCGTCCTGCTTGACATATTTGAGGCCCTCCGGAATGGCGGGTAAGAATCCGGCACATTCAAAGACCACCTCTGCGCCTTCGCGACGGGGCGTCTGATCCAGAACGTGTTGAATTCGCTCTTCGGGATCGGGGTAATCTGCGATATCGATGGTGACGTTTGCTCCCAATCGTTTGCCAATCTCGAGCCGTTCTTTGGGGCCACCTACTAAGATGATCCGAGCTGCGCCGCTAATCTTGGCACAGACCAGGGTCAACAGGCCGATTGCCCCCGATCCCTGAACGATGACCGTATCACCAATCTGTACATTGGCTCGCATGGCCGAATGGACGCCGATGGCAAACGGTTCTGCCAATACCATGACGTCAGCGGGTGCAGTCGTCTTCACAAAGCATGAATTCGGGTCGGCGAGATAGAGATAGTCAGCAAAGCCACCGCCAAAATGTGGATCTACCCGCGGGTCCCGGAAACCGTAGGCTTTGCCACCGTTGCGAGGGTGGAGCACGATTCGATCTCCTTCCTTGACGGGATTGCCCAGGTAATCTTTGGTAACCCCTTGGCCTAGCGCGGCGATGATCCCAACAGGCTCATGGCCCATATTCACTTCGCCCTCAATGCCATTTTGCCAGTTGTGCAGATCGGTACCGCAGATGCCGGAGAGCTCTTGCTTGAGCAACACTGTACCAGGTGCCGGATCGGGAATGGGGTATTCTCGTACGTCGAAAGATTGGCCGTGGGTCACCACGGCGCGTGCTGTTTGGGGCATATTCGGTTTCTCCTGAATATGTTTGGGAACGTGAATGAATTAACTCGTTCATTCGCTCAGGCCAAACCCGATTGAAATCCGCAAGTTATTTACGACACATTCGTTACGAATGAAAATAAATTATCCTACCCATGAATGTCACTCATCTGCCAGATGGCCTGCAACCGAGGCAGCATCTCAGCCCAATCCACGACACCCACAGACTCTGCCCATCTGTCATACTCCCGGGTCAATCGGTGGGTCACCTGTCGATATTGGTTGCAAAGATCGTTTAGTTCAGTGCGATCATTCTCCATGTCGTAAAGCTCCCATGGCTGGTTAAACTTGCGCACCACTTTGAAGTTGTCCAGTCGGATAGCACAGTTGCCTTCGTGTTCCCAACAGATGGGCTGCTGGCGTCTCCAAGGGTCACCTTGCAAAAGCGGCAACAAACTCTCACCATCCAGTTGGGGAAGTTCGTAGCTTGTGGATTTGCCGTCTGAACGGTTGCTATCGTTTCGTTCACCTGGGTAGGTTGTACCTGTCGCTTCCAGAATAGTAGGTAAAATGTCTATCAGATGGCAAGGCTCATGTTGAATGCCCGGTGCTTGCAGACGTGCAGGCCAGTGGGCGATCAGTGGCGTGGAGATACCGCCTTCATGGACCCAATGTTTGAAGAGCCGAAAGGGAGCGTTGGAGACATTGGCCCAAGGCAAATCATAGCTCATATAGGTGAGAGGACCACCGGCTTGTATATCAACTCGGTTCCCCATCTGAATCTGGCGGCCATCATGAGTAGTTTCGGGCATGAACTTGGCCCAGCCATCTTCAGCCATGAACTCGGCGCAGCCGCCATTGTCCGAGAGGAAGAGTATCAGCGTATTATGGTACTCTTCCAACTCCTTTAACCGGTTGAGTAGACGACCGATAGACTGATCCATGCGATCAACCATGGCCGCATAGACAGCCATGCGGCGCGCTTCCCACGCCTGGTTTTCTATCTGATTCCACGGTGGCGCCGCATCATCTCTCGGTGAAATATCCCATGCCTGCTGTAATACGCCACGCCCATTCATCTCCTCGTGACGAGCTGTGCGGATGGCGTCCCATCCTGGTATGTAAACGCCATCATAGCGAGCAATGTCTTCCTCGTATGCATGGAGGGGCCAATGGGGCGCCGGATGCGCGAGGTAGAGAAAGAAAGGCATCCCCTCATTCACGCTCTCCTCAATCATCCCGATGGCTTTATTGGTCATGGCATCGGTAAAGTAGTACTCATCCTCCGTAACTTCAACACGGCTATCATCCTCCATAACATAATGGGGTGAGAAGAAATGGGTCACTCCATCGATAATGCCATAGTACCGGTCAAAGCCGCGCTTTCGGGGCGTCGGGAAGCCAGGAGCACCAGGAGTCCATTCATGGGTATGACGGGCGTAATATTCACCGCCAATGTGCCACTTCCCGGCCATAAGAGTTCGGTAGCCATTCTCTTTCAGCACCTCGGCAACGGTCGCACTCTCATTCCTAAGGGAGCCTTGATAGGCGGGTATCCCCAAATTGGCCGTCATATGGCCAACCCCAGCGCGATGGGGATAGAGTCCTGTTAACAACGCCGCACGGGATGGACAGCAGCGTGCGCAGTTATACATGGCTGAACAAAGAACACCCTGTTGCGCCAAAGCATCTAGATTGGGCGTTCGTATCTCCGAACCCGTAATACCGAGATCGGCAAAGCCCATGTCATCGACGAGGATAAGGATGATATTGGGGCGAACCCGTGCGTGAAGTTCCATGGTCACTTGATGGATAACGAAAAAGATACTGCTAATCTACTTAGGTTCTGTCGACATTTTCGGTAACCAGGTATTTCAACCCGATAAAGGAAGTCGCAAAGTGCCATTTCCGCAGGTGGTAATCGGAAATCTATCGTTGATTTTCGTTATGGGTGCCGTTTGCGAAGCAGGCGCAAAGCACCATTATTGTCTTCGGGTATGACGAATCAAAAACGTCAATACAGCCTGGCTCGTGCTCAGTTTTTCAGGGATGGCGGTCGATCACCACTTGAGATCCTGCTGGGACTAAAATTTTTATGGAGGGATAGGATCAGATTACAATGTACTTCACTAGAAATGCCTTGCCCCGACTCTTGACCAATCCCCTCTGGGGAATTCTTAGAAGGAAGGAGATCCCCTTCTTCGCAGGGACAAGCTTTTCGGGCCATCTATCAGTAAGCACTTGCCGTCTGCTTATTGTAATGTGCGAAAAGTCCTATCGCCAAACGAGACCTTGGTCATCGTTTTACCAGTCCAGGGATTTACGTCCAAAGGTACTTGGAGGCATCTTCATGAATCAAAAACAGGTAATCCAATCCCAATATCGATCTGCATTGGCCATAATGCGCCAAACCATAGAAAAATGTCCCGATACAATGTGGAACGACACCCAGCGTAAAAATCGCTTCTGGCATATTGCCTATCATGCCCTCTTCTACACCCATCTCTATGCCCAACCGTCCGAGGCAACCTTTACGCCGTGGAGTGAACATCGAAACGAATATCAATTTATGGGGCCTACACCGTGGCCACCTCACAATGAGCCAGATATTGGCGAACCGTACACCAAAGAGGAGGTGCTAGCCTATCTTGATTTCTGTTGGGGGCAGATTCCCACTTGGGTTGGGCAAGTCGATTTAGAGGGGCCGTCTGGCTTTGAATGGCTGCCGTTTAACAAACTTGAACTGCAACTTTACTCCTTACGCCATCTGATGATGCATGTTGGTGAGTTGGCTGGTCGCCTTGGTGATCAAGAGGGAATTGATGTGGATTGGGTCGGAATGGATCATGACGGCTTGGAGTAGAGAGCCATCTATCATCGCACCCTAGGTAGCCCTCGGAACCTGTCGATACTTGGCACGTCACCAATGGGTACTTCAATAAGGGTAGGACCGTCATGAGCTAGACCTCGCTGGATGCTTGTGCGAAGTTGTTCAGGCGTTTCCACTAACAGCCCTAAGGCGCCATACGATTCAGCCATTTTGACAAAGTCTGGGTTGACCAAATCGGTGGCGATGACTCGATTGTCATATAGGTTGCGCTGCATCTGCTGGACATTGCCGTACTGATTGTTGTTAAATACAATGGTTACCAAGCCAATTTGATGTTGAACGGCAGTGGCCAACGACTGCGGACTAAACATAAAGCCACCGTCTCCTGTGATAGAGATCACAGGTAGAGCAGGTTTGGCCACTTTGACGCCCAATGCAGTTGGAAATCCGTATCCCAATGTTCCTTGGTAGCCTGGTGTTAGATAGGTACGGGGTCTGTATACGGGATAGGTAAGTCGCGCCGCAAAACCTACCTGGGTCAATTCGTCTACTAGAATTCCCTCTTCCCCCAACGACTCGCGGATAACCTTCAGGTAGCTGTTTTGCGGTTCCAGGTAAGCTGTACGTTCTGCCCAAAGTGCATTGAGTTTCTGCAACTCTTCCTCGTGTGAATCCCGTTGGCGATTATGGGCAGCTGTGCGCTCGAGCAACCGAGGTAATGCATCTTCAGCTCGAGCAGTAATGGCAATTTGCGGATTGGTAAAGAGCGAATGGGTTGTTGGGTCAACATCAATACGAATGATGGTCATATTGCCATCCACACCCCACTGCTTGAGCGGGGTACGTGCATTCGAGCCGATGGCAAGCACGACATCGGTTGATTTCCAGTACTCATGGGATGCATAGAGGGGCAGGCTTAAGGGATGTCGATTATCCAAGATGCCGCGACCTGTGCGATTGTCAACGACAGGGGCTTGCACCATTTCAGCCAGCGCTTTGACTTCCTCATGAACGCCGATTGCACCAGAGCCGACGTAGATAATCGGATTTTTTGCCTTACCCAATGCATTGGCGGCTCGCTCTATTAGCTCTAGATCGAGAGGGGGAACATAAGGTGCAATAGGAGACACTTCAATGTCTACCTCACCTGTAGCCTTAAGAATATCCATCGGGATCTCAAGCCCGACCGGTCGCGGACGCTCCGAGCTGAGTTGCCGAAACGCTTCTGAAATGAGGGACGGAATCTGAGCTGGGCTGGTTGCCCGTTCTGCCCATTTGGTCAAGCCTCGTACGATTCCTAACTGATCATTAATTTCGTGCAACTCTCCTTGTTGGCGACCAATGGCCGTTGACGGAATCTGCCCAACCAAACAGACGACTTTCTCATTGAGTGCATAAGCTGTGGAGAGTGCCGCGGCAGCGTTTAGAAGACCAGGACCAGGTACAACGCTAAAGACGGCTGGCTCACCAGTTGCCATGGCATAGCCCAAGGCCATATAGCCTGCGCCCTGTTCATGTCTGGCATGAATCACCCGAATGAGATCGCGAGCATCATAGAGTGCATTGTAGAGCCAATCATTTTGTACGCCTGGCACCCCAAAGAGGGTATCAATATTGTGATGAAGTAGCGATTGAACGACAGCTTGACCGCCTGTGAGTTGTGCCATGTGCTTCTCCTGAAAAGCCTTATCACGACTCTTGACCAATCCGCAGCCGGATTGCCGAACCTTATCTGTGAGTCTATTTATGCCTTCACGCCCTAGGAAGTATCGGAGTGTAAGAAGAAAACAATTATAAAGGACTGATTATCGACCACCTGCCAAATCGATAAACGTACCGGTCGCGTAGGATGCATCGTCGGAGAGAAGCCACATGATGGCAGCAGCCACCTCCTCGGGTTGACCTCCGCGCTTCATAGGAACAAATTCCTTGACTCGATCGACTCGTCCAGGTTCGCCACCATCTGTATGAATGTCGGTGTAGATAAAACCGGGGCGAACACAATTCACGCGGATGCCCTCAGCCGCGACTTCCACAGATAACCCAGTAGTCATCGTATCGATTGCCCCTTTGGAAGCTGCATAATCCACGTACTCGCCAGCTGACCCTAACCTGGATGCCGCAGATGAGACGTTGACAATCGCACCACCAGAGCCGCCGTGCTTGGTCGACATACGTTTTATAGCCTCTCGAGTACACAAAAACGAGCCAGTGATGTTGGTGGTAAAGATGCGATTGAGCCGCTTGGCCGTCATCTCTTCGACTCGCATCTGTGTCTCAAGAATACCTGCATTGTTGACCAACGCGGTAAGAGGGCCTAGTTCATTGTCCACAGTTTCAAATAGCCTCAAAATATCAGCCTCGACAGCAACGTCTGCCTGGACCGATATTGCTTTGCCACCCATATCATTAATTTTCGCAACCAGACGATTTGCTGCATCCTGGTTGCGTACATAATTGACGCAGACTGCATAGCCCTGTTGCGCGGCTTGAAGAGCCGTCGCCGCACCGATTCCGCGGCTGGCCCCTGTGATGATGATTACATTGGGCATTGAGTCACTCCCACCATCCGATCAGAATCCCTATCCCGTCCTCATACTCAGATCCATACCGTTGATGAGCTTCCTCTGGCGTCACAGTAATGCGCCGCTTAAGATTGCGCAGCCAGTGGAACAACGTTTCATGTAGTTCCTGCCGCACCGTTTCATAGTCAGGAACCTCTCCCAAATCATTCTGCTCTTGCGGGTCGTTGAGCATATCGTAAAGTTGGGGGCGAAATCGCTCGTGCAGCACATATTTCCACTGTTCAGTCCGAATGACATAACCACGGGCATCCTGATAGGGAATATCAAGCATATGTTCTCTCCAGATATCTCGCCCATTGAAGTCAAGCTCACTGATCGCGTATGCTCGCCAGGAGATATCGGAGTCATTGCGCAATAGTGGATGCAGAGACCGTCCTTCGAGTCGATGAGTATGTTCTGTCCAGTCGCCGCCTGCCGTTTCAATAAAGGTGGGCAGCAGATCGATCTGCTCCACAAAACGATTTTCAACTGTCCCCCGAGTGGCGTCAGCAGAGGTTGACGGGTTATAAATCAGGAAGGGAACCCGCATAGAGCACTCATAGGGCAGATCCTTTTCACCACACCAATGGTCGCCCAAATTATCCCCATGATCGCTGGTAAAGACGATGAGGGTCTCCTCCAACAACCCTTGTGCGCGCATAAAGGTCAGTAGCCGCCCAAATTGGTCGTCTACCTGCTTCACTAGACCCATATAGGTCGGAATAATCGTCTCCCGTGCCGTTTCATTAGACCAGACCTGACTCAAACGAAGCTGGCGGAAAGCGTCCAAAACAGGGTGGGCATTTTGGCACTCTGCGCTTGTACGATTGGCCGGAAGCATATCATCGCCGCAGTAGAGATTGTGATAGGGGGCAGGTGCTACATACGGCCAGTGGGGTTTGTAATAACCCAGTTGCAGGCACCAGCGCTCCGTCCCCACCTCGGTCATAAACTGAATGGCTCGATTAGTCACGTAGGCCGATTCGGAATGCTCCTCGGGGATGCGAGATGGGTACTTTGAATTACTCCAGATCCAACCGTCGCGGACCTTGCCATCATCATCGACAACGGAAACCGCATAGTCTAGCCAGGGGTTATCGCCTGGGTATTCTTGTGCCTGCAGATACTGGTTGTATGGGGGAGAGCCTGGCCTAAAGATGCCATGAGGGTGGATGCCGTTGTCCAGATCATAGGGATCCATGTCTCGATGGGCAATACCTCTGCCAATCTCGCTGTTGGGGTCGATGCCCAAGCGCTTCATTGTGGCGACATCAGGGCGATGATCGGTCTTGCCAATAACCGCCGTCTTTAGACCTAATGGGCGTAAATATTCGCCCATCATTTTCTCGCCAATCGAGGTCGGATCCGTATTCCACATGGCTCCTTGAGAAGACATGTAGCGCCCCGTTGAAATACAAGCACGCGAAGGTCCACAGACTGGGGCTTGGCAATATGCTCGGTCAAAGCGAACGCCATTTTTCGCCAACCAGTCAATGTTGGGAGTCTCTAAGGTTGGGTGACCATAGCAGGAGAGATAGTCCCACCGTAGCTGATCACAAAGGACAAAAAGGATGTTTTTGTTCATAGTGAAAAGTAGAAAGAGTTCAAATCTGTGAAGAGAAACCAATTCTTTGAGCATTCAGGGGATTCTGAAGAGCCGAAAACCGTACACAGCAATATCTGCTACTATAATGACTCTATGCCCATACTACCCTTATGGTGCCCGGAAGGCAAAATCTCGCTTATCGGGAGGATAAAGAGCCCCCGCCTGAATCCATAATCAGTGTTACACTAGGAATGAGTCGTAAATAACCTGCGCGTTTTATTCGGGTGTCAACCCGTCAAATGACCAAACTATTTAATTCTCGTTCCTAAATACTGAGTAGATCGCACCTTCACGTGCAGAACGAGGTGTGCCTACGTCGCCACGATCTACGGATAATTGACATTCCAAGATTTCACGGTAATATAAGAGCATCAAAAGTATTTACACTTTTCGACAAGTGCTGACACTTTAAAATAGGTAGACTGTAGTCCATCCCTTCGGCTCCGCTCAGGACATGCCTTGTCGGGCGGTGAGCACCAAGAATCCCATGGGTTATTCTTGGAACTGCTTGGTTTCCTACCCACTCCGCCCAAAATGAACGGGCTACGCTTATCTGCCTTAATTTATCGTACAATGTAGTCGTCGATAGAATAAACGCCGAGGAGCTGACCAACTGACAGTTCTATCCCAACCATAAAGAAGAAAGTATGACTGAAACACCCAACCCATTCAATCAGGTAGATCGCTACAATGCACTGATGGATGTCATATCCAACCGGCTAACGAACCGGGCATTTGATTCCGACTATGTTGTTCCCGATGAGCATTACAAGCTGATACTGGATGCTGCCCGCCATGGCCCATCTGGGGCTAATGCGCAGCCTTGGCACTATATCGTTATCAAAAATCCGGAGATGAAAGAGAAGCTGGGCGACACGTTTTTGGCTGAACAAAACCGCCGTGCCAAGATGGGAATGAAGTTCCCCACACCTAACTATAAGGGCATGAAGAACGCCCCTGGTCTCATCGTCGTGGCCGGTGATTTTCGCTTTATCCGGGCCTTTCCAGTTTTGAACGACGATTCGGAGCTAGACCGCAAATACAAAATAAACGCAGAACGTATCCTTCTGCAGAGCGTGGCGGCATCGGTCATGTCTGCCCATCTGGCAGCCGCGGCCTTAGGGTATGCCGTCTGGTGGGTCACTGCCATTGGTCAAGAAGAATTGCAGACTGAATATAAGCCGCTACTTGGCCTTCCCAATGAGCTGACACTGCTGGACATCATGTGCTTTGGCCCACCTCTCAAACCATCTTACAAGCGCTGGAAGAAGGAACTACCCGAAATTATGAGCGTAGACCAGTTCAACATGGACAATTACTGGTCCGAAGAAGAGCTGAATGAATGGGTGAAAACCAAACGGCATCGGGTCATGTACCGAGATGCCGACAACGTTGATTAGAGTTGATACCATGCTTACACCAACCGAACAACGAGTCCTAAACCAAATAGACGACGATCTCCTCATCGACTGGATTCAGCAGTTAACGCGCATCCCCAGCGTCTGGCGACCAACAGAGAATCAAGGCGAAGAAGAGGCGGCTCGATGGGTAGAGGCGCGCTGCCGTGAGATGGGGCTTGCTACCTATTTTGAGATAGTGCAACCTGGACGCCCCAACGTAATTGCCATTCATCACGCCAAAAATGATGCCGAGGATTTGCCAACGCTCATGTTTGAGGGCCACACCGATGTGGTCACAGAGGGCGATGAATCAGCTTGGACCGATCCGCCCTTTAGCGCCACCATCCGCAACGGCCGTATCTATGGGCGCGGGGCCAACGACATGAAAGCAGGGTTGGTCTGCGCGATGGTAGCCACCAAGGCCATCCACGAAAGTGGCATCAACCTCAAGGGCAATATCTTGATCGGGGCCGTCTGCGATGAAGAGGGGCGCATGATTGGCATCAAGCACTTTGTGGATAACGGCTGGGCTGATCAAGTGGATGCCGCCATTATCTGCGAGCCTGAAGAGAACCACCTCTGCATCGCCCAAAAAGGTGGCATGTGGATTCGAGTCGTGATCGAAGGAATCATGTGCCACGGTGCCATGCCCCTAACTGGTGTAAACAGTGCTTACCCGATGGCACATTTCCTAACCCTGGTGCAGAGCTTGGAAGCGCGAGAAATTGCCCGTCACGGCACTGTTGAATTTCTTGGGCAGCCAAGCATTACGCCCACCATCCTGATGTCGCCCTGCGCGGGAGAAGCGCAAAACAACGTCATGCCTGGTTCCACCACGACGACCCTCGATTTTCGTATGGTCCCGAGCCAAGAGCCAGAATGGCTAGCTCAGCAGATTGAGAAGATGTTGATGGCTGTTACTGCGGTGGATGAACGCCTGAGTTATGAAATGGAGGTGGTAGAAGTGCGCCCTGCTACCTCTACAGATCGTGGGCATTCAGTGGTTACGACCCTGGCATCGGCCTACCAAGATTTGACCGGTGAGCCCCCCATTTACGGTGGCGTCCCTGGCTCAACAGACGGCACGATTCTGAACGCTCGCAAACAGATTCCCATCGTCACCTGTGGCCCTGGCGATATTTATATTCCTCACCACATTGATGAGTGGGTGAGCATCGACGAAATCAAGACGGCGGTGCGCATGTATGTATTGGCGGCCTTGCGCTATCTGGGCGTTGAAGAGAAGGATTAAGCGTCTCTATAGTTGCTGAAAAAAGAGCTTCTAAAGAGCAGTAGATCACGATTTCGGTGGAGGAGGCATTCTCTAACGCCGGACTTCTCACGGCAGATCCGCATTAGAGAATGCTCATTCCACGGAAACGAGTAACTTTCGTAAACGACTGAAGATCTGAATTTCGTTGTTGTCACGAAGTATTCGCCAAGAAATGGCGGTCATGTTTAGCGTGTTCAAGCTGAAGGACCATAAAGAAAAGAGTGAGACAGCTCTGGTCATTAGGGAAAGCGCCGATTTCATCGGATTTGGCACGAAAATGCC